>NZ_SZXE01000023.1:0-486593 GCF_005281255.1 Citrobacter sp. wls708
AGTTCGAGTCTCGTTTCCCGCTCCAAATTCTTACCTCAAAAAAAATATCCACAACGAAGAATCGCGTTGGGGACGTTTTGTTTCGTCGTTGACATACTCTTGTAAACAGACTTATCCACAGGTCCGGGTATTATTCCTGGAATGCAAAAAACTTCGCCTGGTTAATAGTATCATTTTAACACATTGAAATTACTGGATTAATTATCATTTCAAATTGTTAATGCGATCACTTGACGATTTTTTCCCTCTTGAATATCAATGTGTTTTTATTTTTATACACAAGCTGTGGATGACTTAAGCATCGCGCGGTAGACCCTTTTCGATGACCCTGACTAAACGTTGTTTCTTCGGCAACTGCACCTCAACTACGCAGGCGTTTCGCTTCTCAATTTGCTGAGCAACCGCCCACTCTATGTGTTCGTCGAGAAGTGGGTGCTCACCTCTACGGTTTTCCAGAGCGTTAATTACGGCTTCATCCCAGGGTGCATTGCCCAACGCAACAGCGATATTTCGCAGCCAGCGCAGATGACCAATACGACGAATGGCAGACCCCTCAGTGACTTTTAAAAACCACGCTTCGCTCCAGCTAAACAGCTCTATTAACTCCGGAGCATGAAGCTGCTTGCGTGGGCTAAAGTCATCCTCGACCGTCAACTGCGAATAGCGGTTCCAGGGACAAATGAGCTGACAATCATCGCAGCCGTAAATGCGATTCCCCAACAAAGGACGAAACGCTTCAGGGATAGCGCCTTCCAGTTCGATAGTGAGATAAGAGATACAACGGCGCGCATCTACGGTGTAGGGTTCAACGATGGCCCCGGTGGGACAGATGGTCATACAGGCGACACATTTCCCGCATCCTTCTTCTACTGGCTTATCGACCGGCAAGGGCAAGTCGATCAGTAATTCACCAAGGAAGAAAAATGAACCGGCTTCGCGATTAAGGATAAGTGAGTGCTTACCTGTCCAGCCAAGCCCGGCTTTTTCCGCCAGCGGACGCTCAAGAATGGGCGCGGAATCGACAAAAGGTCTAAAATTCAGCGAAACGCAGTGTTGTTGAATCATCTCGCCCAGCTTTTTTAAGCGGTTACGCAGCAGCTTATGGTAGTCGCGCCCAAGCGCGTAGCGACTGACGTAACCCAGAGAGGGGTTTTTCAACGTGCTGGCAAAGGCCGCCTTGGCAGGGAGATAGTTCATACGTACGCTGATGACACGTAGCGTACCGGGCAATAATTCGTGAGGTCGGGCGCGCATCATGCCGTGACGGGCCATCCAGTCCATCTCGCCGTGATAGTGTTGATCCAGCCAGGCCTGCAGTTTGGGCTCCGCTTCGCTGAGGTCGGTATCGGCAATACCGACCTGCTGAAAGCCAAGCTCCAGCCCCCACTGCTTAATATTTTGCGCTAACTGATTGAGATCGAGGGGCTCTGACATGACGGACCATAAAATGAAGAAAAACCCCGCAAGTATACCACACTCCATCTGGTACGCCGATGACATCAGGCGGATGGAGCGAGAGGCGGCAGACAGCTTAGGGCTGACGTTGTACGAACTGATGCAACGGGCGGGAGAGGCCGCGTTTCAGGTCGCCCGCGAAGCCTATCCGCACGCTCAACACTGGCTGGTGCTGTGCGGTCATGGCAACAACGGCGGCGATGGCTACGTAGTGGCAAGGCTTGCCAAAGCGCAGGGACTTGAGGTCACGCTGCTGGCGCAAGAGAGTGACAAACCGCTCCCGGAGGAAGCACAGCAGGCGCGCGATGCCTGGCTTAACGCCGGTGGCGTCATTCATGCTGCGGATATCACCTGGCCTGGTAGCGTGGACGTCATCATCGACGCGCTGTCAGGGACTGGCTTAAAACACGCGCCGCGTGAGGCTCTCTCGGTATTGATTGAACGTGCCAATACTTACCCAGCCCCCATCGTGGCGATAGATATTCCTTCCGGCCTGCTGGCACAAACAGGGGCGACACCGGGTGCGGTCCTCAATGCGGCGCATACCGTCACCTTTATTGCGCTCAAACCAGGCCTGTTAACCGGTAAAGCGCGCGATGTCACCGGACGCCTGCATGTTAACGCGCTTGGGCTGGACGACTGGCTGGCTGGGCAGGATGCGCCAATTCAACGTTTTGATGCTCTACAGCTTGCGAACTGGCTGACGCCACGCCGACCTACCTCGCACAAAGGTTCCCACGGTCGGCTGGTGATTATCGGCGGGGACCACGGGACGGCAGGCGCAATACGTATGGCCGGTGAAGCGGCGCTGCGTGCAGGAGCCGGGCTGGTCAAAGTGCTGACTCGCAGTGAAAACATCGCTCCGATTCTGACCGCCAGGCCGGAACTGATGGTTGATACGCTAACGCCGCAGACTCTGGATGAAAGCCTGGCGTGGGCGGATGTTGTGGTCATTGGTCCTGGGCTTGGTCAGCAGGAATGGGGCAAAAAAGCGCTGCAAAAGGTCGAGAATTTTCGCAAACCGATGCTCTGGGATGCCGATGCGCTCAACCTGCTGGCAATCAACCCCGATAAACGTCACAATCGCGTGATCACGCCGCATCCGGGAGAAGCCGCGCGACTACTGGGCTGTTCCATTGCAGAAATTGAAGACGATCGCTTACTTTGTGCACAACGTCTGGTAAAACGGTACGGAGGCGTGGTAGTGCTGAAAGGCGCGGGTACGGTTGTTGCTGCTGAACCGGCTGAGTTGGGTATTATTGATACCGGCAATGCAGGCATGGCCAGCGGCGGAATGGGTGATGTGCTTTCCGGTATTATTGGCGCATTGCTCGGACAGAAGCTTACCCCGTATGATGCAGCGTGTGCGGGATGTGTTGCGCACGGTGCGGCGGCGGATGTGCTGGCTGCGCGTTTTGGTACGCGCGGCATGCTGGCGACCGATCTCTTTACTACGCTACAGCGTATTGTTAACCCTGATGTGATTGACGTTTATCATGATGAATCGAGTAATTCCACTACCTGATGAACAGGCGACTTTAGACCTGGGACTGCGGGTAGCCAAAGCCTGTGACGGCGCGACGGTAATTTATTTGTACGGCGACCTGGGAGCGGGCAAAACCACTTTTAGCCGTGGATTCCTGCAGGCGTTAGGCCACAAAGGTAATGTCAAAAGCCCGACTTACACGCTGGTTGAACCCTATTCGCTCGATAATTTGGTGGTTTATCACTTCGATCTGTATCGACTTGCGGACCCGGAGGAGCTGGAATTTATGGGGATCCGCGATTATTTTGCCAATGATGCCATCTGCCTGGTGGAATGGCCGCAACAAGGTAAAGGTGTTCTGCCAGACCCGGACGTCGAAATACACATCGAATACCAGGCACAAGGTCGAGAGGCGCGCGTAAGCGCAGTCTCCTCATCGGGTGATTTATTGCTGGCGCGTTTAGCCGATTAACCTTAAGGGTGGCAGGATGATTTATCACATCAGAAACTGGCTGATGGCAACCCTGGTCCTGCTGTGCGCGCAGGCAGGGGCCGCCAGCCTCTCCGATCTTCAGGTTTCCAACGGCGATCAACAGGCGCGGATTACGCTGAGTTTTATCGGCGATCCTGAATACGCCGTTTCGCAGGATGGGAAACGAACCGTCGCGCTGGATATTAAACAAACCGGTGTGATTCAGGGATTACCGTTGCTGTTTAGCGGTAATAATCTGGTCAAATCTATCCGTTCCGGTACGCCAAAAGACGCGCAGTCTCTGCGCCTGCTGGTGGATTTAACCGAGAACGGCAAAGCCGATGCCGTAAAACGCCAGAACGGCGGTAATTATACCGTCGTGTTTACCATCAAGGCCGATGCGCCACCGCCGCCTCCACCGCCTCCGGTGGTCGCGAAACGTGTCGAAGCGCCGGTTGTCGCCCCGCGCCCTACCGAGCCTGCACGTAATCCGTTTAAAGCGGAAAACGATCGCACTACGGCGGTTACCAGCAGTAATACGTCCACGCGACCTGCGGCGCGCGCCAGCACCAATAGCGGCGACAAAGTGGTTATCGCCATTGATGCCGGGCATGGCGGACAGGATCCCGGCGCAATTGGTCCCGGCGGTACGCGTGAGAAAAATGTCACGATTGCCGTGGCGCGTAAACTACGCAGTTTGCTGAATGATGACCCGATGTTTAAAGGCGTCCTCACCCGCGATGGCGATTACTTCATCTCGGTCATGGGACGTTCCGACGTTGCGCGTAAACAAAACGCCAACTTCCTGGTTTCGATTCATGCTGACGCCGCGCCAAACCGGGATGCCACTGGCGCTTCCGTCTGGGTACTGTCAAACCGCCGGGCGAATAGTGAAATGGCTGGCTGGCTGGAACAGCATGAGAAGCAATCAGAATTGTTAGGTGGTGCGGGCGATGTGCTGGCCAACAGCCAGGCCGATCCTTACCTCAGCCAGGCCGTGCTGGATCTGCAGTTCGGTCATTCGCAACGCGTCGGGTATGATGTGGCGACCAGCATGATCGGTCAGTTAGAACGTATTGGCTCAATGCATAAACGTCGGCCGGAACATGCCAGCCTGGGCGTATTGCGTTCGCCGGATATCCCGTCAGTGCTGGTTGAAACTGGCTTTATCAGTAACAACAGCGAAGAGCGTCTGTTGGCGAGCGATGATTACCAGCAGCAACTGGCCGAGGCGATTTACAAAGGATTGCGTAACTATTTCCAGTCGCACCCGATGCAAACCGGGCCGCAGGGCGCACCGGCGCAAACCGCCAGCGCCGTGTCGCCTGGCAACACGTTAACAAATTAAGGATTAGCCATGCCGATTCAGGTTCTACCGCCACAGTTGGCGAACCAGATTGCCGCGGGCGAGGTGGTAGAACGGCCTGCGTCAGTGGTGAAAGAACTGGTGGAAAACAGTATCGATGCCGGCGCGACGCGTATTGATATTGATATCGAACGCGGCGGCGCGAAGCTTATTCGTATTCGTGACAACGGCTGCGGGATTAAAAAAGACGAGCTGGCGCTGGCGCTGGCGCGTCATGCCACCAGTAAAATTGCCTCGCTTGACGATCTCGAAGCCATCGTGAGCCTTGGGTTTCGCGGCGAAGCGTTAGCCAGTATTAGCTCGGTCTCTCGTTTAACCCTGACGTCGCGCACGCAAGAGCAGCCTGAAGCCTGGCAAGCCTATGCTGAAGGACGCGACATGGATGTCACGGTTAAACCCGCCGCGCATCCGGTGGGTACCACGCTGGAGGTGTTGGATCTGTTCTACAACACCCCGGCGCGGCGCAAGTTTATGCGCACCGAGAAAACCGAATTTAATCATATCGATGAGATTATCCGCCGCATTGCGCTGGCGCGTTTTGATGTGACGATTAATTTGTCGCACAATGGCAAAGTGGTGCGTCAGTACCGTGCAGTGGCTGCGGATGGACAAAAAGAGCGCCGTCTGGGCGCGATTTGCGGTATGCCGTTTCTGGAACATGCGCTGGCGATTGAATGGCAGCATGGCGATTTGACGCTACGGGGCTGGGTAGCCGATCCTCACCACACAACGACGGCGCTGGCGGAAATCCAGTACTGTTACGTGAATGGCAGGATGATGCGTGACCGCCTGATCAACCACGCTATCCGCCAGGCCTGTGAAGATAAGCTGGGCGCCGATCAGCAGCCGGCATTTGTTTTATATCTGGAAATCGATCCGCATCAGGTGGATGTTAATGTGCATCCCGCCAAGCATGAAGTCCGTTTCCATCAGTCGCGTCTGGTGCATGATTTTATCTACCAGGGCGTATTGAGCGTTCTGCAACAGCAGCTTGAAACGCCGCTGCCGTTGGCTGATGACGACGAACCTGCCCCACGGCACATCCCGGAAAACCGCGTTGCAGCCGGACGTAACCATTTTGCCGAGCCCGCTCCGGCGCGTGAAGCTGCTGCACCTCGCTACTCTGCCCCCGCTGGCGGTGGTGGTCGTCAGGCGGGCGCCAGCTGGCCTCATGCCCAGCCTGGATATCAAAAGCAGCAGGGTGAGATTTATCAGCAACTGCTGCAGACGCCAGTTCCAACGCGTAAAGCGCCGGTATCTGAAGCGCCATCGGCTCCTCTGACCGGCAACAGTCAGGGGTTTGGTCGGGTGCTAACGATTGTCGGTGCGGACTGTGCGTTACTCGAATGCGATGGTCATATTCGGTTACTGGCATTACCTGTGGCGGAACGTTGGCTGCGTCAGGCGCAATTAACGCCGGGACAGGGGGCTGTTTGCGCCCAACCATTACTGATTCCTTTACGTCTAAAAGTGACCGCCGATGAAAAAGCGGCGCTGCAGAAAGGGCAGAGCCAACTGGCCGATCTGGGCATTGAATTTCAACTGGATGCGCAGCATGTGACCATCCGGGCAGTGCCTTTACCCTTACGCCAACAAAATTTACAAATCTTGATTCCTGAACTGATAGGCTACCTGGCGCAGCAGTCCGTATTCGAGCCGGGCAATATTGCACAGTGGATTGCACGTAACCTGATTAGCGAGCATCCGCAGTGGAGCATGGCCCAGGCGATTACGCTGTTAGCGGATGTTGAGCGGCTTTGCCCACAACTCGTGAAGGCGCCGCCGGGTGGTCTGTTACAACCTGTTGATTTACATTCGGTAATGAATGCCCTGAAACATGAGTGATACCCGTAAGGCGAGCCTGCCAAAGGCGATTTTTTTAATGGGGCCAACGGCCTCCGGTAAAACAGCGCTCGCAATTGAATTGCGTAAAGTTTTGCCTGTAGAGTTGATAAGCGTTGATTCCGCCCTTATTTACAAAGGGATGGATATCGGTACAGCCAAGCCTGATGCAGATGAATTACAGGCCGCGCCGCACCGATTACTGGATATTCGCGATCCGTCGCAAGCGTACTCTGCTGCGGATTTTCGCCGCGATGCGTTAGCCGAGATGGCCGATATCACCGCCGCGGGGCGTATCCCGCTGCTGGTGGGCGGCACAATGTTATATTTCAAAGCCTTGCTTGAAGGGCTGTCGCCGTTACCGTCGGCAGACCCGGACGTCAGGGCCAGAATTGAGCAGCAGGCGGCAGAGCATGGGTGGGATGCGTTACACCGACAGCTTCAGGAGATCGATCCCGTAGCTGCCGCGCGTATTCATCCAAATGATCCGCAAAGACTTTCCCGGGCACTGGAAGTTTTTTTCATTTCGGGTAAAACTTTAACGGAGCTGACGCAAACGTCAGGAGATGCTTTGCCGTATGAGGTGCATCAGTTTGCAATCGCCCCGGCGAGCCGTGAACTGCTCCATCAGCGAATTGAGCAGCGTTTTCATCAGATGTTAGCTTCAGGTTTTGAAGCAGAAGTCCGGGCGCTTTTTGCCCGTGGAGATTTGCATACGGATTTGCCTTCCATTCGTTGTGTCGGGTATCGCCAGATGTGGTCATACATTGAAGGCGAAATTTCATACGATGAAATGGTTTATAGAGGTGTTTGCGCCACGAGGCAGTTGGCGAAGCGGCAGGTGACCTGGTTGCGTGGTTGGGAAGGGGTGCACTGGCTTGACAGTGAAAAGCCTGACCAGGCGCGAAACGAAGTATTACAGGTTGTTGGTGCTATCGCGAACTGAATGTGTACAATTGAAACGTATCGTGCGCAATTTTTCAGAATCGAAAGGTTCAAAGTACAAATAAGCATATAAGGAAAAGAGAGAATGGCTAAGGGGCAATCTTTACAAGATCCGTTCCTGAACGCACTGCGTCGGGAACGTGTTCCAGTTTCTATTTATTTGGTGAATGGTATTAAGCTGCAAGGTCAAATCGAGTCTTTTGATCAGTTCGTGATCCTGTTGAAAAACACGGTCAGCCAGATGGTTTATAAGCACGCGATTTCTACTGTTGTCCCGTCTCGCCCGGTTTCTCATCACAGCAATAATGCCACCGGCGGCACTGGCAGCAACTACCATCACGGTAGCAACGCGCAAGGTTCATCTGCGCAACAGGACAGCGAAGAAACCGAATAAGGTTGATTGCTGTTTTACATACGGGGAGCCAGCGAACCTGCGTTCCCCGTTGATACATATTAAGGGGTTGACGCTTGTTTGACCGTTATGATGCCGGTGAGCAGGCGGTACTGGTACACATCTATTTTTCGCAAGACAAAGATATGGAAGACCTCCAGGAGTTTGAATCTCTGGTCTCTTCCGCCGGTGTCGAAGCAATGCAGGTGATTACCGGGAGCCGTAAAGCACCGCACCCGAAGTATTTTGTTGGTGAAGGCAAGGCAATCGAAATTGCCGAAGCCGTAAAAGCGACTGGCGCTGCGGTGGTGATTTTTGATCATGCTCTAAGCCCTGCCCAGGAACGTAACCTGGAACAATTGTGCCAGTGTCTGGTTATCGACAGGACTGGTCTTATTCTGGATATTTTTGCCCAGCGTGCTCGAACCCATGAGGGTAAGTTGCAGGTTGAGCTGGCGCAACTGCGCCATATGGCTACGCGTTTGGTCCGTGGCTGGACCCACCTTGAAAGGCAAAAGGGCGGGATTGGTTTGCGCGGTCCGGGTGAAACCCAGCTCGAAACCGACCGTCGTTTGCTGCGTAATCGCATTTTGCAGATACAGTCGCGCCTGGAAAAAGTTGAAAAGCAACGTGAGCAGGGGCGACAGTCGCGTAAGAAAGCGGATGTCCCGACCGTATCACTGGTGGGATATACCAACGCCGGAAAATCCACCCTGTTCAACCAGATAACTGAAGCCCGGGTCTACGCAGCGGATCAACTGTTTGCGACCCTGGACCCGACCCTGCGACGGATCGACGTCGCGGATGTCGGTGAAACCGTGCTGGCGGATACCGTAGGGTTTATCCGTCACTTACCGCACGACCTGGTGGCGGCATTTAAAGCCACCTTGCAGGAAACACGTCAGGCGACATTGCTGCTGCACGTTATTGATGCAGCAGATTTTCGTGTGCAAGAAAACATCGAGGCCGTCGATACGGTGCTTGAGGAGATCGATGCGCATGAGATCCCGACCCTGCTGGTGATGAATAAAATCGATATGCTGGATGACTTTGAACCGCGTATCGACAGAGATGAAGAGAATAAACCCATTCGCGTTTGGGTTTCAGCGCAAACGGGAATAGGTATACCACAGCTTTTTCAGGCTTTGACTGAGCGGCTTTCCGGTGAGGTGGCGCAGCATACGTTGCGTTTGCCGCCGCAGGAAGGGCGTCTGAGAAGTCGGTTTTATCAACTTCAGGCAATAGAAAAAGAGTGGATGGAGGAGGACGGCAGCGTAGGTCTGCAGGTTCGTATGCCGATCGTAGACTGGCGTCGCCTCTGTAAACAAGAACCGGCACTGGAAGACTATGTTGTCTGATCTGACGGATATGGCCTGAAGATTTTTTCGCCTCTATACCTTGTGGATTTTGCGTAGCCAACGCATCGGCAGCACAAAAGACGCAGGTATAGCATCGCATAACAAATATGGAGCACAAAAATGGCGTGGAATCAGCCCGGTAATAACGGACAAGACCGCGACCCGTGGGGAAGCAGCAAACCTGGCGGCAACCCTGAGGGAAATGGAAACAAAGGTGGGCGCGATCAGGGACCTCCCGATCTGGATGATATCTTCCGCAAACTGAGCAAAAAGCTCGGTGGTCTGGGCGGCGGTAAAGGTACTGGTTCTGGCGGCGGTAGTTCATCGCAAGGCCCGCGTCCGCAACTGGGCGGTCGGGTCTTTACTATCGCTGCGGCCGCTATCGTCATAATCTGGGCGGCCAGCGGTTTCTACACCATTAAAGAAGCGGAACGCGGCGTGGTGACACGCTTCGGTAAATTCAGCCATTTGGTTGAGCCGGGTCTGAACTGGAAACCGACCTTTATCGACGAAGTGACCCCGGTCAACGTTGAAGCCGTGCGTGAACTTGCCGCATCTGGCGTCATGCTGACATCTGACGAAAACGTTGTGCGCGTTGAAATGAACGTGCAGTACCGTGTGACCGATCCGCAGCGTTACCTGTTTAGCGTAACCAGCGCGGATGACAGCCTGCGTCAGGCAACCGACAGCGCACTGCGTGGCGTTATCGGGAAGTACACTATGGACCGTATCCTGACCGAAGGGCGTACCGTTATTCGTAGCGATACCCAGCGTGAACTGGAAGAAACGATCCGTCCGTACAACATGGGTATCACCCTGCTGGACGTCAACTTCCAGGCCGCACGTCCGCCGGAAGAGGTAAAAGCCGCGTTTGACGATGCGATTGCCGCGCGCGAAAACGAACAGCAGTACATCCGTGAAGCGGAAGCGTACACCAACGAAGTTCAGCCGCGTGCGAACGGTCAGGCGCAGCGTATTCTGGAAGAAGCGCGTGCTTATAAAACGCAAACCATCCTGGAAGCTCAGGGTGAAGTGGCGCGCTTCGCGAAAATTCTGCCGGAATATAAAGCCGCGCCGCAAATTACTCGCGAGCGTTTGTATATCGAGACCATGGAAAAAGTGCTGAGCAATACCCGCAAAGTCCTGGTTAACGATAAAGGCAGCAATCTGATGGTTCTGCCGCTGGATCAAATGCTGAAAGGCGGTAGTGCGCCAGCAGCAAAGAGTGACAGCAGTTCAAACCTGCTGCGTCTGCCGCCAGCGACGACCTCCAGCACTGGAGCAAGCAACACCTCGTCCACCAGTCAGGGCGATATTATGGACCAACGCCGCGCGAACGCGCAGCGTAACGACTACCAGCGTCAGGGGGAATAACGATGCGTAAGTCAGTTATTGCGATTATCATCATCGTTCTGGTAGTTCTGTTCATGTCTGTCTTTGTGGTCAAAGAAGGCGAGCGCGGTATTACGCTGCGCTTTGGTAAAGTTCTGCGTGACGATGAAAACAAGCCGCTGGTTGTTGCACCTGGCCTGCACTTCAAGATTCCGTTTATTGAATCAGTGAAGATGCTGGATGCGCGTATTCAGACCATGGACAACCAGGCCGATCGCTTTGTCACCAAAGAGAAGAAAGACCTGATCGTTGACTCCTACATCAAGTGGCGCATCAGTGACTTTAGCCGTTACTACCTGGCAACGGGCGGTGGCGATGTTTCTCAGGCAGAAGTCCTGCTGAAACGTAAGTTCTCTGACCGTCTGCGTTCTGAAATCGGTCGTCTCGACGTGAAAGACATCGTTACCGATTCCCGTGGTCGTCTGACTCTGGAAGTCCGTGACGCGCTGAACTCCGGTTCTGCTGGTACGGAAGATGAAGTCGCGACGCCGGCGGCGGATAGTGCGATTGCCGAAGCGGCTGAGCGTGTTCAGGCTGAAACGAACGGTAAAGTTCCGGTCATCAACCCGAACAGTATGGCGGCGTTGGGGATCGAAGTGGTTGACGTGCGTATTAAGCAAATCAACCTGCCTGCGGAAGTCTCTGAGGCTATCTATAACCGTATGCGCGCTGAGCGTGAAGCGGTAGCCCGTCGCCATCGTTCACAAGGTCAGGAAGAAGCGGAAAAACTGCGTGCAACGGCGGATTACGAAGTAACGAAAACGCTGGCAGAATCTGAGCGTCAGGGCCGCATTATGCGCGGTGAAGGCGATGCAGAAGCCGCGAAACTGTTTGCCGACGCGTTCAGCCAGGATCCTGACTTCTACGCCTTCATTCGTAGCCTGCGTGCATATGAGAAGAGCTTCGAAGGTAACCAGGACGTGATGGTCATGAGCCCGGACAGCGATTTCTTCCGCTACATGAAGACACCGAATACCGCGACACGCTAAAATAGTTTCAGCGGTTTTAAACCAGCAAAACCACCGGCGTCCCCAGGGATGCGGTGGTTTTCTTTTTATATAAGGACGATGGATGAATTCAACAATTTGGCTGGCACTCGCGCTGGTTTTGGTGCTGGAGGGCCTGGGTCCGATGCTTTATCCCGGCGCATGGAAGAAAATGATCTCCGCGATGGCGCAACTCCCCGAAAATACTTTGCGTCGTTTTGGTGGAGGTCTTGTGGTTGCGGGCGTTGTGGTCTACTACATGTTGAGGAAAACGATTGGCTGATCAATAAGTAGCCTAATTTGCGGATTTTAGCATGCAAAAAGTGCTGTATATCTGAAAAAGCGGTGGTAGAATCCATTTTTAAGCAAACGGTGATTTTGAAAAATGGGTAACAACGTCGTCGTACTGGGCACCCAATGGGGTGACGAAGGTAAAGGGAAGATCGTCGATCTTCTGACTGAACGGGCTAAATATGTTGTGCGCTACCAGGGTGGACACAACGCAGGCCATACTCTCGTAATCAACGGTGAAAAAACCGTCCTCCATCTTATTCCATCAGGTATTCTTCGCGAGAATGTCATCAGCATCATCGGTAACGGTGTTGTACTGTCTCCGTCCGCGCTGATGAAAGAAATGAAAGGGCTGGAAGATCGTGGTATCCCGGTTCGCGAGCGCCTGCTGCTGTCTGAAGCTTGTCCGCTGATCCTTGATTATCACGTTGCGTTGGATAACGCTCGTGAGAAAGCGCGTGGCGAGAAAGCGATCGGTACTACCGGTCGCGGTATCGGCCCGGCTTATGAAGATAAAGTGGCTCGTCGCGGTCTGCGCGTTGGCGATCTGTTTGATAAAGCAACCTTCGCTGAAAAACTGAAAGAAGTGATGGAATATCACAACTTCCAGTTGGTGAATTTCTATAAAGTCGAAGCGGTTGACTACCAGAAAGTGCTGGATGATGTGATGGCGATTGCCGACATCCTGACTTCTATGGTTGTTGATGTTTCCGATCTGCTGGACCAGGCGCGTAAGCGTGGCGATTTCGTCATGTTCGAAGGCGCGCAGGGTACGCTGCTGGATATCGACCACGGTACTTATCCGTACGTCACCTCCTCCAACACCACCGCGGGTGGCGTGGCGACTGGCTCCGGCCTGGGCCCACGTTATGTGGATTACGTGCTGGGTATCATCAAAGCTTACTCTACTCGTGTTGGCGCGGGTCCGTTCCCGACAGAGCTGTTTGATGACGTTGGCGAGTTCCTGTGCAAACAAGGTAACGAGTATGGCGCAACCACTGGTCGTCGTCGTCGTACCGGTTGGCTGGACTCCGTTGCCGTACGTCGTGCAGTACAGATTAACTCCCTGTCTGGCTTCTGCCTGACCAAACTGGACGTACTGGACGGTTTGAAAGAGGTGAAAATCTGTGTCGCTTACCGTATGCCGGATGGCCGTGAAGTTACGACTACCCCGCTGGCGGCTGACGACTGGAAAGGTATCGAGCCGATTTACGAAACCATGCCAGGCTGGTCTGAATCCACCTTTGGCGTGAAGGAACGTAGTGGTCTGCCGCAGGCGGCGCTGAACTACATCAAGCGTATTGAAGAACTGACCGGTGTGCCGATTGACATTATCTCAACTGGCCCAGACCGTACTGAAACCATGATCCTGCGCGACCCGTTCGACGCATAATTCTGGTTATGGCGTAGCGTCGAATGGCGCTGCGCTTGCACTATCTTAGGCCGGATGAGGCGTTTTGCATTAGAATCCGGCTTAAAATCACGTAAGTTCCTCGCTTTTTTCCTTCCCGAACTGAAATAAATTAGCGACCTGGCTGGTGGCTGGTTTATCATCAATATAATTAATACCACCAGGTTTATCCGTTTTATCCCTTTTCCTGAGGTTGATGTGCAGTTAACAAGTTTCACCGATTACGGATTACGTGCGCTAATCTACATGGCGTCACTTCCCGAAGGACGTATGACCAGTATTTCTGAGGTGACAGAAGTCTACGGCGTGTCCCGTAATCATATGGTCAAAATAATCAATCAACTTAGCCGGGCGGGCTTTGTTACTGCTATTCGAGGAAAAAATGGCGGTATCCGCCTGGGTAAACCCGCTAAGGATATTTGTATTGGTGATGTGGTTCGCGAGCTGGAACCCTTATCGCTGGTCAACTGTAGCAGCGAGTTTTGCCACATAACCCCTGCCTGCCGACTCAAACAGGCGCTTTCTAAAGCAGTGCAAAGTTTTCTCACGGAACTGGACAACTACACACTTGCTGATTTGGTTGAAGAAAATCAACCGCTTTATAAATTATTGCTGGTGGAGTGACGAAAATCTTCATCAGAGATGACAACGGAGGAACCGAGATGTCACAAGATCCTTTCCAGGAACGCGAAGCTGAAAAATACGCGAACCCTATCCCGAGCCGGGAATTTATCCTCGAACATTTAACTAAACGTGAAAAACCGGCCAACCGCGATGAGTTGGCCGCTGAACTCAACATTGAAGGTGAAGAACAGCAAGAAGCGCTGCGTCGTCGCCTGCGCGCGATGGAGCGTGACGGGCAACTGGTCTTCACTCGTCGTCAGTGCTACGCGCTGCCGGAACGTCTTGACCTGCTGAAAGGTACCGTTATTGGCCACCGTGATGGCTACGGCTTTCTGCGCGTCGAAGGCCGCAAAGATGATCTGTACCTGTCCAGCGA
Source organism: Citrobacter sp. wls708 (assembly GCF_005281255.1). Taxonomy (NCBI): domain Bacteria; kingdom Pseudomonadati; phylum Pseudomonadota; class Gammaproteobacteria; order Enterobacterales; family Enterobacteriaceae; genus Citrobacter; species Citrobacter sp. wls708. The sequence goes on from NZ_SZXE01000023.1 coordinate 14,396, forward strand.
GCAGATGAAAACCTGCATTCATGGCGATCAGGTGCTGGCGCAGCCGCTGGGCGCGGACCGTAAAGGTCGTCGCGAAGCGCGTATTGTGCGTGTACTGGTGCCGAAAACCAGCCAGATTGTCGGCCGCTACTTTACCGATGCTGGGGTTGGGTTTGTCGTCCCGGACGATAGCCGCCTGAGTTTCGATATCCTTATTCCGCCGGAAGAGGTGATGGGGGCGCGTATGGGCTTTGTGGTCGTGGTTGAGCTGACCCAGCGTCCAACCCGTCGCACCAAAGCTGTGGGTAAAATCGTTGAAGTATTGGGCGACAACATGGGCACCAGCATGGCTGTTGATATGGCCCTGCGTACCCATGAAATCCCGTATATCTGGCCGCAGGCAGTCGAAAAACAGGTTGCCGGGCTGAAAGAAGAAGTGCCGGAAGAGGCGAAAGTTGGACGTGTTGATCTACGCGATCTCCCGCTGGTCACTATTGATGGCGAAGATGCGCGTGACTTCGATGATGCGGTTTACTGCGAGAAGAAACGCGGCGGCGGCTGGCGTTTATGGGTGGCGATTGCTGACGTAAGCTATTACGTCCGCCCGCCGACTCCGTTGGATCAGGAAGCGCGCAGTCGTGGCACGTCTGTCTACTTCCCGTCGCAGGTTGTCCCGATGCTGCCGGAAGTGCTGTCTAACGGATTGTGTTCGCTGAACCCGCAGGTAGACCGTCTGTGTATGGTGTGCGAAATGACCATTTCGTCGAAAGGTCGGTTAACCGGCTTTAAATTCTACGAAGCGGTAATGAGCTCCCATGCGCGTCTGACCTACACCAAAGTCTGGCACATGCTGCAAGGCGATCAGGAACTGCGCGAGCAGTATGCGCCGTTAGTGAAACATATTGAAGAGCTGCATAATCTCTACAAAGTGCTGGATAAAGCCCGGGAAGAACGCGGCGGTATCTCGTTTGAAAGTGAAGAAGCGAAGTTTATTTTCAACGCTGAACGTCGTATTGAACGTATCGAACAGACGCAACGTAACGACGCGCACAAGCTGATTGAAGAGTGCATGATCATGGCGAACATCTCAGCGGCGCGATTCGTTGAGAAAGCCAAAGAGCCAGCCTTATTCCGTATTCACGATAAGCCGACGACCGAAGCGATTACCTCCTTCCGTTCCGTACTGGCCGAACTGGGCCTGGAACTGCCTGGCGGCAATAAACCCGAGCCGCGCGATTACGCTGAATTGCTGGAGTCGATTGCCGACCGTCCTGACGCGGAAATGCTGCAAACTATGCTGCTGCGCTCGATGAAGCAGGCGATTTACGATCCAGAAAACCGGGGTCACTTTGGTCTGGCGCTGCAATCTTATGCGCACTTTACCTCGCCGATTCGTCGTTACCCGGATCTCTCTTTGCACCGTGCAATTAAATATTTGCTGGCGCAGGAGCAGGGCCATAAAGGCAACACCACGGAAACCGGTGGCTATCATTATTCAATGGAAGAGATGCTGCAACTGGGCCAGCACTGTTCGATGGCCGAACGCCGTGCTGACGAAGCTACGCGCGACGTCTCTGACTGGCTGAAGTGTGACTTCATGCTGGATCAGGTGGGTAACGTCTTTAAAGGCGTAATTGCCAGCGTGACCGGGTTTGGCTTCTTTGTCCGTCTTGACGAACTGTTTATCGACGGTCTGGTGCATGTCTCCTCCCTGGATAACGACTACTATCGCTTTGACCAGGTTGGGCAGCGTCTGACGGGTGAGTCAAGCGGTCAGATGTATCGCCTGGGCGATCGTGTGGAAGTTCGCGTGGAAGCGGTCAACATGGACGAGCGTAAAATCGATTTCAGTTTGATCTCCAGCGAACGTGCGCCGCGCAATGAGGGCAAAACCGCACGCGAAAAAGCTAAAAAAGGCGATGCAGGTAAAACTACCGGTAAACGTCGTCAAATGGGCAAAAAGGTGAATTTCGAGCCGGACAGCGCATTCCGCGGCGAGAAGAAAGGCAGAGCCAAACCTCAGGCGGATAAAAAAACGGCTGAGAAGAAAGGCGATAAAAAAGCGAAAAAGCCATCGGCAAAAACGCGTAAAATCGCTGCCGCCACCAAAGCTAAACGTGCGGCGAAAAAGAACGTCGCACAATAACAGCCATAAACGGTAAGTCGGGCAACTATTATGTTGCCCGGCGTTACGCACAAACTATTAACGAGTACATTCATGAGTGAAATGATTTACGGCATCCACGCGGTGCAGGCTCTGCTGGAACGTGCGCCTGAGCGCTTCCAGGACGTCTTTATTCTCAAAGGCCGTGAAGATAAACGCCTGCTGCCGTTGATCCATGCACTGGAAGCGCAGGGCGTTGTCATTCAGTTGGCTAACCGTCAGTTCCTGGATGAGAAAAGCGAGGGTGCGGTACATCAGGGGATTATTGCGCGCGTGAAGCCGGGTCGTCAGTATCAGGAGAACGATCTGCCGGATCTGATTGCTGCGCTCGATCAGCCGTTCTTTTTGATCCTCGATGGCGTCACCGATCCGCATAACCTGGGCGCATGCCTGCGTAGCGCGGATGCTGCTGGTGTACATGCGGTTATCGTACCGAAGGATCGTTCCGCACAGTTGAATGCGACGGCGAAAAAAGTGGCCTGTGGCGCGGCTGAAAGCGTACCGCTGATCCGCGTAACTAACCTGGCGCGCACGATGCGTATGCTGCAGGAAGAGAATATCTGGATTGTGGGCACCGCTGGCGAAGCCGACCATACTCTCTATCAGAGCAAAATGACCGGACGTATGGCGCTGGTCATGGGGGCTGAAGGCGAAGGAATGCGTCGTCTGACCCGCGAACATTGTGACGAACTGATCAGTATCCCGATGGCAGGGAGCGTTTCGTCGCTAAACGTTTCAGTCGCGACCGGCATCTGCCTGTTTGAGGCCGTTCGTCAGCGCGGCTAATTCATTCTCAATTTCTCTCAAGCCATCCCCTGGGATGGCTTTTTTGTGACCTTCATCCCAGGCACTCTCTTGTCTGGCTGGCCATACTTAAGGCCACGGCCATTGACGGAGGGAAACACAATGCACTGGCAAACGCATACCGTTTTTAACCAACCTGTACCGCTCAATAACAGCAACTTATACCTGTCCGATGGCGCCCTGTGCGAAGCGGTTATCCGCGAAGGGGCGGGCTGGGACAGCGATGTGTTGGCGAGTATTGGCCAGCAGCTAGGTACCGCGGAGTCGCTCGAACTGGGTCGCCTGGCTAATGCTTTTCCACCCGAGCTTTTGCGCTACGATCCGCAGGGGCAGCGACTGGACGATGTGCGTTTTCATCCTGCCTGGCATTTGCTGATGCAGGGGCTGTGCGCCAACCGCGTGCATAACCTTGCCTGGGAAGACGAAGCGCGGCAGGGAACATTTGTTGCCCGCGCGGCGCGTTTCATGCTGCATGCGCAGGTGGAAGCAGGCACTTTGTGTCCGGTAACCATGACTTTTGCCGCCACGCCGCTGTTACTGCAGATGCTACCTTCACAATTTCACGACTGGTTTACGCCGCTGCTAAGTGACCGTTATGACTCGCATTTATTGCCGGGTGGGCAAAAGCGTGGGCTGCTGATCGGTATGGGAATGACCGAGAAACAGGGGGGCTCAGATGTGTTGAGCAATACCACCCAGGCGGAACGCCTCGCAGACGGCTCATATCGGTTGGTGGGACATAAGTGGTTTTTCTCTGTGCCACAAAGCGATGCCCATTTGGTGCTGGCGCAGGCAAAGGGGGGATTATCCTGCTTTTTTGTACCGCGATTTTTACCCGATGGTCAACGTAATGCTATCCGTCTCGAGAGGCTGAAAGATAAGTTAGGCAACCGCTCCAATGCCAGCTGCGAAGTCGAATTCCACGATGCTATTGGCTGGCTGCTGGGCGAAGAAGGAGAAGGTATACGCCATATCCTGAAAATGGGTGGTATGACGCGTTTTGACTGTGCGCTCGGTAGCCATAGCATGATGCGACGTGCCTTTTCCGTGGCGATTTATCATGCGCACCAACGACAGGTATTTGGCAAGCCATTGATTGAACAGCCGATGATGCGTCAGGTCTTAAGCCGAATGGCGCTCCAACTGGAAGGCCAGACTGCGTTACTGTTTAGGCTGGCACGGGCCTGGGACCGCCGCGCTGATGCCAAAGAAGCGCTGTGGGCTCGGTTGTTTACGCCAGCGGCGAAATATTCTGTCTGCAAAAGCGGGATGCCGTTTGTCGCTGAGGCGATGGAAGTATTGGGTGGGGTTGGCTACTGCGAGGAGAGTGAGCTGCCACGTCTGTACCGTGAGATGCCGGTAAACAGTATCTGGGAAGGCTCCGGCAATATTATGTGTCTTGATGTATTGCGGGTGCTGGCAAAACAACCCGGTATCTACGATATGCTCAGCGAAGCCTTTGCCGAGGTCAAAGGGCAGGATCGTCATTACGATCGGATGGTTCGTCAGTTGCAGCAACACCTGCGTAAACCCATTGAAGAATTGGGACGGGAGATTACGCAGCAGCTTTTCCTGCTCGGTTGCGGGGCGGAAATGTTGCGCTATGCCTCTCCGCCAGTGGCGCAGGCCTGGTGTCAGATGATGTTGGATACGCGTGGTGGACGACGGTTGTCTGAACAGGTACAGAATGATCTGCTGCTACGGGCAACGGGAGGATTACGGTAATAATATGCCTGATGGCGACGCTGGCGCGTCTTATCATAATGCCTACGTTAAAGCAGGCCGGATAAGTTTACCCCATCCGGCAATCTGTTACGCATAGAGTATGGCCTGGACGCGCCAGTTATCGGGGTGCTGATCTTCATACATTTGAATGATCCGATACCATGAAGCACCTTGTTCATCCGCTTTTAACGCAACGACACGTTCTACATCCTGCGGATTTCCTGCAATGTTACTGACGGATATCAGCCCTATTTCGTTCAGGCCGGTAACACAGTCAGCACTGGCGAACTCGGCAGACTGCGCCGTAGTACCTACCAGTCCGGTAGAAAGCAGCAGTGAGGATAAGGCAAGTGATTGTTTCATCGTCAGCTCCATTATTCGTACCCCTACACACGGCAGGGCATTCCATCGCGATAATAAACCTCAAGCTTCCTGCTGTTGGTTTATTGTGCACAGGTAAACGCATAGGGGCGCAAAGCAATGTAAAGCTGACTAAATTTCAAACCAATGTTATTTACGATACAAAATCGCTTGTGAATACCATTGGCCTGTCACAATGGTCTCATCGACTAATAAGACCACATAATAATCAGCTTTTGCCGCGACGGCTTTGTCGCGGATTTCAGCCAGCGCATCATCCGGTGAGCCTCTTACCAGCGCGCTAACCGTCCCTATTCGCTGTAACCCATTACTCTGGTTACGGCGGATCTCCTGCGGGTGGTCGGCAACGGGCGGTGCGGGTTGCGGCGTTCCCTGTAGCACGCTACAGGCGCTTAAAAATAAAACCAGCAACAAAGAGGCAAACCGACGCATAACTCTATCTCGTTTCCTGATAGCCATAGTGTAGTGCCTTATTAATTTCCCTTTAGGGGAATGTTCCCGAATTGTTATCTCTCACGCGATTTTCGAATGAAAATGTTGCGAAAGCGTAACCCAGTTCTCAACATTATGAATCATTGTCGAACACATTCGCTTGCGTTAAGTATTGCTGCGTGGCATACCAGAAAGAAAGAGGCGACAAATGATCGAAATTGAAACACGACAGTTGGCGGGTATCCCTGTCCTGCACGCCGTTCCGGCTGGCAAACGCGCATGTTCACTCCCCTGTATTATTTTCTATCACGGATTTACATCTTCCAGTCTGGTCTACAGCTATTTTGCCGTTGCTCTGGCTCAGGCTGGATTCCGGGTAGTGATGCCAGATGCGCCAGACCATGGTGCCCGCTTCAAGGGTGACGCACAGGGGCGGATATACCGCTTTTGGCACATATTGCAGCAAAACATGCAGGAATTTTCGACGTTACGTGCGGCGCTGGTGGCAGAAAATTGGCTGTCAGATGAACGGCTTGCCGTAGGCGGAGCGTCAATGGGGGGAATGACGGCCCTGGGCATTATGGCTCGTCACCCCGAGGTGAAATGTGTAGCCAGCCTGATGGGTTCGGGCTACTTTACCCGGCTTGCGCAGACGCTTTTTCCGCCTTTATTGGTCCAGACGCCAGAACAGCAGGCTGCGTTTGATGCCCTCATCGCGCCGCTGGCCGAATGGGAAGTGACGCACCAGTTGCCACGCCTGGCCGACAGACCGTTGCTACTATGGCATGGGCAGGAAGATGATGTGGTACCGGCTATTGAAACTTTTCGCTTACAGCAGGCGCTGATTCAGGCTGGTCTGGACAATAACCTGACCTGTCTGTGGGAAGCAGGCGTACGCCACCGCATTACGCCAGAAGCGCTGGCTGCGACGGTGACGTTTTTCCGCCAGCACCTTTAAACGCGCATAATGCTTACACCCTGAGCTTCGAGCTGTTGCAGGATCTCAGGGTCCGCATTTTTGCCGGTGATCAGCATATCGATTTGATCGGCGCGGCTGAACAGCATCCCCGCGCGTTCACCGACCTTACTGCTATCGACCAACACCACCAGTTTGCCCACCACGTTAAGCATCTTCTGCTCCGCCATCGCGGTCAGCATATCGGTTTTATACAGTCCATCTGCGGTCAACCCTTTGCCGCTGGTGAACATCCAGTGCCCGGCATACAGGCTATTTTCACTACCTTGTGGGCTAAGCGTGATAGATTGGCTTTTGTTGTATTGTCCTCCCATGATGATCACGCTCTCATGCTCCTGGTCGATCAAATAGTTCGCCAGCGGCAGATAATTAGTGATGATCTGCACTGGCTTGCCGCACATTTCACGTCCGAGCAGGAAGGCGGTCGATCCGCAGTTGATCACCACGCTTTCACCGGCATTCACCAGTTGAGAGGCCGCTTTGGCAATGCGAACCTTTTCATCGTGGTTCTGCGCCTGATGCAGATTCATTGGCGTCCAGCGCGGGCGCTGCTGCGTGATGGCTTCTGCGCCGTTACGAACTTTCTTGAGTTTGCCGCTTTCGTCGAGTTTGTTGATATCCCGGCGGGCTGTGGCGGGGGAAATTCCCAGGCGCTCAATTACGTTCTCAACGGTAACAAAGCCCAACTGCGCCAGCATATCCAGCAATATTTGATGTCTTTGTGCTTCAGTCATGAGCTATTCCGATACAAATTGATTTGAAAAGATGATATTTGAAATAGCCTGGAAATACTAAAGTAAATGGGGAAAAAATGCCGGGTTATGCCCGGCATTTGGTGTGAATCACAAGAAGGATTTAAACGGTAGATCCGGTTCAATCGTGAAACAGTCATCAAAGCCGCGTGGATAGTGATATTCAAAGTTATCTTTATCCAGCGGCCAGGTGAATTTGCCACCTACCTGCCAGATGAATGGCTTAAAGCCATACTTCAGCCGATCTTTTTTCATCTCCCACAGCACACGAATCTCCTGAGGATCGGCCTGGAAATTAGACCAGATGTCATGATGGAAGGGGATGACGACTTTTGTATTCAACGCTTCGGCCATACGCAGCATGTCGGAGCTGGTCATCTTGTCGGTAATGCCACGCGGGTTTTCGCCATAGGATCCGAGCGCGACGTCAATCTGATGCTCATTGCCGTGTTTGGCATAATAGTTGGAGTAGTGTGAGTCGCCGCTGTGATACAGCGTGCCGCCCGGTGTTTTGAACAGATAGTTAACGGCGCGCGCGTCCATACCGTCCGGCAGCACGCCCGCCGCTTTCTGATCGGCGGGAAGAGTAATCAACGCGGTACGATCAAAAGCATCAAGCGCATGAATTTCAATATCTTTCACTTTAACCACATCGCCGGGTTTTACCACGATGCAGCGATCTTTCGGCACGCCCCAGCCGACCCACAGATCCACACAGGTTTGTGGCCCAATAAACGGCACGTCGTCCGCGCAGTTCTGCATGACCGCAGCCGCGACATTAACGTCGATGTGATCGTTATGATCGTGCGTAGCCAGCACCGCATCGATCTGGCGAATCGCAAACGGATCAAGTACAAACGGCGTAGTACGCAGGTTTGGCTGCAGTTTCTTCACGCCCGCCATGCGTTGCATCTGGTGACCGGTTTTCATCAGCGGATTACCGTGACTTTGCTTACCTGTTCCGCACCAGAAATCGACGCAGACGTTAGTCCCGCCTTCCGACTTTAGCCAAATTCCGGTACAGCCAAGCCACCACATAGCAAAGGTGCCAGGTGCGACCTGTTCCTGTTCGATCTCTTCATTCAGCCAGCTTCCCCACTCCGGGAATGTGCTCAGAATCCATGATTCGCGCGTGATGCTTTTTACTTTACTCATCGCATTTACCTTCATGTTGGTTCAAGTTGAATCAAATTATGATTTATTTTGATTGATACTGACATCAATTTATCAAGAAGGCAATGCGTGGATTTTTCTGATTCCGTCGTAAAGCATCTATTACTCACAACGTAACGGGATGCTTTGTAGCAATCTATTTTTGTATTTTATTGTTTTTATGAGTTTTATTTTTTGCTCTATGAATGTTCCATAAAACCCTGGCTCGGGTAAGAGATTTATTTGCGTACTCCATCACATTTAATCAAATTCAATCTTGTTGTGATTACTTTTGAAAATTAGAGTGGGGGCACAACATCCTGAACATCTGTAATGAATGTTCAGCAACTTTGTCTACTGGAGATCGTTATGGAGATCCTCTACAACATCTTTACCGTCTTTTTTAATCAGGTCATGACCAACGCGCCGTTGCTGTTGGGTATTGTGACCTGCCTCGGCTACATCCTGTTGCGCAAAAGCGTCAGCGTCATTATCAAAGGCACGATCAAAACGATTATCGGTTTTATGCTGCTGCAGGCGGGATCGGGCATTCTGACCAGCACGTTTAAACCGGTGGTGGCGAAGATGTCCGAGGTTTACGGTATCAATGGTGCGATTTCCGATACGTATGCCTCCATGATGGCAACCATTGAACGTATGGGAGACGCTTATAGCTGGGTAGGTTATGCCGTGCTGTTGGCGCTGGCGCTGAACATTTGTTACGTCTTGCTGCGACGTATTACCGGCATTCGCACCATCATGCTCACCGGGCACATCATGTTCCAGCAGGCGGGCTTAATTGCGGTCTCTTTCTATATCTTCGGCTATTCCATGTGGACCACCATTATCTGCACGGCGGTGCTGGTGTCGCTCTACTGGGGGATTACCTCCAATATGATGTACAAGCCGACGCAGGAAGTGACCGACGGCTGCGGTTTTTCCATCGGCCACCAGCAGCAGTTCGCTTCATGGATTGCCTACAAGGTCGCGCCTTATCTGGGTAAAAAAGAGGAGAGCGTAGAAGATCTCAAACTGCCTGGCTGGCTGAATATCTTCCATGACAACATCGTTTCGACCGCGATTGTCATGACCATTTTCTTCGGGGCGATCCTGCTTTCTTTCGGCATTGATGTGGTTCAGGCGATGGCGGGGAAAACGCACTGGACGGTGTACATCCTGCAGACCGGTTTTTCGTTTGCCGTGGCGATCTTCATCATCACCCAGGGCGTACGTATGTTCGTCGCCGAACTTTCAGAAGCGTTCAACGGTATCTCGCAGCGTCTGATTCCCGGTGCGGTATTGGCGATTGACTGTGCGGCGATATACAGCTTTGCTCCCAACGCGGTGGTGTGGGGCTTCATGTGGGGCACCATCGGCCAACTGATTGCGGTCGGCATCCTCGTGGGCTGCGGCTCTTCCATCCTGATTATTCCTGGTTTTATCCCAATGTTTTTCTCCAACGCCACCATTGGCGTGTTCGCGAACCACTTTGGCGGCTGGCGCGCGGCGCTCAAGATTTGTCTGGTGATGGGGATGATTGAAATCTTTGGCTGCGTCTGGGCGGTGAAACTCACCGGTATGAGCGCGTGGATGGGGATGGCGGACTGGTCAATTCTGGCGCCGCCGATGATGCAGGGCTTTGCCTCCATCGGCATCGCGTTTATGGCCGTCATTATTCTGATTGCACTGGCTTATATGTTTTTCGCAGGACGCACGTTGCGCGCTGAGGAAGACGCAGAAAAACAACTGGCAGAACACTCTGCTTAATAAGGAGTTCCGATTATGACCGTACGTATTCTGGCTGTGTGTGGCAATGGGCAGGGCAGTTCCATGATCATGAAGATGAAAGTGGACCAGTTTTTAACCCAGTCAAATATTGACCATACAGTGAACAGCTGCGCAGTGGGTGAGTACAAAAGTGAACTGAACGGCGCGGATATCATCATCGCCTCTACCCATATTGCCGGTGAAATTACCGTAACTGGCAATAAATATGTTGTTGGCGTACGCAACATGCTGTCGCCCGCCGATTTTGGACCAAAACTGCTGGAAGTGATCAAAGCGCATTTCCCACAGGACGTGAAGTAAGGATACGGCATATGAAATTACGTGATTCGCTGGCAGACAATAACGCCATCCTTCTACAGGCTGAGGCCAACACCTGGCAGGAAGCGGTAAAGCTGGGCGTCGATCTGCTGGTTAAGGCCGACGTGGTTGAACCGCGCTACTACCAGGCCATTCTTGATGGGGTTGAACAGTTTGGTCCGTACTTTGTGATTGCGCCAGGACTGGCGATGCCGCACGGACGCCCGGAAGAAGGCGTTAAGAAGACCGGCTTTGCGCTGGTGACGCTGAAAACACCGTTGGTGTTTAACCACGAAGATAACGACCCGGTGGATATTCTGATCACGATGGCGGCGGTCGACGCAAACACGCATCAGGAAGTGGGCATCATGCAGATCGTGAATCTGTTTGACGATGAAGCCAATTTCGACCGTCTACGTGCCTGCCGCACCGCGCAGGAAGTGCTGGATTTAATTGATAACGCCACTGCGGCGGCTGTTTAAAAGGATACCGAAATGTCATTACCTATGTTGCAGGTTGCGCTGGATAACCAATCAATGTCTTCTGCGTATGAAACGACGCGTCTGATCGCCGAAGAGGTCGATATCATTGAGGTGGGCACCATTCTTTGTGTTGCTGAGGGCGTACGTGCCGTACGTGACCTGAAGGCGCTCTACCCACATAAAATTGTGCTGGCGGACGCCAAAATCGCCGATGCGGGTAAAATTCTCTCTCGCATGTGTTTCGAGGCCAACGCTGATTGGGTCACTGTTATCTGCTGTGCGGATATCAATACCACCAAAGGTGCGCTCGAGGTGGCGAAAGAATTTAACGGCGACGTACAGATTGAACTGACCGGTTACTGGACCTGGGAACAGGCTCAGGAGTGGCGTGACGCGGGTATCGGGCAGGTTGTCTATCATCGCAGTCGTGATGCGCAGGCCGCAGGAGTGGCGTGGGGAGAGGCGGATATCAGTGCCATCAAACGCCTGTCTGATATGGGCTTTAAAGTCACCGTCACCGGCGGTCTGGCGCTGGAGGATCTGCCGCTGTTCCAGGGGATTCCGATTCACGTCTTTATCGCTGGCCGCAGCATTCGTGATGCCGCTTCTCCGGTTGAGGCGGCGCGTCAGTTCAAACGTTCCATCGCCCAGTTGTGGGGCTAAGGAGCGACTATGCTGTCGAAACAGGTCCCGCTCGGTATTTATGAAAAAGCGCTCCCTGGAGGGGAATGCTGGCTGGATCGCTTGCGGCTGGCGAAAGAGTTAGGTTTTGACTTTGTCGAAATGTCGGTTGATGAAACCGATGCCCGCCTCGCGCGCCTTGACTGGAGCCGCGAGCAGCGTCTGGCGCTGGTGGCCGCCATCGCCGAAACGGGAGTACGTGTACCTTCTATGTGCCTGAGCGCTCACCGCCGTTTCCCGCTGGGGAGCGAAGATGATGCGGTGCGCGATCAGGGACTGGCGATCATGCGGAAAGCCATTCAGTTTGCGCAGGATATTGGTATTCGCGTGATTCAACTGGCGGGTTACGACGTCTATTACCAGCAGGCTAATAACGAAACGCGTCGTCGATTTCGCGAGGGGCTAAAAGAGAGCGTTGAGATGGCAAGTCGCGCGCAGGTGACGCTGGCGATGGAGATCATGGATTATCCGCTGATGAATTCGATCAGTAAGGCGCTGGGTTATGCCCACTATCTCAATAATCCGTGGTTCCAGCTGTATCCCGATATCGGCAATTTGTCGGCGTGGGATAACGATGTACAGATGGAGTTGCAGGCAGGAATAGGCCATATCGTGGCCGTTCACGTGAAGGACACCAGACCCGGCGTGTTCAAAAATGTGCCGTTTGGTGAAGGTGTTGTCGATTTCGAACGCTGTTTTGCGACGCTCAAACAGAGTGGGTATTGCGGGCCATACCTGATTGAGATGTGGAGCGAAACAACGGACGATCCGGCGCGTGAAGTGGCGAAGGCGCGCGATTGGGTGAAAGCGCGGATGGCCAGCGTAGGTCTGGTGGAGACGGTGTAATGCAAAAACTTAAACAGCAGGTTTTTGAGGCCAACATGGATCTGCCGCGTTACGGGCTGGTGACGTTTACCTGGGGTAACGTCAGCGCCATCGACCGCGAACGCGGGCTGGTGGTGATTAAGCCCAGCGGCGTCGACTACCAAACAATGACAGTGGATGACATGGTGGTTGTGGATCTGTATGGCAACGTGGTGGAAGGACGCTATCGTCCTTCTTCCGATACCGCCACCCATCTGGCGCTGTATCGCCGCTATTTATCTCTTGGCGGCGTGGTGCATACCCACTCAACCCACGCGACGGCATGGGCACAGGCGGGTCTGGCAATTCCGGCACTCGGCACGACGCATGCGGATTACTTCTTTGGTGATATCCCCTGCACGCGGGCGTTAACTGAAGCAGAGGTTGAGGGCGAATATGAGCTGAATACCGGCAAGGTGATTATCGAAACGCTGGGGAACGTGGAGCCTCTGCATACGCCCGGCGTGGTGGTGTATCAGCATGGTCCGTTTGCCTGGGGTAAAGATGCGCACGACGCGGTACACAACGCTGTGGTGATGGAAGAGGTCGCAAAAATGGCATGGATTGCGCGTGGCATTAATCCGACCCTCAGCCCCATCGACAGTTATCTGATGAATAAACACTTCATGCGTAAGCACGGCCCAAACGCCTACTACGGGCAGAAGTAACGTCTTTGCCCCGGACAACGTGCATCTGCGGATGTGCGTCACCGATCTGTTCGGGGCAATCTTCAGCGTTGCTGGTAAGCCGCTGGCGTAAAACGCATTCCTGCTAAAACTATCGCACAAATGGCAGCACCAGCGTAAAACGTCGAGGCTGCGCCCAACGTTTCCCACAGAATGCCCGCGCCGGTACTGGCTAACAGCAGGGCGATGCCACTGATCAGATTAAACATACCGAAGGCCGTACCGCGTAGTTCTGCTGGCGCGGTATGCGCAATCATGGCAGCCAGCAACCCTTGCGTCATGCCCATATGAATCCCCCACAGTCCCACGCCTATCAGTAACGTGCTCCAGTGGTGACTCAGCGCCAGAGTGATATCCGCCGCGATCAGGACCAGCAGTCCCGCCTGTAACATGCGGGTGTGGTTCATGCTGTCAGACATTTTTCCAAAAGGATAAGCCGACAGACTGTAGACCAGATTCATGGCGACCATTACCAGCGGAATGGCAAACAGCGGGATATCCATTTGATATGCGCGCAACACGAGAAACGCTTCGCTAAAGCGGGCGAGCGTGAAGAGCGCGCCCAGTCCCACGACCCACCAGTAGGCTGCACTCAACTTTTTCAGGTTTTCCCGTCGTAACGGATTGGTGCGTTTATCAGTGACGGGGGTTTTCGGTTCACTCAGGCCAAACCATAGCAGGGCGATAGAGAGTACCCCAGGGATGACGGCAACCCAGAAGATAGTGTGAAAATCGTTGTTCCATAGCAGCATTAGCCCGACGGCGAGCAGGGGGCCCAGAAATGCGCCAATGGTATCCAAAGACTGACGCAGACCATAGGCGGCGCCGCGGATCTCGGACGGGGTGACATCCGCGACTAACGCATCCCTGGGGGCACCGCGAATACCTTTACCCACACGATCAATCATGCGAGCGCTGAGTACCATGCCTGATGAGCCCGCCATCGCGAACAGGGGCTTACTCAGTGCCCCCAAACCATAACCGAGCATCGCCAGCCCTTTGCGTTTTCCCAGATAATCACTGAGAACGCCGGAAAAAACCTTAATGATCAGCGCGGTGGCTTCAGCTAATCCTTCAATCAGGCCAATGATAATGACGCTGGCTCCCAGCGTGGTTGCCATAAACAACGGCAGCAGGCTATGGATCATTTCGGAGGAGACATCCATAAGCAGACTCACGCCGCCCAGCACCCAAACGCCTTTTGGTATGCGATTCAGCGTCGCATAGCGTGCAAACATGGTTTCGCCCCAGAGTATCAGTTCGGTAATGCTTTATTTAATCAGTAAATGATGACCAGGATAAGATACAAAGAAAAATAATTCTCATTTACCGGATGTGCAAAAAAAAGCCCCCGGTGAGGGGGGCAAGTCAAACGGTGGCAATGTTCTCGTTGGTTGTTTCTGGTGCTAGCGATAAATATCCGCACTGGCGTGCATATTTCCGTTACTGCCGGGTTCCCTGGTGAGGATCACGTGGTAGTAGTTTGCGCCTTGCGCATCGGTCTCTTCATTCAGGGCCTGAGTGGCTTCACTTTCAGTGGCGAAGTTATGATTTATGTAAATGACGCCTAAGCTCTGCACATCATCCATATTCCTGGCCTGATGATTGTCAATTTGGATGGCTGCCGTTGCATTTGCACTGAGCAAAAGCACAGCCAGAAGGGTCAAAACACGGGCTCGCATATGTACCTCCTCGACTGCGGTCTCTGGTTGCTTCTCTCCTGTGAGTGATGAGCTTCTGATGTAATTTTAACCGCTACCGGCGCAGGCGTTAGCGACCATTTCTGATGCAGTTGTTCAAAAAATTACCGCATACCCGCCTTTTCTTTTATTTACAGGTAACTGATAGATACCGCTGCGTTAAAAAATACCTGTATTTCGCGCACAAGCTCATACCAAATAGTCAATTTAAACGGATGGATACCCTGTTTATAGTGAGCCGTATAATTAATATAACTTTATGATAATAAGGCAAAAACTTATGGATACTTCATTCATGGATTTCAGCTACTTCGTGATTATGTTTATGGTCGCACTGGTGGCTGGCTTTATTAACGTGGTGTCGGGCGGCGGTGGGTTTCTCTCTATTGGCGCACTGTTAATTTCTGGTTTACCCCCGGCGAATGCGCTGGCAACCAACAAAATTCAGGCGCTGGGCAGTTCGCTAACCTCCGGGATTTACTTTTTACGCCGGGGACATATCAACGTGCAGGAGCACAAGTATGTATTCCTGTCTGCTTTTATCGGCTCAGCGTTAGGCACGACGCTCATTCAGTTCATTGAACCGGAGGTGTTGAAAAAACTGCTTCCGGTACTGATTATCGCCGTCGCCATCTACTTTATTTCCGCTCCCAACCTCAGCGAACCGAAAAGAAAGCCGCAGGTATCCCTGTTTTTCTTTTCTCTGATCTGCGGCGGCTGCATTGGCTTTTATGATGGATTTCTTGGCGCTGGTGCGGGTTCCTTTTATACGCTCTGCTATATCCTGTTGTGGGGATACAGCATCGATAAGGCACAAATTCACTCGAATTTTATTAACCTTGCATCGAATATCGCCTCGATTTTGTTCTTCATTTTCGGCGGCAAAATGATCTGGTCGCTGGGGCTGGTGATGTTTGCCGGACAATCGCTCGGCGCGCGCCTGGGCGCAACGGTGGTACTGACGCGCGGAAAGAAAGTTATCCGGCCGATGATTGTCATTGTCTCCATTTGCATTAGCGTCAAAATGCTGCTGGATATGTATTAATGGCGACATGGTAAATAATCGTACAAGCACCTTGAGTTTACCGGCTGACCCCAGTATTATGACGCGTCATTTTTCAGCCGACCTTTAACACGTTCCTTGCCTCCATGGGCCTCGGCTGACCCAGACAGGAGGCTGAATAATCCGTAAGGAGCAATTCGATGCGTCATTACGAAATCGTTTTTATGGTCCATCCTGACCAGAGCGAACAGGTTCCGGGTATGATCGAACGCTACACTGCTGCCATCACTGGCGCAGAAGGCACGATCCACCGTCTGGAAGACTGGGGCCGCCGTCAGCTGGCTTACCCGATCAACAAACTGCACAAAGCTCACTACGTTCTGATGAACGTTGAAGCGCCGCAGGAAGTGATCGATGAGCTGGAAACTACCTTCCGCTTCAACGATGCCGTTATCCGCAGCATGGTTATGCGTACAAAACACGCTGTTACCGAAGCATCTCCGATGGTTAAAGCGAAAGACGAGCGCCGTGAGCGTCGCGATGATTTCGCAAACGAAACCGCAGATGATGCTGAAGCTGGGGATTCTGAAGAGTAATTTCTGATGACCAACCGTCTGGCGTTGTCCGGCACCGTGTGCAGGGCCCCCCTTCGAAAGGTCAGTCCATCAGGAATTCCTCATTGCCAGTTCGTGCTTGAGCATCGTTCTGTGCAGGAGGAAGCCGGGTTTCACCGGCAGGCGTGGTGCCAAATGCCCGTTATTGTTAGCGGACACGAAAACCAGGCCATTACTCACAGTATAACGGTCGGTAGCGCAGTAACCGTTCAGGGGTTCATCTCTTGCCATAAGGCAAAGAACGGCCTGAGCAAAATGGTTCTGCATGCCGAGCAGATTGAATTGATAGATTCTGGAGACTAGCCATATGGCACGTTATTTCCGTCGTCGCAAGTTCTGCCGTTTCACCGCGGAAGGCGTTCAAGAGATCGACTATAAAGATATCGCTACGCTGAAAAACTACATCACCGAAAGCGGTAAGATTGTCCCAAGCCGTATCACCGGTACCCGTGCAAAATACCAGCGTCAGCTGGCTCGCGCTATCAAACGCGCTCGCTACCTGTCCCTGCTGCCGTACACTGATCGTCATCAGTAATCGGTCACGGTCCATTAATACGACTTTGAGAGGATAAGGTAATGCAAGTTATTCTGCTTGATAAAGTAGCAAACCTGGGTAGCCTGGGTGATCAGGTTAACGTTAAAGCGGGCTATGCTCGTAACTTCCTGGTACCACAGGGTAAAGCTGTTCCTGCTACCAAGAAAAACGTTGAATTTTTCGAAGCGCGTCGCGCTGAGCTGGAAGCTAAACTGGCTGACGTTCTGTCCGCTGCTGAAGCTCGTGCTGAGAAAATCAACGCACTGGAAACCGTAACCATCGCGTCTAAAGCAGGCGACGAAGGTAAACTGTTCGGTTCCATCGGTACTCGCGACATCGCTGACGCTGTAACTGCAGCTGGCGTTGAAGTAGCTAAGAGCGAAGTTCGTCTGCCGAACGGCGTTCTGCGTACCACTGGCGAGCACGAAGTGAGCTTCCAGGTTCACAGCGAAGTGTTTGCTAAGCTGACTGTAAACGTAGTTGCGGAATAAGTTTTTATTCTGCTAACCGCGTAAAAGCGCCGGCCCAGTGCCGGCGTTTTGCTTTTCTGTTCCCCGTCTTTCTCTCTGGCTATTCTTTGTCCTTTTCGGGATAATCATAAAAATAAAACATTATTTCAAAGTGGTGATGGAATGGAACCAACGCACCAACCTCTGTTTGCGCGTAAAAATGTTGTCTATCTGAGCGCGGCATTCTGCTGCTTGCTGTGGGGGAGCGCCTACCCGGCGATCAAAAGTGGATACGAGATCTTCCAGATTGCCACGGATGACATTCCCTCGAAAATTGTCTTTGCCGGCTATCGCTTCCTGTTTGCGGGATTATTGTTGCTCCTGCTGGCGGTGGCGCAGCGTAAACCGATTGGCCGGTTAAGTCCGCGTCAATATGGTCAGCTCACGTTGTTGGGGCTGACGCAGACTTCGCTGCAATATATTTTCTTTTATATTGGCCTGGCGTTCACCACGGGGGTGAAAGGGTCCATCATGAACGCGACAGGCACGTTCTTCAGCGTGCTGCTGGCGCATTTTATCTATCAGAACGATGAACTCAGCTACAACAAGGCGCTGGGTTGTATCCTGGGCTTTCTCGGCGTGATGGTGGTGAACTTTAACAGCGGACTGGATTTTAGCTTCAGCCTGTTAGGGGACGGCTCGGTAGTGATGGCTGCCTTTATTCTCTCCGCCGCTACGTTATACGGCAAACGCATTTCTCAGACGGTCGACCCGACGGTAATGACGGGGTATCAACTGGGCGGTGGCGGTCTGGCGCTGGTGATCGGCGGTTACGCTTTTGGTGGCACGCTGACCGTACACGGCGCGTCTTCGTTGGCGATTCTGGGCTACCTGACGTTGCTCTCTTCGGTGGCATTTGCCTTGTGGAGTATTTTGCTTAAACACAACCGCGTGGGGATGATTGCGCCGTTTAACTTCCTGATCCCGGTTTCAGGCGCGGTACTGTCGGCCATTTTCCTCGGCGAAAATATTCTCGAATGGAAATATGCAGTAGCGTTGGTGCTGGTCTGTTCGGGGATCTGGTGGGTGAACAAGGTGAAACGCTAACGCTTCACCTTGCTGCCTGATGGCACTGCGCTTATCAGGTGTGCTGGCTATCGGGCGCGAATAAAACTGCCGTTAGGCTGGCGGGTAAACAGGACCTGCTGGCCATTACCCGTATCGATGGTTAACCCTGTCACTACGCCACTGGCATTCTGCCTGATCTGCACCATCTGTCCGTCTTTCAAATTGCTCAGCGGTTTCCCGGCCCCTTCTACCTGCGCCATGGCGTACACATCGGTTGGCGGGAGATTGTGGTCACGGAATACCTGGGCCAGCGTTTTACCCGAATCTACGCGGTAGGAACGCCACTGCTGGTCAATTCCACTATCCGGCTGGAAAGGTTGCGTCTGTGGCTGAGATTGCTGGGCCTGCGGTTGTGCGTCTGGTTCCCCTTCCTGGATGGGTTCCGGCGCAACCGGCGCGACCTGGCCAGGGTCGTTTTGCGGGGCGACCAGTTGTGCCTGAAGCTGGGCCTCCGTCGGCGGCTGTGACTGCGACTGCAAATCCAACTGGGCAGTACGCGCGACCACTGGTGCATCGCTGTTGTCGCTGGAAGGGAGCAGGAAACCGATCACCAGCACGATAGCAGCAGCAATAATGCCGCGGCGGTGCATCGGCGGCAGCGGGTCCATAATGCGAAAATTGTCCGGTGCATGCCAGATTTTCGCCAGGGTTGGTTTTAATTCAAAGCGCCCGGGCATGGCTTTCCTCCTGCTCCGCGTCTCGTTCCTCAGTCATAGAGTATAGATCGCTAACTCTATGATACTTGTTCGGGTACCCGCTTTCGTGACATTCATGCGGACAATAGTCATTGTTTCTTTTTCCTCGCGATTTGTCATCAGTTCCCGAGACAAAGTTTTACCGGATGCGGCATGGCTGATATGCTGCCCGCTACTTTACATCCGATGAAAGGAAATATGATGGCTACCCCGACTTTTGACACTATCGAAGCGCAAGCAAGCTACGGCATTGGTTTGCAGGTAGGACAGCAGCTGAGCGAATCCGGTCTGGAAGGGCTGTTGCCTGAAGCGCTGGTAGCGGGTATCGCTGACGCGCTGGAAGGCAAGCATCCGGCAGTGCCGGTTGATGTTGTGCATCGCGCACTGCGTGAAATCCACGAGCGTGCTGATGCAGTTCGTCGCGAGCGTTTCCAGGCTATGGCCGCTGATGGCGTTAAATATCTGGAAGAAAACCGTGAGAAAGAGGGTGTGAACAGCACTGAATCCGGTTTGCAGTTCCGTGTTCTGACCCAGGGCGAAGGTGCTATCCCGGCACGCACCGACCGCGTTCGCGTGCATTACACCGGTAAACTGATCGACGGTACCGTGTTCGACAGTTCTGTCGCACGTGGCGAACCGGCTGAATTCCCGGTTAACGGCGTCATCCCTGGCTGGATTGAAGCGCTGACTCTGATGCCGGTGGGTTCCAAATGGGAACTGACTATTCCTCAGGAACTGGCTTACGGCGAGCGTGGCGCTGGCGCGTCCATTCCTCCGTTCAGCACGCTGGTATTCGACGTTGAACTGCTTGAGATTCTGTAAGCAGTGACTTCTGTTCCCCCCGAGGCCGGGGGGAGCAAAGAAATAGCGTGAAAAGCTATAGTTACGCCGTTGTCGATATTTTATCTTGCAAATGCCTCACCAGCGTGTATTTTTGTGAGCTGATTCGCGCTATCAGAGTGATATGACACTCACTTTAAACATTAAATTAACATTATATCTAAATCTTAGTATTCATCCCGCCAATTCTTACCTAATATCGATGAGTCCTGATAACAGGATCGTCGTATCATAGACACACTAAAGGCCGTAGAGCCTGAACAACACAGACAGGTACAGGAAGAAAAAACATGGTAGATCAGGTAAAAGTCGAAGCCGCAGAAGAGGCTTCGTCTGAACAGTCGCTACGGCGCAATCTCACAAACCGTCATATTCAACTTATTGCCATTGGCGGCGCTATCGGTACCGGCCTGTTTATGGGCTCCGGTAAAACTATTAGTCTTGCCGGACCGTCGATCATCTTTGTGTATATGATCATCGGTTTCATGCTGTTTTTCGTGATGCGGGCAATGGGAGAGTTGCTGCTCTCGAATCTGGAGTACAAATCATTTAGTGATTTTGCCTCCGACCTGCTTGGGCCATGGGCCGGGTATTTTACCGGTTGGACTTACTGGTTCTGCTGGGTTGTTACCGGGATGGCCGACGTTGTCGCCATTACGGCGTATGCGCAATTCTGGTTCCCTGAACTCTCAGACTGGGTCGCCTCGCTGGCGGTGATCGTGCTGCTGCTGAGCCTTAACCTCGCCACGGTAAAAATGTTCGGTGAGATGGAGTTCTGGTTTGCGATGATCAAAATCGTTGCCATTATCGGTCTGATTGTCGTCGGCCTGGTGATGGTGCTGACGCACTTCCAGTCGCCAACTGGCGTTCAGGCATCGTTCACGCATCTGTGGAATGACGGTGGCTGGTTCCCGAAAGGGCTGAGCGGCTTCTTTGCCGGCTTCCAGATTGCGGTGTTCGCGTTTGTGGGCATTGAGCTGGTGGGGACAACCGCTGCGGAAACCAAAGATCCGGAGAAATCTCTGCCGCGCGCCATTAACTCGATCCCGATCCGTATCATCATGTTCTACGTTTTCGCGCTGATTGTGATTATGTCCGTCACGCCGTGGAGCTCGGTGGTGCCATCCAAGAGCCCATTCGTTGAACTGTTTGTCCTGGTCGGTCTGCCCGCGGCGGCGAGCCTGATCAACTTTGTAGTGCTAACTTCTGCGGCCTCTTCCGCAAACAGCGGCGTGTTCTCTACCAGCCGTATGCTGTTTGGTCTGGCGCAGGAAGGCGTGGCGCCTAAAGCGTTTGCCAAGCTGTCTAAACGCGCGGTTCCGGCGAAAGGTTTAACCTTCTCCTGTATCTGCCTGTTGGGCGGCGTGGTGATGCTGTATGTGAATCCGAGCGTGATTGGCGCGTTCACCATGATCACCACCGTGTCGGCGATTCTGTTCATGTTCGTATGGACCATCATTCTTTGCTCGTACCTGGTGTACCGCAAGCAGCGTCCGCACCTGCATGAAAGATCAATCTACAAGATGCCGCTCGGTAAGCTGATGTGCTGGGTGTGTATGGCGTTCTTTGTTTTCGTACTGGTACTGCTGACGCTGGAAGAGGATACTCGCCAGGCGCTGATCGTGACGCCGCTGTGGTTCATCGCGCTGGGTCTGGGCTGGTTGTTTATCGGTAAGAAACGTATGGCAGGCGTGCGTTAGGCGTAGCCATATCGGACACAAAAAAGGCCACATAAGCAGTGGCCGAATTCGGACTTCAGGAAGGCGCTCTCGGGCGCCTTTTTTTATTCACCTGCGAGGGCACGCGGGAACAACACATTATTTTCCAGACTGATGTGTTCCATCAGGTCGTCGATCATCTCGTTAATGCCGTTATACATGGCTTTCCAGGTGGTGCAGGCTTCTGGCGGCGGCGTCACATTATGGGTGATGTGTTTGATCACTTCGACCAGTTCACCGGCATCGTCATGCTCGCTTTCCATCACGCTGATTGGTCCCATCGCCTGGCTACCCATGCCCTGTTTAATCATCGGGAACAGGATCTGCTCTTCCTTCATCATGTGGCTGGACAGCTCTTCATGCAGCATGCTCAGGTTCTTCGCCAGACCGCGCGGTACGTTCGGTTTGTCTGCGTGGACGCGTTCAACTTTCGTGGCCTGCAGGATCAGTTCCGGCAACTGTTCGCGATGTCTGTCGTGATAACGCACAATGATATGGTCGATGATTTCAGCCAGCGCCACGGTACGCCAGTCTTTCTCCAACGGCTGTTCAGCCAGTTGCGCGAGCTGCGCCTCGATAGCGTCTAAATCCAGCTCTTTACGCGCGGCAGCGCGTGCCAGCGTTTGCTTACCGCCGCAGCAGTAATCCATATCGTATTTACGAAACAGGGCCGAAGCGCGAGGAATAGAGAGCGCCAGTTCACCTAAAGGTTGATCGCGATAAGACATTGCCGTTACCTCATTCTCAATAATATAAGATGTATTTTAAATGCAACTTATAAGGAAGGCTATAACCCTTTCGGGGTGGGGTGTTTTGTGATGAGCGTCACGAAAATTTCTTATTTCGTTAAGGTGCTGAATCTTATTGAAAAGGGGAGAAATGGCGAAAAAAGCTGCGCCAGAGAATTAAATAAGCGCACGCCGCTGCCGATAGTTAGACCTCAGACAATACCTGCATAATAAAAGGCAACAGATGTTCAAACGAATCAAAGTGATAACCTTACTTATCACCGTGTTACTCGCGCTGGGCGCAATGCAGCTCATCTCCGCAGGCGTCTTTATTGGCGCACTCAATAACGATAAACAGAACTTTAATGTCTCTCAGCTTTCCAGTCAGAACGTGGCTGAATTTACCGATGCGTGGATTAGCCTGAACCAGGCTCGCGTCACGCTCAACCGGGGGATGCTGCGTTTACAGGGAACGATGGCCAGCGAGATCAACGGTGGTCAGTTGAAAGAACTGGTGAACACGGCAAATCGTCTGCTGGCCGAGTCGAAAGAGCATTACGATAAATACTACGCCCTGCCAGAAACGCCGGGGCTGGATGAGCGTCTGGCCGATCGGCTGGAAGAACAGTACGGCATCTATTCTGCGACGCTGGCTAAAATGAACGCGCTGCTGGCTGAAGGTAAGCTGGAAGAGATGTTCAAGCAGAATGCTGAGCAGAAGCAGACGGCCATGCAGGAAGTATATCGGGAATGGCGTGCCGCGCAAACGGCGCTGGCCACTGCCGGCGTGCAGGACAATGAGAGTGATTACCGCAAGATAATCTGGCTGTTGTCTGCCGTGATGTTGACTGTCGTCACTGTGATTGTCGCCAGCTGGCTGGCGATGCAGCGCGTGTTGCTCAAGCCGCTCCACGAGGTGATGGGACATATTCGCCACATCGCTGCGGGTGACCTGACGCATAGCATCAACGCCGATGGCAGCAATGAAATGGCGCTGCTGGCAAGTAATGTGCGTGACATGCAGCAGGCGCTGGCGAATACGGTCAGCGTGGTGCGTGACGGGGCTGACACTATCTACACCGGCGCGGGTGAAATTGCCGCAGGCAGTAACGATCTCTCTTCACGTACCGAGCAGCAGGCTGCCTCTCTGGAAGAGACCGCTGCCAGCATGGAACAACTCACCGCCACCGTGAAGCAGAACGCGGATAACGCGCGTCAGGCGACCAGTCTGGCAAAAAACGCCTCACAGACGGCGCTGAAAGGTGGAACCGTGGTTGATGGCGTAGTGCGTACGATGGACGAAATCGCCACCAGTTCCAGCAAAATCGCGCAAATTACCTCTGTTATCGACGGTATTGCCTTCCAGACCAATATTCTGGCGCTGAACGCGGCGGTAGAAGCGGCGCGTGCGGGCGAACAGGGCCGTGGTTTTGCCGTGGTCGCTGGCGAAGTTCGTACTCTGGCGCAGCGTAGCGCTCAGGCGGCAAAAGAGATTAAGGCGCTGATTGATGACTCGGGCAATCGGGTCAATGCCGGTACGGCGCTGGTGCATGAAGCAGGCGAAACGATGGCGGAGATTGTCAGCGCCGTGACCCGCGTGACCGACATTATGGGCGAAATTGCCTCGGCTTCTGATGAACAGAGCCGGGGTATCGATCAGGTAGGTCAGGCCGTTGCCGAGATGGATCGCGTGACGCAGCAAAATGCTTCGCTGGTGGAGGAGTCCGCTTCCGCTGCCGCCGCGCTTGAAGAGCAGGCAGCACGACTGAACCAGACCGTGGCGGTATTTAAAGTGTCGCGCCGGATGGCGGCGTAAACGCCTTATCCGGCCTACATGAGATCGTACAGTCCTTGTAGGCCTGATAAGCGCAGCGCCATCAGGCATCCCCTGAAACCGGCACTACCGCCGGTTTCTGCGGTTTTGACCGCACCGCAATTACCACGCCTATTACCAGCAGCGCAATACCGCTTAGCGTCAGCAGCGGCGGAAAAGCCTGGCGCAGCATAAAGGTATACAGCAGGCCAGCCAGCGTTTCGAAGACAATCAGCGGGCCGAGGATCACCGTCGGCAGCTTCTGGCTGGCGACGTTCCAGCACAGCGCGCCCACCCACGAACACAATACCGCAATGGCTATCATCAGGCCGATAAACACATCCGGACGCGGGCCGAAGGGCAGGGCGAAACCTGGCGTTTGCCCATGCAGCCACAGACATGCTGCAATGTACCCCAGCAGAGAAACGGGCAGCGTCACCAGCGCCTGAGCTGTCGCCCACATCATCGGATGCTTATCTGGATTCTCGCGCAGCCAGCGGGCATTACGCAGTGCATACCACGCCCAGCACACCACTGAGACAAGCGCCAGCACGATACCAGAGCCATAACGCCAGCCGCTGAAATCGGGTAATCCCTGGTTCAGCTCCGAGATATTCACGCACAGCAGGCCAATAGCAATTAATATCAGCGCAGGTGACAGACGCCACCAGGATAATTTACCGTCACGCTGGCTATAGAGCAGGTTGGCGAAGACCGGGATCACCACCGGTAATGTACCAATAATCATCGTTGATACTGGCGCGCCGGTACGCTGGATGGCGCTGGCCAGGCAAACGTAATAAATCAGGTTACCCATCATCGTTAGCGCCAGCGCCGTTATCCAGTCTTTACCCGTCAGTTGGCGCAGACGCGCGCGTCCCAGCCAGGCGATCGGCACGGCGATCAGCCCCAGCGCCAGATAGCGTCCCATCGACTGTAATACTGCCGGGTATTCCGGCACGATCAGCGGCCCGACAAAAATTAATCCCCACATCAGCCCTGCCAGCAGGGCGTACAGCACGCCGCTAATCATTGTTAACATCCACATCATTAAACATTGCGTTGAGTGTAGGCAGGGAGAGTGCAGCCGTATTGTATGAGATTGCGCATTAGCGCGAATAAACCTGCTTCTGATAACGTACCGGCGTAATGCCGTAACGATGAGTAAATGCGCGGGTGAGATGCGACTGGTCGGTCAAACCGGTTGCGGCGGCGACCTCTGCGGCGGGCATTCCGTGAGTGAGAAAACCTTTGGCTCGCCACAGGCGAATGGCCATCAGCATTTGGTGCGGCGTAACGTGGAAATGAGATTTAAACTGGCGTTGAAAATGCCAGGGACTCAGTGAGGCAACCCGCGCCAGTTCGTCGAGCGTTATCGGGTGCATGTAATTATCATGCAGATACTCGCGTACCCGCTCAAAGCGATGCGCCCCCTCTGTAGATGTTGGCGCATGGCGGGCCAGCGGCTGGAAGGTGTCGATCAGATCGAGCAATAACCCTTTTTGCGCCAGCGCATCCTCTGTGTTCCACAGGCCGTGGATCAGTGAGCAGATCTGGCGCGAGCGCAGCGGATCGTGACGCGTTACGTCATGAAACCACCAGTGGCGGATCCCGGTGACCTCTTCCAGAAGATCGGGCTCAAGATAGATCATCCGATAGCGCCAGCCATCGGCGGTTTCGGCTTCGCCGGTATGCAACTCATCGGGATTCATGGTGACGACAGAATGGGCGGGCGCGACGTACTGCGTACCGCGATAGCGAAAACGTTCGGCTCCGGCTTCTATCGCGCCAATGCCAAACGCTTCATGGGTATGTGGTTCAAAGGCGTAACGTGAGATGTGCGCATGATACAGCTCAACGCCCGGCACCTGCGCCAGATGGCGAAAGCGGGCGCTGTCTTTCTCATCAATAAACTGCTCAGGTACACCTTGCACGTTTTCTCTCCCCACGCATCATCCTGTCATTATCAGAGAGGATGCGCGGGGATGCCACCACAATTAACTAATTTTTAACACTTATACGATGCTTTTGACGCTGTCAGCCAATGATGTGGTTGGGCGGCCAATCAGTTTGCTCAACGTATGGCTGTCATCGAACAGACCGCCTTTAGAGGCGCCAACGTCAGAATCAGCCAGCATCTCCGCCAGCCCGGCAGGCAGACCAAAGCCTTTCAGCGCTGCGGCAAAATCAGCTTCGCTCAGGTTCTGATACACCACTTTTTTACCGCTCTGCTTTGCCAGCTCGGCAGCCAACTGGCTCAGGGTCCAGCCTGCATCGCCCGCCAGTTCGTAGGTTTTACCGGCGTGCCCCTCTTCACTGATGACGCGCGCGGCGGCAGCGGCATAGTCGGCGCGGGTTGCCGAGGCGATTTTGCCTTCTCCCGCCGCCCCGATAAAGACGCCGTGTTCCAGTGCAGCTGGCGCGCTGGCGAGATAGTTTTCGGTGTACCAGCCGTTGCGCAGTAGCGCATAAGCGATACCGGATTCAGCCAGCATCTTCTCGGTGGCGACGTGTTCATCGGCCAGCCCCAGCGGGGAGGTGTCGGCGTGCAGCAGGCTGGTGTAGGCGATAAATTTCACGTGGGCAGCCTTTGCTGCATTAATCACGTTGCGATGCTGTGGGGCACGTTGTCCCACTTCGCTGGAGGAGATCAGCAGTAGCTTGTCGATACCCTGTAAGGCAGTCGAAAACGCGGCTTCGTCGCTGTAATCCGCCTGGCGAACGGTAATGCCCTGCTGGCTAAGCGCCGTCGCTTTAGCGGGGTTACGCACGATAGCCACAATCTGGCTGGCAGGAACGGTTTTCAGTAGCGATTCAATAACGTGTTGGCCCAGTTGGCCGGTGGCGCCGGTAATTGCGATCATGGGGTAACTCCTTGGTATTGGTCTTGTGTTTAATCACGCTAACACTTAAACTTACTTTTAGTAAGTACGCACAAAAAGGTTAGTATGAAAATGACAGCGTCGACCCTCTCCCAGCAATTACGCGATGGCAATTTGTTTGCCGAACAGTGTCCCTCCCGCGAGGTGTTAAAACACGTCACCAGCCGCTGGGGCGTGTTAATTCTGGTGGCGCTGCGCGATGGTACGCACCGCTTTAGCGATTTGCGCCGGAAGATGGGCGGCGTCAGTGAAAAAATGCTGGCGCAATCCCTGCAGGCACTGGAGCAGGACGGATTTATCAATCGAGTGTCCTATCCGGTGGTGCCGCCGCACGTGGAATATAGCCTGACGCCGTTGGGTGAGCAGGTGAGCGATAAAGTCGCCGCGCTGGCGGACTGGATAGAACTGAATTTGCCGCAGGTTTTGGCGCAACGGGAAGAGCGGGTTGCGTGATAGGTTGGCAGTGTGTTTTGTAGGCCGGATAAGACGTTAGTGCGTCGCATCCGGCACGAGAGTTACTTACTCAAATCCAACTGATAAATCGCAAAGCCGATATCATCGGTAGCGACTTTTTTCAGCGGGTATTGTCCTTTCTCTTTGATAAACGCTGCGGCTTTCTCAGACGGTGACGTTTCAAAACGAATATCCAGTGGCGTATCACTGTGAATCGGCGCCAGACGCCAGTTGTTATCTGCCGCCGGATGAATTTCACCGGCACGCTTCGTCTCAGCACCAATCCATGCGGCCAGCACCGAGCGGTTTTCATCTGGTGACGCAAACGCGATGTGGTTGTCTCCGGTTCCGGCAAACTTACCGCCATAGGCGCGATAGTTGTTGGTCGCGACGAGGAAGGTGGCGTTAGGATCGACAGGCTTACCGTTAAAGGTCAGATTCTTAATCCGCTCTGCTTTTGGGTTGATGGTCTGGCACTCGCCGTCGTAGCGGGCGGGCTGTGAAACATCAATCTGATAATTCACGCCGTCGATCACGTCAAAGTTATAAGTACGGAACCCATCCCAGTTGATCAGCGACTGCGGCTTGCTGCTGTGAATATCAATTTGATTAAACTGCCCGGCGGAACATTCCAGCCACTCTTTCACCTCTTTGCCGCTGGCTTTCACGACCACCAGGGTATTGGGATAGAGATACAAATCAGCGGCATTACGGAAGGTTAACTGGCCTTTTTCGACTTCGACAAAGCTGGCCGGATCGTTCTTACGTCCACCGACCTTAAACGGCGCGGCCGCGGAAAGTACCGGCAATTTTGCCAGGTCGGGATCGCCCTGAATAAAATGTTCCACATAGGCTTTCTGGGCGTTATTCACTACCTGCACGGTCGGATCATCCTGAACCAGCGCCAGGTAGCTGTACATATTGTCGGCGGATTTACCGATCGGTTTGCTGACGAATTCACGAGTGGCGTCGTGATCGGCTTTCAGGATCTCTACGATTTTTTTGTCTTCACCGGCCAGTGATTTTTTCGCCGCGGCGTCATAAATGGGGCGTGCCTCTGCTTTCGCCTGGCTGACCTGCCATTTACCGCTGTCGTTATTCAGTACCAAATCCACGACGCCCAGATGATCGCCCCACATGCCCGGCATCACCGCCGGTACGCCATTGAGCGTGCCTTTCGCGATATCCGCGCCTTTAATATTGGCAAAATCTTTACCCGGGAAAACGGCGTGAGCATGACCAAACATAATGGCATCCACACCCGGTACTTCACTGAGATAATAAACGGAGTTTTCCGCCATCGTCTGATACGGGTCGGCAGAAAGGCCGGAGTGAGCAATCACCACCACGACATCAGCGCCTTTTTTCCGCATTTCCGGCACATACTTACGCGCGGTTTCGGTGATGTCATTTACCGTCACTTTGCCGCTAAGGTTAGCTTTATCCCAGGTCATGATTTGTGGTGGCACAAAGCCGATATAGCCAATCTTCAGCGTCTGCTTGTTACCTTGCTGGTCGACCACTTCAGTTTCTTTGATCAAATAAGGCGTAAATAGCGGCTTTTTGGTCTTAACATCGATGATATTGGCGTTAACGTAGGGGAACTTCGCTCCGGCCAGCGCGTTATGCAAATACGCCAGACCGTAGTTGAATTCATGGTTGCCGAGGTTACCCACCGCGTAATCCAGCGTATTGAGCGCCTTATATACCGGGTGAGTTTCGCCCGCTTTCAGCCCTTTGGCCGCCATGTAATCCCCGAGCGGGCTGCCCTGAATCAGATCGCCGTTATCAACCAGCACGCTGTTTTTGACTTCACCACGCGCGGCGTTGATCAGACTTGCCGTGCGCACCAGGCCAAATTTTTCAGTCGGCGTGTCTTTGTAATAATCGAAATCCATCATATTGCTATGTAAATCAGTGGTTTCCATTATTCGCAGATCGACGGTCGCGGCATTCACGCTGGCTGCAATCAGCGTTGCCAGAAGCGTTGCACTAAACTTAATCATCAGGGGCATCCTTTTAAGATCTAAGCCACAAAAGAAAATGTATATAAATCTTCTTGCTTACAGAACTGTGAATCATGACATGAATATAGCGTTTAAAACCGCAGACGCTATCACAGTTGGCGGATCCCCTGACGATCGGGTATAAGTAAAACAACGAGTTAACACCACTGACAAACGAGGTGGAGAATGTTAGAACATGTATGCCAGCTTGCACGGAACGCGGGCGATGCCATTATGCAGGTCTACGATGGAATCAAACCGATGGAGATTACCAGCAAGCAGGATGATTCTCCGGTCACGGCGGCGGATATCGCTGCGCACACGGTGATCCTCGAAGGATTACAGGCGTTGACGCCGGATATTCCGGTTCTGTCTGAAGAAGCTCCTCCTGGCTGGGATGTTCGCCAGCACTGGCAGCGCTACTGGCTGGTGGACCCGCTGGACGGTACCAAAGAGTTTATTAAACGTAACGGTGAATTTACCGTCAATATTGCGCTGATTGAACAGGGAAAGCCGGTGCTTGGCGTGGTTTACGCGCCAGTAATGAAGGTCATGTACAGCGCGGCAGAAGGTAAAGCGTGGAAAGAAGAGTGCGGTGTGCGCAAACAGATCCTGGTACGTGACGCGCGTCCACCGCTGGTGGTGATTAGCCGCTCGCATGCCGACAATGAGTTAAAAGAGTATCTGCAACAACTGGGCGAACACCAGACCACGTCGATTGGCTCGTCGCTGAAATTCTGCCTGGTGGCGGAAGGGCACGCGCAGCTGTATCCGCGTTTTGGACCAACTAACGTCTGGGACACCGCCGCTGGCCACGCCGTTGCCGCCGCAGCCGGAGCGCACGTTCACGACTGGCAGGGGAAACCGCTGGACTACACCCCACGTGAATCGTTCCTCAACCCCGGCTTTCGGGTCTCTATTTACTGAGCAATTTATGCAGCAGGGCAATCACCTGCTGCACCTCTTCCTGCGTTAATGCACCATCTTTTGCCCACTGTACGCGTCCGTCCTTATCGAGTACCGCAATAGCGGAGCTTTCTTCATCCAGTTGCCAGGCTTTACGCGCAATGCCGTTGCTGTCGACAATAAATTGTGACCATGGATAGAGCTTCTTGTTGCTCTCCAGACTGCTGCGCACAAACATACCGGAGCCGGGAATGGCGTCATCCGTGTTGACGATAGTGGTGGTCTGGTATTTGTCGTGCGGCAGGTTCGCCGCTTTGATAGCTTCAATCAGGTTCGCGTTTTTCTCTTTAGCGGAGGTGCGTCCGGCGATGTGTTGCACAATCCGTACTTTGCCGGGCAGTTGCGCGCTATTCCAGCTTTTGTAGCTAAACTTATCGTTATCAAGAATCAGTTCGCCGCGATCGGCGATCCCCACCGGTGGTACGCGCTGGTTAGTCTCAAACTTATGGGCGGAGGCAATCATCGGCAGCAGCAGGCACGACAGCGCCAGCAGTTTTCGTAAGGTCATAGGTTTTCCTTCTTTCTTTATTTTGCAGGTGATCCGACCACTTGGGTCTGGAATTTAATCATATGTGCGATTGATGCTTTTTCCCGCAAGCGCGATGCCAGTTTGCGGACGGGCGCACAAATCCTGCGAAAATCGAAGGCTTATACTGAAGACAGCGAAGCGTTGAAAAGATAATTCTGAATAATTGTAACTTGAAGGTAAATAAACTTATACACGCTGGAAACATCAACGAGATAGTCTATAGTCATAGGGCATTAAAATTTGCGCCTGAGGATTGTCGGACCGATTGTGGTACCGCAAAGGCGTAATGCTCAGCAGGAGACAACAATGAAAATTTTCCAACGATACAACCCGCTGCAGGTGGCGAAGTACGTGAAGATCCTGTTTCGTGGACGGTTATATATCAAGGACGTAGGCGCTTTTGAATTTGATAAGGGTAAGATTCTTATCCCAAAAGTGAAGGACAAGCTGCATTTTTCGGTGATGTCCGAAGTTAACCGTCAGGTCTTGCGTCTGCAAACTGAGATGGCTTGATCAAAGTGCTATGCGGTAGTTAAAAAAACGGCTCCAGGACTGGAGCCGTTGATGTTTCTGCAAGGCGCTATGACGCCTTCGCCTCTTCCTTCGCATCCGGCAGTTTTGGGACCAGAACGGTAGGTTTACTGTCCAGACGCGTCACCAGCAGTTGATCGATCTTATAATTATCGATATCCACCACTTCAAATTTGTAGCCTGAATATTTCACCGAGTCGGTGCGTTTCGGGATTTTACGCAACATGAACATCATAAAGCCGCCGATGGTCTCATAGTTGCCGGACTGCGGGAATTCGTCGATATCCAGGACGCGCATGACGTCATCAATCGGCGTACCGCCGTCGACTAACCATGAGTTTTCATCACGCGCCACGATCTGCTCTTCCAGGCCCTGACCAACTAAATCGCCCATCAGCGTGGTCATCACATCGTTGAGCGTGATAATCCCCACCACCAATGCATACTCGTTCATGATGACGGCAAAATCTTCGCCTGCGGTTTTGAAGCTTTCCAGCGCTTCAGAGAGCGTCAGCGTATCCGGGACAATCAGCGTATTGCGGATCTGCACGCCGCTGTTCAGCGCCATGCTCTGGTTGGCCAGCACGCGGTTGAGGAGATCCTTTGAATCGACATAGCCAATGATGTGGTCGATATCTTCGTTACACACCAGGAATTTGGAGTGCGGGTGTTCCGCCACTTTGTTCTTCAGGCTCTGCTCGTCTTCGTGAAGATCGAACCAGATAATGTTCTCGCGCGACGTCATTGAAGACGGTACGGTACGGGATTCCAGTTCGAACACATTTTCAATCAGCTCATGTTCCTGCTTGCGCAGAACACCCGCCAGCGCACCGGCTTCGACCACGGCGTAAATGTCGTCTGACGTGATGTCATCTTTACGCACCATGGGGATTTTAAACAGGCGGAAAATGTTATTTGCCAGACCGTTAAAGAACCACACCAGCGGGCGGAAGACCAGCAGACAGAAGCGCATCGGGTTGATGATACGCAAAGCCACAGCTTCTGGCGCAATCATACCGATGCGTTTCGGGGTTAAATCCGCGAACAGGATGAACAGGCCAGTAACCAGTGAGAAGGACAGAATAAAACTTAACTGTTCGGACAGCTCTGGAGCGAAGTACTTTGAGAACAGACTGTAAAACGCCGGGGAAAAGGCCGCATCACCAACGATACCGCCGAGAATGGCGACCGCGTTAAGGCCAATCTGCACCACGGTAAAAAACATGCCGGGGTTTTCCTGCATCTTCAAAACACGCTGTGCGTTTACATTGCCTTCATCGGCAAGCAGTTTAAGTTTGATTTTGCGTGATGCGGCAAGCGAGATCTCGGATATCGAGAAAAACGCACTCACGGCGATCAGGCAGAGAATGACTAAAATACTGTTTAACATATCTTATCCGACCGTTCGGGTCAGATCCTCGGAAGGGAGAAGTTGATAAATCCGTGTGAAATACACATTGAAAACCGGCTCGTGGAAGTGAGCCGGTAAATTCAGAAGCTAGTATAGCGTAAGGTACTGTAACGTCGCCAGAGGGGGAAATTTAACCTTGTGGTGGCAAACACACGCCAATCCCGCCAATTCCACAGTATCCATAAGGGTTTTTGTGCAGATATTGTTGGTGATCGTCTTCGGCATAATAGAACGGGGTTGCCGTACTGATTTCCGTTGTAATGGTCCGCTCGTCGCCAGCGGCAGTCATCGCCGCCTGAAAACGCTCAAGGCTGGCCTGTGCTGCGGCGGTTTGCTCTGGCGTTAAGGGATAAATAGCGGAACGATACTGCGTACCCTGGTCGTTCCCCTGGCGCATACCTTGCGCCGGGTCGTGATTTTCCCAGAACACCTGCAGCAGTTGCTCGTAGCTGATAACATGCGGGTCATAGACGACGCGTACCGCCTCGGCATGCCCGGTATCGCCAGAGCAAACTTCCCGATAGGTCGGGTTAGGGGTATAGCCGCCGGTGTATCCGGCTGCGGTGCTGTACACGCCGGGTAATGACCAGAATAAACGCTCCACGCCCCAGAAACATCCCATGGCGAAAAGGGCGATTTCCATACCGTCGGGCACGTTGGTCATCGAATGTTGGTTAACCGCATGCAGCGTTGCCACTGGCATCGGGGTGTTGCGTCCAGGTAGCGCATCTGCTTGAGTAACGAGATGCTTTCTATCAAATAAACTCATGGCCGTTCTCCCGAAATCAGTCATTTGGGTTAAGGTTGTAACGAGACGCGTCTTTGCCCACAATAAACGGCATGAATACGTCTAGAGTTAAACATAAGAAATATTTGGGTTGCCGTCTGTTTTTCAACTCTTATTGTTGATTTTTTGTTAAGCCGAGGAACGGCATAGTATTTTTTTCCAGGGGTGGGAAAAAAGGATATTCAGGAGAAAATGTGCCACATATCCGTCAGTTATGTTGGGTGGGATTACTGTGCTTAAGTGGCTCCGCCGCCGCCGCGAATGTTCGCTTACAGGTCGAAGGATTATCAGGACCGCTGGAGAAAAACGTCCGTGCGCAGCTGTCCACGATTCAAAGTGATGAAGTCACGCCAGACCGACGCTTTCGTGCGCGCGTTGATGATGCCATCCGCGAAGGGCTAAAAGCGCTGGGCTACTTTGAGCCGACCATCGATTTTGAGCTGCGCCCGCCACCGGCGAAAGGACGCCAGGTGCTGATTGCCAAAGTAACCCCCGGCGAGCCGGTGCTGATTGGCGGCACCGAAGTGATTCTGCGCGGTGGCGCGCGTACGGATAAAGATTACCTGGATCTGCTGAAAACGCGCCCGGCAATCGGCACCGTGCTGAATCAGGGAGACTATGACAACTTCAAAAAATCCCTCACCAGCGTGGCGCTGCGCAAAGGTTATTTCGACAGTGAATTTAATAAAAGTCAGCTTGGAATAGCGCTTGAGCGCCGTCAGGCGTTCTGGGATATCGATTACAACAGCGGCGAACGCTATCGCTTTGGGCATGTCACCTTTGAAGGCTCGCAAATTCGTGATGAGTACCTGCAAAACCTGGTGCCATTTAAAGAAGGTGAAGAGTACGAGTCGAAAGATCTGGGGGAATTGAACCGTCGTCTGTCGGCGACCGGATGGTTTAATTCTGTGGTTGTCGCGCCGGAATTTGATAAAGCCCGCAAAACCAAAGTGCTGCCGCTAAAAGGCGTGGTCTCGCCGCGCACCGAAAACACTATCGAAACCGGGGTTGGTTATTCCACTGACGTCGGGCCACGGGTAAAGACCTCGTGGAAAAAGCCGTGGATGAACTCCTATGGCCACAGCCTGACCACCAGCGCCAGCATCTCTGCGCCAGAGCAGGTCCTTGATTTTAGCTATAAAATGCCGCTGTTAAAGAACCCGCTGGAGCAGTATTACCTGGTGCAGGGCGGCTTTAAGCGTACCGATTTAAACGACACCGAGCAGGACTCCACGACGCTTGCGGTTTCCCGCTACTGGGATCTCTCCAGTGGCTGGCAGCGCGCGATTAACCTGCGCTGGAGCCTCGACCACTTTACGCAGGGTAACGTCACCAATACCACCATGCTGCTCTATCCGGGCGTGATGATTAGCCGGACACGTTCGCGCGGCGGTCTGATGCCCGTCTGGGGCGATTCACAGCGTTATTCCATTGATTACTCCAATACGGCCTGGGGCTCAGACGTTGATTTCTCCGTCTTCCAGGCGCAAAACGTCTGGATCCGCACGCTGTACGACAAGCATCGCTTTGTGATGCGCGGTAACCTCGGCTGGATTGAAACCGGGGACTTCGACAAAGTGCCGCCGGATCTGCGTTTCTTCGCCGGGGGCGATCGCAGTATTCGCGGCTATAAATACAAATCTATTTCGCCTGAAGGCAGCGACGGTAAGCTGAAAGGGGCCTCGAAGCTGGCAACTGGCTCGCTGGAATACCAGTACAACGTGACCGGGAAATGGTGGGGCGCGATGTTTGTCGATAGCGGCGAAGCGGTCAGCGATATCCGCAAAAGCGATTTCAAAACCGGCGCCGGGGTCGGCGTACGCTGGCAATCGCCGGTCGGTCCCATCAAGCTCGACTTTGCCGTTCCTGTCGGCGACAAAGATGAACATGGTTTACAGTTTTACATCGGTCTGGGGCCTGAATTATGAGTTTATGGAAGAAGATAAGCCTCGGCGTGCTGATTTTTATCCTGCTGTTGTTAGGCACGGTGGCGTTTCTTGTCGGCACCACCTCGGGCCTGCACCTGATCTTCAAAGGAGCTAATCGCTGGGTTCCGGGGCTGGAAATTGGTCAGGTCACCGGCGGCTGGCGGGATTTATCGCTCAAAAATATTCGTTATGACCAGCCTGGCGTGGCGGTGAATGCCGGCGAAGTGCATCTGGCCGTCGGGCTGGAGTGTCTTTGGGATAGCAGCCTGTGCGTCAACGATCTGTCGCTGAAAAATATCAACGTGGCGATCGACAGCAAAAAGATGCCGCCTTCAGCACCGGTTGAGGAAGAGGATAGTGGCCCGCTTAACCTTTCCACACCTTATCCGATTACGCTTTCACGCGTGGCGCTCAACAACATCAATATCAAAATCGATGACACCACGGTTTCAGTGCTCGATTTTACCTCCGGCCTGAACTGGCAGGAAAAAACGCTGACCCTGAAGCCAACGTCATTACAGGGCCTGCTGATTGCCCTGCCTAAAGTGGCGGAAGTGGCGCAGGAAGAGGTCGTTGAACCGAAGATTCAAAACCCGCAGCCGGATGAAAAACCGCTCGGTGAAACGCTAAAAGATCTGTTCTCAAAGCCGGTGCTACCGGAAATGACCGATGTCCATCTGCCGCTCAACCTCAATATTGAAGAGTTTCGCGGCGAGCAACTGCGCGTGACCGGGGATACGGATTTAACGGTGCATAACATGCTGCTCAAAGTGAGCAGTATGGACGGCAACATGAAGCTCGACGCGCTGGATATCGACTCTAATCAGGGCACGGTAAACGCCAGCGGTACGGCGCAGCTCACCAACACATGGCCGGTAGATATTACCCTCAACAGCACGCTGAACGTCGATCCATTAAAAGGCGAAAAGGTGAAGCTGAAGGTCGGCGGCGCGCTGCGTGACCAGCTGGAAGTCGGCGTCAATCTGTCTGGCCCGGTTGATATGGACCTGCGTGCGCAAACGCGTCTGGCAGAAGCCGGATTACCGCTCAATCTGGAAGTGGTGAGTAAGCAGGTTTACTGGCCGTTTACCGGCGACAAGCAATTCCAGGCCGATGACATTAAGCTCAAGCTGACCGGCAAAATGACCGACTATACGTTGTCGATGCGTACCGCGGTGAAAGGGCAGGATATTCCTCCGGCTACCATTACGCTGGACGCCAAAGGCAACGAACAGCAGATTAATCTCGACAAACTGAGCATTGCGGCGCTGGAAGGGAAAACCGAACTGAAAGCGCTGGTGGACTGGCAGCAGGCGATCAGCTGGCGCGGGGAGTTAACGCTGGATGGTATCAACACCGCGAAAACAATCCCGGACTGGCCGTCAAAGCTGAATGGTCTGGTGAAAACGCGCGGCAGTCTGTACGGCGGAAGCTGGCAGATGGAGATTCCTGAGCTGAAGCTAACCGGTAACGTGAAGCAGAACAAGGTTAATGTAAACGGCTCGCTGAAGGGGAACAGCTACCTGCAGTGGACGATCCCGGGCCTGCATCTGGAACTGGGGCGCAACAGTGCGGACGTGAAAGGGGAACTGGGGGTTAAGGACCTCAATCTCGACGCGACGATTGATGCCCCGAGCCTGGATAACGCGCTGCCGGGATTAGGCGGTACGGCGAAAGGGCTGGTAAAAGTTCGCGGTACGGTAGAAGCGCCACAACTACTGGCGGACATCACCGCCCGCGGCCTGCGTTGGCAGGAGCTTTCCGTTGCTCAGGTTCGCGTCGAAGGCGACGTGAAATCGGCGGAGCAAATCGCCGGTAATCTCAACGTTCGCGTAGAACGGATTGTACAACCGGACGTGAATATCGGCCTGGTGACGCTCGATGCCAAAGGCAGTGAGAAGCAGCATGAGCTACAGCTGCGCATCCAGGGCGAGCCGGTCTCAGGGCAGCTCTCCCTGGCAGGCAGCTTTGATCGCAAAGAGCAGCGCTGGAAAGGGGAATTAAGCAATACCCGTTTCCAGACGCCGGTTGGTCCGTGGGCGCTCAATCGTGCGATCGCGTTGGATTATCGCAATCAGGAACAAAAAATCAGCATTGGACCGCATTGCTGGAACAACCCGAATGCGGAGCTGTGCGTACCACAAACCATTGATGCTGGTGCAGAAGGACGCGCGGTGGTGAATCTCAACCGTTTCGACCTGGCGATGCTGAAACCGTTTATGCCGGATACGACTCAGGCCAGCGGGGTGTTCACCGGCAAAGCCGATGTCAGTTGGGACACGACCAAAGAGGGGCTGCCGCAGGGGCAGGTCACGCTTTCCGGGCGTAACGTGAAGGTCACGCAAAGCGTGAACGATGCGCCGCTGCCTGTGGCATTTGAAACGTTGAATCTGACCGCCGACCTGCACGACAACCGTGCCGAGCTGGGCTGGCTGATTCGCCTGACTAATAACGGGCAGTTTGACGGAAAGGTGCAGGTGACGGATCCACAAGGGCGCCGTAACCTGGGCGGCAACGTCAATATCCGCAACTTCAATCTGGCGATGGTGAACCCTATCTTCTCACGTGGTGAAAAGGCCGCGGGGACGATCAACGCCAACCTGCGTCTGGGCGGCGATGTGCAAAGCCCGCAACTGCTTGGACAACTGCAACTGAGCGGACTGGATATCGACGGTAACTTTATGCCGTTTGACATGCAGCCAAGCCAGTTAGCCGTTAACTTCACCGGAACACGCTCAACGTTGGCGGGTGTGGTGCGTACGCAGCAGGGGGAAATCAACCTGAGCGGCGACGCAGACTGGAGTCAAATAGACAACTGGCGGGCGCGCGTTGCGGCGAAAGGCAGCCGGGTGCGGATCACCGTGCCGCCGATGGTGCGTCTGGATGTCTCGCCGGATGTGGAATTTGAAGCGACACCGAGCCTGTTTACCCTGAA
This sequence comes from Citrobacter sp. wls708, assembly GCF_005281255.1. Classification (NCBI taxonomy): domain Bacteria; kingdom Pseudomonadati; phylum Pseudomonadota; class Gammaproteobacteria; order Enterobacterales; family Enterobacteriaceae; genus Citrobacter; species Citrobacter sp. wls708. Next base: position 53,210 of record NZ_SZXE01000023.1, read on the forward strand.
CGGCAATGTCGATGTGCCGTGGGCGCGTATCGTGGTCCACGATCTGCCGGAAAGCGCGGTAGGGGTGTCCAGCGATATGGTGATGCTTAATAACGATCTGCAGCCCGAGAAACCACAGACCGCCGGGATCCCGATCAACAGCAACCTGAATATCCACGTCGGTAATAACGTGCGTCTTGATGCCTTTGGTTTGAAAGCGCGTCTGACGGGCGATCTGAAGGTGGTGCAGGATAAACAGGGGCTGGGGCTTAACGGGCAGATTAATATCCCGAGCGGTCGCTTCCATGCCTATGGTCAGGATCTGATTGTGCGTAAGGGCGAGCTGTTATTCTCCGGTCCGCCGGATCAGCCGTTGCTCAATATTGAAGCGATTCGTAACCCGGATGCTACAGAAGATGACGTGATCGCCGGCGTTCGCGTCACGGGCACGGCTGATGAACCGAAAGCGGAGATCTTCTCCGACCCGGCGATGTCGCAGCAAATGGCGCTGTCCTACCTGCTTCGTGGGCAAGGACTGGATAGTGAACAGAGCGACAGTGCGGCGATGACTTCAATGCTTATTGGACTGGGGGTTGCACAAAGTGGTCAGGTTGTGGGTAAAATCGGGGAGACATTTGGCGTAAGCAATCTGGCACTGGACACGCAAGGGGTGGGTGACTCATCTCAGGTCGTTGTCAGCGGATACGTACTGCCAGGTCTGCAGGTGAAATATGGTGTGGGTATATTTGACTCCTTAGCGACACTCACGCTACGTTATCGTCTGATGCCTAAGCTATATCTGGAAGCAGTGTCTGGCGTAGATCAGGCACTTGATTTGCTCTATCAGTTCGAGTTTTAGCAATGCGAATATTTGTCTATGGCAGTTTACGAACCAAACAAGGCAACAGCCACTGGATGACCAATGCCCTGTTGCTGGGAAATTTCAGTATCGACAACTACCAGTTGTACAGCCTGGGCCACTATCCAGGCGCCGTTCCGGGAAATGGAACAGTACACGGGGAAGTTTATCGTATTGATAACGCCACGCTGGCAGAGCTTGACGCTCTGCGTACCCGTGGTGGTGAATACGCACGCCAGCTAATTCAAACGCCGTACGGAAGTGCATGGATGTACGTGTACCAACGTCCGGTTGATGGCTTAACGCTGATTGAAAGCGGTAACTGGTTAGACAGAGACCAGTACTGATATATACCCGATAAGTAAAACGCGCCACCTTCGGGTGGCGTTGTTTTATGTGCCTGCCGCACTCGCATCAGGACACAAAAAAGCCCCGACATGCGGGGCTTAGCATCAAAAGTAAGAATTACTTCTTCGCGCGCTCGAAGGAAGCAACGATTTCAGCTTTAGCAGCTTCAGCGTTGTCCCAACCGTCAACTTTCACCCATTTGCCCGCTTCGAGGTCTTTATAATGCTCGAAGAAGTGGGTGATCTGCGCTTTCAGCAGTTCCGGCAGGTCGGAAACATCTTTGATGTGATCGTATTCTTTGCTCAGCTTGGTGTGCGGTACCGCAACCAGTTTCGCATCTTCACCGGATTCGTCGGTCATTTTCAGAACGCCAACCGGACGGCAGCGGATCACTGAACCAGGCTCCAGCGGGTACGGAGTCGGGACCAGAACGTCAACCGGATCGCCATCCAGAGACAGAGTGTGGTTGATGTAACCGTAGTTGCACGGATAGAACATCGCGGTGGACATGAAGCGGTCAACGAACAGGGCGCCGCTCTCTTTGTCAACTTCGTATTTGATCGGATCTGCGTTGGCAGGGATCTCGATAACAACGTAGATATCTTCCGGCAGGTCTTTACCGGCAGGGACGTTGAGTAAGCTCATGTCTGTTTCCTTTAAATAAGCTATGGCAAACAAGTGGCGGGTATTATAGCCAACTCGCGCGGAATGTCTCCGCTTGTTTTCGCTTTCTCTGCGTCCATTTTCTTCTTTTTCTCTCTCTCCGGTGACAGAAAAATCCATATCTTCAGCCGCATTTTTCATAGTGATATGAAAGCGATTACAAACTTGTGATTAACGTTTTATTTACTTTTTTGAAGTGTGATGTAACGCAATCCGTTACATGCTCAATTGTCTATAGTTTTTTCGCGACGGTTTATTAACCAACAATAATCACCCTACGAGGACGCACTTATGTGGAAGCGCTTACTTTTAGTCACAGCAGTTTCGGCAGCCATGTCGTCTATGGCAATGGCAGCCCCATTAACCGTAGGATTTTCGCAGGTTGGCTCTGAATCCGGCTGGCGCGCCGCAGAAACCAACGTGGCGAAAAGCGAGGCCGAAAAGCGCGGAATTACGCTGAAAATCGCTGACGGCCAGCAAAAGCAGGAAAACCAGATTAAAGCAGTCCGCTCATTTGTTGCCCAGGGCGTCGATGCCATCTTTATTGCACCGGTCGTGGCAACAGGTTGGGAGCCGGTGTTAAAAGAGGCCAAAGATGCCGACATTCCGGTCTTTTTGCTCGATCGTTCCATCGATGTAAAAGACAAATCTCTCTATATGACTACCGTCACCGCCGATAACGTGCTGGAAGGCAAATTAATCGGCGACTGGCTGATTAAAGAAGTGAACGGCAAGCCGTGTAACGTCGTTGAGCTACAAGGAACCGTTGGCGCCAGCGTGGCGATCGATCGTAAGAAAGGGTTCGCTGAAGCCATCGCTAACGCGCCAAACATCAAAATTATCCGCTCTCAGTCCGGCGACTTCACCCGCAGTAAAGGGAAAGAAGTGATGGAGAGCTTTATTAAAGCGGAAAACAACGGCAAGAACATCTGCATGGTTTACGCCCACAACGATGACATGGCGATCGGCGCTATTCAGGCGATCAAAGAGGCGGGCCTGAAACCAGGCAAAGATATTCTGACGGGGTCAATCGACGGCGTACCGGATATCTACAAAGCGATGATTGATGGTGAAGCCAACGCCAGCGTCGAGCTGACGCCGAATATGGCTGGTCCGGCATTTGACGCGCTGGAGAAATTCAAAAAAGACGGCACGATGCCTGAGAAGCTGACCATTACCAAATCGATCCTCTATCTGCCGGATACCGCGAAAGAAGAGTTAGAGAAGAAGAAAAACATGGGCTACTGAGCCTTCATGAAACTGCCGGGGGCGCTGCGTTTGCCCGGCCTACATTAAGCTCTTTGTAGGCCGGATAAGGCGTTACGCCGCCATCCGGCATTTGTTGCCTGATGGCGCTGCGCTTATCAGGCCTACGAAACGCCGTGACCTCGTACCGGAGGAATGCCATGACCACCGACCAATACCAGGAAATCCTCCGTACAGAGGGCTTAAGTAAATTCTTTCCCGGCGTCAAAGCGCTGGATAACGTGGATTTCAGCCTGCGACGCGGCGAGATCATGGCATTGCTCGGCGAAAACGGGGCGGGGAAATCGACGCTGATCAAAGCGTTGACCGGTGTATATCATGCCGATCGCGGCACGATCTGGCTCGAAGGCCAGCCTGTCTCCCCCAAAAATACCGCCCATGCCCAGCAACTGGGGATTGGCACCGTGTACCAGGAAGTGAACCTGCTGCCCAATATGTCGGTAGCGGATAACTTGTTTATTGGCCGCGAACCGCGGCGCTTTGGCCTGTTGCAGCGCAAACAGATGGAAAAGCGCGCGACGGAACTGATGGCGTCGTACGGTTTTTCCCTTGATGTGCGCGAGCCGCTGAACCGCTTTTCCGTGGCAATGCAGCAGATCGTCGCCATTTGTCGGGCGATCGATCTCTCTGCGAAGGTACTGATCCTCGATGAACCTACCGCCAGCCTCGATACCCAGGAAGTTGAAATGCTGTTCGGCCTGATGCGGCATCTGCGCGATCGCGGCGTCAGTCTGATCTTCGTCACCCACTTCCTCGATCAAGTTTATCAGGTCAGCGATCGCATCACCGTCCTGCGTAACGGCGGCTTTGTGGGCTGCCGTGAAACCCATGCGCTGCCGCAGATCGAACTGGTCAAAATGATGCTGGGCCGCGAACTGGATACCCACGCGTTACAGCGTGCGGGCCGCACGTTGCTGAGCGATAAACCGGTGGCGGCGTTTAGTGATTTTGGTAAGAAAGGCACTATCGCCCCGTTCGATCTGCAAGTGCGTCCCGGTGAGATCGTCGGTCTCGCCGGACTGCTGGGATCCGGGCGAACGGAAACGGCGGAGGTGATCTTCGGCATCAAACCCGCCGACAGCGGCAGCGCACTGATCAAAGGTAAACCGCAGACCTTGCGATCGCCGCATCAGGCTTCGTGCCTGGGGATCGGTTTTTGCCCGGAGGATCGGAAAACGGATGGCATTATTGCCGCCGCCTCGGTGCGGGAAAATATCATTCTGGCGTTGCAGGCGCAGCGCGGTTGGTTGCGCCCCATTCCCCGCAAAGAACAAAACGAGATTGCCGAGCGCTTTATTCGCCAGCTTGGTATTCGCACCCCTAACGCTGAACAACCGATCGAATTTCTCTCCGGCGGCAATCAGCAAAAAGTCTTGCTGTCGCGCTGGTTACTGACCAAACCGCAATTTCTGATCCTCGATGAACCCACGCGCGGGATCGACGTCGGCGCGCATGCCGAGATCATCCGCCTGATCGAAACGCTGTGCGCCGATGGTTTGGCCCTGCTGGTTATCTCATCGGAACTGGAAGAACTGGTGGGTTATGCCGATCGGGTCATTATTATGCGCGATCGCAAACAGGTGGCCGAGATCCCACTGGCTGAATTGTCCGTCCCGGCGATCATGAACGCCATTGCGGCCTAAGGAGACTATGGTGATGCCTCAATCTCTCCCTCAATCCAATCCGCCTGAACGACGGTTTCATTGGCCCAAGGGAATGCCACAGCTGGTGGCGCTACTGCTGGTGCTGCTGGTGGACAGTCTGGTCGCGCCGCACTTCTATCAGGTGATTTTGCAGGATGGTCGTCTGTTCGGTAGCCCGATTGATATTCTCAACCGCGCCGCACCCGTGGCGCTGTTGGCGATTGGTATGACGCTGGTGATTGCCACTGGCGGCATTGATCTTTCCGTTGGCGCTGTGATGGCCATTGCCGGGGCGACGACCGCGGCGATGACGGTGGCCGGGCACAGCCTGCCGGTGGTGCTGCTTGCCGCCTTAGGCTCCGGCATTCTGGCGGGATTGTGGAACGGAGTTCTGGTGGCCATCCTCAAGATCCAACCGTTCGTCGCCACGCTGATCCTGATGGTTGCCGGGCGCGGCGTTGCGCAGTTGATCACCTCCGGGCAGATCGTCACCTTCAACTCGCCTGAGCTTTCCTGGCTTGGCAGCGGCTCACTGTTACTGTTCCCCACGCCGGTGATTATTGCGCTACTGACGCTGGTGGTGTTCTGGCTGCTGACGCGGAAAACGGCGCTGGGCATGTTTATTGAAGCGGTGGGTATCAACATTCGCGCGGCGAAAAACGCCGGGGTCAACACCCGCATTATTGTGATGCTTACCTATGTCTTGAGCGGCCTGTGTGCCGCTATCGCCGGGATCATTGTTACCGCGGATATTCGCGGCGCGGATGCGAATAACGCCGGATTATGGCTGGAGCTGGACGCTATTCTGGCGGTGGTCATTGGCGGCGGTTCGCTGATGGGCGGGCGCTTTAACCTGCTGCTGTCGGTGATAGGCGCGTTAATTATTCAGGGGATGAACACCGGGATTTTACTGTCGGGCTTCCAGCCGGAACTGAATCAGGTGGTCAAAGCCGTCGTGGTGTTGTGTGTGCTGGTTGTGCAGTCACAACGCTTTATCAGCCTGATAAAAGGAGTGCGTGGTCATGATAAAACGTAATTTACCGCTGATGATCACCCTCGGCGTGTTTGTGCTGGGCTACCTCTACTGCTTGACGCAATTTCCGGCTTTTGCTTCCACCCGGGTGATTTGCAATATCCTGACCGATAACGCTTTTTTAGGGATTATCGCCGTCGGCATGACCTTCGTGATTCTCTCTGGCGGGATCGACCTTTCCGTTGGCTCGGTGATTGCCTTTACCGGCGTATTTCTGGCAAAGGCGATTGGCTACTGGGGGATTTCTCCGTTACTGGCGTTCCCGCTGATTTTGCTGATGGGCTGCGCGTTTGGCGCGTTTATGGGATTGCTGATTGATGCGCTGAAGATCCCGGCGTTTATCATTACCCTGGCGGGAATGTTCTTTTTGCGCGGCGTCAGTTATCTGGTTTCCGAAGAGTCGATCCCAATTAACCATCCGGTTTATGACATGCTCTCCAGTCTGGCATGGAAAATTCCCGGCGGCGGTCGTCTGAGTGCGATGGGTTTGCTGATGCTGGCGGTGGTGGTGATTGGCATCTTCCTGGCGCACCGTACACGGTTTGGCAATCAAGTATATGCGATTGGCGGCAACGCCACCTCTGCTAACCTGATGGGGATCTCCACCCGCAGCACCACCATCCGTATTTATATGTTGTCTACCGGCCTGGCTACGCTTGCCGGCATTGTTTTTTCAATTTACACCCAGGCCGGTTATGCGCTGGCGGGCGTCGGTGTCGAGCTGGATGCGATTGCCTCAGTCGTGATTGGCGGTACGCTGTTGAGCGGCGGAGTGGGTACGGTTTTAGGCACCTTGTTTGGCGTGGCTATTCAGGGCCTGATCCAGACCTACATTAATTTTGACGGCACATTAAGTTCCTGGTGGACCAAGATCGCGATTGGTATTTTATTGTTTATTTTTATTGCCTTACAACGCGGTCTCACGGTGCTTTGGGAAAATCGTCAAAGCTCGCCGGTCAGCCGTGTAAGCACGGCGGCGACACCAAAGTAACGTCCTGATTTTTCAAGAGACATTTAAATACCTAAACTTTTTCCGGTTGTAGTCGATAGGTTCTGTACAGGTCTGTTTTAACCCTACAACCGGAAATATAACAATGCCAAAATCCCTTTCAATTCGATCAAGTTTGTTGGTGTTATTGTCTCTGCTGGCGTTTCTGCTGTTGCTGACCGGCGGGATGGGGCTATACGCCTCTACCCGCATTATTACTTCATTGATTTATCACGGTATTATGAGTGCAGCAATGCTGGCGGCCATCGCCTTGCTGGCGGTTATTTGGTTTATGCTGCGAAATAAGTTTCTCAAACCGCTGGATAACATTGTTGAACAGCTGGAACGTCTGGCGACAGGCGATTTGTCACCAGTTAGCGCGCTGTCGGCCAGCGCTGAATTCAACCGTCTCAACGCGGCAATGGATGAAATGCGCCATGCGCTGGGCGACTCGGTGCAACGCGTGCGTGACGCCAGCTCGCAAATTGATATCGGTAGCCGTGAACTGACGGCCGGAAACCAGCATCTGGCGCAGCGTACTGAATCGACAGCCACGTCGCTGGAACAGACCGCCGCCAGCATGGAAGAGTTAACGGCGACCGTGAAACAGAATGCGGACAACGCCGAACAGGCGCACCAGTTGGCAAAATCGGTATCGGATACCGCCGATCGCGGCAGCGAGATGGTGTGCTATGTGATCGAGAAAATGCGCGATATTGCCGGCAGTTCCAGTCGTATTGCCGACATCCTTAGCGTGATTGACGGCATCGCATTCCAGACCAATATTCTGGCGCTCAATGCCTCCGTTGAAGCGGCGCGGGCCGGTGAGCAAGGACGGGGTTTTGCGGTTGTCGCAGGTGAAGTACGTAATCTGGCCAGCCGCAGCGCCGAAGCGGCAAAAGAGATCCGCGCGTTAATCAGCGATTCGCACACTCACGTCGGTGAAGGGAGCGAGCTGGCGCAGCAGGCGGGCGAAACCATGGATGAGATTGCCACTGAGGTGATGCGCATGACTAAGCTGATGCGTGAAATCGCCAGCGCGTCCCAGGAGCAGAGTCGCGGCATAGAGCAGGTGAATATCGCGGTGATTCAGATGGATGAAACGGCGCAGCAAAATGCGGCACTGGTACAGCAGTCTTCAGCGGCTACCCGCTCGTTGGAAGAGCAGTCACATGCGCTGCTGGAGGCGATGGCGGCGTTTAAGCTACAGACAACGTAACCGAACGTAGGCCTGATAATGCGCAGTTGGTCACTGCATCATGCCGATTGCGACTTCGCTTATCCGGCCTACAACGTACAGTAGGCCGGGATAGGGCGTTTACGCGTCCGGGAACTCGCGGATAAAGCGTTCTACATCTTCAACCATATGGTCATTGCCCACGAAGAAGGAACGGCGCTGGTGCAGGCTTTCCGGAATGATATCCAGAATACGTTCTTTACCATCGCTGGCTTTGCCGCCCGCCTGCTCGGCCAGGAAGGCCATCGGGTTGCATTCGTACAGCAGACGCAGTTTCCCTTGCGGGTGGCTGGCGGTGCTTGGGTACAGGTAGATCCCGCCCTTCAGCAGATTGCGATGGAAATCCGCAACCAGAGAGCCAATGTAGCGCGAGGTGTACGGGCGCTGGGTTGACTTATCTTCTTCCTGACAGAATTTAATGTACTTCTTCACGCCATTCGGGAATTTGATGTAGTTGCCTTCGTTAATGGAGTACGTGCTGCCTTTTACCGGGAAGCGCATACGTTCCTGGCTGAGGCAGAATACGCCCAGAGAAGGATCGTAGGTAAAGGCATGTACGCCACAGCCGGTGGTATATACCAGCATGGTGGAAGAACCATAAACCACGTAGCCCGCAGCAACCTGCTTGTTGCCCGGCTGCAGGAAATCCTCTTCCGTGACCGGTGTGCCGACTGGGGTTACGCGGCGGTAAATAGAGAAAATCGTACCGACAGAGACGTTAACATCGATGTTGGATGAGCCATCCAGCGGATCCATTAGCACAACATATTTTGCGTGTTCGCAGCCTTCGAAGACGACGATTTCATCCTCTTCTTCCGAGGCAATGCCCGCCACAATGTCGCGCGCCTTCAGTGCAGCTTTCAGTTTTTCGTTCGCGAACAGATCGAGTTTCTGCTGAACCTCTCCCTGCACGTTCTCAGCACCGCTGGCACCCAGGATATCGACCAGACCGGCCTTGTTGATATCGCGGTGGATGATCTTGGCGCCCAGCTTTATTGCCGACAGCAAAGCAGTGAGTTCACCGGTAGCATGAGAAAACTCGTGCTGCTTTTCGACAATAAATTCACCTAACGTTTTCATAACACTTTCCCTGCAATTTATGTGGAGTAAAGCGACCGCAACAATATTAACAAATATTTCCATTGTTGCGCTTAGGTGAATCGCGCCAGCAAACTACGGAATATCCTGAAATGCGTTTCTCACTTGCCGGACATGTGCGTAAAATGGCCCCCAGATTAAAAAAGGATAGTGACGTATGCGCATTCATATTTTGGGAATTTGTGGCACTTTCATGGGCGGTCTGGCGATGCTGGCGCGCTCGCTTGGTCATGAAGTAACCGGTTCGGACGCCAATGTGTATCCGCCGATGAGTACCTTACTTGAGAAGCAAGGCATTGATTTAATTCAGGGTTACGATGCCAGCCAGCTCGACCCGCAGCCGGACCTGGTGATCATCGGCAACGCCATGACCCGTGGTAATCCCTGCGTGGAAGCGGTGCTTGAGAAAAACATTCCATACATGTCCGGCCCGCAATGGCTGCATGACTTTGTGCTGCGCGATCGCTGGGTACTGGCGGTTGCGGGTACGCACGGTAAAACCACCACTGCCGGAATGGCGACCTGGATCCTTGAAGCCTGCGGCTATAAGCCTGGCTTTGTGATCGGCGGCGTACCGGGCAACTTTGAGGTTTCTGCGCGTCTGGGCGAAAGCGACTTCTTCGTGATTGAGGCGGATGAGTACGACTGCGCCTTCTTCGATAAGCGTTCTAAATTTGTGCATTACTGCCCGCGTACGCTGATCCTCAATAACCTTGAGTTCGATCACGCGGACATCTTTGACGATCTGAAAGCTATTCAGAAACAGTTCCATCACCTGGTACGTATCGTGCCGGGCCAGGGACGCATCATCTACCCGGAAAACGACATCAATCTGAAACAGACGATGGCGATGGGCTGCTGGAGCGAACAAGAGCTGGTGGGTGAACAGGGTCACTGGCAGGCGAAAAAGCTGACCACCGATGCATCCGTTTGGGAAGTGTGGCTGGACGGTGAAAAAGTGGGCGAGGTGAAGTGGGGCCTGGTCGGCGAACATAACATGCACAACGGTCTGATGGCGATTGCGGCTGCCCGTCATGTTGGCGTAGCGCCTGCCGACGCGGCGAATGCGCTGGGCTCGTTCATCAACGCCCGTCGTCGTCTTGAACTGCGCGGCGAAGCAAACGGCGTGACGGTGTATGACGATTTTGCTCACCACCCGACGGCGATTCTGGCAACGCTTGCCGCACTGCGCGGTAAAGTGGGCGGCACCGCGCGCATTATCGCGGTACTGGAACCTCGGTCGAACACCATGAAAATGGGCCTGAGCAAAGACGATCTGGCGCCGTCGTTAGGACGCGCGGATGAAGTGTTCCTGCTGCAACCACCGCATATTCCGTGGCAAGTGGCGGAAGTCGCTGAAGCCTGCGTTCAGCCTGCGCACTGGAGCGGCGATGTCGATGCGCTGGCAGATATGGTGGTGAAAACCGCACAGCCTGGCGATCATATCCTGGTGATGAGCAACGGCGGGTTTGGCGGCATCCATCAAAAACTGCTGGATGGCCTGGCGAAGAAAGCTCAGGCAGAAGAAGAGTAAAAAATGCCCGGTGGCGCTACGCTTACCGGGCCTACGATGCGTTGTAGGCCGGATAAGGTATTTGCACCGCCATCCGGCACTTTCGGCAGACGAAGAGGTTACGCCTCGTTTTCTGCCAGTTCTCGCAGGTACTGGAAAATCTGACGCGCTGATTTCGGCGGCTTGTTGCCCGCTTTTTCTTTCCTGGCGTTACGCACCAGAGAACGCAGTTGCTGACGGTCGGCGTCAGGCCACAGGTTCATCACTTCTTCGATGGCTTCATCGCTGCCGTCAACCATACGGTCACGTAGTTGCTCCAGCTTATGGAAGACAACAACCTGCTGGTTGTGACGGTTTTTCAGCTTGTCCAGCGCCTGACGGATAGGATCAACATCGCGCTGGCGCAACATTTTGCCAATCAGCTGCAGCTGGCGGCGGCGACCTTCCATCTTAATGCGCTGGGCCAGCTCAATGGCGGCACGTAAATCCGCGTCGAGGGGGATTTTATCCAGCGCGTTTTTCCCCAGTTCTACCAGTTCCACACCCAGGCGTTTTAACTCCTCGGCGTCACGTTTTATTTCACTTTTACTGACCCAGATAATTTCATCGTCTTCGTCTTCGATGTCATCACCGGGAACGTCGTCGAGCCAGTCTTCGGGCTGCTTAGTCATGTCAGGCTCCTTAAAAAAAGAGGCTAATGTTACCAGTTAAGATGCGCACTGAAAAACGGTTCTCTGTTAGACTTCAGAGAAACTCTCTCTACATTATGGCATTTGCGATGAAAGTAATCTCACAAGTTGAAGCGCAGCGTAAGATTCTGGAAGAAGCGGTCTCGACGGCTCTGGAATTAGCGTCAGGTAAGTCGGATGGCGCGGAAGTCGCTGTTAGCAAGACCACGGGTATTAGCGTCAGCACCCGTTATGGTGAAGTGGAGAACGTAGAATTCAATAGCGATGGCGCGCTGGGGATTACGGTTTATCACCAGAACCGTAAGGGCAGCGCATCCTCCACCGATTTAAGCCCGCAGGCGATTGCCCGTACCGTGCAGGCCGCGCTGGACATTGCACGTTACACCTCGCCGGACCCATGCGCGGGCGTGGCAGATAAAGAACTGCTGGCCTTTGATGCGCCCGATTTGGACCTGTTCCACCCCGCGGACGTTTCCCCTGACGAAGCTATCGAACTGGCTGCTCGTGCTGAACAGGCGGCGCTGCAGGCTGATAAGCGTATCACCAATACCGAAGGCGGCAGCTTTAACAGCCACTATGGCATCAAAGTGTTTGGCAACAGCCACGGCATGCTGCAGGGCTACTGCTCCACGCGTCATTCCCTTTCCAGCTGCGTGATCGCGGAAGAAAATGGCGATATGGAGCGTGATTACGCTTACACCATTGGCCGGGCGATGGGCGATCTGCAAACGCCGGAATGGGTAGGGGCAGACTGTGCGCGCCGTACCTTATCGCGCCTGTCTCCGCGTAAGCTTTCCACCATGAAAGCGCCGGTTATTTTCGCCAATGAAGTGGCGACCGGACTGTTCGGACACCTGGTCGGCGCGATTGCTGGTGGCTCTGTATATCGCAAATCCACCTTCCTGCTGGACTCGCTGGGCAAACAAATTCTGCCGGAATGGTTGACCATTGAAGAGCATCCCCATCTGCTGAAAGGGCTGGCCTCCTCGCCATTTGACAGCGAAGGCGTACGCACAGAGCGTCGTGACATTATTAAAGAGGGCATTTTGACCCAGTGGCTGCTGACCAACTACTCTGCCCGTAAGCTGGGGCTGAAGAGCACCGGTCATGCGGGCGGTATTCACAACTGGCGTATTCCCGGACAAGGTCTAAGCTTCGAGCAGATGCTCAAAGAGATGGGCACGGGCCTGGTGGTGACTGAGCTGATGGGGCAGGGCGTAAGCGGCATTACCGGCGATTACTCGCGCGGTGCGGCGGGCTTCTGGGTCGAAAACGGCGAAATTCAGTATCCGGTGAGTGAAATTACCATCGCCGGTAACTTAAAAGAGATGTGGCGTAATATCGTCACCGTTGGCAACGATATTGAAACGCGCAGTAATATTCAGTGTGGTTCAGTCCTGTTGCCGGAGATGAAGATCGCCGGGCAATAATACCCGTCATACTTCAAGCTGTGGCGTGAATTATTGAGGGTATCTGGCGTTTGTTTATTTTTGAATAATAAAAAAGGAAGTGAGCAATGCGTAAACACCTGTTAGCGATCGTCGCAGCTTCAACGCTGATTCTTGGTTCTTCTGCGTTTGCAGCCGATCTTGAAGACGATATGGGGATCCTCAACGACAACCTGAAAATCGTCGAAAAAACGGATAATGCGACTGAGCTGAAAGACGCGTTAACCAAAATGCGTGCAGCCGCGCTGGACGCGCAAAAGGGAACGCCGCCGAAGCTGGAAAACAAATCCCCGGATAGTCCGGAGATGAAGGATTTCCGCCACGGCTTTGACACGCTGATCGGTCAGATCGACGGCGCGTTGAAGCTGGCGAACGAAGGTAAAGTCAAAGAGGCGAAAGCCGTTGCGGAAGACCTGAAAAAAACACGCAACGAAAACCACAAGAAGTTCCGTTAATTTGCTCTATCCGGCCTGCATAATTGTAGGCCGGATAAGACGCCAAAGGCTATCCCCGTCACATTTTTTCAACTTTAGAGCTAGAGAAATCATTCGCCGAACAGGCTGTTTTCTGCTCATCTCTTGCGATGCCCGTCACAGTTTCCCGCCTCTAAAGCGCAAATATCGCCTTTTCTGCGGCATAGATCACTATCGCTGCGCCTCTTTCCACTTCGAAGTGGAAAACAACTCGCTACAAACTTTTAACCCCCGCCGCTAATTTACCCTCAGAGCCATTAGTGGGGTAAGACGAGTGAATAACGGAGCTGTAATGAATGACATGGGGGAATCGGTTGAACTGGCCGACCGCATGCTGGCGCAAGTGTATGCCTTGCTGCGTGAACGCCACATTATTCCCAACGCCGTACAGGAACAGATGCTGACGTCGCATGTTCGCGCCATGGCGCACCGCTCGGTAACGGGTGAACCCTTACCAGAAGTCGATGCCAGCTTGTTTGATGAAATATCTGCCGAATCAATGGCGCTTGCCCGCGACGTGGTCGCTGAGTTTGGCAATCTTCCTGAGGAAGAGGCCTGGCTGCTGTCGGTGCACTTCGAAGTCGCGAAAGACAACCTTTAAGGAGCAAAAGATGGATCAAATTACCGTAGTGATTGGCGATCGCCTGGGTAAAGGCCAGAAAGTGGCGGCAGGCGTTGAGAAAGCGGGTGGCCGCGCGGTCGTGGTGCCGGGTGTCGCGGCAGATATGAAGCTGGGCGATGTGATGAAAGCGGAAAACGCCACCTTTGGGATCTCGTTTTGCGGTAGCGGCGGGGCGGGCGCGATTACCGCGCAAACCAAATATGGCTACAAGGCGAAATATGGCATGCGCTCGGTCGATGAAGGGGTAACCGCCATCAACGAAGGCTGCAACGTGTTGGGGTTCGGTTTTATGGACAAAGAAGAACTCGGCGAGCGCCTGGTACAGGCGTGGCAAAAGAAATACGGCGCTTAAGCATGAAAGAGCAATTCACCACCACGGTGAGAGTCACGGGTAAGGGGGAGGCTAAAGCGCGCGCCTTTGCCGACGCCCTGAACCACGTTCAGGCTGCGGTGATGAAAGCGTCCCCGCATATCTTACTGCGTATTGAGCCACAGGATGTGCAGGTTGTTCAAGCGCGTGAAACGGTGCGCAAAGAGGCGTTTTTGTTCCTCTTCCTGCGCCGGGAAAGACGCACCTTCAGCGTAGAGCTGGACGTGACCGTCAACGTGACTGCCATCAATCTCGACAAGGTGGATTTCGTTACGCAACGCTGATCTTTTATTAAAAGGCATAATTATGTTCCTGATAATATTAATAAAATCGCTCATCATCGGCGGCCTGGTTGGCGTCGGTGTCGGCGCTGGGGCTGCACGCATGTTTCATGCGCCGACCACTCAAGGGATGGGCGCGTTTCGTACTCTGGGAGAACTGAATTCCTGTGAAGGGGATCCGGCTTCTCACTTCTCATTCGGTCTGGGCTTTTTCTTTAACGCCTGGGCTTCTTCCGTTGCCGCAGGGGCGTTCACGCAGGACGTCGACCATCGCATCATACCCAACTGGGGGGCCGCCGCGCTGATGATCAAAAATCGCAACGTTGGTGAAACGCTGCACGATCCTAAGCGCATGGCGATCGCCTGCGGTGTTATCGGCATGATTGTCGTGACCTTCCTGAACCTCACCGCGTCATCCGTACCGGAAGCGCTACAGGTTACTGCCGTTAAGGTGCTGGTGCCCGCGGCAAACCTGCTGGTCAACACCGTGATGCCAGTGATCTTCTGGCTGGCGGCGATTGATGCCGGCAAGAAATCCGGCTTCTGGGCTACCGTTTTTGGCGGCGCGGCGCAGTTAATTATGGGTAACGCCGTCCCGGGTCTGGTTCTGGGCATTTTGATCGGCAAAGGTGTTGAAGAGAGCGGCTGGAACCACGTGACGAAAGTGATGATGGTGGCTATCGTCGCGCTGTTCGTCCTGAGCGGCTTCTTCCGCGGCTTCGACATGAAGATGATCGAATCCTTCCATCTGACCGTGCCTGACTGGTTGGAACTTATCCATAACTCGCTCAGCGGTAAATAACGGAGGCCATAATGGAACAGAATAAAGGTTTTTGGTTCGCCGACTGGTCGTTCCCGATCTTCGTTGGCCTGCTCTCATCCGGCGTGTTTGCCGGAACGCACATGTACTACCTGTACGGTATCGGCGCATTCAACGAAGTGGCGTTTGTGGCGATGTTGAAAGCGGGAATGGACACCGGCTCCTACGGGGCGGTAGCGGCATTTGGCGCCAGCTTCCTGTTTGCCCGCATCATTGAAGGTTCGCTGGTGGGGATTCTGGATATCGGCGGGGCGATCCAGACCGGGGTCGGGTTAGGCGTTCCGGCGCTGCTGCTGGGCGCGGGCATTATCTTCCCGGTCGCCAACTTCGCTGCCTCGCTGGTCACCGGCCTGGTGATTGGTCTGGCGATTGGCTACATCATCATTCTGGCGCGTAAGTTCACCATCAATCAGAGCGACTCAACCTACGGAGCGGACGTGATGATGGGGGCCGGTAACGCTTCTGGCCGCTTCCTCGGTCCCTTGATTATCCTCAGCGCGATGACGGCCTCTATTCCGATTGGCGTGGGTTCGCTGCTGGGTGCGCTGCTGTTTTATATCTGGCAAAAACCGATCACCGGCGGGGCGATTCTCGGCGCGATGATCCTCGGTTCCATCTTCCCGATTGCGATTAGCTAACTGTTGATTTGTAGGCCGGATAAGGCGGTTACGCCGCCATCCGGCAAAGGAGAGAACGATGTTTGATTTACTCCTGCGCCATGCGCGTCTGGTCGATGACACGCTGACTAATATTGCCCTTCAGGATGGCAAAATCGCGGCGTTGGGTGACGTTGATGGTCCGGCGCTGAAAACCATTGACCTGCGCGGCGAATGTTACGTTAGCGCGGGTTGGATTGATTCTCACGTTCACTGCTACCCGAAATCGCCGATTTACCACGACGAACCGGACAGCGTGGGTATTGCCACTGGCGTAACCACCGTGGTGGATGCCGGGAGTACTGGCGCTGATGATATTGACGATTTTTACACGCTGACCCGTGGCGCGGCCACCGAGGTTTATGCGCTGCTGAATGTTTCACGCGTTGGGCTTATTGCCCAAAACGAGCTGGCTGACATGGCCAATATTGACGCCGATGCGGTGCGGCAGGCGGTGAAACGTCACCCGGACTTTATCGTCGGCCTGAAGGCGCGCATGAGCAGCAGCGTGGTAGGGGTTAACGGCATCACGCCGCTGGATCGCGCCAAAGCGATGCAGGCGCAAAACGGCGACCTGCCGCTGATGGTACACATCGGCAACAACCCGCCAGATCTGGATGAGATCGCCGAACGCCTCACCGCGGGCGACATTATTACCCACTGCTACAACGGTAAGCCGAACCGCATTCTGACGCCGCAAGGTGAGTTGCGGGCGTCAGTGACGCGGGCGATTTCACGCGGCGTGCGTCTGGATGTTGGGCATGGCACCGCCAGCCTGAGCTTTGCGGTGGCAAAACGCGCTATCGGCCTGGGTATTTTGCCGCACACCATCAGCTCCGATATTTACTGTCGTAACCGTATCAGCGGCCCGGTGCATTCCCTGGCGAATGTAATGTCGAAATTCCTCGCCATTGGCATGTCGCTTCCGCAGGTCATTGAATGCGTTACCGCCCATGCTGCCGATGGTCTGCGCCTGAAACAGAAGGGGCGACTGCAGGTCGGTCTGGATGCCGATTTAACCCTCTTTACGCTGAAACGCCAGCCAACCGTGCTGGTAGATGCAGAAAACGACAGCCTGCAGGCTGAACAACTGCTGGTGCCGCTTGCCGCAATACGTGCGGGTAAGGGCTATATGACCGAACAAGGGAGCGCGGAACATGCCTTCGATTTTTGAGAAATACAAATTAAAACAGGTGATTAACACATCAGGTCGCATGACGGCGCTCGGTGTCTCTACGCCGCGACCCGAAGTGGTTGAGGCCGCGATGGCGGGGATGAACCAATACTTTGAGATGAAAGACCTGGTGAATAAAACCGGTGACTACATCGCGAAATTGCTGGAAGTGGAAGGGGCAACCGTTGTCTCCTGCGCTTCGGCCGGGATCGCCCAGTCGGTCGCGGCTGTGCTGGTTAAAGACAGCGACTGGTTGCTGGAGAACCTGCACGTCATGCCCATCGACAACAACGAAATCGTGTTGCCCAGAGGCCACAACGTCAACTTTGGCGCGCCGGTGGGCACCATGGTAGCGCTTGGCGGCGGCAAGGTCGTAGAAGCCGGTTATGCCAATGAATGTTCCGCGGCGCAACTGGCAGCGGCCATCACACCGCGCACCGCGGCCATTCTGTATATCAAATCTCACCACTGCGTACAGAAAAGTATGCTCAGCGTGGAGCAGGCTGCGGTGGTGGCGCGCACGCATAATCTACCGCTGATTGTGGACGCGGCGGCGGAAGAAGATTTGCAGTGCTACTACCGCGTGGGCGCAGATCTCGTTATCTATAGCGGCGCGAAGGCGATTGAGGGGCCAACCAGCGGTCTGGTGATCGGTAAAACTCAATACGTTGAGTGGGTAAAACGTCAAACGGCGGGTATTGGCCGGGCAATGAAGGTGGGTAAAGAGGGAATACTTGGCCTGACCTGTGCTATTGAACTGTACCTCAACGCGCAGAAAGAGAGCGGTGCGGAAATGGTCGAGAAAATGACGCCGTTTATTAATAACTTGAATCAGCTTCACGGCGTGAGCGCCCGCGTGGTGTGGGACAGCGCAGGGCGCGATATCGCACGCACGGAAATTAAATTTGACGAAGCGGTAACCGGGATCGCCACTGGCGAACTGGTCGACGCGCTGAAGCAAGGGGAGTACGCGATTTACTTCCGCGGTTACAAAGCCAACGAAGGCATTATCGAAGCCGATGTACGCAGCGTTGATCGCGCGCAACTGGAGATTGTGGCCCGTCGAATTGGTGAAGTGATTTCGCAGGAGAAAAAAGCATGAAACTGATCCCTAATTTTTATCGCGACCGCGTCTGCCTGAACGTACTGGCAGGCTCCAAAGAAAACGCCCGGGAGATTTACGCGGCGGCGGAAGGGCATGTGCTGGTTGGCGTACTGTCAAAAAATTACCCGGATGTCGCAAGCGCGGTAACGGATATGCGTGAATACGCGGCGCTGATCGACAATGCGCTCTCCGTGGGGCTGGGGGCGGGCGATCCTAACCAGTCGGCGATGGTCAGTGAAATTTCCCGTCAGGTGCAGCCACAGCATGTTAATCAGGTCTTTACCGGCGTGGCGACCAGTCGCGCGCTGCTGGGCCAGCAGAACACGGTGGTCAACGGTCTGGTTTCGCCAACCGGTACGCCGGGACTGGTAAAGATATCCACCGGTCCGCTAAGCAGCAAAGCGCCGGACGGCATTGTGCCGGTAGAAACCGCCATTGCGCTGCTCAAAGATATGGGCGGTAGCTCAATTAAATACTTCCCAATGGGCGGCCTGCAATGCCGTGACGAGTACATCGCGGTCGCCCGGGCCTGCGCGCGTCATGACTTCTGGCTGGAGCCAACGGGGGGGATCGATCTGGATAATTTCAGTGAAATCCTGCAGATCGCCCTCGATGCCGGCGTGAGCAAAATCATTCCTCACATCTATAGTTCGATTATTGATAAGGTGAGTGGTAACACCCGTCCGGACGACGTACGCCAACTGATGGCGATGACCCGGGCCTGCGTAGGCTAATTGACAGATGAGGAAACTGACGTGCGATTCCCCAACCAACGTTTAGCGCAGCTATTTGGCATGTTGCAAAACGAAGCGCTTCCACAGGACGAGCTGGCGCAGCGGTTGTCGGTTTCCACACGCACCGTACGGGCGGACATCACCGCGCTAAACGCGCTGCTCTCCCAGTATGGCGCGCAGTTTGTCCTCAGCCGGGGTAACGGTTATCAGCTCAAAATTGACGATCCGGCAAGTTTTCATACCCTGCAGACGCAGCAGCCTGACACGTTGCTGCGTATCCCACGCACCAGCCAGGAACGGGTTCACTGGCTGGTGGTTCGCTTTCTGACTTCGGCCTTTTCACTGAAGCTGGAAGATTTGGCTGATGAATGGTTTATCAGTCGCGCGACGCTGCAAAACGATATGGCAGAGGTGCGCGAGCATCTGCAACGTTATCATCTGACGCTGGAAACGCGCCCGCGACACGGCATGAAGCTGTTCGGCAGCGAGATGGCGATCCGCGCCTGTTTGACCGATCTGTTGTGGATGCTGGCACAGCAGGATCCGCAGCACCCATTGGTGACGGAAGAAGCATTGAATGCCGGGCTTCCTGAGCGGCTGCAACCCGTTTTGCAGGACATTTTCGCCCGTTTTCATATCCGCCTGACCGATGAGGGCGAGCTGTTTTTGCGCTTGTACTGCGCGGTGGCGGTACGGCGGATTAGCGAAGGGTATCCGCTACCGGAATTTGCCGCAGAAGAAGCCGAGCAATCTGTATGCCTGGCCACACGGGAAATCGCGGCGGTATTGCATCGGTTGGCGGATAAACCGCTCTCCATTTCTGAAGAGAACTGGCTGCAGGTGCATATTGCTGCTCGCCAGGTTCAGGAGATCGCTCCCAGTGCCATCAATGCGGATGATGATGAAGCGCTGGTCAATTACATCCTGCGGTTTATCAACAGCCAGTACAACTACAACCTGTTGAATGACAAGCAGTTACATGCCGACCTGCTGACGCATATTAAAACGATGATCACCCGGGTGCGTTACCAGATAATGATCCCAAATCCGCTACTGGAAAATATTAAACAACACTATCCGATGGCATGGGATATGACGCTGGCCGCCGTCTCGGGATGGGGCAAATATACGCCGTACACCATCAGTGAAAATGAGATTGGTTTCCTTGTCCTGCATATCGGCGTTGGGCTGGAACGTAGTTACAACATTGGTTATCAAAGGCAACCGAAAGTTCTGCTGGTATGCGATGCCGGAAATGCGATGGCACGGATGATTGAAGCGGTGTTGGCGCGTAAGTATCCGCAGATAGAAATCGTCGATACCGTGACGCTACGCGACTACGAACAGCGGGAAAGCATCAGCGAAGACTTCGTGATTTCGACCGCGCGGCTCGGAGAAAAAGATAAGCCTGTGGTGATGATTGCGCCGTTCCCTACCGATTATCAACTGGAGCAGATTGGCAAACTGGTGCTGGTCGACAGAACCCGTCCGTGGATGCTGAACAAATTTTTCGATGCCGCCCATTTCCGCGTTATCGATGGCCCAATGGATCAACAAACGTTGTTCAATACACTATGCCGTCAGCTGCAGGATGAAGGCTTTGTCGATGCGGAGTTTCTTGATTCGGTGGTCGAGCGTGAGGCCATCGTCAGCACTATGCTGGGTGACGGCATCGCCCTGCCGCACTCCCTCGGTCTGTTGGCAAAGAAAACGGTGGTCTACACCATTCTCGCCCCGCAGGGTATTGCCTGGGGCGATGAAACGGCGCACGTGATCTTCCTGCTCGCCATCAGTAAAAGCGAGTATGAAGAAGCAATGGCGATTTATGATATTTTCGTCACTTTCCTGCGCGAGCGGGCCATGACGCGACTCTGCGCGTGCCGGAATTTCACCGAGTTCAAAACGGTCGCCATGGAGTGCGTGAGTCGCTTTTAAAGACGCTGCGATTATCCTGCAGCGTCGTCTCCTGCAATCGTTCCCCCCTTAATTTCAAGGGCATCACATCACGGCACAACGGTCATTACCTGGCCGGGGAAGCTAATCTGGATCACGCCGCCCCACATGCAGATCAGCTTTGACTGGGCGGTGAGTGCGGGCATATTTCCCACTAATACCGTGGGTGAGCCCGGCGCCCAGGGGGCCGGTGTGGCGGGGATACACGGCATTGGCGTCAGCACGCCGAGCGCCGCCGCGGTTGCGGCTGCAACGGTCGGGTTAGCTATGCTGTTGCACATCCCGAACGGCAGAATGTTTACAAACGGTTTGTTATCCATAATATTCGCCATCGGCAGGTTGTTGACGATGGTTCGGCTGGTGGGCAACACGTTCAGCGTAGCTGGCGCTATACCAAACGAGCATTGCAGCATCGCGCCAGTACATACGGCAGGACAACTCATGGCAGTACCCCCAATTGTTTCCACAGTCGGCGAGCGGACTCATCGCCGCTAATCAGTTCATTGAGCAATTCAGGTAGCGGCGTATTCCCCCAGGCAAAGGCGCGATAGAGCAGATAAGGCACCGGGCTGTGTGGTTCAGTACGCGCCAGGTAATCCGCGACCTCTTTAATCATCCGATACGCTTCCCCGCGGTGGGCAAATGCAACGGGATTACCAGGCACTGGTGCCGCTTCTTGTACGACAGGCTGTGAGGGGACTGGCACGTTAGCCCCCAATGCTTGCAGGCAGGTTTTAATTTTTTGTTCCAGCGGATTGAAAGACGGTGCGGATGCTGCGGGCCAGCCCTGACATACGGTATTAAGCCGCGTAAGCCATTCAAGACTTGCTGTTAGCGCCGTAACGATCGACTCTTCCGCCCCAGGTAGGGGAACGTCTGATAATTTTCCCTGCTGCCACTGTGATAAGGAGATATGCTCTCCATTCGCTATAAATAGCGGAGCTTCGGCGACCAGAACGGCGTAATGCTGCGCCATCCAGCAAAGTGGGGCGGCGCGATAATCATAGTCGCCCTCTTTGATTTTTGGGTGCAATTCCTCTGGATAACGCTCCAGCGCCAGCGTGGCCAATGCCAGAGCATCGGGCAAAGACGTTAAGCCTTGTGACCGAATCCATGCCTCACCCAGCCAGCTCATAATCACCAGATCCTTGCTGAGCGTTTTTGTCAGCGACGTGGCGATCTGTGCGACGGCGTCCCAGTCAGCGCGTCGCGGCGTGCTTTGCCAGACGCCCGTGGGCAGCGTTTCGTCATCCTGCTGGCGAGCGGCGACCAGTCGGTCGAACTCTGGTGAATAGCGGATCGCGTCTCCGCACGGTTTATCCGCCTGAATAGGCGTCAGTAATGCCTGAATATGTTCCATCATTTTCCTTGTGATAATCCCTGTTCGGTAAGCGGTACCCACGGTAGCGGCGCTTTGCCCTGTGCATCCAACAGCGCGATCTGCCAAAAGACGGTGGTTTGTAACTGTTGCTGACCATCTCCCACAGGAAGCGAAAAGCGTAATGGCAGCGGTTGCGCCAGCGCGCCGCCGACGCGCTGTTGGTTGATCATCCTCAGCAGTGACCATGCCCCCTGCCAGCGCCAGCGACCAGTATCACCGCTTACCGTTACACCTGTCTGTGACAGACCTGGCATTGGTCGCCAGGCGGAGTTAGTTGCCCAGCGTAGACTAAAGTTCAGGCTGTCTCCGCTACGCCAGTGCAGATCCGTCGTGCCGCCGGGGTAGCTTATTGCCTGTTGATTGCCGGTAAGCCGCCAGTCGGCAATTTGGTCAGCGCCGACCTCGCGGTGACGAGAGGTGCGCCAGATAACGCGTAACGTAACCCCTTCCGGACTGACCAGCGCGGAAAGTAATGGCTGCGCCGCCGCCAGTTGTTGAATCAATGGCGGCTGCGCAGAGAGCGTTTCTGGAGGGAGCTGCGCGAGTAAAGTCGTGAGTTCGCGAACCCGATCGACATCGGCATCCGGTGCCTGTGGCGCGGCGGTAAAGGGGAAATGCCCCGCCAGCCAGACGTTGTACAGTGTGAAGATTTGCCCCACCGCGCCTATGCTCGCCTGCTGGCGTAGCTGCTGGCATGTTTGCTGCGATGCGTTTACCAGCGCGTTCAGCGATTGGCTGTAAAAATCGTTACCGCCGGAAGTGGTGAACTGCGCCAGCTCGCTCTGACAATTCTGAGCGGAAAGCGTGGGCAGCGCGGCGGCAAGCGTGGTCATTTGCATCGGCGGGCTGCCAGGATCCTGTTGTTGCAGCCGCTGCATTGTGGCCAGTGAACTGCTCCAGCGGACGATAAGCTGGTTTTCCGTCGTGGTAAGCCATGGACGCTGTTTGTCGAGCCAGTCGATATCCTGCTGATAGCGGGTCAATGCGCCGGAGATTTGCGCGGCTTGCGCGTTGGCCCAACCGGCAATCTTCTGCCCGCTGATCTGCGCCTGCTCTGCCGTGGCGTAATTCACGGCGGGAGGGGCGATCGCCGGCAGTAACGCGCCGCCGTCCTGGCGCACGCGGGCAATCACCTGGGCTGCGGCTTGCTGACGTAATGCGATGGCAAACTGAGGACGATTAAGCTGGTTGAACGCGTCAATGAGTTGATCCGCGCTAGCCGTACTGAGATTGCTATGGTCAGGTGACTCGGCTGCCCCCGAGTACAGTGCCTGAAGCATGGCGTTTTCAACTGCTTGCCGGGCCAGCATAGTGAGTTTGGGACGCCAGATACTGTCCGGAAGTTGTTGTATAAAACGCTCATATCCGCCAAACAGCGCCAGTGCCTGCTGGAGTTGTAGATTCCCGGGATAACCTGCTGTTGTGTCGGTCGGCAGGCTCGCCCCACGCTGCCAAAACGGTTGATTGAGCAGATCGCGCAGGCTTTTTTGCAGCGCGACAACATCCGGTGACACGCTGAACTCGCCTTCCGGCGACTGCTCGGTTAGTGAGGAGAAATGCAGACGGGAACCATCGACCTGTGCCAGAAAGCGTTGGCGCAATAAGGCTTCATGACGTAACACTTCTTGAATCACATCATTGTCGATCAGTCGGAGCGTGCGTGCCTGGGTGAGGAGCTCATCCAACGGCAGCCGAATAGGTGAGTGAGTCGCATTGCGGCTAAGATTATTAATCGTAGTTAGCGTGGCCTGTAAACGGCTGACCTGACGGATTAAGGAACGCACAAATAGCGGAGTAACCCGTGAGTCATTGCTGAATAACGTCAGTAACTGTTCGAGCTGCTCTTCGTTGTTATCCAGACTGGTGTTGCCATAATTCTGCTCCAGCCAGCGCATCGTTTCGCGAGAAAAATACTCGCTGTTTCGCTGCGTTAATTCACTGGCGTCAGGCAACTTGAGGCGTGAAAGGTTGAGGGTGGCAATCATCCCATTCAGACGATCCTGCGACGGTAGCGATTCTGTATCTACGGTCACGCCCCAGATGCTGGCGCTGACGTTTGCCAGCGTCTGTATAGTGGGTTGCTTCACCTGCATTAATTGCAGTAATGGTAAATAACGCGACTCCATTTGCTTTGCCTGGCTAAGCAGGTGCTGAATCTGGCGGTAACGCTCCTCGGGCAGTAGCTCCTCCTGCTCGGACATCTTCTCACTTTGACTTTGCAGACAGATGCTGTTGGTCGCAGGTAATAGCAGGCTGGCTAACGTGGCGTTATTAAAGGTGTCCCGTAATTTTGTGTCGGTATGGCTGAACAAGGAACCGGGCCAGACAACAGATCGAAACTGCCACTGTGGAATACCGTTAAGCACTCGCCAGTACAGTGCGGTGGATCGTTCGCCTGCGTTATTGGCGCGCAGGGTTTGTGTGGCCAGCACTTGCAGACGATCGTGTAGTAAAACGGCGTTGGTATGTTGGTATTGCCAGCTCCAGATCATTGCCGCCAGCCAGATAACACAAAGACAGCTATAACAGGCGAGGGTAATGAAATGGCGGCGCAGATTCAGGCGCAGCAGGCGGCGGACCGGGAGCGCCAGACCACGCTCGGTGGCAATTTTGCCGCTCAGTAGCGTCTGGCAAAACTGCATCCGTGGTTTATCATGGGTTAGCGTACGGGCGACAAACCAGATCCCACGCAATAGTGGAGGTTCATCGCGGGCGTTGCTGTTAAACAGAGAATCGAAATAATCATGTAGCGGGGCGGCTAGCGGCAGGAGGTTTTCCGGCAGACGAAACAGATCTTCCGGCGTATTTCCCCGCAGCGCGCCGAGTTCCGTGATGAGCATGCGCAGTGAGCTTCGGGTATTGTCCAGCGCGCTGTCTATCCACTGTGGCTTCCAGATGGCCTCTCTGGCGACCGGGATGGCACTCCCGATGGGGCTGCGACGAGCCTCCTCCGGCAACATGGCTAACAAAGACGAAGCCCCTTCCAGTGCTTCTACACCGCTTATCAGCAGGTAGACCGGTAAACTCAACCCACATACTTGCTGTAGCTGTTGGCAGTTGTTCAGTAGGCTGGCGCGAGCGGCCTCATCGCCGTGCAACTCATCCAGCGACAGGGTGATAATCAGCGCGTCCAGTGGACGCTGCGGACGACTTTTCACCAATGCCGCGAGCATTTTTTGCCAGTCATTCTGGCGAATAAGCCGTTTTTTCGCGGTAGTTTGCAACGTTTGCGGCAGGCACAAAACACTACACTGAGGGTTAAACCACCATTGCCCGAACCAATACTCCTGGCCATCGGTGAGTGACCAACTGCGACAAAGCAGACGGTTATCTTCTTCGTCGCCCAGCATCAGTATGCGCATACTGTCATAAGGATCCTGACCGCCGCAGGCGCGCTGGATCTCTTTTTGCGCACGGATGAACGTATCGTTGCGGTATTCCCACTGCCACCAGACGCACCAGAGGGTCATCGCCAGCAGCACCAGTACAATAATCAGCAGAGTCAGCCAGTGTTGCATCACCTGGAATCTCCCTGGCAGGACTGGGTCACCGGGAAATCAGGCAACGTATTCACGCCGATAGCATCTTCAATACTTAGCCACAATCGTTGGCTTAACAGCAGCAGAGCGAGCAGTATGATGAGGGCAATCAGGTGCAGACGTGAGTTGTCAGGCAGGCGACGGTGCGCCGGAAGCTGTAATGGCGTTCCCAGTGCTGCAGATTCCATTCGCTGGGCAATATCGCTGAACCTGGCGTCATGCTGGAAAGCAAAATGCCATAGCAGTTGACAGGTTTCCTGGTGGGTCTGTGGATCAAAATCGTCACGCCGGGAACCGAACCCCAGCGTCAGGCAACGTAAATAAAGCGCGGCTAAATCGTGTTGTCCGGGGCTGCGCTCATTGAGTAACGCGGTGATCTTATGAGGGATCAGATCGCCGGCGCTATGGGTCTGCCACAAATGGTACTCCAGCGGGCAACTCTGCCAGAGTGAGAGGGCTGGCCAGTCGCCATAGAGTACAGATTCATCAATCAGCGCGACCAGGGCGTAAACCGCGTCATCAATCTGCTGCTGAAAGGGGGTACCCAATTCACGGATTAGACGTCGGTTATACTCTGCCACCGCCTGACTGGCGTACTCAAAAGCCTCGGTGTGCAATTCATCAGGCGGCAGCGTGGTGCTTTTCCAGCGTTCAAACTGCGCCAGCCAGCGAGAGAAGACGTCATCAAACAGACGGCAGGCAGGCATATCAGGATTCGTAGGCGTCATGGCGATCCTCCTGACGGTAAAGCATGATCCGCTGCGGCATGTCATCGGTTTCATGCAGCGGAGCAATGACCAGCGGCGTCTCTTTTTCAAACCACTGGGTGGTAAGCGTTAACGTGAACAGAGCGATACTGCTGTCGACTTCCCAGTCGCCGTGCTGTTCGGCGGACAGTGGAGTGAGTGTCATCCCATGCATTCGCTGACGACGCAAAACGGCCAAAAACGGTTGGCTGGCGATAAGGCTCTTTTGTAACCAGCTTTCTGCTCTGGAGGTGCTGCCAGCAGGCATCAGCAGACCAATCACTACCTGTTCTCCGGCATGGATATTCGCGGGGAGCTGAAGCGAAAATATGTTATCCAGTTTGCTGAAGTTGATCCGTTGATAGCGGCGATGAATATGCGCCAATTGATTTTTCAACATGGTGAAAAGGGAGGCGAATGCCGGCTGCATGTTTTGATAATCGAAGGTCGGCAGTAAGGGCAGGGTTTTATCCTGGGTCAGAATTGACGTCTGCCCGAGAAATAAACACAGCGCGCGGTAAAGATCCTCAGGGTGTGGACGCCCACCGTTAATCAGGCTTTCCAGCAGCGGTAAAGCCCCTTGAATACTTTGTAACGACAGCGTTAGCCACAGCCAGTCATTGGTGCGTTGGCTCTGTTGCGCCAACTGCATTTCCCGGCTTAAAAACAGAATTTTTTCTCTTGCCTGTAAGCAGAGTTGTCGCGTGTTGCGGGAAAGATAGCTCTCTTCACTGACGCTGGGCGAGGGCGGAAACCAGTCGCTCTGACGAAATCCTGCTTCGGTATACACTATCTGAAGTAGCGGCAGACAGATTAAATCGGCGCGTTCATGCTGACAAACCAGGCGTGGTGCGGGCTGCCACAGCGAAATACTTTCAGGAAATTCTCCGCTGCTCAGATCCGGCATTGGGGCGCTGTTCGTTGAGCGATAGCGGTCATTCATCAACTGCCACTGTTCGGCGCGGTTTAGCGGCGGCAGCGCCAGCCAGAGAATATGTTCACTGTCCGGCGCGGCGGGGAGTAGATGTTGGCAGTCGAACTCCAGCGGCGAGTCGCGGCTGATATCGTACTCAATCGGCGTGCCGTCGGGCATGATTGCCTCAAGACGCAGGATACGCAGCATACCGGCACACAGTGCGGCTTCGTCGATATGTAGGTGGTTAACGCCCCAGAATCCGGGATTGGCGCACCGCGCCAGCATGGCGGGAAGCATTTCATTGCGCAGCGCCTGTAACTGGAAATGTTGCGGCAACATCGCCATCCCTTCGTACCAGCAGACCATTGCCGGAATCGTGCTCATAGTATCTTCCTTGTTCAGGGCGCCAGAATTGCCTCATCCGTCATCAGTAGCAGATGCAGTGAACTGACTTTATCCAGCCGGAGCCGGTGATCGCCTTCACTGCGATAACGCGCAAACAGTAGTGTTGCTTCTGTCGTAACGCCCTGCAGGGGATTTTCTTGCGCAACAAAACGTGAACCTGGCACCAGTTCCAGAGACCAGACGCGAAATCCGTCAGGGTTATCACGCAATAATTGTGATTTGGCATTAAACCACTGTGTCGCGGAGAGTGACTGGACGGTGGGTAACAGCGCGCTATCGGTAATAGCGACAATATCTACTGCTACCGGTGCGTTATCATTGGCATCCGGAACTGTTTCAATAATTACATCATTAAATGCCACACGGTTTTGCCACAATGAACAGCCGCTATTCAGTAAAGTTAAGGTACTGAATAATATTAATATGGCCGAATGGCATATGCCGCTTTTCATATAAAGTCCTTTTATATTGTTATAAGAACGGTAATTAATGGTTGAGGTTTGTTTTTTGATTTAAATCATTATTCAGCGCGGATTATAAAATAAAAAACGTTTTACTTGATTTATTCGCATGGTGAATTAGTTTTGTTGAAAATATCATCTCAGTGATTATTTATTTGTATCTCATTGATTTTAATTGGTTATTTAATTGATTTTGATTTTTATCAAAGCGGCGATCCTGGTGTAAAAACTGAAAAATTAAGTTGATATTTATTTTTTGTTGTGTTTTTTATATTGCATGTAGTTATTCAGAAAAATCTATTTTCGAATAATGGTGCGGCAAAAATAGCACCAGGGATACTATTGCAATAAAAAGGATTAAATATGGCAGAGAGCATTCAGCATAAACTCAACCGTATTAGGCCGCCGCGCGTGCAAATAACCTATGACGTGGAAACTGGTGGCGCGATTGAGAAAAAAGAACTTCCTTTGGTTGTTGGTATTTTAGCGGATCTATCCGGGCATCCGGCATCTCCACCGGCCAAATTACGTGAGCGCCGTTTTGTTGAAATCGATCGTGATAATTTCGACGATGTACTCTCTTCTGCCTCGCCTCGTCTGGCGATACAGGTTGAAAATCGTCTGGCTAATGATGGCAGTAAACTGAACGTAGAACTCCACTTCAACGAATTCGACGACTTTTCTCCTCTCAATATCATTAATCAGGTTAAACCCCTCCAACGTCTTTTTCTTGCCCGTCAACGCTTACGCGACCTGCTAACCAAACTGGATGGTAACGACGATCTGGATACGTTGTTGCAGCAGGTAGTCAATGACAACGCTGAGCTTCAGGCGTTAAGACCCATTGCTGAAGAAAAACCGACTGACAACGCGTAACTAAAAAGGGGAAGAACAATGGACAATGTTCAGGAACAAGCTGAAACCGGTGGGCAAACCGTTACGCTGAGCGTGCTGGACCGCATTATTCAGGAAGGGCGAATGGCGCGCGATGAGCTACAGCAGACCTACGCGCGTGACATGCTGGAAGAACTGGCTACGCAGATTCTTGATGAAGGGATGGTGATTGAAAGCGATACCGTAGCGATGATCAACCACCGCATTGCGCAGATTGACGCGCTCATCAGCGACCAGTTGAATGAAGTATTACATCACCCGGAGATGCAGAAACTGGAAGCCTCCTGGCGTGGCCTGCATCAATTTGTGATGAATACCGAAACCAGCACCCGGCTGAAATTGCGTCTGCTGAATGTGTCACGTAAGGAGTTGCAGGACGATCTGGAAAAAGCGGTCGAGTTTGACCAGAGCACGTTGTTCAAAAAACTGTATGAAGATGAATACGGGACTTTCGGCGGCAACCCTTACAGCGTGTTGGTGGGCGATTTTGAGTTTGGTCGACATCCGCAGGACGTGGCGCTGCTGGAGAAAATCTCCCAGGTGGCGGCAGCGGCCCATGCGCCATTTATTGCTGCCGCCAGTCCGCGCTTATTTGATATGGGATCGTTCGCTGAGCTGGGCGTCCCGCGCGATCTGGCGAAGATCTTCGAAAGCACCGAATTGATTAAATGGCGAGCCTTCCGCGATAGCGATGACTCCCGCTATGTCTCGCTGGTGTTACCGCATGTGTTGCAGCGTCTGCCGTACGGACCGGATACGGTGCCGGTAGAAGGGGTGAACTTCGTTGAAGATGTTAACGGCATGGACGCGAGTAAATACCTGTGGGGCAACGCCGCATGGGTGCTGGCTAACCGCATTACCGAGGCATTTGCCTTGTATGGCTGGTGCGCGGCGATTCGTGGCGCTGAAGGCGGTGGACTGGTGGAAGATCTTCCAGCGCATACCTTCTCTACGCCATCCGGCGATATCAGTCTGCGCTGTCCAACGGAGATAGCCATCACCGATCGCCGTGAGAAAGAGTTGAACGATCTCGGGTTTATCGCGCTGTGCCATAAAAAGAATACTAACACCGCCGCGTTCTTTGGTGGACAAACGACTAATCAGGCAAAAATCTACAACACGCCGGAAGCCAACGCCAACGCGCGCATTTCAGCAATGCTACCGTACATCCTGGCCGCCTCGCGCTTTGCGCACTACCTGAAGGTTATTATGCGCGACAAGATTGGCAGCTTTATGAGCCGTGACGAGATCGAAAGCTACCTCAACAACTGGATTGCCGATTATGTCCTGCTCACCGACAGCGCCCCACAGGAGATCAAAGCGCGTTATCCGCTGCGCGAAGCGCGGGTGGACGTAAGTGCTGTGCCTGGCAAGCCGGGGGTCTATCGCGCGGTTGTATTCCTGCGTCCGCACTTCCAGTTAGAAGAGTTAACCACCTCTATTCGTCTGGTCGCCGAACTGCCGCCACCGGCAGCCGCTTGATCATTAAGGAGATAAACCATGGATGCGATTTTTTTAAAGCTCGACGATATCAAAGGCGAAAGTCAGGTTGATGGATTTAAAGATCAGATAGAGATCATGTCCTACAGCCATAACGTCGCAATGCAGGTCACCAACGACGTCAGTAACACCGAACGCACCTCCGGACGGGCGCACGTGGGGGAAATGTCGCTGACCAAGTTTGTCGACCTTTCCACGCCAAAGCTTAATGAGTACTGCTGCAGCGGGAAGATGATTAAAGAAGCCGTGTTGACGTTATGCCGTAATGATGACGACAAAATACTGCCACTTATCGTGTATACCCTGGATAACGTGATTATCTCGCATCTGAGCGTGAGCGGCGGTTCCGGTGGTAAGCCGGTGGAAACGATGTCGCTAAATTTCACCAAAATTAAATGGGAAATTACCGCTCAGAAACTGGGAGGTCAGAAAGAGGGTAACGTCTCTTCCGTCTGGGATATGGCGATGAATAAGAAACCGTAACTTGAGGTAATGCCCATGTCACTACCCGTCGCGCTGCTCGACAGACTGATGGATGAGGACATTACGCCGCGTGAGTCGGTTTGCCGGGAGTTGAGAAGACTGTTCAACTCCCGTGCGGCAGAAGATGCTGACACATTGCCGGTGCTGCTTGCCTGGGGCGTCCCGGAATGGCACGGGCTGAACGCAGGCGATGAACGGGTGCTGCGTTGGTATTGCCGTCAGCTGCGCGCTGTTATTTTGCGCCATGAGCCCCGGATTCAGGCGCTGATCGTGAGCGTAAAAGATGCCCATCATCAGACGCTGGCGCTGCAACTTGACGCGATGCTGTGGAACGACGACGAACCGCTAACGCTGGAGCTGGCGTACCAAAATGGCGGTTGGCGATAACCCGTATCAGGGGAGATCAATGGACGATCGATTGCTTGATGATTATCTGCAAGAGCTACGATGGCTGCGAACCGCCAGCGGTGAATTCGCTCGTCGGCATCCGCATGTTGCTTCCCGACTGCGGCTGAGTGAATTCGATTGCCCGGATCCCCATGTTGAACGACTCCTGGAAGGCTTTGCGTTGCAAAGCGCCAGGCTGCATCAGCGTCTTGATGACGGCTTTGGTGAGCTATGCGACTCGCTACTGGAACAGCTCTCTCCCCATTTGCTACGCCCTTTTCCTTCTTGCGCAACCGCCTGTTTTACCGCCGATCCGCTGGCGGGCGATCTGAGTCAGGGCTACACGCTTCCTGCCGGAACGCCGTTATACGCGCAAACGGAAAGTGGAGAAACGGTCTGGTGGCGCACGGCATTGGCGCAAACGCTGTGGCCTATCGAGATTGAAAATGTTGTCTGGTGTGATGCCGCACAGGCCCGGCAGTTGAGCGGAATGGCGCAGGCGCGTGGCGCATTGCGTATTCAGCTACGCTGCCTGCCGCCGCATCAGTTCTCAACGTTGGCGGTAACACAGTTGCGCATTCATCTCAGCGGTTCGCCGCAAATCAATGCCACGCTGTTTGATTTGTTATATGCCCATGTCATTGGGCCGCTGCGCCCACATCCCATTGGCCTGCTGAATGCCGAAAAGATTTTGCCCAGCGAACCGGGCGTAGAGTCCAGCGTGCTGGCGCTCAGTGCCTGGATGAACTGTCCGCAGACGCTGATGTATTTTGATTTACCGCTGCCGTCGACGGGCGAGGGCGACAGTATCACGGTGTGTATCCCTTTCGACAATGCTCCACAGGCAGCACAGCATATTAAACCTGGCGATATTCGTCTGGGCTGCGTGCCGGTAATAAACCTTTTTACTCGCACCTCAGAGCCGCTGTTTGTCGAACATACCCAGAGCGAACATCGGCTGGTCGCCGATCATCATGACAAAAATGTGCACATCTACCGCGTACAGGCGCTGTGGATGAGTTGCCGTGAGAAAGCCTGGCGCGTTCCTGCGTACTACTCAGCCCAGGGACATAGCGAGGCCCGCTGGTTCTGGTATGCACGGCGTCACCGCCACCAGGGGAATGCGCTGTGGCTAACGCTGGTGGACAGCCGTTTTGACCCGTATGTGGCGGATGAAGAAACCAGTCTGACGGCAACGCTCTGGTGCAGCAACGGTGAGCAGGCCGCACAACTTACAGCGGGAACGCCATTGACCTTCGAAGTGCCGGGCCCGGTTGCGCAAGTACATTTACTGGGTACGCCGACCACGCCTTCTGAGCCAGCATTACAGCGAGACACGCGCTGGAAGTTGCTTTCCTCGCTGGCGCTCAATCACCTGTCGCTAGTGGAAGGCGAGATGGCGCTGGCGTCGCTGAAAGAGCTGCTGGCGCTGTATGCCCCTTCCGCCGCGTCACCCGCCGTCTGGCAACAGATTAATGGTATTCGCGAGATGCGTTGCCAACGGGTCAGTGAGCATCGGGGAGGCGATGCCTGGCGCGGTTGGCATAACGGCATCCAGGTGACGTTAACTCTTGAACCACAATCATTTACTGGCAATAGCCGACTGCTATTTGCCGGCATCATCGCCCGTTTTCTGGCTCGCAATGCCACCGCGAACTGCTTTGTTCGTACGGTATTGCAGGAAGATGGAGAGGAACTGTCGCTATGGACAGAAGCCGAACAGACCGCGCTGATAGCGTAATCGCCCAATTGCGGCGCGAGCCGTGGCGCTTTTCGCTCGAGCAGTGTATTCGCATCTTACGGGCGAGCGGTGAAACGCCCGCGCTGCGGGGGGAACTGGGGCTGGCGTTCACGCCTGCGGAGGTGTCGCTGCGCGACGGTACCCTTCAGGTCCACAGCCTGGGGCCGGGCGGAGCCGATGGGGTGCTGCCCTACGGCTGGCTGGAATGGCTGCAACAGGCGGCGCAGGATAAAAACAGCGCGTCGCAGGACTTTATTCATCTGTTTCAACAGCGCTTGATTCAACATCACTGCCGTAGCCTGAGCCTGTATCGGCTGGCAACGCCTTACGCCAGGCGAGAAGATGCGCCGGGGTTTACGTTGATGCGGGTGCTGTGTGGTTTTGATCTGGATGCCGTAAAAAAGCCTCAGTCTGGGCAGCTACAGCGTCTGCTGTCGCAAAGCAGCGGGCTGGCGAATCGTCGGCGTTCAACGGCGGGATTTGTGGCGCTGGTGGCGGCAACGCTCGGTATCACCGTTCATATTGAGGAGTTTATCGGGCGCTGGCAATCCTTGCCGCTGGCGTCTCAAAGCCGGACCGGGTGTCGGCTGGGGCGCAATAGCGTCGCTGGTCGGCGAATATGGAATCAGCATGCGGCGCTACGGGTGCATCTGCGTGCGGAAAATGCCGCGCAGTGGCGAACATTTTTACCTGGCGGGCGGGGATTTATTCAACTGAGCAAATTAGCGGAAATCTGGTTTGGCGCGGGAATAACGCTGGAATTGATGATGCGCGCAACCCTGACTCTGGATCATCGCTTAACCCGCGCTGCGCCGCCGCGTCTGGGTTATACCGCGCAACTGGCAGGGCGCAAGCCCGCCATGTTCCATTGCCAACAGCATCTTGAGGAGAACAGTAAATGGATTTGAAAGCGCTGGTAAAACGACTGAACCCAATTTGTTTTCGTGCGCTGGAACAGGCCGCCGAACGCAGCCGGGCGCAGGGACACTGGTTCGTTGAGCCGGAGCATATGCTGCTGGCTTTACTGGATGATGAACACTGTGATTTAGCGTATTGCCTGAGCAACGCGGCGATCTCCACCGATACGTTACGTGAAGAGATCCAGCGTGCTCAGGCGCAGTTCAAAACGGGCTGTACGCGGATGCCGGTGTTTTCCGTACACCTGATAGAGCTACTGGAAGGGGCTATTTTGCAGGCGACGTTCCAGCGTATTCCTCTGGTTCGTTCGGCCTTATTGCTCCTGACCTTACTCACCCGAGAACGGCTGCGTACCCAGTTGGCGCAGGGAATGCCACTGTTGTTACAGCTTCCGGCTGCGGAGCTGGAAAGCCAGTGGCAGAGCTGGTGTCGCAACTCCGTTGAGGAGGCTGCAGACCCTGACAAGGGCGAATCCCCGAAGCGTGAAGGCGGGGTTCTGGATCAATATACGCACGATCTGACGCGTGACGCGCGGGAAGGGCGGATCGATCCGATCATCGGGCGCGACGCGGAGATCCGCCAGTGCATCGACATCCTGCTGCGTCGCAGGCAGAACAACCCGATTCTGGTGGGTGCGCCAGGTGTGGGCAAAACCGCCGTCGCCGAAGGACTGGCGCTGCGCATCGCCGAAGCCAGCGTGCCGCCGTCGTTGCGTGATGTCGCTCTGCTGGCGCTCGATCTTGGCTTGTTGCAGGCGGGAGCGGGCGTGAAAGGTGAATTTGAGCAGCGACTAAAAGGCGTCATTGACGCCGTTAAAAAATCCCCGCAGCCGATCATTTTATTTATCGACGAAGCCCACACGCTGATTGGCGCGGGCGGCGCCGAGGGGGGTAATGATGCCGCCAACCTGCTGAAACCGGCGCTGGCGCGTGGTGAACTGCGTACCATCGCCGCCACCACCTGGCAGGAGTACAAAAAATATTTCGAGAAAGATCCGGCGCTGGACCGGCGTTTTCAGCGTATCCAGATCGAGGAACCGGACGAGAACAGCGCGGTGATCATGCTGCGGGCGGTGGCCGATAAACTGGAGGCGCATCACGGGGTACAAATTCTGGATACGGCGATCCGCGAGGCGGTGCGCCTCTCGCAGCGCTATATCTCTGGTCGCCAGTTGCCGGACAAAGCGATCAGCGTACTCGACACCGCCTGCGCGCGGGTGGCGCTGGCGCAGCATGACGTGCCGCCCCAGCTTGAGGAGATCCGTCAGCATCTGGCGGCCATTGAAGAAGAGAGCGAACGCCTGAACCGCGAACTGCTGGTGGGCGTCGATCATCACGACCGACTGTGTGAACTGGAGGCGCAGGCGGAAAAACTCCACCAGCAGGCGCGGGAGGTGGAGGAGCGCTGGCAGGACGAGCGCCAGCGGGTCGGCGAGCTACAGGCCGCCCGTCAGCGAATGCTGGATCTCAGCGTGCGGCTGGAAGAGGATGATGAACTGGAAGAGGAACTGGTGGAGTGCGCCGCGCTGATCGGCAAACTGGAAACCGCCGCCGCCCAGCTACGTGACGAAGTGCCGCTGGTGCCGGACTGCGTCGATCCCGCCACGGTGGCTTCGGTGATCAGCGGCTGGACCGGGATCCCAATCGGCCAGATGCAGACCGATGAAGCCCACGCCCTGCGCACGCTGGTTGCACGCATGAGCGAGCGGGTAATGGGACAACAGGCAGCGCTGGAGACCATCGCCCAACGTCTGCGCGCCTATCGCAGCGGCCTGACCGATCCGCAAAAGCCGGTCGGCGTGTTCCTGCTGGTGGGGCCAACCGGCGTGGGTAAAACCGAAACCGCCTATGCGCTGGCCGATGCTTTGTACGGCGGTGAACGCAATCTGATCACCATTAACCTGTCGGAATATCAGGAGGCGCATACTGTCAGCCAGCTCAAAGGCGCGCCGCCGGGCTACGTCGGTTATGGCAGCGGCGGGGCGTTAACCGAAGCGGTGCGCCGTCGACCTTATTCGGTGGTACTGCTCGACGAAATCGAAAAAGCGCACCCGGACGTGCTGGAGGCATTTTATAACGTTTTCGATAAAGGGGTAATGGAAGACGGCACCGGGCTGATTGTCGATTTTAAAAATACGGTAATGCTGGCAACCAGCAACGTCGGCGCGGAGTTAATTCTCGACACGCCGGTTAGTGAATTAAAGAGCGAACACTTTAACGAGGCATTGCGTGAGGAGTTATTAAAACATTTCCGCCCGGCGTTTTTAGCGCGGATGACCACGGTGGCTTATCGGGCACTGGATGAAAAAATATTAAAAGGCATTGTGCTGGCGAAACTGGAGAAATTATCACAGCGATATTTCGTGGCGACGGGGGAGAAATTAAATATGGAGGATGGGTTGGTAGGAAGGGTAATGGAGAAATGTAAGGGAGCCGGGGCCAGGGATGTTGAGAATCTGGTGGTTGGGGAAGTGATGGAGAGAAAATTACAAGTTATTAATTGAGTCGTATCTATAAAAGGAGAATAATATGTGGCCATTTAAATGGGATGTTGATGATGGTGATACGAAACTTGCCTTGTTACGAACGAACCCTGAGTCGACACTCTTACAGTATGTTTTTCTTGTCGATATTGCTAAAGGTGTAATTTTAAATTCAGGGAATTGTAGTGTGAAGTGTGTTAAAGTAAAAGATAAAATATATAAGTTGATATTAACAAATAACTCCGGTAGTGATTGGTATTTCCCCTTTGTTACCAATGGATTGGGAGGGGTTGGAAGTTGTGAGGTTCCAATTCCTCAAAATAATGGAGCGTTGGCCATATCAACAGGAATGAATGGTTGTGCATTACAGGTAAATAAAAATGATAGAAAATTTATCTTTTTTCATGATTCAGATGGGACATCATTAGGTAAAATTACTGTGCAGGGAGAATGCGTCTGTAGAGTGGAATATAGGGATTATGCTGGCCCTTTTTATTCTGGTGAAAAATTTTTAAAAGAAAAGAAATTTGGTGATGGCTATTTTTCATATTATCCTATATGTGTACACCATGAAAATAAATGGAAGG
This sequence comes from Citrobacter sp. wls708, assembly GCF_005281255.1. Classification (NCBI taxonomy): domain Bacteria; kingdom Pseudomonadati; phylum Pseudomonadota; class Gammaproteobacteria; order Enterobacterales; family Enterobacteriaceae; genus Citrobacter; species Citrobacter sp. wls708. The sequence goes on from NZ_SZXE01000023.1 coordinate 90,602, forward strand.
TTTTTTATTCTGGGGTATATCACTCCCCAGTTAGTAATAAATATGAAAAATTATATGATGTTTTTCCATGTAAAATATCTTTTTATGACGAGTGAATGAATTTAATTATAACCACCTCCGCGCCGTTAACCGGGCAACAGACCATAATGCCATGGTTTTGGTGTAGTAAAAGCATTTTTAATGATGCTTTTAAAAGTACCTTTTGTGGCCTATACTAAAACCTCATTAACGAGGAAACAACCATGCCATTTCACATACTGACCAAAACCGCAGCCAGCATCACCGACCTGAAACGTAACCCGATGGGGACGGTTAACGCAGGGGAAGGTGAAGCGGTGGCGATTCTGAACCGCAATGAGCCAGCGTTTTACTGCGTGCCGCCTGCGGTCTATGCGTATTTGCTGGAGCTGGCAGAAGATGCGGAGCTGAACCGTATCGCCGACGAACGTGAAGGTGGAAAGCGAATACAGGTGTCTTTAAATGACCTATAGTCTGGAGTTTTTAGATATTGCGCTCAAGGAGTGGCGCAAACTTTCACCCACATTACGCGAGCAGTTCAAAAAGAAGCTAGCGGAACGGCTAGAGAACCCTCATGTCCCTGCCGCCCGCCTGTCTGGCAAATTACACCGTTATAAAATCAAGCTACGCAGTGCCGGGTATCGTCTGGTCTATCAGGTCGAGGACGAGCAGGTTGTCGTTCTTGTGATCGCCGTGGGCAGACGTGATGGCGATGAGGTTTATCATCAGGCTAACCGGCGCTAGCGCTATCGTTGAAAAAGGACTTCCCCATGCCCGATACCACTATCATCAAACTCACCGCCCCAACCCTGACCGGTCTTACCGCCGCCACCGCGTACAACGAATCACAGCTTAACGGCCTGACCACCGCCACCGTTGCTGCGGCTACCTCCGCGCCGTTAACCCTCGACAGCACGCTGGCAACTCATCTGACAACGACGATCAACAACGCCGACTACGACGGGCTGATTGCCGAGGCGCACCAGCTCCCCGCCACCGCTAACGCCGATCGCTACCAGTTTGTGCTGCGCCCGTGGCTGTGGTGGCTGACGCTTGCCAGTAACAACCGCGTGTTTCAGAACCTCAGCGCGCAGGAGATCGTCGAGCAGGTGTTTAAAGACGCCGGGTTTAGCGACTACAAATTTCAACTGAAAAGCAAACCGGCGAAGCGGGAATACTGCCTGCAATATAACGAAAGCGATTTCAACTTTATCTCGCGCCTGCTGGAGCAGGAGGGGATCTTCTGGTTCTTCACCTATGAAGCGGGCAAGCACACCCTGGTGCTGGCGGATGATAACAGCGCTTTTCCGCCGATACCTGGCGACAAAAAAGTGAAGTATCAGGCCGCAGCAAGCGGCGCACGGGAAACCGGCATGATTCGCTCGGCAGAACTGCATTTACAGGCCACCGCCCAGGGCTTCCAGAGCAGCGATTTTAACTACGAACAACCAAAAGCTGCGCTGTTTTCGCAGACGGGCGAGAAGAAGGGCGGTATGCAGTACCAGCATCCGGGGCGTTTTAGCGTTAAAGCCGAAGGCGACGCGCTGACGGCGTGGAAGGTTAACGCCCTGAAAGCGCAGGCGAAACAGCTGGTGGGCGAAAGCGACTGCGCGGCGCTGATGGCCGGGCACTGGTTTACGCTAACCGATCATGACGACAAATCTCTGAACATCGACTGGCTAATCACCGCCGTTAGCCACGAGTACGATGGTGAACGCTATCGCAACCGCTTCACTGCTATTCCAAAGGCCACGCCGTATCGCCCCCTCGCCGTGACGCCACAACCCTTTATGCATACGCAAACGGCGATGGTGGTGGGTAAAAGCGGCGAGGAGATCTGGACCGACAAACTTGGTCGGGTGAAGGTGCAGTTCCCATGGGACAGAGAGGGCAAAAGCGACGAAACCAGCTCCTGCTGGCTGCGGGTGGCGACGGCGTGGAGCGGCAACGGCTTCGGCGCGCAGTTTATCCCGCGCATCGGTCAGGAAGTGGTGGTGAGCTTTATCGACGGCGACCCGGATAAACCGCTGATTACCGGCTGCGTCTACAACGGCGCGAATGCGCTGCCGTACGCACTTCCGGCGAACCAGACCCAGTCGGGCATTAAAACCAAAAGTGAAAAAGGCTTCAACGAACTACGCTTCGACGACAAAAAAGATGCCGAGCTGCTGGCGATGCAGGCGCAAAAAGACTTCCAGCTTACCGTTCTTAACGACAGCAAAACGACTATCAGCCATGACGACATTCAGAACGTCAAAAACGACCGCACGCGTACCGTTGAAGAGGGCAACGAAACCGTCACCCTAAAAAAAGGCAATCGTGCGGTGAAAATCGAAAAAGGCAGCGACACACTGGAGGTAAAAGAGAAGCGCAGCGTGACGGTGAAAGGCGATCAGGAGCACGTCATCGACGGCAACGAGACGCATAAGGTAAAGGGCAACTACACGCTGAACGTCGATGGCAACCTGACGATTAAGGTCAGCGGTACGCTAACTCTCGAGAGCGGTAAAACGTTGGACATCAAGAGCGGGTCGGGTCTTAACGCCAGCGCGTCGGGCAGCATGAAGCTGGATGCCACCAGCATAGCCAGTGAAGCGAAAGCCTCTCTGACCCAGAAAGCCGCAACCATCAGCCACGAAGCAAAAGCCACGCTCACCAGCAAAGCCAGCGCGACCCAAACGGTGGATGGTGGCGGGATGCTGATAATTAAAGGTGGCCTGGTGAAGATTAACTGATGAGCGATATGCAGGAATATCACCTGGATAACACCCTGCTACGGGCAAATCTTGCGAACGACCAGCTAAACGGTGAGACGAGAATTGAAGAGAACGGACGCCTGCTGGCAGTTTTGCGATATCAACAGGGGGCGCTGCATGGGGTAATGGAGCGCTGGCATCCTAACGGCCAGCTAGCTATGCAGCAGGCGTATCGTGAGGGCAGGCCGGACGGTATTGCTCGTTACTTCTCGGAAAACGGCGAGCTACTGCGAGAAGAGCAGTGGCTTGACGGCCTGCTGCACGGCGAATGCCGCAGCTTTTATCCTTCCGGGCAGCTACAGCAGCGTGAGCAGTGGAGTCAGGGGTTGCGTCACCAGCTCAGCGAACAGTTCTATCCGGACGGCTCGCTTGCCCAGCGTCTCTGTTATGAAAAGGGGATACTGAAAGGGGAAGCGGAGCGCTGGCTGCCGGATGGGCGTGCCATTGATGCCCGTGGTAAAGCGCAATCGCGAATGAGTAAATGGACGGAGAGGCTGTGAACACGCCTCTCCTGAGTGATTTTATCGCAAATGATGCACGACCTGGTTGCTGCTACCGCGCCAGATCAGCGCCGGGTCTTTGAGGTCCTGCACAAATTTGCCATCAACCAGCACGTTGATGAGATCCACCACCTGCATCTGTGCGGCGTTGAGTTCATCGAGCTTGTAGCCGGTCCACACCCAGATATCTTTCCCCGGACACTCAGCGCGAATACGTTGTACCAGTTGCAGAATATCCGGCACGTTCTGCGGATGCAGCGGATCGCCGCCCGACAGCGAAATTCCCTGACGGTGAATACGCGTGTCGTTCAGATCGGCAATGATCTTATCTTCCATCTCTTTGGTAAACGGCTCGCCGGAATTGAGCCGCCAGGTGCTTTTGTTATAGCAACCGGGGCATTCGTGTACGCACCCTGACACAAACAGGGTGCATCGGGTTCCTGGGCCGTTGACGATATCGACAGGATAGTATTGATGGTAGCGCATAGAGGATGTCCAGAAAGCATGTAGGCCGGATAAGGTGCTTGCACCGCATCCGGCAACATTGTGATGCCTGATGGCGACGCGATTGCGTCTTATCAGGCCTACGGCCTTTGCAAACGGATATTAACCTATCTGCCCATTGCCTAAATGCTTAACGCGGCGCTTCACTTCTTCCTGCTTACCGGCGTTAAACGGACGTGCGTCCGGGCTGCCTAAATAACCGCACACGCGGCGGGTGACCGACACGCGCGCGGCGTCGTGGTTACCACATTTCGGGCAGGTGAAGCCTTTACTGGTGCACTCGAACTCACCGGTAAAGCCGCACTCGTAGCATTCATCGATTGGCGTGTTGGTGCCGTAATACGGCACGTGCTGATAGCTGTAATCCCAAACGTCTTCCAGCGCTTTCAGGTTGTGCTGAATATTCGGGTACTCGCCGTAGCAAATGAAGCCCCCGCTCGCCAGCGGCGGGTATGGCGCTTCGAAATCGATCTTGTCGTACGGGTTCACCTTTTTCTCCACGTCGAGGTGGAAGCTGTTGGTGTAGTAACCTTTGTCGGTTACGCCCGGCACCACGCCAAACTCGGCGGTATCCAGACGGCAGAAGCGGTCACACAGGTTTTCACTCGGCGTGCTGTACAGGCTAAAGCCATAGCCGGTCTCGTCTTTCCACTGATCGACCGCCTGACGCAGACGTTCCACAATGGCGATACCTTTGGCGCGCAGTTGCTCGCTGTCATAGACATGTTTGTCGCCAAACAGCGCGTTGATGGTCTCATGAATGCCGATGTAGCCCAGAGAGATAGAGGAGCGACCATTTTTAAAGATCTCAGACACGTCATCGTCCGCTTTCAGACGCACGCCGCAGGCACCTTCCATGTACAGAATGGGCGCAACGCGGGCTTTTACGCCTTCCAGACGCGCGATACGGGTCATTAGCGCTTTACGCGCCAGCACCAGACGGTCGTCGAGCAGTTTCCAGAAGGTGGCTTCATCGCCATGGGCTTCCAGCGCGATACGCGGCAGGTTGAGGCTGATAACGCCGAGGTTGTTGCGACCATCGTGAACCTGTTCGCCGTTCTCGTTTTCCCACACGCCGAGGAAGCTGCGGCAGCCCATTGGCGTTTTGAACGAACCGGTGACTTTGACCACCTGATCGTAGTTCAGGATGTCCGGGTACATACGCTTGCTCGCGCATTCCAGCGCCAGCTGCTTGATGTCGTAGTTCGGATCGCCAAACTTGTGGTTCAGACCATCGCGAATTGCGAACACCAGTTTCGGGAACACCGCGGTTTTACGGTTTTTACCGAGGCCAGCAATGCGGTTACGCAGAATAGACTGCTGGATCAAACGCGATTCCCAACTGGTGCCCAGGCCAAAACCAAAGGTGACGAACGGCGTCTGACCGTTGGCGGTATGCAGGGTGTTCACTTCATACTCAAGGGACTGGAAAGCGTCGTAGCACTCTTTTTCGGTACGGGAATGGGCATAACCGTCAGCGTCCGGGATCTGCCATTCTTCAGCGGTCTTGCGATGTTTATTAAAGCTCTCGGTCACGAACGGCGCGAGAACTTCATCAATACGGTTAATGGTAGTACCGCCATAAATATGGCTGGCAACCTGCGCGATAATCTGCGCGGTCACGGCGGTCGCGGTAGAGATGGATTTTGGCGGCTCAATCTCCGCGTTACCCATCTTAAAGCCCTGCGTCAGCATGCCTTTCAGGTCGATCAGCATGCAGTTAAACATCGGGAAGAACGGCGAGTAGTCGAGATCGTGATAGTGAATATCACCACGCTCGTGCGCCTGAACGACATCACGCGGCAGCAGGTGTTGGCGCGCATAGTGTTTGGCGACGATACCGGCCAGCAGATCGCGCTGGGTCGGGATCACTTTGCTGTCTTTGTTGGCGTTTTCGTTCAGCAGAGCAGAGTTGGTTTGCTCAACCAGACCACGAATTTCCTGGTTCAGACGGCCACGTTTTTCACGCTGGATATCACGGTCGTGGCGATATTCGATGTACGCACGGGCGAGTTGTTTGTACGGGCCAGACATCAGCTGGTTTTCTACCGCTGTCTGGATCTCGTTGATATCGACCTGGCTGCGCTCATTCATCAGGCTACTAACGACTTCTGCGACGGTGGCACAGTAATCTGCGTCATCGACTCCCGCTGCTTTAGCTGCACGCAGAATGGCTTCTTTGATGCGCTCTGATTTAAACGGCACTTTACAGCCATCTCGTTTCATCACATGCGGTGTCATGATCACTCCATATTTATAAGAACAGGTTATCCACAGAGGTTGGGGAAGCGGCCATGGCTTTATTCATCTCTATTGCCAATGACTTCCCGCAATCCTGACCCACGTTATCCACAATTCCACCGTGAAGCGGTGCATTGTAGTTGTAGCAATTATAGGCGATTAATACAACATATTGGGTCGGCGTGCATTTTAAGTTCTATATGTAGTGATTTGCATCAAGGATGTTTACGATTTTTTTGATGTAGCGCAAAGTAAAAATCGGAGCGTACAGATGACGGGCGCTACAGCCGATTGTAAATTACCCCTGGAAAATTCTGATTAATTATTCAGCAAAAACAGGAAGGTAAGCTGAGCGTAGGCGACAACGCCCGGCAGCGCTATGCATACCGGGCCTGAACATCATTGCAAGCTATTTTTGCACCCACCAGACGGCTTCAAAAGGACGCAGCGTCATGTCAACGGGTTGGCTGGCGACCTCGGCATAGTTGTGCATCAGCACCTGCCAGTTTCCGTCGGCATGCGTCGGTTGCCAGTTCTGGAAGGTATCGCTCAGGTTGGCAATAACCAGCAGCCGCCGTCCTTGCCATTCGCGCTGATAACACCATACGTGTGGGCTGTCTGGTAACAGATCCTGGTAATCGCCCCAGGTGATAACCGGCTCTGTTTTACGCAGGGCGATCAGCTTCTGATAGGCGTAAAACACAGAATCAGCATCATCAAGCGCCGCTGCAACGTTGATCTCGGCTGCGTTGTCACACAGATTGATCCACGGTTCGCCCGCGGTGAAACCCGCGTGCTGGCTGGCATCCCACTGCATTGGCGTGCGGCTATTATCGCGGGATTTACTGGCGAGGATTGCCAGCAACTCTTCGGCATCGCGTCCCTGCCCGTTCAGTTCGGCGAACATGTTATGGCTTTCTACATCGCGGTAATCAGTAATCTGGCGGAAGTGCGGGTTGGTCATGCCAATCTCTTCCCCCTGGTAGATATAGGGCGTGCCCTGCATACCGTGCAGCACCATCGCCAGCATTTTGGCGGCGGGCACACGGTATTTCCCTTCATCGCCAAAACGCGACACGATGCGCGGCTGATCGTGGTTACACCAGAACAGCGCATTCCATGCGACGTTGTGCATGCCCTGCTGCCAGTGGCGGAACAGAGTTTTGAGCGCCACGTAGTCCGGTTTGGCTAACGTCCATTTTTCACCGTTGGGGTAATCCACCTTCAGGTGGTGGAAGTTAAAGGTCATCGACAGTTCGCTACCGTCCAGCGCGGCGTATTGCTGACAGTTTTCCAGCGTGGTGGAAGACATTTCGCCGACTGTCATCAGGCTACGTGGGGTGAAAACGTCGCGGTTCATCTCGCGTAAAAACGCATGCGCGCGCGGACCGTCGGTATAAAAACGGCGGCCATCGCCGTCGGGATCGTTCGGGAAGTCCTGATCTTTGGAGATAAGATTGACTACGTCGAGGCGCAGGCCGTCCACGCCGCGATCGGCCCAGAACTCGCACACTTTTTTCAGCTCGGCGCGTACCGCCGGGTTTTGCCAGTTCAGGTCGGCCTGCTCCGGGGCAAAGAGATGCAGATAATACTGCTCGCTTTCGGCGTGCCAGCCCCAGGCGCTGCCGCCAAATTTTGACTGCCAGTTGTTCGGCGGGGTGGTCGGTTCGCCGTCGCGCCAGAGATAAAACTGACGATACGGGCTGTCTTTATCCAGCGCCTCACGAAACCAGGCGTGCTGGGTTGAGGTGTGGTTAAACACCATATCCAGAATAATGCGTATGCCGCGCGTTTTCGCCGCTGCTACCAGTTCGTCAAAGTCTGCAAGCGTGCCGTAAGCCGGGTCAACTGACATGTAGTCGGCGACATCGTAGCCGTTATCAACCTGCGGCGAAATGTAGAACGGCGTCAGCCAGATAGCGTCCACGCCCAGCTTTTGCAGATAGCCGAGGCGCTGCGTTACGCCGCGCAAATCACCCGTGCCGCTGCCGGTGGTGTCCTGAAAACTCTTGGGATACACCTGATAGATAACGCCGTTTTGCCACCAGTGTGGAATATTCATTGCTGTTTCCTGGAGATACGATGGGGCGCAACTGCGCCCCGAAGAAAAGTTACACAATCTGTAATGTGCCCTGACGGTATTTACGCTGGTAGACGAATGAGGTCAGTACCATCGGGATAACGATCGCGATGACCATCGCCATGCCAAACACCTGCCAGTAAGTCGGCTGAATGGAGAGGATACCCGGCAGGCCGCCGACGCCAATGCCGTTCGCCATCACGCCGTTCAGGCCGCACAGCAGACCGGCGAGACCGGAGCCGATCATCGCGCACAGCATCGGGAAGCGGTATTTCAGGTTGATCCCGTACATCGCCGGTTCCGTTACCCCGAGATAAGCCGAGATCGCCGCAGGTACTGATATTTCGCGTTCATTGTGTTTGCGGCTGGAGATAATGATGCCGACCACCGCAGAAGCCTGAGCGATGTTTGACAGCGCAATCAGCGGCCATACCGGCGTACCGCCCATGCTCTGGATCATCTGCATGTCGATAGCCAGCGTGGTCTGGTGTACGCCGGTGATCACCAGCGGCGCATACAGGAAGCCGAACAGCGCCGCGCCAATCGGCGCAAAGCTGCCGGTCATCAGATGACGAACCGCGAACGCCACGCCGTCGCCGATCATGCGGCCAAACGGACCGATAAAGGCGTGCGCAAGGAACACCGCGAGGATCAGCGAGCACACCGGGACGATCACCAGATACAGATAATCCGGGACGATGCGTTTCATGCGCGTTTCAATAAATCCAAGCGCCAGGCCAGCCAGCAGTGCCGGGATAACCTGCGCCTGGTAGCCCACTTTCTCAATGCTGAACAGGCCGAAGTTCCACACTTCCGGCACCTGTTGACCGAGCAGATAGGCGTTCATCAGCTGCGGCGAAACCAGGGTCACACCCAGCACAATACCGAGGATCGGCGTACCGCCCATTTTCTTCACCGCTGACCAGCAGATCCCGACAGGCAGATAGAAGAAGATCGCTTCGCCAATCAGCCACAGGAAGTCGTAGAGGGTTTTCAGCGACGGATGCATCTGCGCCAGCGTCTGCCCGTTACTCATTGGCAGATCGCCGATCACATTGCGAAAACCTAAGATCAAGCCGCCGCTAATCAGCGCTGGCAGCAGCGGGAAGAAGATCTCTGCAAAATGAGAAATGAGCTGTTCATGCCACTTCATGTTCTGCCGCGCGGCTTTTTTCGCCTGCTCTTTGTCGGCACTGGCCTGGCCGGTGGTCGCCAGCAGCGCTTTGTAGTAATCGCCCACCTCGGTGCCAATCACCACCTGAAACTGCCCGGCGTTGGTGAAGCAGCCTTTGACCATCGGCAACTGCTCTATCTCTTTTGGCCTGGCATTCGCAGGCTGATTCAGCACAAAACGCAGGCGAGTGATGCAGTGGCTCACCGTAGCGATATTGTCGCGCCCGCCTACCAGCTCAATCAGCCGGTCGATGTCTGCTTGTTTTATTTTGCTCATGATGACGTGTGTTCCCCGTAGGCCGGATAAGACGCGTTAGGTCGCCATCCGGCAACTCCCGCGTTGTTGGCGCAAGAGTATATCTTCGATGAATATTTAAAAACGGGAACGTTCCCGAAACGCAGCGAAGATCACAAATTAGCGCTCAGAAAGCGATCAGGCGAGGGTGGAGGGAATAACGATTTGCCGCGGTTCGCTACGGCCGTTGATCTGCTCGATCAGCTGCGAGGCCGCTTGTCGTCCGGCTTCGGCGTAACCGGGATCGACGGTGATAATTTCCGGATGGAGGAATTTCATTAGCGGTGTGTTGCCCACACTCGCCAACTGCAGATTATCAATCCGCTGCTCCTGCAGATATTTGCTGACCCCAAGGGCAAGGGTATCCGTCGCACAGACTAAGGCGGTGGTTTCCGGGGTGATGACATTGGCGGCCTGCTCATAACCCTGCTTCATGGCCAGGCCCGGTAGCGCGGCAACCGGATGCAGTTTGTGTTTCTTACAGAATGCCAGGTAGGCTTCATGACGGCGCTTACCGGTGGTCACGTCGCTATGGGGGACGCCAAGAAAGCTAATATGGCGGTGGTCGCGATCGTATAAACGCTGCATCAGGGTATGAATAGCGCCCTCATCGTCATAGCAGACGGAGGCAAAGCCTTTGGCATCTCTGGCCAGCAGCACCAGAGAATCCTGCCAGGAGGTGAGCATCGTTTCGGTAATGCCGGTAAAACCAAACAGCACCACACCGTCAATATTACGGCGTCTGAGCATGCCCAGATGTTCTTCGACCAGTTCAGGCGAGAACTGGCTTTCCATCATGATCGGATCGTAACCCTGTTCATAAAAAGCGGGCAGCATGGTCTGCACGGCGAGATTTTCTGAAAGAGAATCCAGGCGCGTGACGATAATCGCCACCACCTTGTCGCTTTGCCCACGCATGGCGCGTGCAGAGCGGGAAGGGGAAAAACCGTGCTGATTCATCACCGCTTCGACGCGTTCACGGGTACGTTCGCTGACGCCGCTTTCGTTGTTGAGAACGCGGGAAACCGTGGATTTCCCCACGCCGCTTAAGCGGGCGATGTCTTTAATGGTCAGCCGATTTTGCATCCTGTTTTCCCGTGTCGCGTGTGAAGTTATGCCAAAAGAGAATAACTTTACTCAAGCACAGTGCAATGGGCAAAGTCTGGTATACGTTTGGTTTAGTTTCTATGCTTTATCATACCGCCATAATTGCCACAAACCTTATGGTTTTCTGCGTATAATCCGCGGCGCTTATCATTCACTTACCGGAGGCTATATGGATCCCGATCCCACCCCTCTCCCGAGACGGAGAAACACAACTTTCCGGTAAGCCTGTCTTTCACTGTCTTACCGGATGCGTAAGACAGTGACGTTCTGACGTCCCTGTTGTGATTTTAAAATTGCCATCAGGCAAGGCTTTGCCACGCCTGAAAGATTTACTGCGCCTGTTAAGACTGGCGCAGGGGGACTGCCTATGTTCAAAAATATGACTCGCCAGCTGTTTGCCCGGCTTAACCGCCATTTACCACATCGTCTGGTGCATCGCGATCCGTTGCCCAATGCGCAGACCGTTGCCAGCACACCGATCCCGCCCTCGCTGAGCGAACATTGCCTGAAAATGGCGCTGATGGACGAAGCCGCGCTGTGGAAAACGTTTGGCGCACACCCGGAAGGATTAAACGCCGCAGAGGTCGAGAGCGCCCGCGAAATCCATGGCGAAAACCAGTTGCCGGCGCAGAAGCCGTCGCCGTGGTGGGTGCATCTGTGGGTCTGCTACCGCAATCCGTTTAATATTCTGCTGACCATTCTTGGCGCCATTTCCTATGCCACTGAGGATCTGTTTGCTGCTGGCGTAATCGCGCTGATGGTCGCCATCTCGACGCTGCTGAATTTTGTGCAGGAAGCGCGTTCCACCAAAGCGGCAGATGCGCTGAAAGCGATGGTCAGCAACACCGCCACGGTGCTGCGCGTTATCAACGAAAAAGGCGAGAACAGTTGGGTTGAGCTGCCGATTGACCAGTTGGTACCCGGTGATGTCATCAAGCTGGCGGCAGGGGATATGATCCCGGCGGATTTACGTATCGTCCAGGCGCGCGATCTGTTTGTGGCGCAGGCTTCGTTGACCGGTGAATCGCTGCCCGTGGAGAAAGTTGCAACCAGCCGCGACCCGCAGCAAAGCAACCCGCTGGAGTGCGATACTCTGTGCTTTATGGGGACCAATGTGGTGAGCGGCACGGCGCAGGCTATCGTGATTTCGACCGGAGCCAATACCTGGTTCGGGCAACTGGCGGGCCGCGTCAGCGAGCAGGAAAGCGAGCAGAATGCCTTCCAGAAAGGGATCAGCCGCGTCAGCATGTTGCTGATCCGCTTTATGCTGGTGATGGCGCCCATTGTGCTCATCATTAACGGCTATACCAAAGGCGACTGGTGGGAGGCGGCGCTGTTTGCGCTGTCTGTTGCGGTGGGGCTGACCCCGGAAATGCTGCCGATGATCGTCACCTCGACGCTGGCGCGCGGGGCGGTGAAGCTGTCTAAACAGAAAGTCATCGTCAAGCACCTTGATGCCATCCAGAACTTTGGCGCGATGGATATCCTGTGCACCGATAAAACCGGGACCCTGACGCAGGATAAAATTGTGCTGGAGAATCATACTGATATCTCTGGAAAACCCAGCGAGCACGTTCTGCATTCCGCGTGGCTGAACAGCCATTACCAGACCGGGCTGAAGAATCTGCTGGATACGGCGGTACTGGAAGGCGTGGATGAGGAATCTGCCCGCCAGCTTTCTACCCGTTGGCAGAAAATCGATGAGATCCCGTTTGATTTTGAACGTCGCCGCATGTCGGTGGTGGTGGCGGAAGAAACGGATGTGCACCACCTGGTGTGCAAAGGCGCGCTGCAGGAGATCCTCAGCGTCTGCACCCAGGTGCGTCACAACGGCGAGATTGTCCCCCTGGATGAGGGCATGCTGCGTCGGGTGAAACGCGTTACCGATACGCTGAACCGTCAGGGGCTGCGCGTAGTGGCGGTGGCCACCAAGTACCTGCCCGCGCGTGAAGGTGATTACCAGCGTATTGATGAGTCGGATCTGATCCTCGAAGGCTATATCGCGTTCCTCGATCCGCCGAAAGAGACCACCGCGCCGGCGCTGAAGGCGCTGAAAGCCAGCGGTATTACGGTGAAAATTCTCACCGGTGATAGCGAACTGGTGGCGGCAAAAGTGTGCCACGAAGTGGGGCTGGATGCGGGCGATGTGGTGATTGGCAGCAGCATTGAAGGATTAAGCGATGACGAACTGGCAACGCTTGCTCAGCGCACTACGTTGTTTGCCCGCCTGACGCCGATGCACAAAGAGCGCATTGTCACGCTGCTCAAGCGTGAAGGTCACGTAGTTGGCTTTATGGGCGATGGCATCAACGACGCTCCGGCGCTGCGCGCGGCGGACATCGGTATCTCTGTTGATGGCGCGGTCGATATTGCACGTGAAGCGGCGGATATTATCCTGCTGGAAAAGAGCCTGATGGTGCTGGAAGAAGGGGTGATCGAAGGACGCCGTACTTTTTCTAACATGTTGAAGTACATCAAAATGACGGCCAGTTCTAACTTCGGTAACGTGTTTAGCGTGCTGGTGGCGAGCGCCTTTTTACCGTTCCTGCCGATGTTGCCGCTGCACTTACTGATTCAGAACCTGCTGTATGATGTATCCCAGGTGGCGATTCCGTTTGATAACGTCGACGAAGAGCAGATCAAAAAGCCCCAGCGTTGGAATCCCGCCGAACTGGGCCGCTTTATGATCTTCTTTGGGCCGATCAGCTCGATCTTTGACATTCTGACCTTTTGCCTGATGTGGTTTGTCTTCCATGCCAATACGCCAGAGCATCAGACGTTGTTCCAGTCGGGCTGGTTCGTGGTGGGCCTGCTGTCGCAAACGCTGATTGTGCATATGATCCGTACCCGTCGCGTGCCGTTTATCCAAAGTCGCGCCGCATGGCCGCTGATGCTAATGACGCTGGTCGTGATGGTGGTGGGCATTGCATTGCCGTTCTCGCCGCTGGCCAGCTATCTGCAATTGCAGGCGCTGCCGCTGAGCTACTTCCCGTGGCTGATTGCGATTCTGGCGGGCTACATGACATTGACCCAATTAGTGAAAGGTTTTTATAGCCGTCGCTACGGTTGGCAGTAAACATCAAACTTCTCAGCAGGATGGTGTAAATACCATCCTGCATTTCTCTTTTTCATTCGAAAGATATTCTCGCGAAATCGTAGTGTTTTATTTTTATTGAAATGCTAGCTGAGGGAATTAGTATCAAATCGCCTTCTTTGCGTTGCTTTTTTATCAATAAAACGATCTGCGTTGCAAAAATGAAACACTGTGCTAAAAATTATTAGCGTCTGCGATTTTTTGTGAACGCAGTCATCGAAATAAATTGTTACACCAGCTAGTCTGCGCAGGTAACGTCGTTAAGAAAGTTTCTCGCTGCCCGTTTTAATTCCGGCAGTCATTTGCTCTGCAAGCTATTCCTGTTAATGGATATTATGAACTTCTGGAGAAGGACAAATGAAACTGACAAAAAACCTGTTAAGTCTGTGTATTGGCGCGTCCGTATTATTGGCGAGTCATGCAACGCTGGCACAAACTTTTCGCGCCGCGGATGTGCATCCGGCTGATTACCCGAACGTCGTCGCAGTGAAACATATGGGGGAGAAACTCAGCGCCGCGACCGATGGCCGTCTGGAGATTAAAACATTTCCAGGTGGCGTGTTAGGTGATGAAAAACAGATGATTGAGCAGGCGCAATTAGGCGCTATCGATATTATTCGCGTCTCAATGACGCCTGTTGCCGCCATTCTTCCTGAAATTAACGTATTTACCCTGCCGTATATCTTTCGCGATGAAGACCATATGCATAAGGTCCTTGACGGCATGATCGGTCAGGAGATTGGCGACCGCCTGACGGCCAATACGAAATCGCGGCTGGTATTCCTGGGTTGGATGGACGCCGGGACGCGCAACCTGATTACCAAAAATCCGGTGGTGAAACCGGAAGATTTACACGGTATGAAAATCCGCGTTCAGGCGAGTCCGATAGCGCTGGATACCTTAAAGGCGATGGGCGCTAACTCTATCGTGATGGGCGTCAGCGAAGTGTTTAGCGGTATGCAGACCGGCGTTATTGATGGTACGGAAAATAACCCGCCAACATTTGTTGCGCACAACTATTTACCGGTCGTTAAAAACTATACCTGGAGCAAACACTTTATTATTCCTGAGCTTTTTCTGTTTTCCAAAGCCAAATGGGATAAATTGAAAAAAGAAGACCAGGAACTCATTATTAAGCTCGCCAAAGAAGCGCAGGTTGAACAACGCAAACTTTGGCAAGAATATAATGCGAAATCTCTGGAAACTATGAAAGCCAATGGCGTTCAGTTCCACGATATTGATACGGACTATTTCTATAAAGCCACGCAGTCAGTGCGGGATAATTACGGTAAAGACCACCAGGATTTGATCAAACGTATTCAGGATGTGAAGTAATTCATCAGGCGGAGGGGAGCAATCCTCTGCCTGAGTCTTTTGATTAATTCGAGGTGATAATTATGGGTGAATGTTATTCATCGGTAATGGATTTTCTTTATCGGGTCTCTATATGGATTGCTGGTGTCGCATTATTGGTTATGGTCGCCATTATCCCTATTGGCATATTTGCACGCTATGTCCTGAACAATGCCCTGTCATGGCCTGAACCGGTCGCCATTCTTTGTATGGTGACGTTCACCTTTATTGGCGCGGCGGTGAGCTATCGCGCAGGTTCGCATATCGCGGTGAGCATGGTGATTGACCGTCTGGGGGAGTCCGCCCGTCGTTACTGCTCGATTGTCGCAGATATCATGTTGGTGGCGATCAGCCTGTTTATTCTCTGGTATGGAATCAATCTGTGTCTTGAGCTGTGGGACCAGCCTGTCGCGGAATTCCCGCTTTTAAGCGCCGGGCAAAACTATCTGCCGTTGCCGATTGGCTCCGCTATCACGCTGCTGTTTATCGCAGAAAAGATTTTCCGCGGCCCGCAATATCAACGTCCCGTTGTCATGCTGGGTTCAACCAGCTAGTTACCGCCCCCATTTCATTAAGGAAAGCAGATGGATGCATTTATTCTCGTCTTTACGCTTGGCATTATGCTGGCGATTGGGGTACCGGTAGCGTACGCGGTTGGCATTAGCGCCATCATTGGAGCCTGGTATATTGATATTCCGCTGGAAGCCGTGATGATCCAACTGACCAGCGGAGTAAACAAGTTTTCGCTGCTGGCGATCCCATTCTTTATTCTGGCCGGGGCAATCATGGCGGAAGGGGGGATCGCGCGCCGACTGGTGAATTTTGCCTATATTTTCGTTGGCTTTATCCGCGGCGGGCTGTCGCTGGTAAATATCGTCGCCTCGACCTTTTTTGGCGCAATTTCAGGATCGTCGGTGGCCGATACCGCTTCTATCGGTTCAGTGATGATCCCGGAGATGGACAAGAAAGGCTACCCGCGCGACTTTGCCGCTGCGGTAACCGCCAGCGGCTCGGTGCAGGCGATCCTCACGCCGCCCAGCCATAACTCGGTTATCTACTCGCTGGCAACGGGCGGGACGGTGTCGATTGCCGCGCTGTTCATCGCCGGGATCCTGCCGGGCCTGTTGCTGAGCTTTAGCCTGATGGTGATGTGCGTGGCTTTTGCCCATAAACGCGGTTATCCAAAAGGGGAGCGCGTACCGTTTCGCCAGGCGCTGAAGATTTTCGTCGATACGCTGTGGGGATTAATGACGGTGGTGATCATCATGGGCGGGATCCTGTCAGGTATCTTTACCGCAACGGAATCCGCGGCGATTGCCTGTCTTTGGGCCTTCTTTGTCACCATGTTTATCTATCGTGACTATAAATGGTCTGAACTGCCGAAGCTGATGTTCCGCACGGTGAAGACGGTCACTATCGTGATGATCCTGATAGGCTTTGCCGCCGCGTTTGGGGCCGTCATGACCTATATGCAGTTGCCGATGCGGATTACCGAAGCCTTCACCAGCATCTCGGATAACAAATATGTCATCCTGATGTGCATTAACATCATGCTGCTGCTGATCGGTACGCTGATGGACATGGCGCCGCTGATCCTGATCCTGACGCCGGTGTTACTACCGGTGACTAACGCGCTCGGTATTGATCCGGTCCATTTTGGCATGATCATGCTGGTGAACTTAGGGATCGGCCTGATTACGCCGCCGGTGGGGTCGGTGCTGTTTGTGGCCAGTGCGGTGAGTAAGCAGAAAATCGAGCAGGTGGTGAAGGCGATGCTGCCATTCTACGTCGTGCTGTTCCTGGTGCTGATGCTGGTGACATACATTCCGGCGATTTCGCTATTCCTGCCGAAACTGTTTGGCGTGATGTGATAAATGCCCGGTGGCGCTCGCGCTTACCGGGCCTACAAACTACGCTTGCATAGGCCGGATTACGCGAAGCCGCCATCCGGCACAAGGTGGTTTAGCGACGAACGGCGATCGCTTCAATCTCGATTTTCACGTCTTTCGGCAGACGAGCAACTTCCACGCAAGAACGCGCCGGGAAGGTCGCGTTGTGCTCGGTGAAGAACGCTTCGTAGGTGGCGTTGACGGTAGCGAAATCGTTCAGGTCTTTCACGAAGACGGTCGTTTTAACGATGTCGCCCACTTTCAGACCTGCTGCTTCAACGATAGCTTTTACGTTTTCCAGCGACTGACGCGCCTGAGCGGACACGTCTTCCGCTACGGCGCCGGTTTTCGGATCGACCGGGATCTGACCGGAAGTGATTACCATGCTACCCAGGTCAACACCCTGTACGTATGGGCCGATTGCTGCTGGTGCATTTTCCGTCGCGATAGTCTTGCTCATGATTTCTCCTGAATTACAGCGGTAATAGAATGTTCCCGCTCATTATAGGGAGCAGGGATCTCATAACCAACCCCAATTAGTTGGCCAGCACCACATAATGCGAAAACTCTTTTTCACAGTATTTGCATTTGAGTGCGATGTCATCAGCACGCTTTTTCACTGCAAAACTGGAAGAAACCGGCTCAGCATGACTGATGCAGTTGCTGTTCGGGCACACCAGCACGTTGTCGATGCGCTCTGGCAGACTCGGACGTGATTTACCCACAACATCGTAATTATCAATGCGGTTCACCGTTGCCTGCGGCGCATACAGAGAGAGCTGGTTGACCTGCTCGTCGGTCAGGAAGGTATTTTCAATTTTAATCAGGTCCTTACGACCCATCTCACCGGACGGCAGATTCAGACCGATGGTGATTCGCTGGTCGGTTTCTGTCAGCTTGAACAGCGTCAGCAATTTAAAACCAACCTGTGCGGGAATATGGTCAATCACGGTGCCACGTTTGATGGCTTCAACCTGCAGTTTGTTATCGTGTGTCATCTCTTTTTCTCCCTTACAGTGCCAGTTCGCTATTCAGTACCAGTGCCAGTAACGCCTGGCGGGCGAAGATGCCGTTGCCAGCCTGCTGGAAATACCAGGCGTGCGGCGTCTTATCGACGTCGGTGGTGATTTCATCAATACGCGGCAGCGGATGTAGTACCTTCATATTGGCTCTGGCGCCGTTCAGGTCGCTGGCGCGCAGGACAAACTGTGCTTTCACGTTGGCGTATTCGGATGGGTCCAGACGCTCTTTTTGTACGCGGGTCATGTAGAGGATATCGACTTCCGCCATCACCTCTTCGATAGTGCCATGCAGGCTCCAGGCGATGCCCTTTTCAGTCAGCATATCCAGAATGTACTGCGGCATGGCCAGCGCATCCGGGGCGATGAAGTAGAAGCGGTTGCCTTCAAACTTCGCCAGCGCCTGGGTTAAGGAGTGGACGGTGCGGCCATATTTCAGATCACCCACCATGGCGATTTGCAGATTGTCCAGGCGGCCCTGTGTCTCCTGAATGGTAAACAGATCCAGCAGCGTTTGGGTTGGATGCTGGTTAGAGCCGTCGCCCGCGTTAAGAACCGGGACGTTACCAGAGAATTCTGTTGCCAGACGCGCGGCGCCTTCCTGCGGATGACGCATGACGATGGCGTCGACATAGGTGCTGATGACGGAAATGGTGTCAGCCAGCGTTTCGCCTTTTTTGCCCAGAGACGTGTTGCTGCTGTCAGAGAAACCTACCACGCTGGCGCCCAGACGGTGCATAGAAGTTTCAAAGGATAGACGGGTGCGGGTGGACGCCTCAAAGAAGCAACTGGCGATGACCTTATGCTTTAACAGTTCCGGTTGTGGGTTCGCTTTTAATTTCGCCGCCGTTGCGAGGACCAGATTGAGGTCATCGCGGCTGAGGTCGTTTATGGAAATGATGTGTTTTTGATAGAGCGGGTTAGCCATGTTTATCTCCTGACGCCTGGGCAAAAAAAAAGCCCCTCAATTGAGGGGCTCGGAATGGGTGATCAACGGAAAGAAAAACGGCAGGCCAGCGTCCTTTTTCAGACGCGGTAAGACAAAATGTCGTACACACTGAACCATACATCCTCCCGGCAAATTGTCCGCGATTATACTCAGCTACGTTATGGGATCAAGCGAAAAATGCACGATTTATTCATCGCAAACGGTTCTTCTGAATTTTAATTCATTTTAAAGAGATAATTAATCTGCTTGTGAACCAGGCCCGTTCGCTGCACGACGCGCGGCGCGACCCAGACGATACTGCTGCCGGCAATGACGCCCAGAATTTCCGGCAAGGCGTGATAATCGAGGATTCTGGCAACCGCGCGACCATATCCTGCAGCGGTGTGAATGAGGATAAACTCGCCATTGTGTTCTATGCTGACCACCATTTCAGCGATCGATCGCGCCGCATCAGGAGCGGGTCGTGACTGAGGATTGACAGAATAAATTTTTTGCCCTTTTGTATTTCTTATTTTTATGGCCCCAAGCAACTTCAGCAAACGAGACACCGTCGACTGACTAATACTGGTAAAGCCGTGGCTTTGCAGATCGCGGCGCAGCGCTTCCTGGGACAGGTAGCTTTTTTCGCTAATCAAGCGCTGACACATCGCCAGCTGTTTTTGCTCTTTGGCAGAGTAATCATCGAATTCCTTCATAAAATCACCTTATATTTCTTATCTGTATCAATGCGATGGCGAAATTCACCACATTTGCAGTATCAATAACGGCTCAAACGGGCGGTTGTGCAGAAAAACGAGAGAACGATCAAAAAAGCCGTCGGATACCGACGGCTAAAAGAGCTACAGCATCGCGCCGATACTCAGGACGACCATGTTCAGTAACGTCAAAATAAGCAGTAACGGAGCGACCCATTTCAGGTAACGCACATAGGGAACGCGCGCGATGGCCAGCCCCCCCATCACAACCGCAGAGGTGGGCGTAATCAGATTCACAATGCCGGAAGCGGATTGATACGCGGTGACGACCAGATCCCTCTGTACATGCGCGAAGTCGGCCAGCGGGGCCATAATGGGCATGGTGAGGACCGCCAGCCCAGAGGACGATGGGACCAGGAAGGAGAGCAACACTTCCAGCCAATAGGTCACATTGATGAAAATGGTGGTGGAAAGGCCGGAGACTATATTTTCGGCGCTGTGCAGAATGGTGTGAGTGATCATGCCGTTATCCATCACCACGACGATGCCGCGCGCAATACCGATAATCAGCGCCACGCCAAGCAGATCCCGCGCACCGTCAATGAACGTACTGGTAAATGCCTCTTCACTCATGCGGGCGATTACGCCGACGATAATCGCAGCAGCCAGAAAGACTGCGGATATTTCTGCCATCCACCATCCGAGTACCGCCACCCCATAGATCATTACCGCAAAGGCGGCGGCGAAAATCAGCAGGATCCATTTCCGCGTTGCCGTGAATTCCAGATTGGTATTGGCGCGACTACCGAGAAAATGGGCGCGGTTTTCCTCCATTTTATCCGCCACGATAGACAGCTCAGGATGGCTGCGAACTTTCCGGGCATAGCGCATGACCCACACCACGCAGATCACATAGCCGACGACCAGCAGCAGAATGCGCATCAGCATTCCCTGGGTGAAGGGGATCCCGGCCGCGTTGGCAGCGATAACCGTTGCGAACGGGTTAATGGTCGAACCGAGTGTGCCAATCCCTGCGCCGAGCAGAACGGTCGCAGCAGCGACCAGTGGATCAAAGCGGGCCGCCATCATTACCGGGACGAGCAGCGTGTAAAAAGGTAGCGACTCTTCCGCCATCCCGTAAATCGTACCGCCGGCGGCGAAAAGTCCCATCAGGATGGGGATCATCCACTCTTCTTTGCCGTTAAGCCTGACCGTTACGCGTTCGATACCGGCGTCGATGGCGCCCGTTTTATTTACCACGCCGAGAAAACCGCCGATGATCAGGACAAACAGCGCCACATCAATGGCGCCGGCGGTGTAGGTCTCGTGATTATAAAGACCGTCAATTGGCGCCAGCAGTACAGCGGTAATACCTTGTGGATGCGCCTCTGTGGGGGCATAAGTCCCGGCAACCGGCACTTCTTTACCCAGGGTCGCATTCATCGCCATCTGGTATTTCCCTGCCGGGACAATCCAGGTCATAACAGCGACGAGTGCAATAAGAATAAACAGGATGGTATACGCGCTGGGAAATTTGAATTTGCCCATGATGTTCTCCGGATAGCTCGGGCATATGCCGTCAGGCGACATATGCCCGCAGGGGTTAGTCGCCGAGTGTCGCTACCATGACCGCTTTGATGGTATGCATCCGGTTTTCTGCTTCGTCGAAGACGATGGAGTGTGCTGACTCGAACACCTCTTCCGTGACCTCAAGCCCTTTCAGGCCGTAAGCCGCTTCGATTTCACGCCCAACTTTGGTGTGTTCGTTATGGAAGGCGGGCAGACAGTGCATAAATTTCACATTGGGGTTGCCGGTTGCGTTGATGACTCGCTGGTTAATCTGGTAAGGCGTCATCAGGCTTACGCGTTCTGCCCATGCCTCTTTGGGTTCGCCCATGGAGACCCAGACATCGGTATAGAGGAAATCCACGTCGTAAACGCCTTCCTCAACGTCCTCCGTGAGCGTAATGCGCGCGCCTGTCACGCTGGCGATTTCACGGCATTCGGCAACCAGCGTCTCATCCGGCCAGAAGGATTTAGGGGCGACGAGGCGGATGTCCATCCCCATTTTCGCCGCGCCAACCATCAGCGAATTACCCATGTTATTGCGGGCGTCACCGAGGTAGGCGAAGCTCAGTTCAGGTAAGGTTTTGCCCGGCGCGTGTTCCAGCATGGTCATCAGATCCGCAAGGATCTGCGTAGGGTGAAATTCGTTGGTCAGTCCGTTCCATACCGGAACACCGGCGAACTGCCCCAGTTCTTCGACGATCTCCTGGCCATATCCGCGATATTCGATGCCGTCGTACATGCGGCCTAACACGCGGGCGGTATCTTTCATCGATTCTTTGTGACCAATCTGTGAGCCGCTTGGGCCGAGATAGGTCACCTGCGCGCCCTGATCAAAAGCGCCAACCTCAAAGGCGCAGCGGGTGCGGGTTGAGGTTTTTTCGAAGATGAGCGCGATATTTTTACCGACCAGCGTCTGTCTTTCGCGTCCGGCCTTTTTCGCCGTTTTTAATTCGATAGCCAGATCGATCAGGTACTGGATCTCTGCCGGGGTGTAGTCGAGCAGTTTAAGAAAATTGCGATTTTTTAAGTTAACAGTCATCAGAATGTCCTTATGTAGGCCGGATAAGGCGCAGTCGCCCATCCGGCAAAAATGGGTCACGCGTCGTAAGCAATGGTTTCGGGCCGAATCAATGTGCCTTTCTCTCCCGAGAGAATGGCCGGGCCGTCGGCCAGGGAGCCGATGCCTGCTATCCCCTGGCATTGAGAGACAAAATTCGCGCAGGCGGTAACTTTCGGCCCCATAGAACCGGCGTCGAACTGCATCTCGCCGAGTATTTCGGGGGTGACCTGAGCCAGAGGGCGCTGGGTGGGTTTGCCCCAGTCGAGGTACACCGCGTCGGCATCGGTCAGGATGAGCAACGCATCAGCATGAAGCTGGCTGGCGAGCAGGGCAGCGGAGAGATCTTTGTCGATCACGGCTTCAATGCCGTGGTAGCCATCGGCTTTTTCCACGACCGGCACACCGCCGCCGCCATTGCAGATGACCAGATGATCGCGGGCGATCAACGCCTGGATCGCGTCACTTTCAACAATACGTTTGGGCTGCGGAGAGGGCACAACGCGACGGAACGCTTTACCATCGGCTTTGAAAACCCAGCCTTTTTCCACCTGTAATGCACTGGCCTGGGTTTGGTCGTAAATGGGCCCGATATATTTGGTGGGATTGCTGAAGGCTGGATCGTGGGCATCGACTTCAACCTGCGTCAGCAGGACGCTAATTTCTCGCTGTGGAAGCTGGTTTTTCAGCGCCTGTTGCAACATATAGCCAATCATTCCCTGACTTTCCGCGCCGAGAATATCGAGCGGATAGGGGGTGACGCTGGCGTAAGCGCTGTTTTGTAACGCCAGCAGTCCAACCTGTGGGCCATTGCCGTGTACCAGAATCACACGCCACTGTTGCGTAAGCCGGGCGATGGTTTTTGCCGCCAGCTCAATATTCTTACGTTGGATGTCTGCTTCCAGCGGCTCGCCGCGTTTGAGCAGCGCGTTGCCGCCCAGAGCCACAACCAGGGTTGGTTTATTTTCCATGACGTCTCCTTAAATACCGTCGCGTTCCAGCGGGCAGCTCATGCAGCGCGCGCCGCCGCGTCCGCGTCCAAGTTCGTCGCCAGGAATGGGTAAAACGGTGATGCCGGCTTTGTCGTATTTCTCGTTGGTCCAGATATTGCGCTCGTATCCCACAACAACGCCGGGGCGTAGCGTCAGGACGTTGTTGGCGTCATTCCACTGTTCACGTTCGGCTTCGAAGGCGTCACCGCCGGTAGTAATCAGGCGAATTTGATCGAGCCCCAGCGCTTTTTCCAGGGCATGGACCAGCGTACTTTCCTGCGTCCGTTTCAGGCCGCCGCGCCCGTCTGGCGTCAGAGTCCAGCACTGCACGTCCGGGCGCACCACTTCCGGGTAGACAGAGAAGGTATCGATATCGATGTGGGTCATCACGGTGTCGAGATGCATACAGGAACGATGCTTAGGCAGTTCGACCGCGATGACGCGCTCTGCCTGGCGATGCTTGAAGAGTGACTGGGCAAGGAACTCGATTCCCTGTGGCGTGGTGCGCTCAGACATGCCAATAAGTACCGCACCGCGACCAATGACCAGCACATCTCCACCTTCTAATGTGGCGTGGTCGTAATTAATATTTTCATCACCGAAATATTTAATAAATTCACCATCGGCGAATTGCGGGTGCCAACGGTAAATCGCCCGCAGATTATTAGTTTCTCGTTGCCGGGCAGTTTTAGCCATCGGATTAATCGACACGCCGTTATATATCCAGCAGGAGGTGTCGCGGGTAAATAAATGGTTGGGCAATGGCTTCATAATAAAATCATTAATATCATGAGTATCCACCACCATATTTTTTATAGAGGCAGGGATTTCGCCATAGGTCAGCCCGCCGCTTAAATGCCGTGCCAGTTCCCGGTGCTGCATGTCCGCAAGCCAGGCGCGGACATCGGCGGCGAAAGTGGGTCCAAGGCGATAATCAGAAATTTGCGTATCCAGCAGCCAGCTTTTAGCGTCGGGAATATCCAGGGTTTGTGTTAATAAATCAGTGAGTAACAGAACCTCAATTCCCTCCTGGCGCAGCGTGTTGGCGAAAATGTCGTGCTCTTCACCTGCACGTTCTACCGAAAGCACATCATCAAAAAGCAGCTCCTGACAATTGGATGGCGTCAGCCTTTTTAAGCTGAGATTAGGGCGATGCAGCATCACGCTACGTAATTGACCGATTTCAGAACCGACATAATGCTTTTCCATCATTATTCCTTTAATACGATTTTAAAAAATAAAGAGGAGATGGCTGCAAATGCAATTTATTGCAGTCATGATTTTTCAGCTGATTTCAGAATCTATAGTTAGATCTTATTTGATACGGAAACGTGATTTGTTTCACAGTCGGTTCGATATTTGAATTTGCTTTCCTAATATATGAGATGGCTCTGAGATTTTAAAAAATAATAAATTCAATAACTGAATTGCTACGCATGAATATGTCTTGTTATTTATCTATGTTAATTTTATGTACATTTTTAAAAATATATGCATTTAATAATGAATTGATTTTTATGTGTTTTTTATTATGAGGTGAATGTTTATGCGGTTCTGTGATTCTATTATTTGTACGGGACAGTTTATTGCCAAATAAATATGGTGGCGAACAAAGCGAGTGGGGGAGGTGTGAATTGTGATCGACGGCTGGGTTTTATCATAACACTTTCAAAACCAGCAAGTTACCAGCAAAGAGAAAAATGAGAGGGTAAGAGTTATGCAGTGTTTATGCATAACCTGATGCGTTAGGTTAACAACTATCTAACATCATCAGCGATAAACATGCGTTGCCGCAAAATATCGGTAATTAGGAGTGGTATGGCAGGCCGTTTTTTCGTATAACAACAAAAATGAAACGATGTTTTAATTAAGGGGTTTGAGATGATTGTCGGCAATATTCACAACCTGGGTGCCTGGCTGCCGGAAGAGCTGCGTCAGGCGATTGAGCACATTAAAACGCATGTTACGGATGCGACGGAAAAGGGTAAGCATGATATCGATGGCGATCGCCTGTTTTATCTGATTGCCGAAGATATGACGGAGCCGTTTGCACAGCGCCGTGCCGAGTATCATGCCCGCTATCTGGATATTCAGATCCTGCTCAAAGGGCAGGAAGGCATGACCTTCAGTACGCAGCCTGCGGGCGCGCCGGAAACTGACTGGCTGGCGGATAAAGACATTGCCTTCCTGCCGGAAGGGGCACAGGAGAAAACGGTAGTTCTGAACGAAGGTGACTTTGTGGTGTTCTATCCGGGGGAAGTGCATAAACCGCTGTGCGCAGTCGGCGCTCCGGCGCTGGTACGCAAAGCGGTGGTGAAATTGCTGGTGGAGTAAGCGTGTTTGCCGGAGGGCGGCTTCGCCTTGCCCGGCCTACGGTAGCGCGGTTGTAGGCCGGATAAGATGCTGAACATCGCCATCCGGCAAATCAATCACGCAACACTATCATTTGGAAAGCGTCGCCACCATTACCGCTTTAATGGTGTGCATCCGGTTTTCCGCCTGATCAAATACGATGCTGGCGGGTGACTCAAAGACGTCGTCGGTCACTTCCATCCCGCCGTGCAAACCGTACTGTTGCGCCATTTGTTTGCCAAGCGTGGTTTGATCGTCATGGAACGCGGGCAGGCAGTGCAGAAATTTAACCTGCGGATTGCCGGTGAGCGCCATCATCGCGCTGTTTACCTGATATTTGCGCAGCAGCGCAATACGCTCGGCCCACTTCTCTTTCGCTTCGCCCATTGACACCCATACGTCGGTGTAGATGAAGTCCGCACCTTTTACGCCCGTGGCGACATCTTCCGTCAGCGTAATATTGCCACCGTTTTTCTGTGCCAGCGCTTTGCATTCTGCCACCAGGCTCTCATCCGGCCAGCAGGCCTGCGGTGCAACCAGACGCAGATCTAACCCAGTTAACGCGGCGGCTTCCAGCATCGAATTGCCCATATTGTTACGGGCATCGCCGGTGTAGACCAACGCCATCTCATTAAATGCTTTACCCGGCAGGTGTTCCTGCATAGTTAACAGATCCGCCAGTAACTGGGTGGGATGAAACTCGTTAGTTAATCCATTCCATACCGGCACCCCGGCATATTCCGCCAGCGTTTCCACCACTTCCTGACCGTGACCCCGATACTGAATACCGTCGTACATGCGGCCGAGTACGCGGGCGGTATCTTTAATCGACTCTTTATGCCCAATCTGGCTGCCGCTTGGCCCGAGATACGTTACGCGAGCGCCCTGATCGTATGCGGCAACTTCGAAAGAGCAACGAGTACGAGTCGAGTCTTTTTCGAAGATGAGCGCGATATTTTTACCGGTGAGTTGAGCGACCTCGGTGCCGTTTTTCTTATCTGCCTTGAGCTGCGCGGCGAGCTTGAGCAGTGACGTGAGTTCAGCAGAGGTGAAATCAAGCAGTTTCAAAAAGTGCTTCTGATAAAACGTAGACATGGTTTCCTCACATGGCTTAAGCCATTTATTGAATTAAAATTCAATTTATATGGATGTTTATTCATTTGCAACCTTGTTTAACAAATCTTTCCTGGAAAGGTGGAGGCAATGACAGCGGTATGTGACAATAAGAGTATCGGCAGGACATTATGAGGAACGAGCCATGGCAAACCCGGAACTACTGGAAGAGCAGCGTGAAGAAACACGCTTGATTATTGAAGAGTTACTCGAAGATGGCAGCGATCCAGACGCGCTGTACACTATCGAGCATCACCTTTCCGCGGACGACTTTGAAACCCTGGAAAAAGCGGCAGTAGAAGCCTTCAAGCTGGGTTATGAAGTGACCGAGCCGGAAGAGCTTGAAGTCGAAGAAGGCGACACGGTTATTTGTTGTGACATCCTCAGCGAATGCGCCCTGAATGCCGAGCTGATTGACGCTCAGGTTGAGCAACTGATGAACCTGGCTGAAAAATTTGAAGTGGAATACGACGGTTGGGGCACCTATTTTGAAGACCCGAACGGCGAAGAAGGCGAAGATGGCGACGATGAAGACTTCGTCGACGAAGATGATGACGGCGTGCGTCACTAAGTCATCTGCTGACCTGCGGTAGCCCAGGCTGCCGCAGGCCAAGGACAACGTATGGATTACCCGCAAATACTCTCCCCGATCCACAACTTCCTGCAATGTAAAACGCCTCAGGCCTGGCTTGATAAAGCGCGAGACCCGGCGAATCTGCCGCTGTTACTGACCGATCACCTCGTCTGCGAACTGAAAGCGGCGCAAACGGCAATGCTGCTGGTGCGTAAGTATGCCGCGGATAAACAGGGATCGCAGGCGCTGCTGGACTGGCTAAAACCCTATGAAGCCTTTGCTTTCAGGGAAGGGGATGAGCCGGATTTTATCGCACTGAATAAACAGATAAGCAAAAGCGTTATGCCGCAAACCGACGACCCGTGGGGACGAAAGCTTATCGACAGCATGGTGTTGCTGATCAAAGAAGAGCTGCATCACTTCTCGCAGGTACGCGAGGCGATGACGATCCGCAATATCCCTTACATCAAAATGACCGCCAGTCGTTACGCCAAAGGTATGCTCAAAGAGGTTCGCACCCACGAGCCGCTGACGCTGATCGACAAGCTGATTTGCGGGGCGTATATCGAAGCCCGTTCCTGTGAACGGTTTGCCGCGCTGGCGCCGTATCTGGAGGCGGATTTGCAGGCGTTTTACCTGTCGCTGCTGCGATCCGAGGCTCGGCACTATCAGGATTATCTGGCGCTGGCGCAGCAGGTTTCTGCTGACGATATCAGCGACCGGGTGCGGTTTTTTGGCGAAGTCGAAGCCGCGTTGATTACCTCTCCTGACGACGAGTTCCGCTTTCACAGCGGCATACCGGCTTGATTCCTTCTGTGACGCGCGCTGTTCAATCATCGCGCGTTTTACCTCTTCTCCATTTCCGCTAGCAAAATCTGGTGGCTGGAAATCGCCCGCCGCTGCCGTAATAATCAAAACACACGAAGGGGGAAATATATCTCCTTACTTGAGATTGTTTTGCATAAGGATGGTTAATGAACTGGGCTCACGTATTGTTAGCAGGCTATATCGGGGTGGTGATTGCCATCGTCGTTGGCATGTTCCGTAAAAAAGGGTGGCTGGGCAAGATCTCTGGCGCGGTGGTCTTTGTGGTGGCGATTATTGCGTGGAATCTGTTTGATGTGCACTACCTGATCCCACGTGAAAACCCGGATTATGGTCTGACCGAAGAGCAGCAGTTTGAAAAGGCGATGCTCTCTAATCCGGCGTTTCAGGTGATTAAGGAACAGGAGCCTGCGCTGACGCAAAAAATAATCAGCCAGGCAGCGCAGATGAAAAAAGCAGGGAGCAGTGAACAGCAGGTTATCGACGCGATACAGCCGCAGATTCTTCAGTTGCAAATGGCACGATTGCAGCAAGCTCCTGATGCCAATGTCATTGAATATATGAAAATTAATCTTGAGCAGATCGCCGCCGTGGCCAAAATAGGTGATGACGAATGCTTCCGCTTCCTGTTTCCGGCGGTAAAAGGAGGGATTAACCCGGCACGTCTTGTTCCGCGCGAGATCATGGATCGTCGTATGGCGAGTGACATGAGCATGATGTACGCCTCTCACGGACCGAAAAAACATACGGTTACGGCAGAGGAAAAGCAACTGGCGCTTCAGGACCTGCAAAGCATCAGCCCTGGCCTGGTACAGCGCTATGGACCGGATATTCAAATCATGGCCGATCCGACTAAAGCTGTCGGCAAAGAGAAGATTGCCTGTGAGATAGTGCAGGATCTCTGGTCACAGGTGTTGAAGCTGCCGACCGCGCGTTCGGCCGGCGTGATTCGTCTGATGCTTTCGGCTGAGATGCAGTAAGGTCAATATGGCCCCTCGGCGTAAGGTCAGAGGGGCTTCAACATCCGCACTTCACAATCCACGTGCCCGGTACAGCCCAGCGCTTCGCTGATGTGCTCAAAGCCTAAATGTTCATACAGGCGAATAGCCTCAGTCAGAAACGCGGTCGTTTCCAGATAGCACTGCTTAAAACCCTGCTCACGGGCGTGATCCAGCGCCATCAACGCCAGCTTTTTCGCCAGCCCCTGGCCGCGTACGCTCGACAGGAAATACATCTTCTGCAGCTCGCAAATGTCCGGCTCGCTACAGCCTAACGGCGCGACGCCGCCGCCGCCCACCACCTGACCATTCTGCTCAACGACCCAATAGGCTGCGCCCGGCTGGCTGTAAACCTGGAACAGTTCATCCAGATTTGGGTCGGCCACGGTATAGCCTTTATCAGCGGTAAGCCCGTATTCGGCGGAAACCTGGCGGATAACGCGGGCGATGGCGGCGTTATCGTCGGCGGTAAGACGACGCAGCGTCGCAAAGACAGGGGTAGTAACACTCATAGCGAACTCATGACAGAAACGTGGAACATATGCAGTTAATAACACTGCGGGGAGGGGAAGTGCAAGCGATGATAATTCAATAAAAAGCCTCTGATGCACACGCTCAGAGGCTTTTTATTCGTCAGTGGTGTCGGATGCGCTACGCTTATCCGACCTACGTTGATGCTGCCCGTTGGCCGGATAAGCGCAGCGCCATCCGGCAAATATACGGGCACGATGATTACAGCGCGGCGATAACCGCCTGCTGCTCAATCAGCTTCGCTTTGGCTTCCGCGTAACCGTCCAGCTTCTCACGCTCTTTGGCGATCACCGCTTCCGGCGCACGAGCGACGAAACCTTCGTTGGAAAGTTTGCCTTCGATACGGGCAATCTCACCTTCGATTTTCGCCACTTCTTTCGCCAGACGCGCCAGCTCATCTTCTTTGTTGATGAGGCCAGCCATCGGGATCAGCAGTTCGGCGCCGTCGATGATTTTGGTCACGGAAACCGGACCTTTGTCATCGGCAGGCAGCACGGTGATGCTTTCCAGACGCGCCAGGTTCAGCAGGAAGCTACGGTTGTCGTTCACACGACGCATCGCGTCAGCGCTGCAACCACGCAGCAGCAGCTCCAGCGGTTTGCCCGGCGCGATGTTCATTTCCGCACGGATATTACGTACGGCGACGATCGCCTGCTTCAGCCATTCGGTATCGGCCAACGCGGCTTCATCAACCTGCGCGGCGTTATATTCCGGGAACGGCTGCAGCATGATGGTGTCGGCGGTAATACCGCAAATGACCTTCACGCGCTGCCAGATAGTTTCAGTGATGAACGGGATGATCGGGTGCGCCAGGCGCAGCAGACCTTCCAGCACGGTGACCAGCGTATTGCGGGTGCCGCGCAGTTCAGACTCGGAACCTCCGGTCATCACCGGTTTGGTCAGCTCCAGATACCAGTCACAGAACTGGTTCCAGGTGAATTCGTACAGAATTCCCGCGGCGATATCGAAGCGGAAGTTATCCAGCGCTTCGCGGTACGCTTTAACGGTCTGGTTGAATTCAGCCAGGATCCAGCGGTCTGCCAGCGACAGGGTCATTTCGCCGCCGTTGAAGCCGCAATCATTTCCTTCAGTGTTCATCAGCACAAAGCGGCTGGCGTTCCACAGCTTGTTACAGAAGTTACGGTAACCTTCCAGGCGCTTCATATCCCAGTTGATGTCGCGGCCGGTCGAGGCCAGCGCGGCCAGGGTAAAGCGCAGGGCGTCGGTGCCGTGCGGCTCAATGCCGTTCGGGAACTGCTTCTCGGTACGTTTGGCAATCTTCTCAGCCAGCTGCGGCTGCATCATGTTGCCGGTACGTTTTTCCAGCAGTTCCGGCAGGGAGATGCCGTCGACCATATCCAGCGGGTCAATGACGTTACCCTTGGATTTGGACATCTTCTGGCCTTCGTCGTCACGGATCAGACCGGTCATGTAGACGGTATGAAACGGCACCTGCGGCTTGCCGTTTTCATCTTTGATGAAGTGCATGGTCATCATGATCATGCGGGCAATCCAGAAGAAGATGATGTCGAAGCCGGAAACCATCACGCTGGTTGGGTGGAACTGACGCAGCGCGTCGGTGTTTTCCGGCCAGCCGAGGGTGGAGAAAGTCCACAGCGCGGAGGAGAACCAGGTGTCGAGAACGTCTTCGTCCTGACGAAGCGCAACGTCGGCGCCGAGGTTGTTTTCCTGGCGGACTTCGTCTTCGGTACGGCCTACATAAACGTTGCCGTCGTTGTCGTACCATGCCGGGATACGGTGACCCCACCACAGCTGACGAGAGATACACCAGTCCTGAATATCACGCATCCAGGAGAAGTACATGTTTTCGTACTGCTTCGGCACGAACTGAATGCTGCCGTTTTCAACGGCTTCAACCGCTGGTTTCGCCAGCACGTCGGCACGGACGTACCACTGGTCGGTCAGCATCGGTTCGATAACCACGCCGCCACGGTCGCCGTAAGGAACGGTCAGGTCGTGCGGTTTGATCTCTTCCAGCAGGCCCAGGGCGTCAACGGCTGCGACGATGGCCTTACGGGCTGCAAAGCGCTCCAGCTTCTGGAACTCAGCCGGGATCGCATTGGAGTAAACGTCGGACTCTTCGCCTTTGGTGTCGTACACTTCCGCAGTTTCACGGATGTCGCCGTCAAAGGTCAGAATGTTGATCATCGGCAGGCCGTGACGTTTCCCGACTTCGTAGTCATTAAAGTCGTGCGCCGGGGTGATCTTCACGCAGCCGGTGCCTTTTTCCATGTCGGCGTGTTCGTCGCCCACGATCGGAATACGGCGGTCAACCAGCGGCAGGACAACGAATTTACCGATCAGATCTTTGTAGCGCGGATCTTCCGGGTTAACGGCCACGCCGGTATCCCCGAGAATAGTTTCCGGACGAGTGGTAGCGACGACCAGGTAATCTTTACCGTCTGCGGTCTTCACGCCGTCGGCCAGCGGATAGCGGATGTGCCACATTGAGCCTTTGGACTCGCGGTTTTCCACTTCCAGGTCAGAGATGGCGGTGCGCAGTTTCGGGTCCCAGTTCACCAGGCGTTTGCCACGGTAAATCAGGTCTTCTTTGTACAGGCGAACAAAGACTTCTTTCACGGCATTGGAAAGACCTTCGTCCATGGTGAAGCGCTCGCGCTCCCAGTCAACGGAGTTGCCGAGACGGCGCATCTGACGGGTAATGGTGCCGCCAGATTCCGCTTTCCACTGCCAGATTTTGTCGATAAACGCTTCGCGACCGTAGTCGTGACGAGTTTTACCTTCTTCAGCGGCAATCTTACGCTCAACCACCATCTGGGTCGCGATACCCGCGTGGTCGGTACCGGCCTGCCACAGGGTGTTTTTGCCCTGCATGCGCTGGTAGCGGATCATGGTGTCCATGATGGTTTGCTGGAAAGCATGACCCATATGCAAACTGCCGGTGACGTTCGGCGGCGGGATCATGATGCAGAAGGACTCTTTGCTTTCATCGCCGTTAGGTTTGAAATAGCCCTGCTTTTCCCAGTGCTCGTAAAGCGGCTGTTCGATATCTTGTGGGTTATATGTCTTTTCCATTATTTCCAGGTTGCCGTATTCAGGTTAAAACCAGCCACGCGGTATGCTTTGTAGCGATCGCGTGCCGATTGTTTCAAAGAATCTTCGTAAGGGACGAAGTCTATCACTTCTGTGAAAGCGGTGGCAAAATCTGCAAAGCCAACGCGCAAACTGATCAGCAGGTCGCGCGGGCTGCTGTTGCGTTTTTCCGGCCAGGCAATCTCTACCGGCGAGCCGCCTCTGGGACCTTCACCCGCCAGATTATGCGGCACGAAGCTTTCTGCCGGT
Source organism: Citrobacter sp. wls708 (assembly GCF_005281255.1). Lineage (NCBI taxonomy): Bacteria > Pseudomonadati > Pseudomonadota > Gammaproteobacteria > Enterobacterales > Enterobacteriaceae > Citrobacter > Citrobacter sp. wls708. Next base: position 123,610 of record NZ_SZXE01000023.1, read on the forward strand.
CTTGCCCACAGGGCCTCATCAAGGCGAAAGGCCTGCTTTTCGTTTTCGCAGGCGATCAGCACACGCTTGCCAGCACGCCAACGTTCTGCGGCAATTTCACACACCAGTTGCTCGACAGCGCTTAAGCCATCAACGGTAGTGTCATTATCCAGAAGATAGAACGTCGCATTCTTCATATATGGGGCTTCTTGTGGTGGATTTAAATACAAGGCCGGGTGACCCGGCCTTTTCGCCTGATGGCGACGCTCGCGCGTCTTATCAGGCTTACAGCTTGCTGCTTTGTAGGCCGGATAAGCGTAGCGCCATCCGGCATTTACACATTACTCGTCGCCGTTAAATCCGGCGCGATTGAGCAGGAACTGCGACAGCAGCGCTACCGGACGACCGGTGGCGCCTTTGGCTTTACCGGAACGCCATGCGGTACCCGCGATGTCCAGGTGCGCCCAGTTATATTTACGGGTAAAGCGCGACAGGAAGCAGCCTGCGGTGATAGCACCGCCAGGACGGCCGCCGATGTTAGCCATATCCGCAAAGTTGGACTCCAGCTGTTCCTGGAATTCATCACCCAACGGCAGACGCCACGCGCGGTCGCCCGCCTGCTCGGAAGCACCGATCAGCTCGTGCGCCAGCGGATTGTGGTTCGACATCAGGCCGGTGATGTGATGGCCCAATGCAATCACGCACGCGCCGGTCAGCGTTGCCACATCAATGACCGCTTCCGGTTCAAAACGCTCGACGTAGGTTAACACGTCGCACAGTACCAGACGGCCTTCAGCATCGGTGTTCAGTACTTCAACGGTTTGACCAGACATGGTCGTCAGCACATCGCCTGGGCGATACGCGCGGCCGCCCGGCATGTTTTCGCAGCCCGCCAGTACGCCGACGACGTTGATTGGCAACTGTAGCTCCGCCACCATGCGCATCACGCCGTAAACCGCTGCCGCGCCGCACATGTCGTATTTCATCTCATCCATACCTTCGGCAGGTTTGATGGAGATACCGCCGGAGTCAAAGGTTAACCCTTTACCCACCAACACGATCGGGCGTACGTCTTCGGATTCGACACCTTTATACTCAATCACCGACATCAGCGATTCATTTTGCGAACCATTGCCGACCGCAAGATAGGAGTGCATGCCCAGCTCTTTCATCTGCTGCTCACCGATGACGCGAGTGACAACATTTTTGCTATAGCTGTCAGCCAACTGACGCGCCTGAGAAGCCAGGTAGGCGGCGTTACAGATATTCGGCGGCATATTGCCGAGATCTTTTGCCGCTTTGATCCCGGCGGCAATCGCCAGGCCGTGCTGAATGGCACGTTCACCGCTGGTCAGTTCGCGGCGGGTCGGTACGTTGAAGACCATTTTACGCAGCGGACGACGTGGTTCGCTTTTGTTAGTCTTCAACTGATCAAAGCTGTACAGCGTTTCCTGGGCCGTCTCAACGGCCTGACGTACTTTCCAGTAGTTATTGCGGCCTTTGACGTGCAGCTCAGTCAGGAAACAGACGGCTTCCATCGAGCCTGTATCATTCAGGGTATTTATAGTTTTCTGAATGACCTGCTTATACTGACGTTCATCAAGCTCACGCTCTTTACCACAACCGATGAGGAGAATTCGCTCAGACAGGACATTAGGAACATGGTGCAGCAACAGGGTTTGACCCGGTTTGCCTTCCAGTTCGCCACGACGCAGCAGTGCGCTGATGTACCCGTCGCTGATCTTGTCGAGCTGTTCTGCAATCGGAGAGAGGCGGCGTGGTTCAAAGACGCCCACAACGATGCAGGCACTCCGCTGTTTCTCCGGGCTACCGCTTTTTACACTGAACTCCATGCACTACGCTCCTGAATCTTAAAGACAACGGCGGTGGCTACGGATAGAATTGCAAGCTTTCGTAACTCATTCCCGCTGTTGCGGTGACTTCGTGTTAATCTTAACGTTATTACGGCATTGGCACGTCAGAACAATTTCTGAGAGGTGGATCCGTTGAGTATAATGATCTTAGCGACGATTTCGACGACTCAAGAGAATAAATGACGTTTAAGCCATGAAACAAGCTAAATTCCGGCAAAAGACGGGTTTTTACGGGCGTATTTAAAGTGATAATCATAAGATATCTGGTTCGGGAAACGCTCAAAAGCCAACTTGCGATCCTTTTCATCCTGCTTTTGATCTTCTTTTGTCAAAAGTTAGTCAGGATCCTGGGTGCGGCGGTTGACGGTGATATCCCGGCGAATCTGGTGCTCTCGCTGCTGGGGCTGGGCGTGCCAGAAATGGCGCAACTTATCTTGCCCTTAAGCCTGTTCCTCGGGCTGCTGATGACGCTGGGCAAACTGTATACCGAAAGTGAAATTACGGTCATGCACGCCTGTGGGCTGAGCAAGGCTGTGCTCGTGAAAGCGGCGATGGTGCTGGCGTTGTTTACCAGTATTATTGCGGCGGTTAACGTGATGTGGGCCGGACCATGGTCCTCCAGGCATCAGGACGAAGTGCTGGCGGAAGCGAAAGCTAACCCCGGCATGGCTGCGCTTGCTCAGGGGCAATTCCAGCAGGCGACTAACGGCGGTTCGGTGCTGTTTATCGAAAGCGTTGACGGCAGCAACTTCAAAGATGTATTCCTCGCGCAAATCCGCCCGAAAGGTAATGCCCGTCCTTCGGTGGTGGTGGCTGATTCCGGACATCTTACCCAGATGCGCGATGGCTCCCAGGTCGTGACGCTGAACCAGGGCACGCGCTTTGAAGGGACTGCGCTGCTGCGTGATTTCCGCATCACTGACTTCCAGGATTATCAGGCGATTATTGGCCATCAGGCTGTGGCGCTGGATCCAAACGATACCGACCAGATGGATATGCGTACGCTGTGGACGACCGACAACGATCGTGCTCGCGCGGAGCTGACCTGGCGTATCACGTTAGTATTCACCGTATTTATGATGGCGCTGATGGTCGTACCGCTGAGCGTGGTGAACCCGCGTCAGGGGCGCGTACTGTCGATGCTGCCCGCCATGCTGCTCTATTTGCTGTTCTTCCTGGTCCAGACATCCCTGAAGTCGAACGGCGGCAAAGGTAAGCTGGATCCGGTGTTCTGGATGTGGACGGTTAACCTGGCGTATCTGGCGCTGGCGATTGTACTTAACCTCTGGGATACGGTGCCTATGCGCCGCTTGCGTGCCCGTTTTATGCGTAAAGGAGCGGTATAATGCAGCCCTTTGGTGTACTTGACCGCTATATCGGTAAAACCATTTTCACCACCATCATGATGACGTTGTTCATGCTGGTGTCGCTCTCCGGGATCATCAAGTTCGTCGACCAGCTGAAAAAAGCCGGGCAGGGGAGCTACGATGCGATGGGCGCCGGGCTGTATACCCTGCTCAGCGCACCAAAAGATATCCAGATTTTCTTCCCGATGGCGGCGCTGCTCGGCGCGTTGTTGGGGCTGGGCATGTTGGCCCAGCGTAGTGAACTGGTGGTAATGCAGGCTTCCGGATTTACCCGTATGCAGGTGGCGCTGTCGGTAATGAAAACCGCGATTCCGCTGGTGCTGTTGACGATGGCCATCGGTGAATGGGTGGCGCCGCAGGGCGAACAGATGGCGCGTAACTACCGTGCCCAGCAGATGTACGGTGGCTCGCTGCTCTCTACGCAGCAGGGTCTGTGGGCGAAAGATGGTGACAGCTTTGTCTACATCGAGCGGGTGAAAGGCGACGCCGAGTTAGGCGGAATTAGTATCTACTCCTTTAATGATAAACGTCGTTTGCAGTCCGTTCGCTATGCCGCGAGCGCGACGTTTGACCCGGAGCAGAAGGTGTGGCGTCTGTCGCAGGTGGATGAATCTAACCTGACCGATCCAAAGCAAATCACTGGTTCGCAGATGGTGAGCGGGACCTGGAAAACCAACCTTACGCCGGACAAGCTCGGCGTCGTCGCGCTGGATCCTGATGCGCTCTCGATTAGCGGTCTGCATAACTACGTGAAGTATCTGAAGTCGAGCGGCCAGGATGCCGGACGTTACCAGCTCAATATGTGGAGCAAAGTCTTCCAGCCGTTGTCAGTGGCGGTCATGATGCTGATGGCGCTGTCGTTTATCTTTGGCCCGCTGCGTAGCGTCCCGATGGGCGTGCGCGTGGTGACAGGGATTAGCTTCGGTTTTGTGTTCTATGTGCTGGACCAAATCTTTGGCCCATTAACGCTGGTGTACGGCATTCCGCCGATTATCGGCGCGTTGCTGCCTAGCGCCAGCTTCTTCCTGATAAGCCTGTGGTTGATGCTGCGTAAGTCGTAATATCCGCCCCTCCCGTAGTGCGGGAGGGGCGTTTCACTGCTAGCGTTTTCTGCCGCCCATCAAACTTCCCAACATGCCGCGAATTATCTGGTTAGTGACCTGTCGCGCCGCGCTTTTCGCCACGCTCTGTACTACGCCATCGCGCTTACCGCCGCGTGGTCCGGTGCTGCCAAACAGAATATCTTTCAACCCCCCGAGAATACCGCCATCCACGTCGATCGCTTTACCGTTGGCGGGAGGCGTATTTTGCTGCTCGGTGCTGGCCTGTACGCCTTGCTGTAAACGCTCATAAGCGGACTCACGGTCGACCTCTTCCTCATATTTTCCGTACAATGAGGAGTGATTAATCAGCCCGTTGCGCTCGTCGTCGGTTACCGGTCCCATGCGCGAGCACGGCGCAATTACCATCCCCCGTTCCACCACTGAGGGGCTACCTTTGGCATCGAGGAAGGAAATTAGCGCTTCGCCGGTACCCAACTCCTGAATGGCTTTTTCGGTATCAAATGCCGGATTGGCGCGCATAGTTTGCGCCGCGGTTTTCACCGCTTTCTGATCTTTTGGCGTGAAGGCGCGCAGGGCATGTTGCACGCGGTTTCCCAACTGCCCGAGTACGTTGTCCGGAATATCGGACGGGTTTTGTGAAACGAACCACACGCCGACCCCTTTCGAGCGGATCAGGCGGATTACCTGTTCAATTTTATCCAGCAATACCTGCGGGGCGTCGTTGAACAACAAATGGGCTTCGTCGAAGAAGAACACCAGTTTTGGCTTCTCCAGATCGCCGGCTTCCGGCAGTTGTTCATACAGTTCGGAGAGCATCCACAGCAGGCTGGCGGCGTACAGTTTGGGCATCTGGTACAGCTTCTCGGCGCTGAGGATGTTGATTACCCCTTTACCGCTGGCGTCAGTGCGCATCCAGTCTTTGATATCCAGCATCGGCTCGCCAAAGAAGTGCGCCGCTCCCTGTTGTTCCAGTGACAGCAGTCCGCGCTGGATAGCGCCCACCGAGGCGCTGCTGATGTTGCCGTACTGGTTCTGGAACGATTTAGCGTTATCGCCGATGTACTGCGTAATGGCCCGCAGATCTTTGAAATCGAGCAGCAACAGACCCTGGTCATCGGCAATACGGAAGATAATATCCAGCACGCCGGACTGCACATCGTTGAGATTCAGCAGACGCGCCAGCAGCAGCGGCCCGAGGTCAGAGACCGTGGCCCGCACCGGGTGGCCTTTTTCGCCGAAGATATCCCACACCGTGACCGGATTCGCATGCGGTTGCCAGTCGGTAATGCCGATGTTTTTCAGGCGGGCGAGCAGCTTTTCAGAGGCTTGTCCTTCCTGCGCTACGCCGGTTAAGTCACCTTTTACGTCGGCCATAAATACCGGCACGCCAATCTCAGACAGCGATTCGGCCAGTTTCTGTAGCGTGACGGTTTTACCGGTCCCGGTCGCGCCGGTAATCAGCCCGTGACGGTTGGCCATGCCTGGGAGTAAAAACAGTTCGGTGTCCGGCGTGCGGGCGATTAGCAGGGGTGCGCTCATTGAGATTTCCTCCATTTATCCTGCCTGGAGTATAGGCAATATGAATGAAAGAAAGTATGAGCAAGGGAGATAAAAAATCTTAAAGCGTGTGGCCGTGATAAATCTGATACCCCAAATCCACGGTGTTGTGGTTATGGTCGTTGTTCTTGATTTTGCTCAGCAACATCTGCGCCGCCATACGGCCAATGTCGAAACGCGGGGTGATCACGCTGGCGAGGCTTGGGATCATCTGCCGCCCCATTTCCAGTCCGTGAAAACCAGCAATCGAGATCTGTTCCGGAACGGCCAGCTCGCGTTCGCGGCACAGCAGCAGCGCGCCCATCGCAATATCGTCGTTGGTGCAAAAGACGCCGTCTAAATCCGGATGTGCGGCGAGCGCGTCCCGCATCATCTGGGTGCCGAGATGAATGGACGAAATAGAACGCGGATTAACGCGCAGCGGCGACAGACACCGCCGCGTCATGGCATCGCAATAACCGCGATAGCGCTGTTCATCGCGGACGTCGTCTTTCGAACCCAGATAGAGGATTTTTCGGCGCGGGCGTTTATCCAGCATGGTGCTGACCATATCAAACGCCGCCTGACGGTTATCAAAGCCCACCTCCATGTCCAGACGGTCACCCTGAATATCCATCAGCTCGACCACCGGAATATTGGCTGAACGCAGAAATTTAACCGTGCGCAGAGTGTGATATTTCTCGGACAGGATAATGCCGTCGATATTGTACGACAGCAGGTTGATCACCGACTCTTCCTCGGATTCCCGGTCATAATTGTAGTTGGCGATCAGCGTCTGATAGTTATGGCCCGAGGTGACCGACTCAATACCGGCCAGAATGTCAGCGAACAGCTGGTTTTGAAACGAGGGGATCAGCACGCCGAGCGTATAGCTTTGCGCATTCAGCAGCATCGCGGGCGCGCGGTTGGGGATGTAATTAATCTCCTCCATAATCTGCGCAATGCGTTCACCGGTTTCCTTTGCGACCTTTTTCGGCGAGCGAATGTAGCGGCTCACCGTCATTTTGGTCACGCCCGCCAGTGTGGCGATATCTTGCAAAGAAATTCTGTGGTTCCTCATTTTCTCTCCCGTGCCGGGGAGCGCTGACCTGTGCTCCCCGGTGATGACCGTCTTAATGCAGGATGGCGTTCAGCGCCAGTACGCCCAGCAGACCCATAATGGAAATCAGCGTCTCCATCACCGTCCAGGTACGCAATGTTTCCCCAACGCTGAGATTAAAATAGCCTTTAAACAGCCAGAATCCCGGATCGTTAACGTGGGAGGCAATCACGCTGCCCGCGCCGGTTGCCAGCACCATCAGCGCCGGGTCGGCGTGAGTAACGTTAATAATCGGCAGCACCACGCCTGCGGTGGTGATCGCCGCCACGGTCGCAGAACCGAGCGCGATACGCAGCAATGCGGCGACCGTCCAGCACATCAGCAGCGGAGAGAGCGACGTGCCGGTCATCAGGTGCGAGATATACTGCCCCACGCCGCTGTCGACCAGTACCTGCTTAAACGCACCGCCGCCGGCGATGATGAACACAATCATCGCGATTGCGCCGATAGAGTCGCCAATGATATCCATTATTTGCTCGATCGTCCGTCCGTTACGTCGACCAAGGGTAAAAATGGCCAGCACGATGGCGATAAACAAGGCGACCGCAGGGTTGCCGATAAACTCAAAGAATACCCGCACGCTGTTGGACTTCGGCAGCGTAATTTCACATACCGCCGCCACCGCCATCAGTATGACCGGGATAACCGCCGCAAAGATACTGTTCCAGAACGACGGCATCTCTTCTTCGGTGAACAGATGCGGGTTGAATAACCCTTCCGGCGGCGCTTTCTCAAAGCGGGTCAGCAGTTTAGAAAACAGCGGCCCGGCGACAATTACCGTCGGGATGGTAATAATAAAGCCGTACAGCAGGGTGGTGCCGAGATTGGCCTCGAAAATGGTGGCAATCGCGGTGGGGCCCGGATGCGGCGGCAGGAAACAGTGGGTTACGGACAGCGCCGCCACCATCGGCACGCCGACATACAGCAGCGGCAGACCGGAAGAGGCCACCACCGTAAATACCAGCGGCAGCAGCAGAACAAAGCCGACTTCGAAGAACATCGCCAGACCGACGACCAGACCGGTGATCACCAACGCCCACTGCACACGTTTCTTACCGAACGTGTCAATCAGCGTGGTGGCGATGCGCTGGGCTGCGCCGGTATCGGAGATCAGCTTGCCGAGCATCGCGCCAAACCCGAGGATCAACGCCAGCCCGCCGAGCGTACCGCCGATCCCATTTTGTATAGAGTGCAGAACGGCCTGGGCATCCATCCCTTCGGCAAAACCGACGACCGCCGCCACCAGGACCAGCGCAATAAAGCCGTTAACTTTAAAGCCAATCATCAGGACCAGAAGCAGCGCGACGCCTGCCGCAATTATTATTAATGGCATAATCGTTTCTCTTATATCCCCGTCATACTTCAAGTTGCAGGACAAAATGCTTTTGGCATTTTGTCCTGCAACTCGAATGATTTCGGGTGGGTGCCAAAATGCAGCGCCTGGGCGCTGCGTGATGTTGCGTTGTGTTGTATCAGACGGCGACCAGCATGCCGCCATCGACGAACAACAGGTGCCCGTTAACAAAATCGGATGCTTTGGAAGAGAGGAATACCGCCGCGCCGATCAGCTCCTGCGGATCACCCCAGCGCGCGGCAGGCGTACGTTTACACAGCCAGGAGGTAAAGGCTTCATCCTCGACCAACGCTTTGGTCATTTCAGTTTTGAAGTAGCCCGGCGCGATACCGTTGACCTGGATATTGTGGCGCGCCAGCTCAACGCACATCCCACGGGTGAGCATTTTTACCGCACCTTTGGAGGCGGCGTACGGCGTAATGGTGTCGCGGCCCAGTTCGCTCTGCATCGAGCAGATGTTGATGACCTTCCCGGCCTGGCGTTCCACCATCCGGCGAGTGACCGCCTGCGAGACCAGGAACACCGCCGTCTGGTTAACGGCAATCACATCGTTCCAGTCCTGTTCCGGGAACTCGGTAAAGGGATGGCGGCGCTGGATACCGGCGTTATTCACCAGCACATCAATTTGGCCAATGTCTTTTTCGATATGCTCGATGGCGGCATCAATGTCCTGTTTCTGCGTAACATTGAATGGCGCGGCAACGGCGCGGATCCCTTCCTGCTGCAGTTTGGCGACGGCTGCCTCCGCGCGCTCTGGCGTAATATCATTGACGATAATCTGCGCGCCATATTTACCCAGTCCGGTTGCCAGTAAATAACCAATACCCTGAGCCGAACCGGTGATCAGAATGTTTTTGCCGTCCAGTGAAAAAAGATCGTTCATCATGTTATTCCTTATTTTGTTTCTGCAAAAACGAGCTGGACCTTTGCCGCCTGGGTTTTGTCCCCGGCGAAGATCAGCGCTTGTTCAAGCTCGGTAAATGGATATTCGGCGCTGAGTAACGGCAGCGGATCGATAACGTTATTTGCCAGCCACGACACCGCGGTGTTGAACTCAGTGGTAAAGCGGAACGAACCTTTGAGCGCGATCTCTTTGCCGATCAGCATCATCATCGGGAAGTCCGGCACTGCGCCGCCCATGCCGACCTGCACCATCACGCCTTTTGCGCGGGTCACTTCCAGACAGGTGGTGATTGAGGACGGATGACCGGAGACTTCGAAGCTAACGTCGAAGTAGCCTTTCTCTTTTTTCCACTCCTCGAGCGAGTCCTGCTGCGGATTAATCAGCGTGTCGGCCCCCATCTGCTGGGCCAGCGACAGCGAACGCGGGCTGATATCAGCACAGACAATCTCTGCCGCACCGAGCGTTTTTACCGCGCTGACGATCAGGCAGCCGATAGGACCGACGCCGGAGATAAACACGCGCTTGCCCTGCAGGTCGCCCGCTTCATGCGCGGCGTGGATCGCGACCGCCAGTGGTTCGGCAAAGGCCATGACTTTTTCATCGGCCTCTTGGGGGTAGGGAATACACTGCGCGGTATCGACGGTTTTAAACCGGGTAAAACCGCCGTCGACATGGGGAAAATACATGGCGCTACCAAAAAAGCGCATTTCCGTGCACTGGTTTTCTTCATGTTGCAGACAATATTTACAGTGGCCGCACGGCTTCGACGGATTAATCGCCACTGACTGACCTTCATGTAATTCTTTGGAGTCGCTGTGCACCACTTTACCAATAACTTCATGGCCTAAAATCATCGGCGCTTTAACAGTGAAATTACCGACTTTTCCTTCCTGATAATAATGTAAATCGGACCCGCAAATACCACCGCGGGTAATTTTTACTAGTGTCCCTTTATTATCCCATTCAATATTTTGGTCGGTAATGGCAACAGTTTTCTTACCCGCGACAACGCAGGATTGGGTTTTGACTTGCATAAATGCCTCACTGGTCAGGTAGTAACCTCGACAGCATTAAAACGGTTTTAATTATTATTATTTGTGAAGTAAGTCACGCTGGAAAATTGTTACACTACAATGTTACGCATAACGTGATGCGCCTTGTAAATCTGTGCGGTCGTGCCGAAAAAAGGTGAATTCTGCAATGTGCAAGGCGTAGTATCGCGTCATGGAATATAAATCTGGAGTTTTTTGATGGCCGGGGAAAGTTATATTTTGATGGGCGTTTCGGGGAGCGGTAAATCTTTAATTGGCAGCAAAATTGCCGCTGTATTATCGGCTAAATTCATTGATGGCGACGATCTTCATCCAGCCAAAAATATTGATAAAATGTCTGAGGGTATTCCATTAACCGATGAGGACAGACTTCCCTGGTTAGCGCGATTAAATGATGCCTCATACAGTTTATATAAAAAGAATGAGACCGGATTTATTGTCTGCTCGTCATTAAAAAAACAGTACCGCGATATATTGCGGCAGGGCAGCCCGAATGTGCATTTTCTGTGGCTGGACGGTGATTACGAGACCATTCTGGCACGTATGCAGCGTCGGGCAGGGCATTTTATGCCGGTGGGCTTGTTAAAAAGCCAGTTCGACGCGCTGGAGTGTCCGCAGGAAGATGAACGCGATATTGCCCGCATCGATGTGAACCATGACATCGAGCATGTGACGGAACAGTGCCGCAAGGCGGTGCTTGCGTTTCGTAGCGGGCAATAGGCCCAGCCCCTTGCGGGACTGAGCCCTGCATCAGAAGTCGGCTTTCAGCACCACGCGGTAGCGGGCTTTGCCGTCGCGCACGTGCTGGATAGCTTCGTTAATTTGCGACATCGGGTACAGTTCGGTGGTCGGCGACACCTTGCTGCGCCCGGCAAACTTCATCAGTTTACGCAGCTCGAAGGGCGTTCCGGTCGCCGAACCGGAGATGCTACGATCGCCGGCAATTAAGGTAAATGCCGGCACCGGCAACGGTTTCAGCACCGCACCGACGGTATGGAAGTTACCGCCGTAGGCCAGCGCTTCAAAATAGGGCTGCCAGTCGAGGTCGACGTTAACCGTGTTAATGATGAGATCGAACTGGCCCGCCAGCGCTTTAAGCGCATCCGGATCGCGGCTGTTGACCACCTTATCCGCTCCCATCGCCAGTACCTCCTGCTCTTTCGCCGGATTGGAGCTGAACGCGGTCACCTCGCAGCCCATCGCGTGTAACAGTTTAATGGCGATATGCCCCAGGCCGCCGATGCCGATCACCCCGACGCGGCTGGTGGCAGTGATGTGGTGCATCAGTAGCGGTTTGAACACCGTGATACCGCCGCACAGCAATGGGCCAGCCGCCGCCAGGTCGATGCTATCCGGCAGCGGGATCACCCACTGCCAGTCGGCCCGCAGCTTCTCGGCAAAGCCACCGCGATTGAGAATCGTGGGAACGGAACCTTGCAGGCAGTTAATCTGATTACCGCTGATACAGGCGTCGCAATGCCCGCAGCTGCGCGCCGTCCAGCCAACGCCGACGCGCTGGCCAACTTTCAGACCCTTATCCTGCGCCGCGCTGCCGAGCGCCGCCACGCGACCAATCACCTCATGCCCGGCAACCAGCGGATACTGAGAGAACCCCCATTCGTTGTCGATCATCGACAAATCGGAATGGCAGATACCGCAGTAATCGACCTGTACCTCGACATCTTCCGGCTTAAGCTCGCCCGCATCATATTCATAGAGTTCGAGTTCGCTGCCCGCCGATTTTGCGGCGTAGCTTTTTATCATCGACATCGTGTTTCCCTCAGTGTGGTGTTGAATTGGAAGTGTAGAGCATGGGGAAACGGGACGCTTCGCAGAACGGGGGCTTAAGGAGGTTATTGCGGGGGCTAAACCGTGATGTTGATTGCAGCTCCGAAAGGTAATGCTGAAATTTTCAACACTTAGCGAGCCATACGCACGCTGACGCTTGCATGGTGGCGCATGACAGGTATAATCCACAACGTTTTCCGCATCCCTTCCGTGCCGGAGTGGCGAAATCGGTAGACGCAGTTGATTCAAAATCAACCGTAGAAATACGTGCCGGTTCGAGTCCGGCCTTCGGCACCATCGGAACATCAATAGACGTCAACAGACGTCTTTTTTTGTGCCTGAAATCCAGTATCCGCAAGGCTTTCCTCGCTTTTTCACTCAACCTAAGTCAACCTGATTCAATCTACATCAACTTACTGATGCGGGTACAACTGCGGGTATATCGCGGTTCGATAATGTTTGTACCCACACAGAACCCTTGAAAGGATATTCATCATGGCTCTGAGTGATGTGAAAGTTCGTTCGGCTAAGCCTGAAGCAAAAGCCTATAAACTAACTGACGGTGAAGGCATGGTTTTGCTGGTTCACCCTAACGGTTCCAAATACTGGCGGCTTCGTTATCGTTTTGGCGGTAAGGAGAAGATGCTAGCCCTTGGGAGATACCCTGAGGTTTCGCTAGCGGATGCCAGGGCACGCAGGGATGAGGCCCGTAAGCTATTAGCTAATGGCGTCGATCCCAGTGAAAACAAGAAAGCCGTTAAGGTAGAGCAGGAGCAAGAGGCGATAACGTTTGAAGTGGTCGCCAGAGACTGGCATGCCAGCAATCAGAAATGGTCTTCAGCGCATAGCGCTCGTGTATTAAAAAGTCTCGAAGATAATCTCTTTGCTGTCATCGGTAAGCGGAACATTACGGAACTGAAGACACGAGATCTGCTTGTCCCCATCAAAGCGGTGGAGTCATCCGGGCGTCTTGAAGTCGCCGCTCGCTTACAGCAGCGGACTACTGCGATTATGCGCTTTGCCGTTCAGAGCGGTTTAATCGACTACAACCCTGCGCAAGAAATTGCCGGTGCGGTTGCTACGGCGAAAAGACAGCATCGTGCTGCTCTGGAACTTAATCGCATTCCCGAATTACTTCATCGAATTGATCACTACTCCGGTAGGCCGTTAACCCGGTTAGCTGTTGAACTTACCTTGTTGGTTTTCATCCGTTCAAGCGAGCTACGCTTTGCTCGCTGGTCAGAAGTGGATTTCCAAACTGCTATGTGGACGATTCCGGGCGAGCGTGAACCACTGCAAGGAGTCAAGCATTCTCAGCGTGGTTCGAAGATGCGTACTCCACATCTTGTTCCTTTGTCGCGACAAGCTCTCGCTATCTTGGAAAAGATCAAAAGCATGAATGGGAACCGAGAGCTGATTTTCGTGGGCGATCACGATCCGCGTAAGCCAATGAGTGAGAATACGGTTAACAAGGCTTTGCGAGTGATGGGCTATGACACGAAAACGGAAGTGTGTGGGCATGGTTTCAGGACGATGGCGTGTAGTTCTCTGATTGAGTCAGGATTGTGGTCGAGGGATGCAGTGGAGCGGCAGATGAGTCACCAGGAACGTAACTCTGTGCGGGCGGCTTACATCCATAAGGCGGAGCATCTGGGAGAGAGGAGACTGATGTTGCAATGGTGGGCAGATTATCTAAATGCTAATCGGGTGAAGGGGATAAGTCCGTTTGATTTTTCGAAAAAATAATTGAAATGTGCTGAGATACTTTGATGAAAAATCTCAGTGCATTTTCCTATTTTCTTTCATTTGAAGATGGTCTGCTTATGTAAATGTGATGAAGATTACAGATGTTTACTATCTACTTCTTTAGTCTTAGTGCTATGAATAATAGCGAATATATCCAAACTTGGATTTTTTAGGAATAAAGAATTAAATGGAAATAATGAGTTTTGAGGAAGTAATTACTTATTTACATAAGAAATCTCGGCCATACTCTCTACTTATGGGGAATGGTTTCAGTATGGCCTATGATAACGAAATATTCTCATATAACGCCCTTTATAATTTCTTAACGTCGAGAGATGATCAATTAATCAATAAACTTTTTGATGTGATAAAAACTAAAAATTTTGAATTAGTAATGCAGCAATTAGATACAACATTGGCCTTGTTAAAGGCTTTTGGCTTGGATGATAAGTTGCAGAGTGATATTATTTTAGAAAGCAAAAAGTTGAAAGACGGTTTGCTAAGTTCGATACATCAACTTCATCCTGAGCATGTATATAAAATCCCAGAGAAAAAGATAATTGCTTGTGCTGAATTCTTAAATTTATTTATTAAAAGCGGCGGGCATGTTTTTTCTACGAATTATGACATGTTATTATATTGGACACTTATGCGCAAGCATGTTGAAAATGCTATCGATGGCTTTGGTCGAGAGATAGAAAATCTTGATGAAGTGCTCCGTGGAGAAACGGCTGAATATTCGGACCTTGTGTGGGGGCCAAATATAGAGAACCAAAATATTCATTATTTACATGGTGCTTTACATATTTTTGACTCAGGGGTTGATATTGAAAAGGAACAATATGATCAAAGTAATTTTTTATTAGAAAAGATTAAAAAAAGACTCGATAGAGGAAGTTATCCAATATTTGTAACAGCCGGAAACGGAGATGAAAAACTTAGCCACATTAGGCATAATAGATATCTATCTCATTGTTTTGATAAATTATCATCAGTCGATGGCTCTTTGATTACTTTTGGTTTTAATTTTGGTGAGTATGATGAGCATATCATTGAAGCGATCAACAAAGCGACGCATGCTCAAAATAAAACCCCTCCAAAACTATGGAGTGTTTATATTGGGGTTTATTCTGATAATGATGCGGAACTGAATCGCCACTGCTTTAACAGACATCTCAGAGTCATTTAAGATAGCTTAAAGAGAGGTGCATATGAGCAGTAAGCGTTACCCTGAAGAGTTTAAAATTGAAGCTGTCAAACAGGTTGTTGATCGTGTGACCTGCCCCCTGGATTAGATATAACGTTCAGTTAGTAATGTCGGTTGATTTACTCCCGTATTCTCCGTTTCGCCATCCCGCTGCAAACTCTGAAGGGGGCTGATAATTCAACGAAGAATGAGGCCGGCATTCGTTATAGTCCTGCCGCCATGCGCTTATAATTTCTTTTGCATGAACAACATCGCGGAACCAGTGCTCATTCAGGCATTCATCGCGAAAACGACCATTAAAACTCTCAATAAAGCCATTCTGTGTCGGCTTGCCCGGCTGAATAAGCCGCAGCTCAACATTATGTTCAAAGGCCCACTGATCCAGCGCACGGCTGGTAAACTCAGGCCCCTGATCTGTTCTTATCGTCGCCGGATAGCCACGAAACAGCGCAACGCTGTCCAGAATGCGTGATACCTGAGCACCTGTAATCCCGAAAGCAACGCTGATCGTCAGACACTCCTTCGTAAAATCATCAACACAGGTCAGGCATTTAATCCGACGGCCACTGGCCAGCGCATCCATGACAAAATCCATTGACCACGTCAGGTTGGGACCTGCCGGACGCAACAGCGGAAGCCGCTCAGTTGCCAGCCCCTTACGGCGCCGTCTGCGTTTTACGCCCAGGCCATTGAGATGATAAATGCGGTAGACCCGTTTGTGGTTAACGCAAAGGCCTTCACGACGCAGAAGCTGCCAGATACGCCGGTAACCGAAACGTCGGCGTTCCATTGCCAGTTCGGTGATACGTGCAGACAGATACGCATCAGTAGCCGGGCGGTGTGCATCATAACGGCAGGTCGACAGGGACAAACCTGTCAGCCTGCAGGCACGCCGTTGCGACAGACCTGTCGCTTTGCACATTACTGTCACGGCTTCCCGCTTCTGGTCTGTCGTCAGTACTTTCGGCCCAGAGCCACCTGTAGTGCCTCTTTATCCAGCATGGCTTCGGCGAGCAGCTTCTTGAGGCGGGCGTTCTCTTCTTCAAGCGACTTAAGCCGTTTTACTTCAGGTACTTCCATGCCACCAAACTTCTTACGCCACATATAAAACGTGGCGTCGGAGATGGCGTACTTACGGCAAAGCTCGCGGGCGGAAACACCCGCCTCGGCTTCGCGAAGAATGTTGATGATCTGTTCGTCGGAAAAACGCTTCTTCATGGGGTTGTCCTCATGTTGCTGATGAAGACATTACTAACATCGCGGTATGTTAATCAATGGGGAGCAGGTCAATGGGATGACGCTTACCAAGATTATCCGTGGCGATTCAGAACATATTCGTTCAATACAATCTAAATTCCACGCAAAAGTAAAAATTTTTGATGCGAAAACAGTTAATGTTTGGGGTGTTTAATTTAAATGCTGTAACGATTTTCTTATGGCATGAATTAAGTTGAGGTTTATTAACCTCAACTCTTCTTCAATTCTAATGTTTTCGCTGATCTTAGCAACCAATACAGCATTATCTCTGGGGAAGCTCCAATTTACTCACCGATCATTCGTTGCATGCTTTGTGTCCAGGATGCTTTGAATGCTGAGTCTCCTGCAAACAGCTTATAAAGCTCCAGCTCATCCTTACGTCGTTGCAACATAATCTCTTTGAGCATCTTTTCAAAAGCCAAGTTTCTGTTATGTGGATCAGGATTATTTCTATACTTAGTCTCAAAATCAGGGTGATTACGAATGCTCTCAGCAATGTTTATAAACTTCACTTTCTGCTCTTCAGGCGTAGCACTCCACCCCTGGAACCACCTCTCATTGAAGGTGCGGATTATTTCGTCTAATGGATCTTTTTCCTTTTCACTGCTATGTGCTCCACGTGGGTTTGGGTTTTGTGGATCAAGCTCCGCTTCCTCATCGCTCAACTTGATTGTGTGATTGAGCTTCACACGCTGCAGCCCATAGGAACTCAAATCAACAGAATCTAAAAGCTCATCAATGGCATCTGCATCAGGGTCTTCAACTTTCAGCTTAGGTATGAGGAATTTCAAGAACCAGAACAGTTTCTCCCAAGTCACCATCTCATAAGGCATGATAGAGGCCATTTGCCCATAGATTTTCACGAATTGTTTGGCTTTAATTTTGAAATCAACTTTAGCTTCAGGTTCGAGTTCTAACTCATAGTCAAAACGAGCTGCTGCAACATCGATTATCGGGCTAAGAGTCTGGGCATCCTCATTATTAAAGTAACGAATTACAAACTCTTCAACTTCATGCCACTCATAAACTCCCACATCATCCATTTCATCTTTTAACTCATGCAGCACGTTGATATCAGTGGCTTGCGACAAAGATGTGGCTGTATAAAACGGATCAAATGCTAACTGAATGTCTTCAACAGAGTTGAAGAAATCCAGTACAAACAAATCTTCTGTTTTCTTTCCCAACTTGGGTGCACTACGATTGAGTCGCGACAATGCTTGCACACACAAGACGCTCGCTAGCTTTTTATCCACATACATAGCACAAAGCTTTGGCTGGTCAAATCCGGTAAGGTATTTGTTGGCGACAACTAAAAGTCGATATTCATCAGTGTCAAACATGTCTTTAGTATCGGTTTCGGCAAAGCCATTAATATCGGCTTCAGTGTACTCAATGCCATCAACCTCTTTCGTACCAGAGAATGCAATCAGGATTTTAAATGGGCTACCTTGCTCTTCAAGTATACGTTTAATAGCTTTATAGTAACGAATGGCAGTCTCAATGTTTTGAGTTACTACCATCCCTTTTCCTTTGCCTTTGAGCTTTTTCGCATTTACCACGTGAGGCACAAAATGCTCCAGCATGATCTCTGCCTTCGTATCAATGGTCTGCTGGCTACGTTCAACATAGGCTCTAAGTTTTTTCTGGGCTTTTTTAGTATCGAACTCTGGGTTGTCAGCTATCGATTTTTCAATCTCATAATAGCTCTTGTAGGTCGTATAATTGGCAAGCACATCCAGAATAAAACCTTCTTCTATTGCTTGTTTCATCGAGTAAAGATGGAAGGGTTTAAATGCACCATCTTCCTGACGCTCTCCAAACTTTTCTAGCGTGCTGTTTTTCGGCGTTGCAGTAAACGCCAGATACGATGCATTACCTCGCATTTTACGCGACTTCATTGCCTGAAGAATTTTATCCTGAGCATCTTCGGCCTCTTCAACTTCAGCCTTACCCATTGCACGGTTCATATTGTCATGCGCTGAACCAGACTGAGAGCTGTGTGCCTCATCGATGATTACGGCAAAACGCTTATCACTCAGGTCGGCAATACCATCAATGATAAACGGAAATTTTTGAATCGTCGTAATAATAATTTTCTTACCGTTTTCAAGCGCTTGCTTAAGCTCAGATGATTTGTGCGCAGGGGCTATGATATTTTTTACTTCTGAGAACTCTTTAATATTATCCCGCAATTGCTTATCCAACAGGCGTCTGTCAGTCACGATAATTACAGAGTCGAATAAAGGCTGCTCTAGGCTTTTCCCCCCTGCCACGGTTTCGGTAGTAGGATAGGTCTCAATAAGCTGGTAAGCAGCCCAGGTAATTGAATTAGACTTACCAGAACCAGCTGAATGTTGAATTAAATATGTCTGGCCAACGCCATGAGTAGCAGCATGATCGACCAATTTTCTGACAACATCTAACTGGTGGTATCGAGGAAAAAATAAGGTTCGCTTCGGTAATGGCACTTTGCTTGTGCCATCCAGACGGACAAAGTGTTGAATAATGTTGGCTAGGCTTTCTTTGGTGAATATCTCTTGCCATAGATATGCCGTTTTGTGGCCAGCAGGGTTAGGGGGATTACCCTGTCCAAGATTGTGTCCTTTATTGAACGGCAAGAAAAATGTATTGCTTCCCGCTAACTTCGTGGTCATATAGACCTCGTCCGTATCCACTGCCATATGCACCAGACAGCGACCAAAGGTCAGTAATGGCTGAGTAGCATCACGATCGTCACGATATTGCTTTTGCCCATGGTAGCGAGCTGTTTGTCCTGTCCAGGTATTTTTTAACTCCAGGGTGATCAACGGAATGCCGTTGATGAACAGCACCATATCTATTTCTTGTAATGGATTCGCTAGTGAGTAATGCACCTGCCGGGTACAGCTAAAAATGTTATCAGTAAAATCTTGCTTTACCTTCTCACTACTGCTCGCCAATGGTGCCGGATAGAGCAAAATGAAGTGGGCATCATCTACACTCAGGCCTTTCTTGAGTACGTGCAAAATACCGTGCTTTTTGATGAGCCGATCAAACCGTTCCAATAACTTGCGTTGCCAATCTGTTGGATTATTTTTTTGTAATTTAGTCAGTTCAGTTTCTTGTGTCTTTTTAATAAATTGCCAGAAGAAACGCTCATCAATGGCATATTGCATATTAAAGTCACTAGAAGCACCAATGACATACCCTGCACTGGAGAACTGGGGGCTTAGGCCGCCTTTGAGCTCCTCAGTACTGATACCTACCAAACATTTTTCAATGGTTGACTCTAATGCTTGCTCATTGGTTTGACTAACCATAGTTGTAAGATCCCTTATTCAAAATATCTCTATGTAGAGCCAGTATATCCAGATGTTCACGGGCATCACCAAAACTGCACCATCTGCGTTTTTTTGCTTAGTGCTTCAGGCTGGCGCGCAGTCCATTTCTTAAGACGTTTGCGTGCGGTAAAACCCCGAAAGCCACGTTTGCTGAACTTCCTGATCTTAACCGGACAGGTTTGATAATTCACCGTAAACATATTGCAGTATCCTATCGCTCCACCATCTCTGGGGTAATTTTTATTTTGCCTGTCACAACGCTATTGATCAGAGTTGCTTTGTATTCTTTAAGTTTTTCGGTTTGTGTCTGTTGCAACTCAATTGCAAGATCGTATGTCTTAGATTGTTCTTCAGCATATGCAAGAATTGCCAATTGCTCTTCTGCGGGTGCTACTGGAACATGAATGTCAAAAAGATCACCGGTATATAATCTGATTAAGCCTTCTACAATTCCCGTAGCACGAATAATGAATTGTTCAATATATGAAGGATGGCGAAATAATATTTCCAAATACTTTGCATCTACTATATGATCTTTACATTTATAAACAGCGTAATCAGGACTGACTAATCCTTTAAATTCAATACTGCTTTTGAAGAACACACCCAAGTGAGCTTTCAACTTATTAAAAACTAGATCATTCTCGTAAACCACTTTATTATCGATGTTGCTTGCAGCTACTTCTGCCTTATCGTGATAATCTGCCCTAACAACTAAACCATGAATCTGGCTGACCATAAACAGAGGCTCCTCTCCTGTTTTTGATCGTTCACTTCGCTCTTCTAAAATGTATTTAAGACGCTTAACCTCCCAATGATCTGGGATTTTACCAATCCAATCCACACCTGATTCTTTCAACATCACGTTTGGATCAAGTCCTTGCATGACTGCCTTTTGAATGATGATTTTCTTACGCTCTTTCAGCAGGTTGATTTGCTGCTCTTTGATTGCTATCGCTTCGTCGATTTGTGCTGTTTTTTTATCTAGGTAAAATGCGATTAAATATTGCTGTTCATAAGGAGGTACAAATGTCTTTATCCCCATAAAAGATTCTTTTGGAATCGTATTTCTTAGCCCACGATATATTGGTTTCAGGCGCTTATTTGAATCTAGATTCAAATAAAAGTAATAAAGAAATTTTTTGTTAAAATTTGTGCTGGTTTCGAATACTGTATAAGCACCAGTAATCATGCCATCGTATAAAGATAAACCAACTGTTCTGGGGGTCTCTTCAACATCAAAGAGACAAAAAACAAAATCACCTATTTTAACTTCCTGATATGTATCAAACTCCGCAGGAAACTTCCCCTCAGGATTATCCATATCCCTTTTGATAATACCTCTTAGAGTCAGTGATAAAAGTTCGTAATCATCAGATTTTTTCCCGACAAGGCTTTTCTTGAGTTTGAATATATATTTATTCGCCAGTAAATCCCATGAATTTGGAATATCTCCTAACCATTCTACACCTGAGTTCTGATATGCCTCATATTTAGGCATTAAAGACAAACTGTTCATCAGGCCTCTCCCTTTACTTCTGCCACTTCTATTCCTAAAATCTGCGCAATTAACCCATCTGCTTTTTGTTCCAGATTGATAATATCGGTTGCCACTTCTTCTAGGCTTCGTAGAGGTTTATGACGGTAGAAATATTTGTTAAAGCTAATTTCATAGCCAATTTTCACGGAATCTAGGTTAATCCAGGCTTCATCGATATGCGGTTTTACTTCATCGAGAAAGTATTGATAAATACTTTGTTTCAATGGAACAGACTCAGAGTCACGAAGATCAGTATTGGTCTCGTAAGTTATGTATTCACCTTTCTTCCCGCTTGGGTAGTAGCCGAAATCAGGTAAGTCGTCCACTTCACATTCATAACGGTCAAGCAGATCATCTAATTTATCATCGCTTAGCTTAACGACCTTTTTAACTACTTTCTTTGCTGATTCGTCATACCAACTGACGGCATTCAATATAATATTTTTCTCAGATGCAGATAATTTCACACCGCTCACTTTAAGTGTTTTATCGACAAGGCTCGTGAACTCATTAAAATCATCAAATTCATTATCGCCAATGTCAGACATCAATTTTTGAGCGGTCTCCAGAACGGTCCTAAGTGCCAACCAATACTTGACATCAAGTAATTTGGTCTTGGATTTTGCATTTAAGTTAATTTCGTTCTCTTCACACCAAGCGAAGATTTCTTTCTCAATGGATTTCAGGAAACTCTTTTTCCGATCACTACCGAATCCTGTGTTTTTATAGATATCATCACCGTATTCAGCATACAAATGTGCCATCACGTAGCTAAATTGTTTATCAAAGCGCAGTGGTGCAATAGCGTCCTGAGTAAAGCGTGCTTTACGTCGGTCTGGACGTTCAATAGTGACTTTATAGTAACCAAAGTCATCATTGCTAAATACCTTGCTGGCAATACCAATAGGGTCATTGTTTGTATCTAGCAGCCTTTCAACATCCAAGCAGGAAAGGTAAGTATCGGTGATCTCAGTAATATGTTCAGGTGCAAATTCGCAGTTTTTATTGCCTAAATTTTTACGCAATTTGCGATAGAGTAAGCTAGCATCAATCAACTGCACCTTGCCTTTTCGAGAGGCGGGCTTATTGTTATTAAGAACCCAAATGTAGGTAGTAATACCTGTGTTATAGAACAGGTTATTAGGTAATTGAACGATGGCGTCCAGCATATCGTTTTCGATAATAAACCGGCGAATATTACTCTCCCCTCCGCCCGCATCCCCAGTAAACAAGGATGAGCCATTGTGAACAGATGCGATCCGGCTACCGTGAGGACTGACGCTGGGATCTTTCATCTTGTTGACCATTTCCATTAAGAACAGTAGCTGGCCATCACTTGAGCGCGGTGTGGCATCGACTACTTCAACGTTACCCCAATAGTCTTTCAGGCTAACTTTAAAGCGAGGGTCAATCACATCGCTTCCGTCTTTGATGTGCTTCTGCTCAGATGCCCAACTTTTTCCGTAAGGCGGGTTGGACAACATAAAGTCAAACCGCGAGGATGCAAACTCGTCTGTAGATAGTGTAGAGCCTACTTTGATGTTCTCAGGGTTATTACCTTTAATCATCATGTCTGATTTACAGATAGCGTAGGTTTCGTCGTTAATCTCTTTGCCATACAGATAGATATCCCGATTGTCATTAGGATACTTCTCTTCAATGAAATTCTGAGACTCAGTTAACATACCGCCACTACCACAGGCTGGGTCGTAAACAGTCATGGTGAGTGGAAGCTGGTCCTTCACCGGATCAAAAACCAAGTGTGTCATCAGCTCGATCACTTCCCTGGGCGTAAAGTGTTCACCGGCTTCTTCGTTGTTTTCTTCATTAAACTTACGGATTAACTCTTCAAACACATAGCCCATACCCAAGTTGGTGAGGGCTGGCATCTTGTTGCCATCGGGATCTTCCACGATTTCTGGCGTTAAATTGATGTAGGGAGATACAAATTTCTCAACCACATCCAGCAGAACTTGCTTCGCAGCCATGTGGCGAATCTGTGACTTAAGGTTAAAGCATTCAACGATTTCTTTAACGTTATCGCTAAAGCCAAGTAAGTACTCTTCAAAGTTTGCCAGGAGTATTTGCTGATTGTTCGTTGCGGTGCTAAACAGTGACTTCAATGTCCATTTTGACGTGTTATAAAACACATAGCCACTGGCTGACTTTAAGGGCTCATCATCCAGCTCTGTAGCTTGCATCTCTTCTTTTTGGAACTTAACTTCCGCTAACACAGCTTCTTTGGTTGGCTCTAACAAAGTATCCAAACGCCGCAAAACCACCATAGGTAAAATCACATCGCGGTACTTACCTCGAACGTACACATCGCGTAAACAATCGTCGGCAATGTTCCAAATAAAAGAGATAAGCTTGTTGTGTACACTATGATCCATTTTTCTTCCTAATCACTGCTCATTTTTACATCTGAATGAAGAACTAAACTTGGCCTGCATAACTGTTGGTATGTTCACAAAAAGGTACAAGCAGCCAAAGATAGTTTCGAATCGTCCCAGTTTAACCAAGTACGCTCCTTAGTCCAGCCCTAACCTAGTATGGAACGATGGTGTTAACGAACAGCTTGATATTCATGCTGTATCACATAATAAATGGCTTCTGCCTCGGTTGTTTTAACAGCTTCAGGTCAAAAGGCAATTTGATATTCCTCTCAGCACAAACAAATTCTTGCGCTCGTACTCGCATCGTGGACAATGTTTAACCATGAGGATTTTATATCAACGAAATCAATAGTTTTATTTAAGTCACGGGATGGGGAATGGACAGCAATACTCAAGGATTCACTTCATACTGGCGTAATACCTTAGCTGATGCCGAGTCTGGAAAAGGGGCATTTGAGCGCAAAGATGAAGATTCATTCACGCAATGGATGAACGTTGATCAGGGAAGGTTGGGTGAAGAGATCGTGCAATCGTTCTTCGAGGGCGAAGACGAGCAGGTTAAGACCGTTGAGGTACTACTACGGCCACAAGTATGGATCCGTCTGTTAAAGCATGGCAAGGAACGTACGGCAGGCGTACCAAGTATAGTTACGCCTCTGGTGACTTCTGCACTGTTGAACCGCGAAGGCTTTTTATTCCCTACATCGCCAGCCACCATTCCCCGTGACCTGCTCGAACCTCTCCCTAAGGGTACCTTTTCTATTGGTGAAATGCCGGAATATGACAAGTACAAAACCACGCATGATTCAATTACTTTTGGTCCCAGTAATGAGGATGAGCTGCTTGTTGAGACTGATGATCAACGAGTGGAACGATATGCTCGTTATCAGCAGTTGTGGCAAAAGTACCTTAAAGACACTGATGAACTTTTAAAAAATGTTGCTGGCAGATGGCTCGCATCACCTGAGCAATATGAACCAGCTGGATATGGCTACATTATTAAAGCCAACCAGCCTGGAGGGGCCAGCCTCCATATCCTGCCTATGTACGATCATCTGCTGTCGTGCAAAAAAGAGGTGCCATTGCTGGCGCGCTTTGCCTCGAAAGATAAGTTTCCTGTTGAGCCGCTCCTTGCCAGTAATGCCATGTTCAGTGAGCGTCTGGGGCATTCTGGTGATAAATTTCCGCTGGCTGTGGCGCAGCGCGATGCCCTTAGCCATTACCTCACTCAACAGCCGGGCGATATTCTTGCCGTGAACGGTCCTCCGGGAACCGGGAAAACTACTCTGGTTCTTTCAATCATTGCTACTGAGTGGGCGAGGGCAGCTTTAAACAAAACTGAACCGCCGGTGGTGATTGCGACATCAACCAACAATCAGGCCGTCACCAACATTATCGAGGCCTTCGGTAAAGATTTTGCTACCGGCACTGGGCCTATGGCCGGGCGTTGGTTACCTGAAGTAAAAAGCTTTGGCGCTTACTTCCCGTCTTCGGGACGGAGAGCCGAGGCGGTAAAAAAATACCAGACGGAAGACTTTTTTAACCGTGTTGAATCCCTTGAATATGTTGAAGATGCCCGGTGCTTCTTCCTTGAAAAGGCAAGGGCAGCTTTTCCTAGTAAGGAATGTCATTCACCTGAACAGGTTGTGGATCTCTTGCATCAGCGTTTGGTTGAAATCTCTGCAGAGCTTGAGCAAATCGAGCCTGCGTGGGATGACCTCAACGCAATTCGTCAGGAGCGGCATGCCATCAGTGACGATCTCGAACAGTATATTCAGGATAAGAGAACGTTACTGCTCAATAGCACAAATGAAATCTCGCTATTAACGCAAGGCAAAAAACAGTGGGAGCAATATCGAGCCGGTGAGTCGATCATGTACACTCTCTTCTCCTGGCTTCCTGCCGTGCGTACTAAGCGTCACTATCAAATGAAGCTGTTTTTGGAGGCTACGTTTGGCCAAAGAATGACAGCATTCCAGGGATCTCAGCCTGATGGAATTGATGCCTTTATCGATGGATTGATTGAACAAGCTCATAAAGAGCAGGCTGGGTATCAACAGCAAATTGATCTTGCTGAGGACATTTCCCGACGTGAAAGCGAAGCAGCTATACGCTGGCACGATATTACTCACTCACTGGGAAATCCGGGCGAAACAGAGTTGAGTCTGCATGAAGCCGATGAGCTTGCAGATACACAGCTCCGTTTCCCGGCGTTTCTGCTGGCGACGCATTACTGGGAAGGCCGGTGGCTGATGGATATGGCTGCTATCGATAACCTTCAAAAAGAAAAAGGTCTTAAAGGGGCGAAGGCCATTAAAGCCCGCTGGCTGCGTAGAATGAAACTAACCCCTTGTGTCGTGATGACCTGCTTTATGCTTCCTCACCATATGCTCATCAGGGAGCATGTTGGCGGCAAGAAGTTTGATGATGGCTATTTATATAACTTTGCCGATTTGCTGATTGTCGATGAAGCGGGGCAGGTGTTGCCTGAGGTTGCGGCAGCTTCTTTTGCACTGGCGAAGAAAGCCCTGGTGATTGGTGACACAGAACAGATTGCGCCTATCTGGAATAGCTTGCCCGGTATTGATATCGGCAATATGGTTGAGGAGAACATTCTTCCGGGAGGTACGCAGGAAGAACTTACTGAAGCTTATGCCCTGGTGTGTGACTCTGGAAAAAGTGCTGCATCTGGCAGCGTTATGAAGGTTGCACAGTTTAATTCCCGCTACCAGTACGATCCGGATCTGGCGAGAGGGATGTACCTTTATGAACACCGTCGTTGCTTCGATAACATCATTGGCTACTGTAACACCCTCTGCTATCACGGTAAGTTGCAGCCCAAACGAGGGGAAGAAAAAGAGACAATATTTCCAGCAATGGGATATTTGCATATCGATGGTAAAGGTATGCAGGCCAATGGTGGAAGTCGCTATAACGACTTTGAAGCGAAGACGATTGCGGCATGGCTTGCAGCGCACAAAGAGGAAATCGAGCGTCATTATGGCGAACCTCTACATAAAGTAGTGGGGGTTGTTACCCCATTTTCGGCACAAGTCAGTACGATTAAATCGTCATTAGGTAAGCTGGATATTAATTGTAGTGGCGATGAAAATTCGCTGACAGTCGGTACTGTTCATTCATTGCAGGGGGCGGAAAGGGCGATTGTGCTTTTCTCCCCTGTATATTCGAAGCATGAAGATGGCAGTTTTATTGACAGCGACAGTAGCATGCTGAACGTCGCCGTTTCACGAGCTAAAGACAGCTTCCTGGTCTTTGGTGATATGGATCTGTTTGAGATCCAACCCGGATCGTCACCTCGGGGATTGCTGGCGAAATACCTGTTTGCCTCCACTGATAATGCATTGCAGTTTGAGTTTCAGGAGCGTCAGGATTTAAGTACCTCACAAACGCAGATTTCAACCCTACACGGGGTGGAGCAACATGATGCGTTTCTGAATCAGACTTTTGACGCCATTAACCAGAGCATTACTATCGTTTCTCCATGGCTCACCTGGCAAAAGCTGGAACAAACAGGTTTTCTGGCATCGATGTCTCAGGCGCGCACCCGTGGTATTAATATCACTGTAGTAACGGATAAAACGTTTAATACAGAGCATGCAGATTTTGAAAAGCGCAAAGAAAAACATCAGCGCCTAAATGAAGCATTGGAAAAGTTGAATAAAATGGGTGTCACGACGAAGCTGGTTAATCGTGTTCACAGTAAGATTGTGATTGGTGATGAGGGGCTGCTCTGCGTCGGTTCCTTTAATTGGTTTAGCGCTACGCGCGATGAGAGATATCAACGATACGATACGTCGATGGTATACCGTGGCGAAAGTTTAAAAAGCGAAATTAAAACGATATATTCTAGCTTGGAACAACGTCAGTTGTAATTCTCAATTATCGTTTCTAGGTTAACTGCCGAGACACTACCAGGTAACATCGCTTTAGGGATGCTACTTGGTGGTTACTTACTGCAGTATTTTGTAGCTATAGGACTACAATTGCCCAGCACTTAAGAAGGTTAGGTAGCACCAACAGAGCATTATTTTATGCACGCTAAAAAATTGTACGCATTAGCTTGATAAAGAAAAATATGTCACTGAGGCTGCTAATACCTTGGAATAAACTAATAAAGGATATATTTTTGTTGGAACTGGTTTTAACGTTGGATTTATCCATAACCTTTTTCCGATATAACCCCAAAAAGTGACGAGCCTCAACTAGCGCATGCCGGTACAAAAATATCTTTATTTTTTTGTTTTGTTTATCATCCGCTAACTGGATGATATCTTCGATCACTTCAACATAGCTTATAGCACGAATATCGTAGTAATCCGGCCGATGCGTGATAGAGGCCTTATTATTGATATAGATATAGTCCTTAATATCCAATGTGCAGAATCGACCATTGCTCGCCGCAAGATGAACCGTCCAGAGAATGTCTTTATGGCTTCTTCCGGGCTGGAAGTGCAGTGAATGCTGTTTGATATAGGATGATCTGACCATTTGCAGCCACAGGTAATGCGGCCATTCGCGATGGATAACGCAGTGTCTGATCCACTCATGACCTGACAACGTCGCTTCACAGGGCTGCTTAGTATGAACGGCTCTTCGGTGGTTGTCAGCGCCAGAATGCCAGCCATTAAAGATCACGACGTCGGCTTGCGACGCGGTAGCTGCTTGCCATCGTTTTTCAATGAACCCGTCGGTAATATCATCGTCAGCATCGAGGAAAACAACCCACTCTCCCCGATGGATGTCTAGGGCCGTATTGCGTGCTGCGTAGACGCCTTGATTGGTCTGCTTGATGAGAATGAGTCGGTCATCATGGATTTGACGAAGAATGTTGGCTGTTTCATCAGTAGAACCGTCATCAATAACGATAAGTTCAATAGCCACGTGGGTTTCACTGAGGATTTTATTAACCAGACTATCAATGGTCTCAGCGGCATTGTAAGCAGGGATAATGACGCTGACATCGATTCTATTTTTCATATTGAGCTATGATTTTCCTTCGTTGTCATCCCTGAGGCGTCTGATTGGGATAATCCGTCTTTCCCTGATTTCCTGGTCGATATCAAACAAGCACTCGTCGCAGAATTCTTTATCGAGTGAGAGCAATCGCTCAAGGACACTTCTTTTTTTGTTGCAACGTGCGCATCTCTTCATCTTTCCGCGTCTTTGCGACCTCGTAATTTGGGATACATGGAAAATGGGCGTAGCAAGCCTCGGCTAGATAACTAACCGTAATAAAAGGTTTTTCTTCGAGTAAGTTAAGACAAGGATAACCAGGCAGGGCGCATGAAAGATAATCGTTTTGATAGATCGGTTTTTCGATATTGATCGTTGGCACCGATCAATATGAAATGCGGTTCCGTGACTTATATTACCGGCAGGCTCATGACTTCAGGCAAAATGGCGACTGTGTTTTTGAATGTGAGAACGACTTTTAGAATGCGCAGCTGTTTGGTCTGGAGCGGGTTTTATAAAGGATATATGAGCGGCAGGTAGGGGCCCTGAGGCCCCCGATTTATCGTTCTCAGGATTGTGCGGTGTAATAGACGAAAGCTAGCTTGTTGCCATCAGGGTCTCTGACGTAAGCGCTGTAGAATCCTTCGCCGTAATGTGGACGCAGGCCCGGAGCTCCTTCGTCAGTGCCGTCGTGGCTTAACGCGAGCGCGTGAAGCTGCTGGATGTGTTCGGCAGAACGTGCAATCAGGGCGACCATCACACCATTTCCTGTCGTGGCATCCTGTTTATCAAAAGGTCTACCGACACCCAGTGCTGTCGTGTTATTACCGTTGAAAACGCCCCACCATGCGACGTCCTCATTCCTGCCACCACGGGGATACCCCAGCATCTCCATCAACGGATCGTAGAATGTAATAGCGCGTGGCAGGTCGTTGGTTCCGAGCATAATGTAAGAAAACATCGGCTCTCCTTAAAGGATTCAGGGGGAGTGTAGATAATCAGCTCAAATCACTAGTCCGCTTTATGCGCCCAGGCTGGCATTGCCGTCAGGTAACGTTTTTTTGTGCCCGACTTTTTGCCAGCAATCCAGGAAACCCTGTATCGCCTTTTACCAGTGTTTAAGAGTACCGCTTCGGCTGCTGCAGTAGTCATTATGTGCATCAGGTGCATACATCGCCATTTCGCAGGTCTGAAAAAACCACTCATGCTGCGTCATCACGTGCTCCTTCAGTCAGTTGATTACCTGCTAAACATACAAACTTACTGCACGGACTTTAGCGGGTCAGATCAATACCCCCCCGCTGTAACCACCATGAATATTGATTGAACTCATTTACCCGATAAGTGCCATTTTGATAGCCTCGACTTATCTCGTTGACCATCTACAGGATTGTAATGTTGGAAATCTTTTATTAACCCACTGAAAAACATCGGTTAAATATTTTTCATACATAAATACTCATGGTCCGTTCAGTACGGATCCGGTTTTGTATGGGTTAAAAAAGGTACGTTATGAAAGTTACATGGACCGTCACGCCTGTGGGATATCAGCGCATCGCGAAACGCTGCCCTTCATGCAACATTAAACGGGACTTCACACCATCAGGGGCATTTCGGGTTAATTCGCAAAAGAAGGTGCTGGACGTGTGGAATATCTATAAATGCACACACTGTGATTACACCTGGAATATCTCCCTGTTTTCACGCCTGCACGTCAGCAAGATCGACCGCCAGCTTTATCATCGGCTAATGACAAACGATGCCCCCACGGTACAGCACTTTGCCAGTGATATCGCGATTCTGAAGCGGAACAACGCAGAGCTATCGGGTCGGCCTGATTTTACCGTTCAGGAGCGCTGGCCGGTAAGCATCACTGCCCACCAGCGGGTCCGCGTTAGTGTCAGGATTTCCCGTTCATTTCAGGTCAGCCTGCTGTCGATATTGAAGCAGCAGCTTATGTTGAGCGCCGGTGAAATTGAGAGAAGGGTGGAGGCGGGGCAGATCAGCGGCGTTACGATGAAGATGCTTAAATCGAGAAAGCTGAAGACTGGGGAGTATAAGTTCCAACTATCTCTGGATACGTTGTATGCTAGACGAAGGATCCCTCTGAAACAACGATAAAAGTAAGAAGCTCACCTTAAGGTTATTGGAATATAAATATCGAGGCCTTTCAAAGTTGTGAACGAAATACCAATAAAAAAGGTGAGCTTCAGCTTTTAATCATCAATCACCACTATCTGAATAGGCCTCCAAACAAAGTAAGAGAGGAGAAGGGTAAATTTATTCGGCTAGTCAGATAAGAAGAGCGCTTTGTTAGCAGTATGCTCAATGCTGTAAATACCAGAATGGCATTTTTTACAATGCTTGTTACCGACGTAATCTTCAGTACAAAGAACGCAGTACCAGTGAGTGGGCGGGCTGGTCGAGGTATCGATCGCATAAGTGATCTGCCGCAATTTTTTAATACGGGCAGCTTCCTTCTCCCATGGGTCAACCCAGGCGCACTTCATCAGTTGATGGTGAGATATCGAGTGCTGAATATGTTCAAACCAGGGACCTTCTTTCTCATCCCCTTTATGTAATATAAGCCTGCAGCCACAGCTAGCGCATGTCCAGTATTCATTGGTATTGGAGGCTTCAGCGGCCTTCTTGGCAGTGACATACTTGTTGTATATGTTGTTTGCCAGAAAGCATTTCAGTATGCGCATACCGTTACCTTCCTATTCCGGTCTGCTGCACCGGAGAGCGCCCGGTTGTAATCACCGGTACGGCAGGTCATGCAGTACCGTTCGCCGTGGTAATCGCTGTCGCACTCCGAACAGTGCCATCCGGCCTTCCGCACTACCGGGAGGACATCAGGGACGTAACGGTGCAGCATGCGAATCCTCCGTACTTCCTTTGGCTCAGGATGCACATACGGGCAATGGTGGCGTCCGTTCTCTGTCAGGTCTTCCCATGTGTGTTCAAACCACGGACGGTTAGTACCCCATTCAGGGTGGAATACCAGCGCGCTGCCGCAGAGGTGGCAGGTGTAGCGGTCGTAAGTGCTAAGCTGTGCAGTGACCGCGCCCGTGAGGCGCTGATTACCGTCAAGCGCGATAAATGATTTGGCATAAATCGTCATAGTATTGGTCCTTTGCCATACGACCGCGCAGGCGTAAACCGTCCCAAGGAGGGCAGCAGTGCAGGTCATAGGACTGGTGGTGTTAAATCAGGTGGGAGATGTGACTGCGTTCGACAGGTTACTGCCGGGACTGAGCAATGCGTTGCTGCAGCCAGGCTTCCACTTCGCTTTCAAGCCAGCGGGAGCTTCTGCCCAGCTTAATGGGTTTAGGGAATTCACCCAATGAAATGAGTTTGTAGAACCATTTGTCGGTTAAGCCGGTGAGTTTTGTGATAAACGCCATATCGACAAATTTGTCGGTAAGAAGGCTGGCAGGTGTGGTCATCATTTTTCTCCTTGAATGAATGGGAGAAGGAGCCAGGTATGGTGAATGCAGACTCCTTCAAACGATGTGGCACCGACGTATTTTTTAACTGGCTTTTCGCCGCCTGCCTGCTGTCCGTGGTGCAGGAAGGTCACTCAACTGGCAGATAACCCCCAGGCTTTTCTGTGCCTGCTTGCTGAGGTAGCTGAGGATATACTGCATACCTCTACGGCCTCTGGCATCGTCATAAGAGGTCACCCATTCTCCTCGCACGCGATAATGCTCTTTAGGTTCACAACGGTGTGTATGCCCTTCTCCCCACGTCACATTCTTCCAGGTATCCCTGAGTGCTTCAAAGACAGTCCAGACCTGGCGATGCTTCTGACCGTTGAGGTAAAACGCGGCGTGGATGTGGTAACCATGCTGTTCAGTTTGTTCCAGCACCCATGCGTAACCCACCAGCCCGTTGATATCCCCACTGCGTTGAATCAGTAACGTTATATCCGCTACTGTTGAATGAATATCTCCCTGACCATGCGAATCGCTGTCCTGCAGGTACGAGAAGTCCACCCGTAGCATTAACAGCTTGGAATAACGCTCAAATAACTGGTCCTGATGTCGTCGTAGCTTTTGGCTCAGGGCTGTGTGCTGAACGTAACTGAGATTGATATCGGCCGTGTCGTGGTAGCTCATGTCTGATTCTCCATGTGAGTGTAATCGTCATGGGAATGGATATTGGCGTCAGTTTTGAAATGAGATGAGGGGACGTAATGTTCTGCGCTACTCTGATGATTGCCGTGCTCGGGCATCGCTTCTGGGAAGTGGAGGGTTACGAAAGTTCATCTCTATAAAATATCATTTTATTCCTTAATTAAATGATTTCTGTCCCGCGATTCATGCGCTTTAAGGCAGGAGCATTTGCTCATCTCATGGCGTTAACCTTGTTGGCATATTCGCCAGTCTTGACCAGATGATTTTTAAAAATCTTACCATCTCAAGGCTCTCCCCCAGGACCTAACTCAGCGGCATAAAGGAGCCGTATTTAAGCCACTTTCCGCTATATTGCTGTAACAAATAGGCCAAAAATAGACGGAGCAGGCTGTTTGCAAAGCATTTTTGGCAATAAACCCAGTAGTAACGGTATCTGTAAGTGAGGTAAATAATTAAAAAACGAAGATGTGCATCATAAAAGACGATGATTTATTGTATTAAAATTGGGCTGTTTCATACTAAAAAACAAACATGATAAACGTCAAAATTCGTACAGTTGAAGTATGAAAATTGTGTGTTCGGACGAGTGACAATTTCAATGTTGCAGCGAGTTGAGAGGAGCGAGGGATGGCAGGCCTGAAGGATGACTTTAGAGTGTTTGACTTACGCCGGGAAGACCTGGCCTATGAGAGTCCTAACCAAAGGTGGGGGGAAATCAGCCATCAATATTTCTTTGTTGGGTTCGAGCGCCTGGAGGAGGATGAAAGGCCAGATAAGGATGAAAAGTCCCAAGCTAGCTTCAGGATGTTCGATATGCTGGACAAACTTTATCTGAACCAGGCGACCAGCGATGGGCAAGAGTTTAGAAGACCGAAGACGAAGTTTCGTGATTCTCAGCCAATCCGCAGCGAACAGTTAGAGAAAAAGTGGAAAGATGCGCTTGTAAAAGCGATCTCTGATAAAGAAAAGGCATTATCTTATCTCAGCGAGAACTATCGGAAGGTTGTAAGAAAGCATCGTCAGATTGAAATGTTAACTCTGTGTTTTTATTTACCTCTTGATAAAGGGGAGAAGATACAGAACATACGGATTAAAAAAGATGACTCTCGTTTCAGACTACAACTCGCTGAACTTGAACGACGCTTTACCTTGATGAGGAAAAGGATAATTGCGGATCCGCTTTATAAAGCCGCCTGTGGTTACTCGCGAGTGATACTGATAAATGCGAGATTTGAGCCTTTCTATCTGGTGAATTTCTTTTTCAAAAAGAATCCAGACAGTCGGATCGATAGCTTAGTCTCATTAGACATTTACAGGAAATGGATGCAATCGGGTAAGAAAGAAAACAAATCTGGTGAGCAGGTTGGGTACTATTGCTTTAAGGATGCATCCCGGCCACATGTTCCAGAAGACAGTGGGCTATTTATTCGCAGGCCAGACCGAGTAACCGATGTTGGTCAATTTTCAGACCCGATCTCCTTGGTTTTATCAGAAGAAAGGAAATTCGAAAACAACCGCAAAGATTATCTGGCGTTCTTTCGCCTTCAGGCCCAAATCTATAATGTTATTCCAGGTGCTCGAACCCTGACATGTTCTGACGATTTTACCTACATAAACGCAGTTGAGAAGAAACGCAGAAAAGCCAAAAAAGAAGACCTGAAGAAGAAATCCAAAACAGCATTACCTATCACTGAAACTTCAGCTATACCCGGAAATGATCTCTATGATAAAGAGAGCTCTCCCGAGTTGCCTTACCTGTTCGACGAATTTAATGATGACCTGCCTTCAAACTTTGAGGAGCATGTCTACGGGATTTTAAAAGAGGAGAAGCCGTAACATTACTTTTAGTGGTAGCTGATCGACGTCAGAAAATGAACCAGTGGCTATGGTTTCTCAGGCAAATGCGGTACATAGTGGCAAACTCAAACAGCCACCAGGTATCATTCCAGTCATGTTACTGGATAGTTCAACGTCTGCTATGAGCGAGAAGCAGATATTGGCGTCACAATGAGGCTGAAAGATTTTCAATATTGAAGATAAATTAGTTAAAAGAGTTATTTTAATTTTAATTAAACGCGATAAAAATAACTTATTGAAAGTGAAAAGTTAATGCAAATAGAAAGCTATCGAATTTGTTAATTTCTATTTTGCTGGGCAAGGAAACTCGCGCGAGCATTGTTTTTATAATCCCTATAGTCTAAATCACGAAGATTTCGAATGTGACTAGAAATGATTCTATAGTGCTCATTAAACTCCTGAGCTTTATAGTCACGACGACGCTGTACTGCAAGGTTATTAATTGCAGTACATATAGCACTAAGCAATTTTTTCCTTTCATTTATAGAGAGTAAATTTTCGTAACGAATTAAAAAACCCTCCGTTATATCTGCACTAATTTTAAAATAAGTTGAACTTTGCCAATCATCGCGTGTGGAAGTAAATGGATGGATCCATTGGCCATGTGCAATTTTGTTTCGATAAGTAATGGTTTTTGAGAAATATTCACTGATCCAATCAGATATCTTAATATAAATATTATAAATACTAAAATCGCAATTATCTTCGGTCAAGTCCATATGTAATGGTAACTGAACACTTTTCTTTACAGCAATAGTCAAAGCAGCTTTCCATTTATCTTCCAAACTATTGTTGTTGTAAACAATCGCTCTTTCTGGTTCAGTAAAGGCTCCGTTTTCATATAGCAAAACATGAATTCTTGATTCAATCCATATGCCCATTAGCATCGAATAAAGCCGAGTAAATGTTAACTCTAGAGTTGTATCTTCTGTTTTAGCAATAACGTTGCTTAATTGCTTTCTAGCTTCATCAAGTGCTTTTGCGACAGAGTCAAAATTGCTTTGGTGCCATGTCTTAACTTTAAAAATGTAAGCGTCAGGATCAGAAAGATACAACTCATCCTCTCTACAAGGAGACGAAGGAGGGGGAACTATTAATGAAGTATCATTCTGAGCCATCTCATATACTCTAACGAGAATCCTGATGCCAAAAAACTCGCTTGAGTTTTTTGGCATCCAGGATTCGAACCTGGACCTCTCTATTGCTAGAGCGTGCACCTTTACACCACTGCCCTACGGATAAGGTAACAGGATTATATAAAGGACACAACAACTTAAGCTGGGTGAATTTTAAGCGTTAATATGAGAAGTTGATTAAAAAAGTTCGTACCATTCTATTAACACTGCAGGTTCAATTGTTCAAAAGTTATCTTCTCAACTCTAAAACTCCCTAAACTTCAACCTAAAGTGCCGGAATGTTGACTTATAGAAACGTCCGCTCCTAGCACGAAGCAGACCCGCATAACTAATTCATTCGCCTTCATCCAGTGGCCGCTTAAATCGATCGCCAGAGCAGAGGTCTAAAATTTAGTCAGTTATATATCATCTTACTGAATACCTTCACCTTTATCTTCAACAGGCCATCCCTTCTGGATGGCCTTTTTTTCATTCAGAGGCCAGTATGAAACATCTCTCGGGCTATGCCCTTATTCGCCGCCATCTGCGGCGTTATCCGCACGCGCTGCGCGAGCATCTAATCCAGGAACTTAACCGTCTCGTCACTTATGAACCGGTGATTGGCATGGTAGGTAAAACCGGCGTCGGTAAATCCTCACTGTGTAACGCGCTGTTCCGTAGTGAAGTCTGCGCAGTCAATGCAGTGGAGGCCTGTACCCGTCAGCCACAGCGCGTACGGCTACGTTTCGGTACTCACTTCCTTACGCTTGTTGATTTGCCCGGTGTGGGTGAAAGTGTTACCCGTGACGGTGAATACCGTGAGCTGTACCGGGACATCATGCCGCAACTCGATATGGTGCTGTGGGTGCTCAAGGCCGATGACCGGGCTTATGCGGTGGAAGAGCAGTTTTATCGGGACGTGTTCGCGCAGTACAGCGGACCGCAGCCGCCGGTGCTATGGGTACTCAATCAGGTAGACAAAACTGAACCTGCCGAACAGTGGCGCTGGCCGTCCGCTCAGCCCTCGGCATTACAGGCGGAACGAATTGCGCAGAAGCAGCAGGCGGTAGCCCGTCAGTTAGGAATTGCTGAGCAGGACATTCTTCCCGTTTCGGTCCGGGGGCGTTATCGCCTGTCCCGACTGGTGGAGGCCATGATTACCCGGCTCCCAAAGCAGGCCCGCAGTCCACTTGTGCCGCACCTGCAGAACGGGTATCGCACCACCAGCGTCATCAGCACCGCAAGCAGCAGCTTTGGTGATGCCGTGGTGGAGGTTATCGATAAGGTCATTGACCTCGCTCCGATTCCACAGGTGGCCCGTTCGGCATTACAGGCTGTTACGCACACCGTCGCTCGCACGGCACGCTCCCTGTGGGGATTTTTCTTCGGTTAGATAAACATCTTCATTTTTGTCGATAAGCGTTTTTGCTTCGTCACGATCGAATTCATCGATCGAACAGATCGATATTCATCGTTGTACCTGATAAGTCCCTCAGTTACATAATCCATTGGGATTCATGTCATTACGTTATTTCTTCATTAAAAATCAATGCGATGACTCGCAGGAATTGTCACGTCTTAAGGAACCTTTATGACTAAATATTATAGCGCTGCGACAGCCATTATTCTGCTGGCAACCCTGTCCTCAACGGCCGGAGCGACTGAAAATGACATCATTAAGGTCGATATTCAGAAGAATATTCAGGGTATCAATGTCACCGTTACGGCTAAAACTGACAATGTTCTAATTAAAAATATTGACGTCAACCGGGGTAAATGCCCGCTTCTGACGAAAGGAACCGTCACGTACCAAGGAAAAAGGCTTGAGGGCTGGGTAGCACAGGGTGCGACCTTCAGGCCCACCACGATGCATTTTGCTGACGGCCTGACCTGGCATTTCGGCCATACCTACCTTCAGCCACCGGCGGGCGTAGTCTGCAGCTTCCTTGAAGCCAGGGTATTCACCGACCAGGGCATTTTCACGGTTACCGAATAATCCAGCTACAGGATCAAACCTTAACTCTTTAGTGCTTTATATTGTTTATTAAAGGGAAATTATCATGTCATTCAGACCCATTGTGCCGCTTACCCTCGCACTTTGTTTCTCTGCTCAGGTGCTGGCTTTCGGTAAGCACGAGGCCTGGACAAGCGGCTTTGCGCAGGGTACAGCGGAATACACCATCCTCGGCAAGGGGCAGTCACAACTGTATCTGGCCTGCGACAGCTCTGGTTCACAGGCAGCGACTATCATCTTCACTGACGTGAACGGCCATCAGGTCAGCATGGACAGCGGCCATACCCTGACCATGAAAATCGATAACGCTGAAGAAGCCGATATCAGCGAAAGCGAATCCCATGTAGGTTCAGACAATGTGATGTGGGCATGGAATAAATTACGTAGCGGCAAGCGCGTTATTGTCTCGGGAACCAGCGCAAAAGCAGCAACGTTCACGCTCAACGGCGCTGCCACAGTTCTTCCTGAATTTGGCGATAACGGCTGCGTATCGAAATTTGCCCTTCCGTAAGTCTTACCCACAACGCTTAAAGCATCAGTAATACACCTCCAGCGCCCTGCTCATTCGAACGGGGCGTTTTCTTTTGTCTCACATACAGGAAATAACCATGAAATTAGCCAGCCGCTTTGGCCGTATAAACCAGATACGCCGTGACCGGCCTCTGACCCACGAAGAGCTGATGAGTCATGTGCCCAGCGTATTCGGGACTGACAAGCATGAATCTCGTTCAGACAGGTACACCTACATCCCGACCATCACCATCCTCGAAAGCCTGCAGAGTGAAGGCTTTGAGCCGTTCTTTGCCTGCCAGACAAAAGTTCGCGACCAGAGCAGGCGGGAGCACACCAAGCACATGCTTCGACTGCGTCGCGACGGGCAACTGACCGGGCATCAGGTGCCGGAAATCATTCTACTTAACAGCCATGACGGCTCATCAAGCTACCAGATGCTGCCGGGGCTGTTTCGTACGGCCTGGTCTGCGGTCAGTCATTCGGAGAAGTGCGGGTACCGCATAAAGGCAATGTCGTCGAGAAGGTGATTGAAGGGGCTTACGAAGTGCTCGGTGTGTTTGACCTGGTTGAGGAGAAGCGCGATGCAATGCAGTCACTGGCACTGCCAGAACCAGCCCGTAACGCCCTGGCGAATGCCGCGCTGAAGTATCGCTTTGGTGAAGACCACCAGCCGGTAACGGTATCGCAGTTGCTGACCCCTCGTCGCCGGGAGGACTACAGAGATGACCTGTGGACCGTCTATCAGCGGGTACAGGAGAACCTGATGAAAGGGGGATTGTCAGGGCGAACCGCACAGGGGAAAAGCAACCGCACCCGTGCTGTTACAGGTATTGATGGCGATGTGAAGCTTAATCGCGCCCTGTGGGTTATGGCAGAAAATATGCTCGATTTTTTCGGGCGTTAAACAACGGTTCCGGCATAAGGAGATAGTTTAATGAATACACAAAATCATCAGGTTGCGGAGCATACCGCAATTACTGCCTCGGTGATCCCTGACGAGTTACGCATCGGCTTCTGGCCACAGCACTTTGGCTCCATCCCACAATGGATAACGCTTGAACCTCGCATTTTCGCCTGGATGGATCGGCTGTGTGCCGATTACCAAGGTGGTATCTGGCGCTTTTCGACACTCAGCAACGGCGGCGGTTTTATGGCTCCCGAGTTAGATCACGATGAGAAGTGGACACTGTTCAACAGCATGAACGGCAATGGCGCAGAGCTTACCAGTGAAGCTGCAGGGATGGTCGCCTGTCTGATGGCTTACAACCACCACGCCTGTCTCACCGAGTGTGACGCGATGACTGAGCACTATTATCGCTTACGCGACTACGCGCTAAACCATCTGGAATGCAGCGCCATTATGCATCTAATCGACTGAGGAATACCTGACATGAATACCGCATTATCCCCGGTGTCAACGCAGCCTGAACTCTTTCCACTGGCGATTATGGCCCCGTATGGTTATTTGCTCCCTGCGACCTCCGGATTAACCCCCTATGCCCAACGGACCATCCGCCGGGCTATCAACCTGCTGGATAAATATCTGCGCCAGCCTGGAATAGCCTTTACCTCAAGTACTGCTGCCCGTGACTGGCTTCGGTTACAGCTGGCCGGACAGGAGCGGGAAGTGTTTATGGTGCTCTATCTCGATAACCAGCACTGTTTACTGGAGAGCGAAACGCTATTTGCCGGTTCGGTTAACCATGTCCAGGTCCATCCCCG
Organism: Citrobacter sp. wls708; assembly: GCF_005281255.1. Classification (NCBI taxonomy): domain Bacteria; kingdom Pseudomonadati; phylum Pseudomonadota; class Gammaproteobacteria; order Enterobacterales; family Enterobacteriaceae; genus Citrobacter; species Citrobacter sp. wls708. The sequence continues at coordinate 163,451 of NZ_SZXE01000023.1, forward strand.
TGAGGTAGTGAAGTCAGCGCTTCGCTTCAATGCTGCTGCAGTCGTGCTGGTGCATAACCATCCATCCGGTGATCCGGAGCCCAGCCAATGCGATCGCAATATTACGGGCAGGCTTAAAGATGCCCTGGCACTGGTTGATGTGAACACGCTCGACCATCTGGTTATAGGGTCAGATGGCATTGTGTCGTTTGCTGAGCGAGGCTGGATATGAGGGCACTTCAATGAAATCTACTGACTCAGAGAACGATACATTTCTAAAATGGGGACTGAATCGTAATGTGACACCTTGCTTTGGTGCTCGTCTGGTACAGGAGGGAAACCGGCTGCACTATCTGGCTGACCGGGCCAGCATTACCGGTGAATTCAGTAATGCAGAATCTTTGAAGTTGGATGAAGTATTCCCACATTTTATCAGCCAGATGGAGTCGATGCTGACTACTGGTGAAATGAATCCTCGCCATGCCCACTGTGTCACCCTGTACCACAATGGTTTCACCTGCGAAGCCGATACCCTTGGCAGTTGCGGCTACGTATACATCGCCGTTTACTCCACCCATCGTTAACTACTTTCACAAGAGCAAATATGAAAACTCTACCTGCAACAAATCCGCAGGCGGCGAAGCTATGTCTGTCGCCCGTGGCTTTCTGGCAAATGCTGCTTGCACGCCTGCTGGAACAACATTATGGGCTGACACTCAACGACACGCCATTCAGTGATGAAACGGTAATTCAGGAACATATCGATGCCGGTATATCTTTGGCCGATGCCGTTAATTTTCTGGTGGAAAAGTACGGGCTGGTTCGTATTGATCGCAGGGGATTCGACTGGCAAGAACAGTCCCCATATCTGCGGGCAGTCGATATTCTGCGGGCGCGACAGGCAACAGGTTTATTGAAAGCGCGGCACGGTGAACATTGGGAATAGCCTTCCTGATTCACACTGCAGCTTTCCTTACTTATTTAATTTACTCATTCCAAAAAGCACCTGCCGATGCTGGTTGGTGCTTTTACTTATATGGACGAAATATCATGCAAATTGAAGCTGTAATTTTAACTGGGCACATTATCGCAAGCATAATCCGGGAATGCTGGGCCGTCGTTGTTGATGGTTTTGACGCATACTACGAACAAGCTTATGATCCAGCATAATTTCTTTTCCTCATGAAGGGACTGGTATGGGCAACAGAATGTGGATGATTCGTGGCGATGGCGGCAAGCTCTATGACGATTTTCGCGATAAGCAAATTGTAGGCATAGGTTGGTCTCAGCTGGCTCCATTAGTCAAACCCGGCCTGTCCCGAGCCCAGTTACTCGACTTATACCAGGAGGCAGATCCCTTAACAAAGCTGGGAACAGCCCGTTCTGGTGCATCGCAGGTCTGGCGTTTTGTGAATGAGATCCAAAAGGGTGATTGGGTTATTACCTATTCGCCAGCCAATCGTACTTATCTGCTAGGTAAGGTTACATCTGATTTCCAGTACCACCCTGAATGGGTAGAAGAGGGGATGGGAATCGCTCGACAGGTTAAATGGAATACTGAAGAAATCGATCGCGATCGATTGTCTGTTGCTACCAAAAACACATTGGGCTCCACGCTGACGGTTTTCCAGCTTCCAGAATATGCTCTAGAAGAGCTTTTGCAGGATAAGAAACCTACGGTAGATGTGATTACTCAGAATCCAATTGCGATGGATGAAGATGAGGTCGTTTCTGATCCGCTCCGCGATATGGAAATGCTCGCGTTTGAAGGTATCAAAGATCGCATCAACTCTCTTGACTGGGACGAGATGCAAAATCTGGTTGCCGGAGTTTTACGCAGTATGGGCTATAAAACGCAGGTGTCACCTGCGGGAGCCGATCGGGGTAAAGATATCATTGCTTCACCTGATGGATTCGGTTTTGAAAATCCACGTATTATCGTTGAGGTAAAACATCGCAGGGAGCAAATGGGAAGCCAACAGATCCGCAGCTTTATCGGCGGTCGCCATAAAGACGATCGCGGGCTTTATGTCAGTACCGGTGGTTTTACAAAAGATGCTCGATATGAAGCCGACCGTTCGACGATACCACTAACGCTCTGGACGCTTGATGATCTCGTCCGTGCGCTTATTGAGAACTATGAGCAAGTGGATATTGAGACCAAACTTTTGGTACCTCTGAAGAAAACTTTCCTGCCTGCCTGAATCTTGCTTTGATAGCCATATCGGTGTTCTACTGGTATGGCTTTATACCCACTCGTAGTGTCTATTTTTTGTACGGATTTTAACTTGTGGGTACAAGTGTGGGTATAAATAATTATTCCTGATTGTAACAACATTGATATCAGTCTATTAGGTGTGAAATTCGAGTCCGGCCTTCGCAATTGGTTCTTAAGTATAACTATTTTTTATGGCCATGGGCTGTGATGTAAAAGAAAGATCGATATTTCAGTTTATACTGGCACTGTTTTCAGGTGAAAAGTTCAATTTGTCCCTCCCCCCTTCTTTTAAACCTTCACCTCAGCGAGAGTTTTGCGTCTCGGTGGCACGATTATTAAACTTCGCTATTATTATGTAATATATCGCACAAAATACGACTCGATTCCAGTACCGGAAGATCCTTGTTTAATAACGACGAACGCATCGGTAACCTGTTCAATAGGTTCTCGGTTTGTGAGGCGAGATAGGCAACTAGAGGGTGCGCATTTTTGTCGGCTGAAATCAGCCGAACGCTGTATTGTGTGATTGTATCTTTGCGACAGATTCCCGAGCAGTAGTTGGTTGTACCCGTATACCTGAAATCTTTAATTGAAAAGCTAAACATGCGCATTATTTTGTGAGCGTCACTCTGTTCAGCGTAATTATCCGCTATCCGAAATTTCACTGTATTTTCTTCAATATCATATTGATAAAGTAGTCGATGCTGCTTAAACAGTAAGATAAGCAGTAAGCGATTTATCCTGCTGAACTGTTCCGTCACCTCGATAAGGTCGTTTATCATTAAATTGGACTGCTTTTTCATTTTCCTATGAGAATGCTCCGTACATCTACTGGCACGAAGTGGCGGCCTCTCTATGCCTTTCTGCAATTGAGCGTTAATTACTTCATGATCAATAACATAATGAATATGCTTAATCGCAGGTTCCAGTGCCTCAATGGTAAACAGTTCGGTATAACCATCGCCTGCATCAATGCCTGTCTGATAATTGGTTAACAGAAAATGCAGCATTTTTTCTAGTTTAAAAACCTCTGACTGCGGCACGATAATTTGGTAAGAGCGCTCAAAATCCACTTCGCCCCAGGTTCGTGTTAGTGATTGAATGCGGTTATAGATGTTATTAGCTTTACCATTTTTCATCATCTTTTTGGCTGGGAAAATCAATAAATAGAGAAAGGAAAGGTTGTCCATAAAGCACCTCTGGTTGCGGTATTAAAGAAGGCAATGATAAAAGATTTCTCTTGTTAGGCGTAGCGCGCTGCGATAATGCGGTACGGCTGCCACTGGTAAAGGCTAGTAGAAGTAAGTTTGTTTAATGCCTTGAACACCGTTTTTACATGCTCAAGGCGCGAGCGGGGAACCGGGCATTTAGAAAGCGTATAACTGCGCTATGAAAAAATCACTTGGTGTATCGTAGATGGCAATATTCAATATACTGACGCTGGAACGAACGTACTACGGCATAAAGCAAAGATGGCGCAATACCCCATAATAAAGGCGCCCGCAGGCACCTCAAGGACTATCACACTCTCACCCCTTTGACGCTTTCCCCGCAATCACTCCGATAAACTCCAGCACCTGCTTTTGCTTGCGCGCGGAGAGCATTTTCACGGCGCGCAGGGATTTCATCAGTTCTGACTCTTCGGGTTCGGCGGTGCGTGCGGCATGCACTTCTGGATCAAATGAAACTGCAATACTATGCGTATCAGTTATGGTGACTATTCCCTTTAATAGTGACAGTGATTAGCGATGCGCAGGTGTTGGCGCACCTTCGCATCGCGCTAATAAAATCCCTGTAAATTACCCCAGTATCTTGGGTGAAGTCCAGATGTAAATAAGATGAAATAAGCGCGAATAGCACGCTTTTGGAATAAATAGAAAACGCCTTCATCTCAATAAATCCGGTATTATTCAGCGTATAAATTCATTACCTTCCACGCGCCTGAATATCCCCGCGCTCCAGAAAACAACGCCTGTCGATATCTGCCAAAAATGCGATCTAACTCACTGAAGCAAATAGCAAACTCTGAAACAACATCAATTTGTACACTTTGCTTTACACTTTTAGTGATGTGTATCACAAATAGTAACCCGCGAAGTGATCCGACTCTCACAAAATGGGGTGTACTCATTCACCAATACAAAATGAGAACAGCCTGGAAAGTAAAGTTTTCAGTATTTCCCGTCGCAGGTAACGCTCAACAGCGAACGACAAAACAACACGCAAAAAAAAACTTGTTGAATATGAATAGGTAAAAAAATGACGTGTGATTTGCATCACTCACATTTACAGATTTTGGAATTATTGCCAGTGATTAATGTTGCTCGAGCTATTTCCATAATCAATTAAATCTTGCATAGTGCCTCCACATTATTTCTCCCCCTGGCTCAGGAGGCGAATAGTTATATTTCATCAGACTTTATTGATGAACCAGGTATGCTTTACTTCACATTAATACGTACATGACCACTGTTACTGGAGAAACAAAATGAATTATCCGGCAGAACCCTTCCGTATTAAAAGCGTTGAAACTGTATCTATGATCCCGCGTGATGAACGCCTTAAGAAAATGCAGGAAGCGGGTTACAATACTTTCCTGTTAAATTCGAAAGATATTTATATTGACCTGCTGACCGACAGTGGCACCAACGCAATGAGCGACAAGCAGTGGGCCGGAATGATGATGGGTGATGAAGCGTACGCGGGCAGCGAAAACTTCTACCATCTGGAAAGAACGGTTCAGGAACTGTTTGGCTTTAAACATATTGTTCCGACTCACCAGGGCCGCGGCGCTGAAAACCTGTTATCGCAGCTGGCTATTAAACCTGGGCAATATGTTGCCGGGAATATGTATTTCACCACTACCCGTTATCACCAGGAAAAAAATGGCGCGGTGTTTGTCGATATCGTTCGTGACGAAGCGCACGATGCCGGTCTGAATATTGCATTTAAAGGTGATATCGATCTTAAAAAATTACAAAAGCTGATTGATGAAAAAGGCGCCGAGAATATTGCCTATATCTGCCTGGCGGTGACGGTTAACCTCGCGGGCGGGCAGCCGGTATCGATGGCAAACATGCGTGCGGTACGTGAACTGACAAAAGCACACGGCATTAAAGTGTTCTACGACGCCACCCGCTGCGTAGAAAACGCCTACTTTATCAAAGAGCAAGAGCAGGGCTTTGAGAACAAGAGCATCGCAGAGATCGTGCATGAGATGTTCAGCTACGCCGACGGTTGTACCATGAGTGGTAAAAAAGACTGTCTGGTAAACATCGGCGGTTTCCTGTGCATGAATGATGACGAAATGTTCTCTGCTGCCAAAGAGTTAGTCGTAGTGTACGAAGGGATGCCATCCTACGGCGGCCTGGCCGGACGCGACATGGAAGCCATGGCGATTGGCCTGCGCGAAGCCATGCAGTATGAGTACATTGAGCACCGCGTGAAGCAGGTGCGCTATCTGGGCGACAAGCTGAAAGCTGCTGGCGTACCGATTGTTGAACCGGTGGGCGGTCACGCGGTATTCCTCGATGCGCGCCGTTTCTGCGAGCATCTGACGCAGGACGAGTTCCCGGCGCAAAGCCTGGCTGCCAGCATCTATGTGGAAACTGGTGTACGTAGTATGGAGCGCGGAATTATCTCTGCGGGTCGTAATAACGTCACCGGCGAACACCACAGACCGAAACTGGAAACCGTGCGTCTGACGATTCCACGTCGCGTTTATACCTACGCGCATATGGATGTGGTGGCCGACGGTATTATTAAACTTTACCAGCACAAAGAAGATATTCGCGGGCTGAAGTTTATTTACGAGCCGAAGCAGTTGCGTTTCTTTACCGCACGCTTTGATTATATCTAAATAATCATTATGGCCCCATCTGGCGATGGGGCTTTTTTGTCTTCTTTTTCCATGAACAGGAAGCCTTTGCGGTGTCCGTTACCGTGACAGAACTATAAAAAGTAAACCCTGACTCCGACATTTTTATTATCCGCATGATGTACAAATGACAGCTGTAATTATAACGAATAGTCTACAGGAACATTTATCATGGATATTAATGCCATTGAGCGACAGAGTAGTACCCCCGGACTGATTAGCGGAACCATGTTGGTTATCGCGACCGTAGTGGGTGGCGGAATGTTTTCCCTGCCGATTGCGATGGCTGGCGTATGGTTCCCCGGTGCGTCGGTTATTCTTCTCTTTATTGCCATCATGATGTTATTAACCGGTCTGATGCTGGTTGAAGTTAACCTGCATTATGGCGCTGGTGCCAGTTTTAATACCTTTACCCAGGATTTATTAGGGCGTAAGTGGAATATTGTGGTGGGTATCGCTTTCGGCTTTGTGCTGTATATTCTGACCTATGCCTATATCTCCGGTTCATCGGCGGTGATGGCGCAAACCGTATTCAAATACAGCGGCGTACGTTTTCCGGCAAATATCTCGGTGATTATCGTCAGTATGCTGGTTGGGGCAATTGCCTGGTACAGTTCCTTGCTGGTTGGACGCATCACTACCGTGCTGATTATCGGTAAATTTGTGGCGTTCTTTGCCACCTTCTCCGGACTGGTGGGCCATATCGAAGTGGCAAAACTCGTCGACAGCGTGGCGGTGGCGCTGCCCAATTCGCAGTATCTGCCGTATATCCTGATGACGCTGCCGTTCTGCATTATCTCATTTGGTTTTCACGGTAACGTGCCGAGCCTGGTCAAGCTGTATGGCACGAGCGGGATTTCGAATATTACGCGCTCTATTATCATCGGCACGCTGTTTGCCCTGTTGCTGTATATCTTCTGGTTAGCCGTTACGATGGGCAACATTAGCCGTTCCTCGTTCCCGCCAATTATCGCCAAAGGCGGCAATATCGACGTGTTTGTCGAGGCCATCAGTGGGCTGTTCACCAGCCGTTATATGGATCTGATCCTGACCTTCTTCGGCAACTTCGCGGTAGCCAGTTCCCTGCTGGCAGCGACGCTTGGCCTGTTTGATTATATCGCCGATCTGTTTCATTTCCCGGATGACGGCATGGGCCGCCTGAAAACCGCGCTGGTGACTTACTTCCCGCCAGCCGCCGTGTGCTTCTTCTTCCCGAACGGTTTTGTGCACGCGATTGGTTACGCCGGTCTGGCCTTTACCATCTGGAGCGTGATCCTGCCGCCGTTCCTGGTGAAAGCTGCGCGGAAACGTTTTCCGACCGCCAGCTATACCGCGCCGTGTAATAACACCGTGCTCAATCTGGTGATTGTCTGTGGGGCGATTGTTTATCTGACGGTTGTTCTGGACGTATTTGGTCTGCTGCCAACGTTTCGTTAGACGGAGTCAAAATGAAAAATGTGTTGTCTGTTCAGTCGTCAGTCGTTTATGGCTATGCCGGAAATAAAGCCGCCGTGTTGCCGATGCAGCTTTCGGGGATCGATGTCTGGCCGTTTTACACCGTGCAGTTTTCCAACCACACCCAGTACGGGATGTGGCAGGGCATGGCGATGCCGCACGGCGAGTTGAGCGCCATCATCAGCGGGCTGGATGACCTGCAAAAGCTGGCGCAATGTGATGCCGTATTGTCAGGGTATCTTGGAGATAAACGCCATTGCGAAGAGGTCAAGCACGCGGTCACCACCATTCACCAGCGTAATCCGCAGGCGCTCTATTTTTGCGATCCAGTAATGGGCGACCCGCAAAAAGGCTGCATTGTCGCGCAGGGCGTGGAGTCCTTTTTTGTCGATGATGCCATTCAACTGGCCGACATAATGGGGCCGAATCTCTATGAGCTGGGCGTGCTGACGGGCAGACAACTGCGTAGTTTTGACGAGGTGGTGGAAGCGGCGCAGCAGCTGGTGGCATGGGGAGTGAAGAAGGTACTGGTGAAGCATCTCGGCGACTGCTCGCGTGACAAACAGGCGTTTGAAATGCTGCTGGTGACGGCGGAACAGACGTTACACATCGCCCGGCCGCTGTATAGCTTTGCCAAAATGCCGGTGGGCGTTGGGGATCTGATTTGCAGCGTGATGCTGGCCTCACTGCTCAATGGTTATGATGACAAGCTGGCGCTGGAGCGGACCACCAGTGTTGTTGACGCGGTGATGCGACTAACGAAAGAGCGCGACTCGTATGAACTGCGGCTGATAGACGCGCGTCACCAGATAATGGAGCCGCAGATTCGCTATCAGGCAACGGTACTGTAGCGCCGCAAGGAGGCTCTATGTTTCTGACATTACTACGATTTCAGCATCCGCTGGTCTACCGTTTTGCGTGGCTTCGTCTGTGGGTCAGGGTGTTAAGAGCGTGCGGGCTGCGCAAGTGAAAGGGGGCCAGTTGCCGGATGCGGCGCTTGCGCCTTATCCGGCCGACAAATGAGCGTGAAACGCAGACATTACACGCGGAAGTAGCGTGGTGGGATCAACGCAGAAAAGGCGTCGAACTTCTTCACCATCTTTTTCCAGAACAACATAACAACAATCCTCGATTTGAAACATCGGCGCTATTTTAGTCAGCGCCGACAAATCGTAAAGCCTGTCACCTCGTTCCGATCCCGGGGCGGTGTAAACCTTTATGGTCACCGCGTCGTCAAATACGATTGCCGCGAATTTGGCGGGGTTGACAACGGGTTACGCCATAAACCAGTAATAAAAGAGACCAACTTTCAGGCCGAGGATCACAATGTAGGCGCAGCAGTATTTCATGGTGCCAGACATTATCTGGTTGGCCTGACCGTCCATTTTGGTGGCTGAAACTGCGATGGCGATGCTCTGCGGCGAAATCATTTTTCCGCCCGTTGCGCCGGAGGTATTGGCCGCCGCCAGCCAGTTAGGATCGATATGCAGCTTACTGGCGGCAATAGTTTGCAGCTTACCGAACAGAATGTTCGAGTTGGTATCGCTGCCGGTCACAAACGTGCCCAGCGCGCCAATCACCGGGGCGAGGAAGACGTATGAGCTGCCGGTCAGATCGACAATCGACTGGGCCAGCGTGGAAATAATTCCGCTGAGATCCATCACCGTGGCCAGCGCGACGATCGCCATAATCGCCACAATGGAATTTTTAAGCTGGAAAATGGTTTTGATAAACACTTCCAGCATCCCACGTGCCGAAGCCCCCTGAATAAAACCGCCGATAATGGTCGCAAAGATGATCAGCATCCCCGGCGTGGTCACCCATTCCACTTTCAGCGCCAGGGTTTTGCCGTCGGCGAGCGTGAAATGCAGTACCGAGGCCAGTTGGGACGCCGCGGCTTTTATCGTCGGGAACAGCGGTGAACACAGCAGGATAAAGACAAAAATAAACAGATAGATAGAGCCCACGCGGAACAACACTTTTGCCGAGCGCGGCGTGGTTTCGCGGGTATGGCTGACCTCAATGCGCCATTCGGGATCGGTTTTTCCTTTGCGCAGGCGGCTGACTATCGCGACGGCAAACAGGCTGACCAGGCTCCCGGCAAAGGCAGGCAATTCCGCGCCAAGATGGATAGCGACAAAATATTGCGGAACCAGCGTGGTGATGCCGCACATCAGCGTGATCAGAAATACGCCGCGAATGGCTTTCAGGCCGCCGCCAATTATGCAGACAATGACAAACGGCAGCAGGATATTAAACAGCGCCAGTTGCAGAATAATAGTTCCGCCTAAGGTATAAACCGGCAGATTAACCTGTTCCGCCAGAATAGAAACCGGGATCCCGACCGCGCCGAATGCGGTGGGAACGGTATTTGCGACGAGAGAGGCGATCGCCGCCTTCAGCGGGTTGAATCCGAGCGCAATAAGAATGCCGATTGGAATGGCGACCGCCGTACCATAACCCGCCGCAGCTTCTAGGAATCCGCCAAAGCACCATGAAATCAGCAGCACCTGAATACGCTTATCTTCGCTAATGCTGGCGAGAATATCGCGCAGAATATCCAGCGCTTTGGTCGCCTGCATGACGTTATAACTGAAGATAGCGCCGAGGATCACTATCACGATCGGCCATAATCCCTTCAGTGCGCCATAGCCTATTGCGGCTTTCAGATTCTGTACGGGCATTCCCCAGAATAGTGCTGATAACGCGGCGGTGAAAACTAAAGAGATTAGCACGGAATAATGGATGGCCATTTTTAGTTTTAATATTAAAAATACCATCAGTAGTAACGGAGAGAGTGCCAGGGCAAACATAAAATATTCGTTCATTGCTATTCCCGATTGGTTTATTAAACCTGATTTATATTTATGGCGGGGAGGCTACATTGCTGGATTAATAAAAGCTGTAAACTGAATCGCTTCAGTGGATAAAGTAATTATGATTTGTGCTTTTGTAACTATTGTAATCTTTTAATTAAAATTTAATGCCGAATAAATATACTTAAGAGTAAGCGAAATACCTATAAGTAGTTATTTAACAACATGTTTGATAATGGTAGTGACGAGAATAGTTATCTCCTGAAACTATTCTTAAGGTGTTAATAATGCTGTTGTTTTAAATATAAAAATGTGAGCGATGCCGAAATAAATAAACCTGGGTATTGCATGTCCGAGTCGATTAGGGGATTATTTTGTTTTGTCATACAAATGAAAATACAGACATTTGCGATTGTCCTGATATAAGAAACGGAGAGTCGCCATCAAAGGAAAACGATCTGAGCATCATTATGAACCCAGGCATTAGTAAAACGAGCAAACCGAAAAACTGGGTGTGAAACACGATTGAACCTTTGCTTGATATAGCAATATCAAGCGCAATAAACAGAAATGAAGCAATGGAGTGGTTATTGTGAATGTAAATTTCTTTGTTACCTGCATTGGTGACGCACTGAAATCACGGATGGCACGAGACTCCGTATTGCTGCTGGAAAAACTGGGTTGTCGCGTGAATTTCCCCGAGAAGCAAGGGTGTTGCGGTCAGCCAGCCATCAACAGCGGTTACATCAAAGAAGCGATCCCCGGGATGAAAAACCTGATCGCTGCGCTGGAAGACAACGACGATCCGATTATCTCTCCGGCAGGCTCCTGCACCTATGCGGTAAAAAGCTACCCGACCTATCTGGCCGATGAACCTGAGTGGGCGATCCGTGCTGAGAACGTTGCCGCGCGTATGCAGGATCTCACTTCCTTTATCGTCAACAAACTGGGCGTGGTGGATGTCGGCGCCAGTCTGCATGGCCGCGCCGTATATCACCCCTCCTGTAGCCTGACCCGCAAGCTGGGTGTGAAGGAAGAGCCGCTCACACTGCTGAAAAACGTGCGCGGATTGGAGCTGCTGACGTTTGCCGATCAGGACACCTGCTGCGGCTTTGGCGGAACATTCTCGGTCAAAATGGCTGAAATATCCGGCGAGATGGTGAAAGAGAAAGTTTTTCATCTGATGGATGCGAAGCCGGAATACTTGATTGGCGCAGATGTCAGCTGCCTGCTGAACATTGGCGGTCGACTGCAACGGGAAGGTCAGCCGGTCAAAGTGATGCATATTGCTGAAGTGCTGATGAGCCGCTGAGGGGAAAGAAATGTCGATAAAAACCAGCGATGTAGAATTTAAACTGCGCATTCGTCAGCAGATTGAAGACCCAATCATGCGCAAAGCCGTGGCCAATGCGCAGGAGCGTATCGGCGCGAATCGACAGAAAATGGTCGAGGAGTTAGGCCACTGGGAAGACTGGCGCGATCGTGCCAGCCAGATCCGCGATCACGTTCTGAGCAATCTCGACGCTTACCTGTATCAACTCTCCGAGAAAGTGACGCAAAACGGCGGGCACGTCTATTTCGCCAAAACCAAAGAAGAGGCTACCCGCTACATTCTGCAGGTCGCACAGAATAAAAATGCGAAGAAGGTGGTGAAGTCCAAGTCGATGGTGACCGAAGAGATCGGCGTCAATCATGTGCTGCAGGATGCCGGAATTCAGGTGATCGAAACCGATCTCGGCGAATACATCCTGCAACTGGATCAGGATCCGCCTTCGCACGTCGTGGTCCCGGCCATTCATAAAGATCGCTATCAGATTCGCCGTGTGCTGAACGAACGTCTGGGTTACGACGGCCCGGAAACGCCGGAAGCCATGACCTTATTCATTCGCCAGAAGATCCGCGAAGATTTCCTGAGTGCCGAAATCGGCATTACCGGCTGCAACTTTGCCGTGGCGGAAACTGGCTCGGTGTGTCTGGTGACCAACGAAGGCAACGCGCGCATGTGCACCACGCTGCCGAAAACGCACATTGCGGTGATGGGTATGGAGCGTATCGCACCGACGTTTGCCGATGTGGATGTACTGATCACTATGCTGGCGCGCAGCGCCGTGGGCGCACGTCTGACGGGCTACAACACCTGGCTGACCGGCCCGCGTGAGGCGGATAACGTTGACGGACCGGAAGAATTTCATCTGGTGATTGTCGATAACGGGCGCTCGCAGGTGCTGGGCTCAGCGTTTCGTGATGTGCTGCGCTGCATCCGCTGCGGAGCCTGTATGAACACCTGTCCGGCGTATCGTCATATCGGCGGGCATGGCTATGGCTCCATCTATCCAGGTCCCATCGGCGCAGTGATCTCTCCGCTGCTCGGCGGCTATAAAGATTTTAAAGACCTGCCGTATGCCTGTTCACTGTGCACGGCCTGTGACAGCGTCTGTCCGGTGCGGATCCCTCTGTCAAAACTGATCCTGCGGCATCGCCGGGTGATGGCCGAGGAGGGCATTACCCCGAAAGCCGAGCGACGGGCGATCAAAATGTTCGCTTATGCCAACAGCCATCCAGGGCTGTGGAAGGTCGGCATGATGGCCGGGGCCCACGCGGCGAGCTGGTTTATCAATGGCGGTAAAACGCCGCTTAAGGTTGGCGCTATTGGAGACTGGATGGAGGCGCGCGATCTGCCTGATGCTGACGGCGAGAGTTTCCGCAGCTGGTTTAAGAAACATCAGGCGCAGGAGAAAAAAAATGGATAACCGTACCGCATTTTTAAACACCGTCGCCCAGGCGTTGGGTCGCCCGCTGCGTTTCGAACCGCACGCGGATGCCGCGCCGGTTAACAACTATGCCAACGAGCGCCTGACCGAACTGAGCCCCGGGCAGCGCTGCGAGGCGTTTATCCAGTTTGCCAGCGAGGTGATGCTGGCCCGCTGCGAACTGACCCGCGAGGATCAGGCCGCAGACGCGGCGCTCCGCCTGTGTGAGGAACTGGGGCCACAACCGGTGGTACTGAGCGGCGACAGTCGGCTGGTGGAACTGGGCATTACCGAACGCTTACAGCAGGCATGCAACGCTGTGGTCTGGGACCCGGCGCGCGGTAGCGAAAATATTACCCAGGCCGAGCAGGCGAAAGTCGGCGTGGTCTATGCCGAGTATGGCCTGACCGAGTCCGGCGGTGTGGTGCTGTTTTCCGCGCCGGAGCGCGGGCGTTCCCTGAGCCTGTTGCCGGAGTCGTCGATTTTCGTGCTGCGTAAAAGCACCATCCTGCCGCGCGTAGCGCAGCTGGCGGAAAAACTGCATCAGAAAGCGCAGGCCGGTGAGCGGATGCCGTCGTGCATTAACATTATCAGTGGACCCAGTTCGACGGCGGATATTGAGCTTATCAAGGTGGTTGGGGTGCATGGCCCGGTGAAGGCAGTGTATCTGATTATTGAGGATTGCTAAGACAGGATGGAAAACCGCTCTGGCGCTACTGGCCAGAGCGGGACAGACGTTATGCAATCATGCTGATGATCAACACGATCATCAAACCCACCACGGAGTTTACCAGTTCCAGCAGACCCCAGGTTTTCAGCGTATCCTTCACCGACAGGTCAAAGTAGCCTTTGAACAGCCAGAACGAGGCATCGTTGATGTGGGTCAGGGTGTTGGAGCCTGCCGCCGTTGCCAGCACCAGTAACGCCGGATCGACGCCCACCAGTTGACCGGTTGCCGGGTCGAGGATGGCTGCGCTGATAATTCCCGCCGCCGTCATGGCTGAGACCACGCCCTGACCGGTTGCCAGACGAATTAATACGGTTATCAACCACGCCATGATGTACGGGGAAATATTGCCGTGCGACATCAACATACCGATGGTATCGCCAATGCCGGTGTCGATGATGGTCTGCTTCAGTACGCCGCCCGCGCCGATGATCAGGATCACCATCGCGATACTTTTCACCGCGTTTTCAAAGGCGTTCATGACCCATTGCATATCATGACCACGCGCGGTACCAAACAGCACGAAGGCAACAATCATGGCGATGAACATTGCAATCGGTGAAGAGCCGAGGAAGTTGACCACTTCCCATGCTTGTGTCCCTTTTACCAGCCAGATGTTGGCGATGGTGGTGGAGATCATGATGATCGCCGGGATCAGCGGCACCAGAATAGACACGCCGAATGACGGCAGATTGTTCTGGTCAACCGGGACGTCGGCTTTCATGAATGACGGCGTCGGACGATCGAGGTTGCCGAGGAATTTCGGCAGGATAAGTCCGGCGCAGATTACGCTCGGAATGGTTACCAGAATACCGTAGATGTAGACCATGCCCATGTCAGCGCCGTAGGCATTAACCAGCGCCACCGGGCCAGGCTGCGGCGGGAACAGGGAGTGCGCGGTGGTGGCGGCGGCAACGGCGGGGATCGCCAGCTTGAGGAACGGGATCTTCGCTTCCGCAGCAATAACGATCACCAGCGGCGCCAGCATAATAAACGCTACTTCATAGAACATCGCCAGGCCGAAGATCAGACCAATAATGATCACCGACAACTGCACATAGCGCAGGCCGAGGCGCGCCAGTAGCGTATGGGCAATCTGATGCGCTGCCCCGGAATCAACCATCAGCTTACCGATGACCGCCCCGAATACCACGATAATCGCCAGCTCTCCCAGCGTACTGCCGAAACCGGATTTCATGGTGTGCAGCAGCTCCATTAAATCCATACCCGCCAGCATGCCGACCGAGAGCGCCGCCAGCAGCAGGGCGACCATCGAGTTTATTTTGAATCTTAGATTAAGTACCAGCATCAGACCGATGCCGAATACGACCCACAGAATATTGAGAACGTGCATAAAACGTCTACCTTCTTTTGGTTGAACCATTATGATTTTGGTTGAGATGTTACATATATTGGTTAACCATTGATGCGATGGATGTCACATAGCGTTACATGTTTACATATTCACCGTGTATTTTTGCGCCGCTCATAGGATCAAAACGGCTTTCATTGTGATTTGGTTAACCAATTTTGCTGTTGAGGTTGACATGTAATACCAAAAGGAGGAATTTATGCGCCATATCGTCGAGTCCATAATGTAAACGAGGAACAAAACATGGAACAGACATGGCGCTGGTATGGCCCTAACGATCCGGTCACCTTAGCGGATGTGCGTCAGGCGGGTGCCACGGGCGTTGTCACCGCTTTGCACCATATCCCGAACGGGGAAGTGTGGACGGTTGATGAGATCCTAAAGCGCAAAGCGATTATTGAGCAGGCGGGCCTGGTCTGGTCGGTCGTCGAAAGCGTGCCGATCCACGAAGACATTAAAACTCGTTCTGGCAACTATCAGCAGTGGATCGCCAATTACCAGCAGAGCCTGCGTAACCTGGCCCAGTGCGGCATTCGTACCGTGTGCTATAACTTTATGCCGGTTCTCGACTGGACCCGTACCGATCTGGAATACGTCCTGCCGGACGGCTCCAAAGCGTTGCGTTTTGACCAGATTGAATTTGCCGCCTTTGAGCTGCATATCCTCAAACGTCCGGGCGCGGAAGCAGACTACACCGCCGAAGAGATTGCTCAGGCCAGTGAACGCTTCGCAACCATGAGCGATGAAGACAAAGCGCGTTTGACCCGCAATATCATCGCCGGTCTGCCGGGCGCGGAAGAAGGCTATACCCTCGATCAGTTCCGTCAGCATCTTGAGCGTTACAAAGATATCGATAAAACCGCGCTGCGCGAGAATTTTGCCGTCTTCCTGAAAGCGATCATTCCGGTGGCAGAAGAAGCTGGTGTGCGTATGGCGGTACACCCGGACGATCCGCCGCGCCCGATCCTCGGCCTGCCGCGTATTGTTTCCACCGTGGAAGATATGCAGTGGATGGTGGATACGGTCAGCAGCATGGCGAACGGTTTTACCATGTGCACCGGCTCCTACGGCGTTCGTGCGGACAACGACCTGGTTGACATGATCAAACAGTTTGGTCCGCGCATTTACTTCACCCATCTGCGCTCCACGCTGCGTGAAGATAACCCGAAAACCTTCCATGAAGCGGCGCATCTTAACGGCGATGTTGACATGTACGAAGTGGTGAAAGCGATCGTCGAAGAAGAGCAACGTCGTAAAGCTGAGGGCAAAGAGGATCTGATCCCCATGCGACCGGATCACGGTCATCAGATGCTTGACGATCTGAAAAAGAAAACCAACCCCGGTTACTCCGCGATTGGTCGCCTGAAAGGGCTGGCGGAAGTGCGTGGTGTTGAAATGGCTATCCAGCGCGCTTTCTTCAGCCGTTAAAGCAGATTTGCCGGTCACCTGTCTGGCCGGCTTTTCCCTTTTCTCTTCCGTTGGTATTCCAACGGCTTCTGGAGTTCACGATGACAACGACAATTGCCAGTAGCAACCTGCCGGTTGCGCGTCCGGCGTGGGACAGTTCTCGCCTGCAATCCCGTATTGTTCACCTGGGATGCGGGGCTTTTCACCGCGCACATCAGGCGCTGTACACCCACCATCTCTTAGAAACCACCGACAGCGACTGGGGTATCTGTGAAGTTAACCTGATGCCGGGTAACGACTGCGTACTGATTGAAAATCTGCGCAAGCAGCAACTGCTGTATACCGTGGCGGAAAAGGGCGCGGACAACACCGTGCTGAAAGTGATTGGCTCGATGAAAGAAGCGCTGCACCCGGATCTTGACGGTTGCGACGGTATTTTACAGGCCATGGCGCGCCCGCAGACGGCGATTGTCTCGCTGACGGTTACGGAAAAAGGGTACTGCACCGACGCTGCCAGCGGCCAGTTAGATCTCAATAACCCACTGATTAAGCACGATCTGGCGAACCCGACCGCGCCGAAATCGGCGATTGGGTACATCGTACAGGCGTTGCATCTGCGTCGCGAGCAGGGGCTGGCGGCCTTTACCGTGATGTCCTGCGATAACGTGCGTGAAAATGGTCATGTGGCGAAAGTCGCGGTGCTGGGCCTGGCGCAGGCGCGCGACCCGCAGTTAGCGGAGTGGATTGCAGCTAACGCCACCTTCCCATGCACCATGGTAGACCGCATTGTTCCGGCAGCGACGCCAGAAACGTTGCAGGAAATTGCCGACCAGTTGGGCGTTTACGATCCATGTGCTATCGCCTGTGAGCCGTTCCGTCAGTGGGTGATTGAAGACAACTTCGTCAACGGTCGCCCGGACTGGGATAAAGTCGGCGCGCAGTTCGTTGCCGATGTAGTGCCGTTTGAAATGATGAAATTGCGCATGCTTAACGGCAGCCACTCTTTCCTCGCGTATCTGGGCTATCTTGGCGGGTATGAAACTATCGCCGATACCATGACCAATCCCGCGTATCGCAAAGCGGCGTTTGCGCTGATGATGCAGGAACAGGCGCCGACGCTGGCGATGCCGGAAGGCACCGATCTCAACGCCTATGCGACGCTGCTGATCGAACGTTTTAGCAACCCGTCTCTGCGCCACCGCACCTGGCAGATTGCGATGGATGGCAGCCAGAAACTGCCGCAGCGCCTGCTGGATCCGGTGCGTCTGCACCTGCAAAACGGCAGCGACTGGCGTCACCTGGCGCTTGGCGTCGCGGGCTGGATGCGTTATACCCACGGCGTGGATGAGCAGGGGCAGGCCATTGATGTTGTTGACCCAATGCTGGCTGAATTCCAGCGTATTAACCAACGGTACCAGGGGGCTGAACGTGTGACGGCGCTGCTGGGGCTGAGCGGGATTTTTGGTCATGATTTGGCGGAAAACGCCGACTTTGTTGAGACGGTTATCGCCATGTATCAACAACTGTGCGAGCTGGGCGCGCGTGAGTGTGTTGCCGCGCTAAGCGCTGACGCTTAAATCCCCGAACTATGACGGGTCAATCAAAATACTGATTTGGTTGACCCGTTTTCTGTTTTTGACTTGCCGCAAATGCTATAGTTCGATACCTATTCACCGTATCTGATTACACGCTTCTGACGGACATAACACGATGAAATCGAACACTTCTCAACAAAGACCCTACCAGGAAGTGGGTGCCATGATCCGCGATCTGATTGTCCAGACGCCGTACCAGCCCGGTGAGCGTTTGCCGCCGGAGCGTGAAATTGCTGAGATGCTTAATGTCACTCGTACGGTGGTGCGCGAAGCATTAATCATGCTGGAAATTAAAGGACTGGTGGACGTGCGTCGCGGCGCCGGAATCTACGTGCTCGACAATGCGGATGCGCAGAGTATCGACAGTACGGATGCAAATCACTGCAACGATGCCGGTCCGTTTGAACTGCTGCAGGCGCGCCAGTTGCTGGAAAGCAACATCGCTGAATTTGCCGCGCTGCAGGCCACTCGCGAAGACATCGTCAAAATGCGTCAGGCGTTGCAACTGGAAGAGCGTGAGCTGGCCTCCAGCGAAGCGAATGGATCAGAAAGCGGTGATATGCAGTTTCATCTGGCGATTGCGGAAGCCACGCATAACAGCATGCTGGTGGAGTTATTTCGCCAGTCATGGCAGTGGCGTGAGAACAACCCGATGTGGATCCAGCTTCATAGCCACCTCGATGATACTCATTACCGTAAAGAGTGGATGGTCGACCACAAGCAGATCCTGGCGGCGTTAATTAAAAAGGACGCCCGCGCGGCCAAGCTGGCAATGTGGCAGCATCTGGAAAACGTCAAACAACGGCTGTTGGAATTTTCAAATGTCGATGATATCGACTTTGATGGCTATCTGTTCGAGTCCTGGCCGCTGGATAAAGTTAACGCCTGATTTCGCTTCTTCAGCCACACGGACAGCTTCGGTCCGTGTGGTACTTTCCCTCGTGATTATTCCCCTTTTATCGTGCTGAATTGGACATAAAAAATTTTGTCTGGCGCCTCAGCCGGGATTTTTTCGCCGTCTTTACACGACGTAAATTGATTTATATCAATTAAAAGCAACTTAATTTTGCATGCGAAAAAATGGGTTATTTACCTTATTTTTACCTTTTCGTGCTTATTTTTAGACAAAACAGGTCAGCATTAAGTGAGAATCAAAGTGATTCCGGCAGTGGTTTGGGTAGAACCGCTTTGCATAACAGTACATAAAAACAAGCAGTTCGCATAAAAGTAGACATTAATAACGGTATGTAACTTATTGGCTGCAATGATGTTTTGATTGAGTGTAATAATTAGTGTCAATGCTTCATACGTTTCTAATCAAATGAATAAAAATGAATATATGTAAAGTTAAAATTACACATTATTCTATAAACAAGTTATCTTTCACTTGAAATATCGTTCCATTTTACCTCGCTTTATTAACAGTTTTATTACGATTGTGAATGTTTTTTACCGTTGACATGTTTTTACACTGACTGCATATTTCATCGCCATAAGCGTCTTATTGCGTTCAGGAGATGATGACGATGCCTTCTCGAGATTATCCCGATATCCGAAAAGCCAGGGGTACCCGATCTAAAGATATGGTTCTTTTAAGTGCCCGTGTTGATAATTCTCTGTGGGAATATGTCCGAACGCTGGCATTTGAAACGCGAAAAAGTAAACAAGATATTATCGCTGAGGCGTTAATGCTACATCGCTCTATTAACCAGGGCGAGAATCAAGAGTAAACCTGGCTGACCTTATTCCGGGTTTTGAATGAAATCTGAGTAGTGAATTATTTATTGCCACTTCATTATTGCCTTTATTGGTGTGTTTTTGATTTCTCCCCTTGGTATTCAGGGGGCTTTTTTATGAGGACTTTCTGCCTTCATAACAAAGTTGATAGCAAAATTCACAATTAAAAGTGAGTAAAAATATGAAAAAGTCAGCAGTGGTATTAGCAGTGATGGCATTAGGCATCACTTCCGCTCATGCAGCGGAAATTTATAATAAAGATGGCAACAAACTTGATTTGTACGGCAAAGTAAAAGCGGTCCACTCCTGGACTGACGGCACCGATGCTGACGGCACCTACGCACGTCTGGGTTTTCGCGGTGAGACTCAAATCAACGATCAACTGACTGGCTATGGTCAGTTTGAAAGTCAGTTTGATGCCGCTAAAGCAGAAGGTTCTCAGAATGGTGTTAATACACGTCTGGCGTTTGCTGGTCTGGATTATGGCCATGACGTTAGCTTTGACTACGGTCGTAACTACGGTATCGCTTACGACGTGGGAGCTTACACTGACACTCTTTCAGAGTTCGGCGGTGACTCCTATGAAAATACTGACCGCTTCCTTACTACACGTACTTCTGGCGTTGCAACACTCCGCACCAAAAATCTGTTTGGTGCCGTTGATGGCCTGAGCCTTGGCGCGCAATATCAGGGTCAGGATGATACCGATAAGGATCCAACGAAACAGCATGGCAATGGCTACGGCTTCTCCCTGGGCTACGATAATATCGCCGATTCCGGCGTGTCTGCGATTGCGGCCTACACCACCAGTTCTGTGACTGCTCAGCAGAAACAGAATGGTTGGGATGGCGAAAACGCAGAGTTCTGGGGTGCTGGCCTGAAGTATGATGCTAACGCCATCTACGTAGCGACGATGTATGGTGAGTCCCACAACCTGATTCAGGATGCGGACAAAGCTGAGCACTTTGAAGCGATGGCTGCGTATGTGTTTGATTTTGGTCTGCGTCCGAACGTGGCTTATGTCCATACGCGTGACAACAATAATAATGACCTGACCGAATATGTGGCGCTGGGTACGGACTACTACTTCAACAAAAATATGGTTGCTGATGTAGGTTATAAAATTAACCTGCTTGATGGCGCTGACGGCGACAACCAGGTTGTTGCGGGTCTGACCTATCAGTTCTAATTTGTTGTGATAATATGTAAAAGGCGTCTTTTGTAAGACGCCTTTTTTACATCTGCCTGCTTTTAATGGATCAAATTAAACCGATCAGGATTATTAATACGCGTGATTTTTTTAAACCAGAATATATGTGTTTTCTGAAGATGGTGTTGATGTTGAATTAACATGTCCATTTTTACGCATTTTAAAGTGAGTTTATAAATTTCCTGATGAGTATATTGTTGGTTATTTATACATTTATTAAATGTTGACATTAAATAACGGACTAGTTTGAATAGACCTGGTAATGAATTTATACCCTTTTAGGGTTAGCGAATCGCTGTTTATATAATTGCGTGAGACTGATAATCGCAGCAAAAAACAACGCAACGGCACCACACAGCGTGGCGCTAATGATGGCCTGAGCGCCGCTTCCCAGCAGATTAATATTGCGCGGCACGCTAAGTTGACGGGCGAGCGGCGTCACCAGCAAGGTGGTCCCCTTAAAGATTCGCCAGCGTCAGCAGGGAAGGTATTTGCGACAGCAGATATAACAGCAGCCCAATAGAACCGCCGACCAGCGTGCCGTTGACGCGGATAAACTGCAAATCTTTGCCAATGTTTAGCTCAATTTGCTGTGACATATCGCGCGCATCCCAGCTTTTCACTGTGTCGCTAATGTGGCGCGTCAGGAAGGTGGCGAACTCCGGCGCAACCTTATGCGCGGCCTGCTCCAGATGCCCATTCAATGAAGCGCGCAGGGCGCTGTCGGCAACCAGCGTTTCACCGAACCACTGCCCGGCATTGGCAATGCGCTGCTTCACGCGAGAATCATCGGCGTTGATATCGGTTTTCAGCCACTGACGCAGGTCTGCCCACAGCTCGCCGAGATAACGGTTGAAGGCTTCGTCTTCTTTCAGATAGCTTTTGAGGCTTTCCGCTCGCACGGCCATTTCCGGATCGTGTTTGAGCTTATCGATGAGCTTAAACGTCGCGCGATCGAAGGCGTGGCGGATCTGATGGGCGCGATCGTGGCTGATGTCATCCAGCAAAGAGTTTACGGCGTCAGAAACCAGTTCGGCGCTGTGCTCGCCCAGCCATTCGGTCGGCAGGATCTTCGCTTTCAGCGGATGTTCGGTCTCCAGCCAGTGCACGATCTGCCGGGCGATAAATGCCCGCGAGCTATCGCGTTGTAACAGAGAGATCAGTTGGGCGATCAGCGTGTCGAGCAGCACCTGATGGCGATTGTTTTTGGTCATGCTTTCCAGCATCAATGCGCTGGTTTCAGAGAGATCAACTTTATCGATGGCCTTGTGCACTGCCCGCTTGATCAGCCGCTGAATGCGGGCGTCGTCGGTCAGTTCGAGAAAAC
The DNA here is from genome assembly GCF_005281255.1 of Citrobacter sp. wls708. Classification (NCBI taxonomy): domain Bacteria; kingdom Pseudomonadati; phylum Pseudomonadota; class Gammaproteobacteria; order Enterobacterales; family Enterobacteriaceae; genus Citrobacter; species Citrobacter sp. wls708. The sequence continues at coordinate 185,921 of NZ_SZXE01000023.1, forward strand.
CGCTCATAATTTGCAGCAGGTGCTGGCCGATACGTCGGGCGTTTTCCGGCTGGCTGAACCAGTTCCCGATCAACAGCGCCGGTTCATGGCGGCGGATCAGCGCGACCAGGGACTGAGTGTCGAGAAATTTTTCCTGCACAAACTGACCGAGATTTTCCCCGATCCGATCCTTATTGCGCGGGATAATCGCCGTATGTTGCGAGATAAAAGGGATCGGCACCCGGCGAAAAAGCGCCACCACGGCAAACCAGTCCGCCAGTGCGCCGACCATCGCCGCTTCGGCGATCGCTTTGATTCCGAGCACCCAGAAGTTAGGCGGCAGAAACAGCGTGATAACGAAAGTGGCGGCGGCAATCAGCAGCAATGAGAGCGCCAGTCGTTTGGCGCGTTTGAGTTCAGCAATTTTATTCATAGGCTTAAGAATAGAGCCAGACGACAGGATCGTGCAAAAAATGTGGTGCGGCCCTCGTTTTTAAGCGACCAGATCTTACTCCGGGATCCAGTTGTCCCAGGCAGGTAAGGGACCGAGTTCCGCTACCAGAAAATCGATAAACGATCGTACCTTGGGGTTGCTGTACTTACTGGGAAAATAGAGCGCATACAGAGCATGAGTTTCACAGGTAATCGTGCCGTCGAGCATCAACGGCGTTATCTCTTCTTTTTGAATATGATCGCCAATCAGGTAGGTCGGCAAGTACGCCACGCCCTGATCTTCCAGTACCGACTTCAGTAATACCAGGCTGCTATTGGCCTGGATCGGCATATGCAGTTTGAGTTGATGCAGACGATCATGTTCATCAGCCACTTTCAGCACTGGCGTGAGACCCGGATACACCAGGCAATCATGGTTGACCAGATCGCTGCGGCGCTGGGGCATGCCTTTTTTGGCAAGGTAGCCGGGTGAGGCGCAATACGCCCAGCGGACAGGCACCAGCTTGCGCATGGCATAGTTCTGCGGCGGCGCGGTAGAAATGCGCAGAGCGATGTCGAAATCCGTTTCGTTCAGATTCACGAAGTTATCGTTGAGATCGATATATAAATTCACATCCGGGAACTGAGCGCGATATTTATCCACCAGGTTCACCAGTCGGGAATAACCAAACGCAATTGAGCAGGTTATACGTAATTCACCCTGTGGACTGTGGTAATAACCGGAAGTGGTATTCAGCGTTTCATCGAATTCTTTCAAAAGCTTATTAGCGCGGTTGAAGAGATATTGCCCGGCGTCGGTCAGGGTAATACTGCGGGTGGTGCGTTTAATTAACGTCGTCCCCAGCGTGTCTTCCATCGCGGCCAGGCTTTTACTGACCGCAGACGGCGAGACATTGAGCTGCGCCGCGGCTTCTGACAGCCCCCCGCAATCGACGATTTTCGTAAAAAATTCCAGATGCTTGAGTGAAATCGGCGTACTCATAGTTTCCTTTAATTCACAAGTGATTTGCAAAAACGGTACGAATAGGCCGTTACATTCGGCTTTTAAACATGCAACTATTGAATCACAGGAAACAACTTACTGGCAAAATGAAAAAATAACAACTTAGGTGAGTTACGTCACAAAATAACAGGAGGCGCAACGGCAACTCATCACATTGTGAATTTAATCTCATTAATTATTATTCTAAAGGTACCGATTATGTGGTCACGACTCGAACCCTACAGATCGTCGATTATTTTATTAGTTGCTCTGGTGATTGGCGGCTTATTAGGTATTTATGCCCCATCGTTGGCAGGTAAACTCCAGCCAATAGGTCAGATATTCTTAAACCTGTTATTTATGATTATTGTGCCGCTGGTGGGGATCAGCGTTATGTCTTCGATCGCCAGTATGACCGACCTGAAAAGGCTGGGACGCATTATGGCGATTATCTTTATTGTTTCGATCGCGATGGCCTTTATTCCGGCGGCCGGGATCGTCGCGCTGGCGCTCTGGTATAACCCGGCGCAGGGCGTCACTATCGATCTCTCGCAGTCCGTGCAGGCGGGCAGCGGCAAGATGGATTTTGTGAGCATGATTACCACCAGCGACTTTATTGGACTGTTTTCTAAGTCCAATATCCTGGCGCTGATCGTGATGGCGATCATTGCGGGTGTGGCGATTGGCCAATCGGATCAGGCTGGGAAACGCATTGCCTCACTGCTGGAAGATGCCAACACGGTGATCATGAAGATCGTCTCAATCATCATGAAGGTTGCGCCGATTGGTCTGGGCTGCTACTTCGCCGCCACCATGGCCAGCCAGGACTCTGCTCTGCTGCTAACCTTTGCCCGCGCCATTGGCCTGTTTATGGTTGCTACGCTGGTCTACTTTGTTTTTGGCTCTATTCTCTATTCGTACATTGGCGGCGGTATTCCGGCGGTGAAAGCCTTTTGGCGTAACGCGATTGAACCCTCTGCAACCGCGCTGGGGACCTGTTCTTCGCTGGGTACGCTCCCGGTGACGCTGCGCGCCGGTAAAGCGATGGGGATCAACCCGGAAATCGTTGATGTCTCCATTCCGCTGCTGGTGAACCTGAATAAAGGCGGCGTGGCGATGATAGCCGCACTGAAAATTGTCTTTATCTATTCCGTGCTGGGTATGGAGTTCACCACCGAAACCTTCTTCCTGACGATGCTGATTGCGGTGCTCTCCGCCATTATCGTCGGCGGCGTACCCGGTGGGGCGTTCCTTGGCGAGATCTTTATCGTCACCACGTTGGGTCTGCCGATGGAAGCGATCCCGATGCTGGTGGTACTGGGCACCATTACCGATGCGCCAGCTACATTGATTAACGTCATCCATGATTTGAATGCGGCACAGATTGTCGAACGGTTCGCTGGAAAAAAGCAGACCAACACTGAAATAAACTCTACTGCTGCGGTGGTATAGGTTTTCACACGGATTAAGAACAGGAGAAGTTATGAAAGACGCTATGAAGCTTGAAACGCATCTGGTCGTTGCTGGTCGCGACAAACGCTATACCCAGGGAGCGGTGAATCCGGTGATCCAACGCGCCTCTTCGCTGGTGTTCGATACCGTGAAGGATAAGAAATTTGCCACCGCCAACCGTGCTAACGGCGAACTGTTTTACGGTCGTCGCGGAACCTATACGCATTTTGCCTTCCAGAAAGCCATGAGTGAGCTGGAAGGCGGTGTCGGCTGCGCGCTGTATCCGTGTGGAGCCGCAGCGGTGACCAATGCGATTCTGGCATTCGTCCAAAGCGGCGATCATATTTTGATGACGGGCGCGGCCTATGAGCCAACTCAGGATTTTTGCAATAAGATCCTGAGTAAATTTAACGTAGAAACAACGTATTACGATCCGTTGATTGGGGCTGGGATCGTTGATCTTCTGCGTCCGGAAACGAAGGTGGTGTTCCTCGAATCACCAAGTTCTATCACGATGGAAGTCCAGGATGTACCGGGAATGGTGAAGGCTATTCGCGCGGTGAATCCGGAGATTGTCATTATGATCGACAATACCTGGGCAGCGGGTGTTCTCTTCAAGGCACTGGATTTCGGGGTGGATATTTCCATTCAGGCAGGCACCAAGTACACCATAGGCCATTCGGATGGCATGCTGGGAACGGCGGTGTCTAACGCCCGCTGTTGGGACCGTTTGCGAGAGAACTCCTATCTGATGGGGCAAACGCTGGATGCCGACACAGCCTACAACGGTAGCCGCGGATTACGTACGCTGGCGGTACGTCTGAAGCAGCATCAGGAGAGCAGTATTCACATTGCCCGCTGGCTGTCGGCAAGGCCGGAAGTGGCGCGGGTGAATCATCCTGCATTAGCGGAATGTCCGGGACACGAGTATTTTCAACGTGACTTTGCCGGAAGCTCAGGCCTGTTCTCGTTTGTGCTGAAAAAGAGACTGACCGACGAGCAGATGGCGAATTTCCTCGATAATTTCTCGCTGTTCCATATGGCCTATTCTTGGGGCGGTTTTGAGTCACTCATTCTGGCGAATCAACCGGAAGAGCTGAACAGCATTCGCCCGGCCGGAGAGGTTGATTTCAGCGGCACGCTGGTCAGGGTGCATATTGGTCTGGAAGATGTTGACGATCTGATTGCCGATCTGGAAGCGGGGTTTGCGCGCATCGCATGAGGTGACAGACTCGCTGCCGGATGGCGTTGATCCTTATCCGGCCTACGTAACCCAGTAGGCCGGATAAAACGCCTGCATGACATACGCGGTGACGTTATATTTACAATCAAATTAACTCATAATCAGTCATTTTAGATCATTTTTTATCAAGGATAATCTTAATCACGATTTTTATCATCACTCCTGGATAGCATAGTTACTGATTTTTAGGGTTACTGGCACAGAGGGGATGATGAGTTATGAAGCTGAAAGATTTATTCACGAGGACACCAACTGAACGCCGCCATTATGGCGCTGCCGTGTTAGTCGGCATCGTTTCTGGCGTACTTTCTGCATTTGTTAAGTGGGGGGCCGAAGTTCCTCTTCCACCCAGGACATTTTCTCTGGGAAGAAATGAGTTTAATCCTCCGTACCTTTTTCTCCGAGACTATTTGGGGATTGATCCCACGCAAACGGTCTATACCTTTTCTGAACATGTGATTAATCCGGTTATGGTTACGCACATCATATTTTCATTAGTGTTTGCAGTCGGGTATTGCGTTGCAGCTGAAATTTTTCCAAAAGTTAAACTTTGGCAGGGGGTACTGGCAGGTTTAATCGTGACGGTGGCAGTTCATGGCATCTTCATTCCCGCCCTTCATCTTTCGCCGCCCTTGTCTCAGCTGCCATTTGATGAATATGTGTCGGAAATTATTGGACATATTTTCTGGTTTTGGGTCATTGAAATGATTCGTCGCGACCTGCGTAATCGGATCACGCATGAACCCGATGCGGAAGTTCCGTTATCTCTCGTCAGATGATTAAAAGTTGATGCACTATGATGGATTGCCCCCAACCGCTAAACACAATATCAGTGTTCACGAATGGGGGCAGTTCGTAGAAGGTTAACTCTCTGCGGCTAATGCGGTTGCCTCATGCTGACGTACGCGCTTCAGTAAGCCTGCCAGCGTGAACACGACGGCAATACCTGCCACCACCGCCAGCAGATGAAACGAAATCCTGCCGCCGTTGAACCATAACCAACGCCCAATTTCGACAGAAACCGCCATCACCGTCAGGATCACCATATTCAACGACGCCGAAACTGTACCCTTCGGTAAGTTGTTGGAAAATAGTGTAAAGCGGAATAACGTTGGGAAGATCATTCCAATGCCAAACGCATACAGGCTGGTCCCCAGTACTGACCACAACCACACGTGCGGCCACAGTAAATTGCCAGCAATCAATACCGCCAGCCCGCTCAACTGAATGGGAACCGCTCGCCAGATAAAGCGTGGCCGGGTCGGATCCTTCACGAAGCGGACGACCACCATATTGGCGACGATCACCGCGCCAAACACCGGCGCCTGCGCCCAGGCAAACTGGGATGTGGTCATGCCGCCAGCATCAATGAGGATCACCGGTGAGACTGCCACCCAACTCATCATCGGGATATAGCTCAACGACAGCGTGGCTGCGCCAAACAGGAACACCCGGTTGCGGAAAACGTCGCGAAAATCACGTAAGACGCTGCGCGCACTGAACGGCACCGCGCCACGCTGGACGGTTTCTGGCATTGCTAACGTGAGTCCAATGAGTGCGATAAGCCCCATGACGGCGATAATGGCAAACAAGATCTTCCAGTGTACAAAATGCATCAGCGCGGCTCCGGAAAGCGGGCCGATAACCGGCGCCACCAGCACAATGGAGGTGATTACCGCCATCAGCTTAATAGCCTTTGTTTGCCCAAATGCCTCCTGCACCGTGACATAGCCGACGGTGGCGATAAAACAGATGCTGGTGCCCTGCACAAAACGGGCGACCAGAAATTGCGTCATCGAGGTGGTGAACAATGTGGCAGCGCAGGCGAGCGTAAAAATTAGCGCTCCCGCAATCAGTACCGGACGGCGGCCAATCCGATCGGAAAGCGGTCCTAACAACCATTGCAGCGCCATACCACCAGCCAGATAGAGACTGACCGCCGCGGGCGCCAGACTGACATCGGCGTTGAAATCGCGTACGACATTAATGATGCCGGGCTGGATCAAGTCCGTCGACAGATAGGCGGCGAAATCATACAAAATCAATGCAATAGGAAAAAATAGCGTCGTAGCGCGTTGGGAGAAAAACGCGAGAATCCGTTGCATAAAACAGCTCCTTGTCGGGAGAAAACCCTCAACGGGAATAACGAAACTCAATACCGTCTTTAAGACGTCAGACCGATGACAGAATAAAAGCAGACTGCAAATGTACTGAATTTCATGTAATCAAAAACGCTGTCTGCGTGAAGCGCAAACAGGAGAAACGCTCACTAACGCAGGGTCAGAAAGCGTAACGATTACAGGTAACAATCAGCACATCGCACCTCAAGAAGAGTAAGTTGAACGGGTAGCAACCATTTGCAGTGTAATGTGGATTGGATATTAATTAAACGAGTTTATCCGGTTTATTTGCAGAAAATCGCCACGTTTATCAGAGTAAGATGTTTTGCAAAAAACGCAGCGCGATGGCACAACCGAAGATGATCAGTACGCCGCCGGCGATACGCTCTACCCACAATATCCCTCTGGTTAAGCGTCGCTGGATCTGCGGTAAACCGATGAACATGACGATCAGCAGATCCCAGAACAGCACCACGCTGGTCATCCATATCCCGCTCATGCTTTGTTGCAGCAACGTCACCGACGGGCCGAGCAGGGCGGTCATTAGCGCCAGATAAAACAACGCATTTTTAGGGTTGAGTAGTGACGAAGCTAACCCCAGCAGCAGCTGTTTGCCAAATCCTGGACAGGTCGACTGGGCGTCTGCTCCGGTCAGTGTTTGTGGGCGGCTGCGTATCAGCAGGCTGCCAATCCACAATAAATAGAGTGCGCCCAATAGCTTAATAACTGTAAACAGCAGAGGAAGCTGACGCAGGATCCCCCAACCGATAATCGCCAGCAGGATATACAGCCCGTTGCCGATGGCGATCCCCACGCACAGCCCGGCGCTGCCGCGCATCCGGTAACGTACGGCATAGCCGACCAGTAAAAAGAAGTCCGGACCCGGGCTGAGGAGTGCGACAAAATGCGCCAGTGCCAACGCGGGAAACGCAGACGGAAAAAGTTCAGCAAGCAGTGACATAGTGACCTCAGAGCAGGAATCCGAGTTCACCCTACGCCTGATGCCGCGCTAATTATTGTCTGATATTGATCGTCCTAATGCATACTGACGCGGTGTAGCCGCGGTGTAGCGCACAAAGGTGCGATGGAAATGGCTCTGGTCGGCAAACCCGCTCTGGTAGCCGACATCCGCAATTTCGTCCCCGGCACGCAGCCGCTGGCGGGCATAGTTAACTCTCAGGATATTCAGATAACTCCCCGGCGTCAGGCCGGTGTCCTGCTTAAAGTTACGGATCAGCGTCTCTTTACGCATGTGGCATTCATAAGCCAGATCGTCCAGCGAGGGGGGCGCAAACAAACAGGACTGCAACCGTTCACGCAGATACGCGCTGGCAGCGCTAAGGTTTTCCGCTTTTACCGATTGCAACGGCAGCGAGCGCAGCAGTGCCTGCGCGGCATCGGTTATCTGTGTCGTTTGTTGCCGCTGCATGAGCACCACGAGGCGCAAATAGCGCTGGAATAATTGCGGATCGCGGATAACGGGATTGCGTGGGTAAAGCTGCTGATTGCTGCTCAGCGCAGGCAGATGGGCCAGGCACCACCGGGCATCAAGATAGAGCATATGGTAACTGCGAAACCGCCCATTAACGGGGTTACAGCTGTGAGGTGCCAGCGATGGGATCACAATGAGGTCGCCTGAGCTCAGGAGGTATTCTTTGCCATCACACTGGCAGCACGTCTCACCTTCAAGAATCGCTCCAACCGAGAGCTGAGAATGATGATGGCGTTTATAGGCTTGATGACTACGCCAGGTGCTACGCAGCTCCAGCCACGGCAACTGCGCGTCACGCCAGAACGATTGTGGAATATCCCGGGTATGCGTCACATCGCGCCCTCCATGAAAGTGATGATTTGTTATAGCACAGGGCGTGCGATGAAAAAGCGGGAATGTGCATTGAGGTCGTGATTCTGCGTGATACGTTCCAGATAAATGCGGACGTTACAAAGGGACGTTTTTATCTCTGAAATCGCCTCGCAAAGAGAGAAAGTTGCAGGTGAGGGGGTGGCGTCCTTATGGGGCTTGTTGAACAAATTGTTTCCCTGCTACTTACTGGACTGACTAATGACAGCCAGATAAAGACGCTGTTTAATTATATTTTGCAAACTGGCGATGCACCTCGATTCAGTGAGTTTATTCGTGGGGTCGCTGAACGTTCACCGCAGCATAAGGAGCATTTGATGACGATCGCGGACAGATTGCATGAGGCAGGTTTTCAAAAAGGATGGCTAAAAGGTCTGCAGGAAGGTAAACAAGAAGGTAAACAGGAAGGTAAACAAGAAGGGCTGATAGAGGGGCAGCGAACTGAGGCGCTCCGTATTGCTTGCACCATGCTGGCAGATGGCATCGATATCAGCACGGTACAAAAAATTACCCGACTTTCCGCTGAGGATATCCAGGGGTTAAGCCACTAGACAGAGGCGAAGCCGGGTATACCGACTTACTCTATCGCCACCTTTACCGCCTCGCCGAGCTTTTGCATGACTTCCCGATGCTTCTCGTCTGGCGGCAACGCACAATTGATGCGTACGCAGTTGCGGTATTTACCGGATGCGGAGAATAGCGAGCCAGGCGCGACCTGGATTTTCAGGCGACAGAGCTGTTTGGCGACGCAGACCATATCGACCTGCTGTGGTAATTCAACCCACAGCATAAAGCCACCTTTCGGCCGGGTGACGCAGATCCCACAGGGGAAATATTCCCGTACCCAGCAGGTATAGATCTCCATATTCCGCTGGTAGATCTGACGCATACGGCGAACATGACGATGATAATGCCCCTCGCGCACGAAGGTGGCGGCCGCCAGCTGTGTAGCAGGAACGTTAGTGCCGATGACGGCATATTTCATGTGCAGAAATTTATCATGATAACGACCGGGAATAACCCAACCGACGCGCAATCCCGGCGCCACGGATTTGGTAAATGAGCTGCACAGTAGCACCCGACCGTCGCTGTCCCAGGAATGGATTGTGCGCGGACGTGGATATTCTGTAGCCAGCTCTCCGTACACATCATCTTCAAAAATAACAATATCGTGCTGCTGGGCGAGGGCGAGCACAGCGCGTTTACGCGCATCCGGCATAATAAAGCCGAGCGGGTTGTTGCAGTTAGGAACCAGGATCACCCCTTTAATCGGCCACTGATCCAGCGCCAGTTCCAGCGCTTCAATGCTGATCCCGGCATCCGGATCGGTCGGGATCTCAATAACTTTGATCCCTAATCCGCGCAGCAGCTGCATTGTGCCGTAGTAGGCGGGAGATTCAACGGCGACAATATCTCCAGGCTGGCAGACCGTTAGCAGCGCCAGCGACATTCCGCTCTGGCTGCCATTAGTGATCACAATATCATCCGCATTGACGATCGAACCGCCGTCCAGCATGAGCCGGGCAATCTGTTGACGCAATTCCCGACAACCAGGTAATTCATCGTAGCCCAGAACTGCCTTGAGATTATGCTGCGCCACGCGGCTGAGTTCGCGCCACAGTGGCTTCAGGCTGGGTTGATTGATATCGGGCACGCCACTGCTAAAAGGGATTATCGATTTGTCCGCATGACCTGCCAGCATGTCCAGCACCTGATCCCACTGGGTTATCTCGACCGGACGCTGCACCGGACGCGACATCGGCGGCACCGGCGGTTGTGCTTTTTGTGGCGCGACAAAATAACCGGAACGCGGCTGCGGCGTGATCAGCTGTAGTTGTTCCAGCGTCTGATAGGCCTGCTGGACGGTACTGATACTGACCCCATGCTCCTGACTCAGGCTGCGCACCGAAGGCAATTTTTCGCCATGGCGATACAGCCCCTGCTCAATGCGTTCGGCCAGCAGATTGGCCAGATGTTGGTAACGCGTCATGCTGTATCCCTCATGGGTACCATACAGATAAAAAAACCAGTACAGATTGGCGTGAAAAAAGCGATGCAGAACTCTTTTTAACCAATCTGTATGTTAAATAAAAGTACTTTGTGAGTCTGTATTGTTCAGGCCCAAATCCGTGAAGATAAAGCCTCTGGCAAGGCGGGAGGCAAGGTATGGAATTTCATGAGAATAAAGCAAAGCAGCCGTTCATTGGGTTTGTACTGATCTGGCGAGCATACAAAGCATGGCGGCTACGGGCGCAAACGCGGTGTCTGTTGCAACAGATGAGCGATGAGCGGCTGCGTGACGTCGGGCTGCGACGCGATCAGGTGGAGTAATTATTTTCTATCGACAGAGGCTGGGTGTTAGCGCATCCGGCCTCTTTTATATTCACGGTGTTTATCAATTTATGCTTGTTGATAGTCTGTTTCTTGATACTTATCCTGATAAGTATTATTTTCTTCTCAGCGATGAGGAAAAAGAAACATGACTGAAGATGAACTGTTTGCCCGCCGTCCGATGGGGATGCGCATGGCGATGGTGGTACGCCAGTGGCGGGCCATTATTGATGCTGCCATCACCGATACAGGCCTGACGCAATCAAGCTGGACGGTATTGATGCAGCTGTATCAACTGGGAGACAACGTCTCGGTCAGTGAACTGGCCCAGGTGCAGGGCATTGAACTGCCGCCGCTGATGCGTACCCTCACGCTACTGGAAAAGCAGGGGTATTTGCTGCGTTCCACATCGCCTTATGACAAACGCATCCGACTGCTGACGCTGACCGCGCAGGGCCGTACAAGACTGGAAGAACTTAACCGGGTGATTGAGATGTATCAACATCGCGTCACCTGCACCATTCCTGAAGCGGAGCTTGCCGCCTTCAGCGCGACGTTAAATCAAATCGCCTGCAATTTGCGGACAATCCGCGAAGAAGACAATCAACATTAAAAAACTATGATGACCCCAGAACAAAAATTTGCCCGTTGGGTAAGGGTGAGTATTGCCGCTTTCCTGGTAATATTCGCCTGGTTTATCGTTGCCGATATCTGGATCCCGCTGACGCCGGACTCCACGGTGATGCGCGTGGTAACGCCTGTTTCCTCACGCGTATCCGGCTACGTCTCGCAGGTGTATGTGCACAACAATAGCCAGGTGAAGAAGGGCGATCTGCTGTACGAACTGGATCCGACGCCGTTTATCAATAAGGTTGAGGCCGCGCAAATCGCCCTTGAGCAGGCGAAGCTGAGCAACCAGCAATTAGATGCGCAGATCGCCTCTGCGCGTGCCAACCTGCGCACCGCGCAATTCAACGCCCGTAACGATAAGACCACCTTTGACCGCTATCAACGCCTGAGTGCCATGCAGAATGTGTCGCAATCCGATCTCGACAAGGTGCGCACTGCCTGGCAGACCAGCGAGCAGTCGGTGGCGGGGCTGAATGCCAGTATTCAGAACCTGCTTATCCAGCGTGGTGAGCGCGATGACAGCCGCAACGTGACGCTGCAAAAATACCGTAACGCGCTGGAAGAAGCGCAGTTGAATCTCGGCTGGACGAAGGTACATGCAGAGACCGACGGCACGGTAAGCAATCTCCAGCTCTCGCCTGGACTGTATGCAACCGCCGCCACCCCGCTGCTGGCGCTGGTCAGTCACCAGACCGATATCGTGGCCGACTTTCGCGAGAAAAGCCTGCGCCACACTCGCGTGGATACCGATGCCGCCGTGGTGTTCGACGCCATGCCGGGCAAGGTTTTTTCTGCCCGCGTTACCAGCAGCGATGCCGGTATTCTGGCGGGCCAGGAGCAGGTTAACGGCCAGCTGTCGCAGCCTGAACAGTCAACCCGTTGGGTGCGCGATGCCCAGCGTATGCGTATTCATGTGGCGCTGAACGAACCGCTCGACACGCCGTTACCGACCGGCGCGCGCGCCACGGTACAGCTGTATAACAGCGAGGGGATGTTCGCCCGTACCTTTGCCGGGGCGCAAATCCACCTCGTTAGCTGGCTGCATTATGTCTATTAACACGCTGGCCCATGTCTTTACGCCGCACGGGAATATTGTCTACACCGCCAATGATTTTCGCCAGACCCTGCGTATCTCCGTTGCCGGGACAATCGCGCTGAGCATCTCAACCTTCTACAACGTGCAGTACGGCGTGTTCTTTGTGGTTTATCCGCTGATGCTGCTGTCGCTGGTGCCGGTATTCAACCGCCATGTGGCAAAACAGTTTGTGTTCAGCGCGGCAGTAAACTGTGTTGAAATGGTGCTGATCGTCGGCTATCTCTCACAGTGGCCGCTGATCATGACGCTGGTGGTGTTCGGCCTGTACGTGATGCGTTTTCGTTTTATGAGCAAAGGGCCCCTGTTTCTGCTCGGCTCAATGGGCGTGGTGTGCCAGAGCACGATGCTCAACTTTATGAGCTATCCCACCACCAACTGGCATACGCTGATGTTCTCCAATATGGAGGCCTGCGTCATGGCGGTGGCGCTGAGCGCGCTGCTGCATTATCTGATCCCGGACGTGGAACCCCGCCAGCCGCCGCCGCGCATTGAAAAAGATGCCGCTAGGGTGCGCCACGAGTCGCTGCTTTCCGGCACGGTGGCGACGATGATTTTTATTGTCTTTCAGATCTGTGACTTGAGTGATTCGCTGTCGGCGCTGATGGCAGGCATTTTGATCCTTTTTCCGATGCACTATCGCGGGGCGGTGATTAGCTCGATCTGGCGTGTGGTCGGCGTGGTGCTGGCCTGTCTGTATATTCTGCTGGTGCAGCTGCTTATCTATGATTTCAGCAACCACATGGTGCTGATGATGCCGCTGATCGGTCTCGGGCTGGCGTTCAGCGCCCGCCTGCACGTAATGGAAAAAGTCGGCGCGGGCGTGGGGTTTGCCAGTATCACCACTATCGGCATTATGTTTGGCCAGAACCTGCACCCGGATCAGGACCTGGTGTTCAGCGATCTGTACCGCATCACCTCCGTCACCGTCGCGCTGGTGGCAACGCTCACCATGGTATTTCTGGTGCACCGGGTGTTGAACTGCTTTGCTGCGACACGGTTTGTAATTACCGAGTGAGTGGGCTGCCAGTGCCGGATGGCGGCTGCGCCTTATCCGGCCTACAAGGAGCGGGATTTCCAGGCCCGGTCACATCGCGTCACCGGGCAATTCAGCAGGGGATTACTTCTTCAATCCCGCAAATGCGGCTCTGATCTCATCTTCCGGCAACTGAATGCCAATAAACACCAGCAGGCTGTGCGGCGTTTCGTCGCCCCACGGGCGGTCCCAGTCGGCGCTGTACAGGCGCTGGACGCCCTGGAACAGCAGGCGGTTGGGCTCGCCTTCAATCCACAGCATGCCTTTATAGCGCAGCAGCTTCTCGGCGGATTCCAGCAGCAGATTTTCCATTACGCGCGACACGTCGCTGATGTTCACCGGGTAATCCAGTTCGACGACGATCGAGGAAATATCGTTTTGCTTGTCAGCGATAAAGTGGAAGCGCGGTTTGGCGCTGACCACGTTCTCTTCCAGCATAAAACCGTTGGTGTCGAACAGCAGCGAAAGATCGATGTCGCCATGCGTCACGGTGTAAATCGGCGCACGGGCGTTGATGCGCGCCAGGCGCTCACGCAGTTTCTCGCTTTCACCTGCGACGTCGGTTTTGGTCAGCAGGATGCGGTCAGCATAGCCGACCTGCGACTGGGCGATGGTGAACTGGTTCATCTGATCGTCAGCATGCACCGCGTCAACCAGCGCAATTACGCCGTCCAGCAGGTAGCGTTCGCAAATCACTTCATGGGAGAAAAAGGTCTGGATAATCGGGCCGGGGTCAGCCATGCCGGTACACTCGATCACCAGACGGTCAAAATTGATGGTGCCTTTGTCGAGGTTGTCGAGCAGGTCTAACAAGGCATCTTCCAGTTCATTAGAACGGGTACAGCAAATGCAGCCGTTGGTCAGGGTTTTGATCTGCGTGGCGCGGTCGCCAATCAGTTGATCGTCCACCGAAACTTCGCCGAATTCGTTTTCGATAACGGCAATCTTGTAACCGTGCTGCTCGTTGAGAATATGGCGTAGCAGGGTGGTTTTACCCGCGCCAAGAAAACCGGTGAGTAGGGTAACTGCAATCGGGGTCATTCACTTCTCCTTCTAACAGCAACTGCTTCCGCCGCTACCGTAGCGGGCTTCCTGGCGCTCGCGGAAGAATTCTTCGTAGGTCATGTACGGCTTATCGGGATGGTTGGTCTTCATGTGCTCGACGTAGTTGTCGTAGTCCGGAATGCCAATCAGCATCTTCGCCGCCTGACCGAGATATTTTTTAGCTTGCCCTAAAGTACCAAACATAAACAATCCTGATAAGCGAAAAGCCCCGCCGAAGCGGGGCTGAATACATCTTAGTGGTGTGACGAGGTCTTCACGCCGCCTTCCGGCACCGGTACATACGGCGTCTCTTTATCGGAGCGGCCGTTGATGGCGCGGGCTTTCTGCCAGGTACGGAACCCGTAGAAAATGATGCTGTACACCACCACCAGGAACAGAATACTCAGACCTGCGTTGGTGTAGTTGTTGACGACGATATGGTTCATATTGGCAATCTGCTGAGTGGTCAGTTCGCCGCCGTTAGCAATCTTCTCTTTGTACTGATTCGCCATAAAGAAGAAGCCTTCCATCTGCGGGTTGGTGCTGAACAGTTTCAGACCCAGCGCCCAGGTGGTGCAGATCAGCAGCCATACTGCCGGAACCACGGTAACCCAGATGTATTTGGTGCGCTGCATTTTAACCAGCACCACAGTGCCGAGAACCAGCGCCACGGCAGCCAGCATCTGGTTAGAGATACCAAACAGCGGCCACAGGCTCTTAACGCCGCCCAGCGGGTCAACAACGCCTTGATACAGCAGGTAACCCCACAGGCCTACGCAGCCCGCAGTACCGATGATGCCCGCCACCAGAGAGTCGGTTTTCTTCAGGAACGGCACGAAGTTACCCAGTAAATCCTGCAGCATAAAGCGGCCAGAACGGGTACCGGCATCCAGTGCGGTCAGGATGAACAGTGCTTCGAACAGAATACCGAAGTGGTACCAGAAGCCCATATCAGCCATCGGCAGCACTTTGTGGAATACGTGAGCGATACCCACAGCCAGCGTTGGTGCGCCACCTGCGCGGTTCAGAACGGATGGTTCACCGATGTCTTTCGCGGTCTGCAGGATCTGCTCAGGCGAAATCACGAAGCCCCAGGAGCTGACGGTCGCCGCCGCATGTGCGGTGACATCTTTCAACTGCGCCATAATCAGCGGCGCGTTCTCACCGCTCATTTCATGCAGGTTCGGCATGGTGATGCCAAGGCCCGCAGGCGGGGTGTTCATCGCGAAGTACAGACCCGGTTCGATGATGGAGGCTGCAACCAGCGCCATAATCGCCACGAAGGATTCCATCAGCATTGCGCCATAGCCAATGAAACGCGCGTCGGTTTCACAAGCCAGCAGCTTCGGCGTGGTACCGGAAGCAATCAGCGCGTGGAAGCCAGATACCGCACCACAGGCGATGGTGATGAACAGGAACGGGAACAGTGCGCCTTTCCACAGCGGGCCAGTACCATCAACGTACTGCGTCATCGCCGGCATTTTCAGTTCCGGGTTGAGGATAACAATCCCCACCGCCAGGCCGACGATAACGCCGATTTTCAGGAAGGTCGCCAGATAGTCGCGCGGGGCGAGGATCAGCCATACCGGCAGCAGCGCAGAGATAAACGCGTAACCGATCAGGGTAAAGGTGATGGTGGTGTCTTTAAAGGTCAGCGCCGGGCCCCAGAACGGATCGTGCGCAATCACGCCGCCGAAGTAGATTGAAGCTACCAGCAGCACAATACCAATTACCGACACTTCGCCCACACGTCCCGGGCGCAGGAATCGCATGTAGATCCCCATAAACAGCGCAATCGGTACAGTTGAGCAGACGGTGAAGACACCCCACGGGCTTTCCGCCAGCGCTTTCACCACGATCAGCGCCAGTACCGCCAGGATGATGATCATGATTAAGAAGCAGCCGAAGAGAGCAATGGTTCCCGGGATCGGGCCCATCTCTTCTTTGATCATCTCGCCCAGAGATGCGCCGTTACGGCGGGAAGAGATAAACAGCACCATGAAGTCCTGTACCGCACCGGCCAGCACCACGCCTGCCAGCAGCCATAGCGTACCGGGCAGGTAGCCCATCTGCGCAGCCAGTACCGGTCCGACCAGCGGACCTGCACCGGCGATAGCGGCAAAGTGGTGCCCAAACAATACGTTACGGTTAGTAGGAACGTAGTTCAGACCATCATTGTTGATGACCGCTGGCGTAGCGCGCGTTGGGTCAAGTTTCATCACTTTCTGGGCGATGTACAGACTGTAGTAACGATAGGCCACCAGATAAACAGAAACTGAGGCCACCACGATCCACAGGGCACTAATGTGCTCACCCCGACGTAATGCCACTACCGAGAGGCAGAATGCACCGATGATTCCGAGAATCACCCAGGGTATGTGCTTGAATATCTTTTTCGTATCCATAGTAAAACCTGGTATCTAATTAATAATTGGCCGAAGCCGCGTGGGTTTGATCTTGTGTTTGAGGAGGTAAATTGACTGCTATGTTGGAGGGATCTTGCCAGAGAATTACGCGCGTAAAGTAAGGTAAATAAGTGAGCGGTTGTATGTCAGCTTAAGCGGTCTCAAATGTCAGTGAGCGGTTAGCAATGAGGGTGAATGGGGGAGTTTATGTGATTGAGATCACGGCATTATAGTGTTCGCTTGCCTAAATGCCGTGTTTCCACACTGACACAGTATCTGACTGAGATACTTAGATGACGATATAACAGTAAGGCGTTTGTTCGATGTCTCTTAACAACACATGTTTCTTACGTGATTTAGTCAGGTAATATTTTTCATCCAGATAGTGGTCAATAAGTTCATCGAGGCGCTCTTTGTCTATGCGGGGTGTTACCCCGAGCGTCCAGAAGCTACGCAGCTCTAATTCTGAACGTTTGATTTTGGCGCTTTTAACCAAATCAGCAATCATATTTCTGACGCAACTTGTCGGATCCTGGTTCTGCTTGAGTTCAAGTGCAATGTAGCTGTCCTGAGTCCAGCCTTTTTTCCGCAACAAGAAATCTGCACGTACAGACAAACGCTGTGGATTTTTCCGCAGATCGCAGGCGAGAGTTTGTTCACGCCACCATTCATGACCCGTCGAAGCCAAAAGATTGGCAAATTCTATCTGCATCCAGACTTCCCAACCGGAGATGTTGTACTGATCGATGATATTAAGTTTTTGGCGAATATCTTCACGTTCAAAAAAGTGGTGCGCGAGGGTGGATAGGTGATCAAAATCGCGATTCAACATACAAGCATCCTTTCCTTAAAAACGGGAATCCTACACCTAAGACGCAATGGAACGAGTAATTTTTTGCGTAATTTGTCATAGGGAACGAAATTTAATGCGGAAACGATAATTATGTAGCAATTGCTGGCACCATAAAGTTTTCTCTTTCCAGGCCGAAAACCAGAGTATCTGTCTAGCGGAAAGAGAAAACATGTTAAAACGAATGAAGATTGTTACCAGCTTACTGCTGGTATTGGCGCTATTTGGCCTTTTACAGCTCGCCTCAGGCGGCTTGTTTTTTAACTCACTGAAGAATGACAAAGAGAACTTTACCGTTCTGCAAACCATTCGCCAGCAGCAGTCTGCGCTGAACGCTACCTGGGTTGAGCTACTGCAAACGCGTAATACCCTGAACCGGGCGGGGATTCGCTACATGATGGATCAGAGCAACATCGGCAGCGGCGCTACCGTTGCAGAACTGATGCAGGTGGCGAGCAATGCCCTGAAGCTGACCGAAAAAAACTGGGCGATTTACGAGTCGCTTCCGCGCGATCCGCGTCAAAGCGAAGCCGCGTTCCAGGAGATCAACCGCACCTATGACATCTATCACGGCGCGCTGGCGGAGCTGATCCAGTTACTGGGTGAAGGCAAGATCAACGCGTTTTTTGATCAACCGACTCAGAGCTATCAGGACGGTTTTGAGAAGCAGTACATGAGTTACATGCAGCAGAACGATCGCCTGTATGACATCGCGGTTGAGGACAATAACGCTTCCTATAGCCAGGCGATGTGGGTGCTGGTGTGTGTACTGATTACCGTGCTGGCCGCTATCGTTGCGGTGTGGTTTGGTATCAAACTGACGCTGATCTCTCCGATGAACCGCCTGATTGAAAGCATTCGTCATATCGCCAGCGGCGATTTGGTGAAGCGTATTGAGGTGGAAGGTTCCAACGAGATTGGACAACTGGCGGAAAGCTTGCGCCACATGCAGGGTGAACTGATGAACACCGTGGGTGACGTGCGTAACGGCGCTAACGCGATTTACAGCGGCGCCAGCGAGATTGCGATGGGCAACAACGATCTCTCCTCACGTACCGAGCAGCAGGCGGCTTCTCTGGAAGAAACGGCGGCCAGCATGGAACAACTGACGGCGACCGTGAAGCAGAACGCCGAAAACGCGCGTCAGGCCAGCCATCTGGCGCTGAGCGCTTCAGAAACCGCGCAGAAAGGCGGTAAAGTGGTTGATAACGTGGTGCAAACCATGCGCGACATCGCTTCCAGCTCGCAGAAAATCGCCGATATTATCAGCGTTATCGACGGCATTGCCTTCCAGACCAATATTCTGGCGCTCAACGCTGCGGTAGAAGCCGCACGTGCGGGCGAGCAGGGGCGTGGTTTTGCGGTGGTTGCGGGTGAAGTGCGTAACCTGGCACAGCGTAGTGCGCAGGCCGCGCGCGAGATCAAGAGCCTGATTGAAGACTCGGTCAGCCGTGTGGATGTGGGATCAACGCTGGTGGAAAGCGCCGGTGAAACCATGGATGAGATCGTCAATGCGGTAACCCGCGTGACCGATATCATGGGTGAAATTGCCTCCGCCTCTGATGAGCAGAGCCGCGGCATCGACCAGGTGGGTCTGGCCGTTGCAGAGATGGATCGCGTGACGCAGCAGAACGCCTCGCTGGTGGAAGAATCCGCCGCTGCCGCTGCGGCGCTGGAAGAGCAGGCCAGCCGTCTGACCCAGGCCGTAGCCGTGTTCCGTATTCAGCATGACCAGCAGCGCGCGCGCGACGTTGCCGCCGCTAAACCGGTTTCAACGGTCCAGCCGCGTAAAGCAGCGGTAACTGATGCCGGGGATAACTGGGAAACGTTCTAAGCCTGTGATGCCCGATAAGGCGTAGCCGCCATCGGGCAATCAACGCAGCATCAGGCGCATGGCGCAGCGTCGTTCGTACGTCTGCCCGTGCGCCACCTCTTCAGCTCTTTTTTCGCGCAATTCCGGCGAAAGCGTCTCGTCAGCCAGCATTTCAAAACCCAGTCGCGCATACAATGGCGCATTCCACGGCACATCGCGGAAAGTGGTCAGCGTCAGTGACGTATAACCTTTCTCGCGAGCCTGTTCGGCAACATAGCCAATCAACCTGCGGCCAATTCCTTTTCCCTGCCACTCCAGATGCAGCGACAGTTCAGCAATAAACAGCGATGACCCCAGCGTTTCGGCTACCAAAAAACCGACCGGACGCTCATCGACCTGCGCCAGCCAGCTCATGCCGGCGGCGGCAAATGCCCGATGCTGAGCAGCCGATATAATCTGGTCGTCAGCAATCCACGCCAGGTCGGGGATGAGTAAAAAACGTTGCCCCGCAGATCGTTCGATGGCGGGAAGAGCGGCAGTTTCTGCCAGAGTCGTGGCGCGCAAGATAATGTTCATACGTGGAGCATAACATGCCCGATAAGCGCGGTGTTATCGGGCATCTGGAGGATTAATCTTTACGCGGATCGCTAATGGGCTGGCGTACCAGGATGATGTAGGCGAGGGCGCCCACCATGGTGACGCAACCGCAGATAATCAGCGCCAGGCGGAAAGAGTTAGTGGTATCCACAATAAAGCCGGTAACGATCGGCGCGAAGGACGCGCAGATAAAACTGGCAAAGTTCTGGATACTGCCTACGGAGGCGGTCATACGTGAAGCGACGGCGACGTGGATCAAGCCCCAGCAGGAGGTTCCGGCGAAGTGGATACAGAACAGCGCCATACCGATCAGTAACACCGCGGCCATTGACGTTGTCGCCTGCGGTACCACGAAGGTGAAGGCTGCAGAGCAGAACATCCCGGCGATAATACAAATCTTCCGGCTCTTAATCGGTGCCATACCGCCTTTCACCAGCCAGTCGGTGACAAAACCGTTAATCAGCATGCCAGCTGCGCCAAACAGGAACGGAATGGCCGCCATTAAGCCGGTGCTTTTTAAATCCAGATTGTAGGAGGTCTGCAGGTAGCCCGGCAGCCAGGCCAGGTATAACCATGCGGTGTAGTTGATGCCGCTAAAGCCCAGCATCATGCCCCACATGGTACGGTTGCGGAACAGGCTGCGCCATTCGGCAAAGCTCAGCGGATCGCGGCGGGCATTGACGCTGCCGGCGTTCAGGTAAGCCTGTTCTGTGGCGCTCAGATCAATCTGCTCGCGGTTGCGATACAACATGTACCAGCCGATGGCGAGGAAAATGCCCAGCACGCCGATGGTAATAAACATCCAGCGCCATCCCATAACCAGCATCATTGCAGCCAAAATCGGTGGACTAATGGCGACGCCGATGGTGGAGGCGGCGTTAAATAAACCCATGGGGCGGCCGCGTTCTTTGATGTTAAACCAGTCGTTGATGACTTTTACGCCGCACGGGTTCATGGGCGCTTCGCCGATCCCCATGCCAATACGCACCAGCACAAACTGAGTGAAGCTGTGTACCATCCCGGACAGCGCCTGAAACAGCGACCAGAAGAACATCCCGAGACCTAACATAATACGCGGACCCTTGCGATCCAGCAGCGGGCCGCAGGGCAGTTGTGCAATACCGTAAGCGAGAGAGAAGACCGACAGCAGGACGCCGATTTGTGTGGCGCTCAGCCCCAGTTCTTCCCGAATTGTTAAGTTGGCGACTGATAATGAACTACGGTCGAGGTAATTAATCACCGCAGCAAAAAATAATAAAATCATTGCTGTGGTCTGAATACGTTTAATTCGGCTACTGCGTTGTACCATGCCCTCAGGCGGAACATTAATATCCGCTGATGACGACGTGTCAAACGAAGAACTCGGGTCGAGGGTAATATTATTTTTTTCCACGCCGGACTCCTGAACCTCAATAATTTATTTTCACACAGCAGTGGGCTGTGCAGTATTGAAAAAATACCAGTGATGAATCAATTTACTCATCACCGCTCACAAAAGTTTTTAATGCAGTCGACTTAGCGTGAGCATAGGCAAGAGGTATTTTTCAGGGGTTTATATTTTTATAAAATCGTGCTCCCGGTAATGGTTTGCTGTTTTTTATCGGTACTTAATGCGCAGCAGCGCTACTTTGATTAATGGAGCGGATCATCGATTGTTTGGCTGTATTCAAATGGTTACATAGCGCCAGGGTGGCATCCAGGTCGCTGCGGCAGATCAGCGCGCTGAGGATAGTCATATGCTCATCGATGGCAATGATATTGCGCTGTTTAAGATCGCTTTCATCCCACTGATAGTGGAAGTGGAAAATCACGGAGATGATTTCAAGTGATTGATTAAAAAATATATTGTCGGCAGCAGAGAGCAGTAAAGCATGAAACTCACGGTCTAACTGCGAGAACATACGAAAGCTGCTGCCGATGCTGTCGCGCAGGATGCGATGGCGCTCCAACAGCGTTTTGGCCTGCAGCCAGCGCGGGTCATCATCGGGCAGATTGAGGAAATGCTGTAAAGAATGGGTCTCAAGCATTTCTCTGAGTTCAAACAGCTGTTCCGCATAGGCCTGATCGAACTGCTTCATGCTCCACTGACCGCGTTTTTCGTTTTTAATCAGGTTGTAACGTTCGAATTTTAAAAGATATTCCCGCACAACTACCGGACTGACGCCTGCGGCTCTGGCAAGCTGCAGTTCGGAGAAACTCTCGCCTGCGCGCAGTTGGCGCTGGTTGATCATAGTGAAAAAAGCCTGCTCGAAGATCCGGTTTTGCTCGGTCATGGAGGCGGTGGTGCAGGCAAAACCGTCGTCATGGTCAGGTTTACGCACGATGACATAGTGGCTGCCGACCTGCGTCAGTACGCCGCATTCGCTTAAATGGCTCAGCATATGGCGCACGGTGGTACGACTGATGTTGTACATCTCGGCCAGCGCGCTTTGCGACGGAAGTGGGGAAGGGATATGACCACGCGCCATATCATCGATTATTTGGTTAATCACATTGTGGCGTAAGTTCTGTGAACGGCTCATGGTGTCTCCTTTTTCGCTATTAAAACCCGATTTAAAACATTTTTATGCGCTGAGATTCACAGATTACGTTTCCGCTTTCTCCGGTTTTTTTATTTTCGTCGATATCTGAGGCAACAAAAAAACAGGAGAGCAGAATCATGTCTACGATGAATACGTTGATTTGCCAGGAACCTAAAAAATTAGTCTGGAAAGAGCGTGAAATACCTGTTCCGGGTGAGGGTGAGGCATTAATTAAAATTAAGTCGGTGGGAATTTGTGGCACCGATATTCATGCCTGGGGCGGCAATCAACCTTTTTTCAGCTATCCACGTGTATTAGGCCATGAAATATGTGGGGAAATTGTCGGGCTGGGTAAAAATATACAAAATCTGAAAAATGGCCAGCAGGTGGCGGTTATTCCTTACGTGGCCTGTCAGCAGTGTCCGGCGTGCCTGAGCGGGCGCACCAACTGCTGCGAGAATATTTCAGTGATTGGCGTGCACCAGGATGGCGGCTTCAGCGAATACTTGTCCGTGCCGGTGACCAACCTGCTGGATGCGCAGGGCATTGACCCGCAGGCGGCGGCGTTGATTGAGCCTTATGCCATCAGCGCACATGCGGTACGTCGGGCGGCGGTAGCGCCGGGTGAGCAGGTGCTGGTGGTCGGTGCCGGTCCGATTGGTCTGGGCGCGGCGGCGATTGCCAAAGCCGATGGCGCGCAAGTGGTGGTGGCGGATACCAGCCCCGCGCGCCGGGAG
Source organism: Citrobacter sp. wls708 (assembly GCF_005281255.1). NCBI lineage: Bacteria > Pseudomonadati > Pseudomonadota > Gammaproteobacteria > Enterobacterales > Enterobacteriaceae > Citrobacter > Citrobacter sp. wls708. The sequence continues at coordinate 209,069 of NZ_SZXE01000023.1, forward strand.
CATGTGGTTTCCCGACTGGATCTTCCGGTTATCGATCCGTCTGCTGAAGATTTTGATGCGCAATTGCGCGCTCAGTTTGGCGGCTCGCTGGCGCAAAAGGTCATTGATGCCACGGGGAATCAGCATGCGATGAACAACACGGTGAATTTGATTCGCCATGGGGGCAGCATCGTTTTCGTTGGGCTGTTTAAAGGCGATTTACAGTTCTCCGATCCTGAGTTCCATAAGAAAGAGACCACCATGATGGGCAGTCGCAACGCGACCCCGGAAGATTTTGCCAAGGTGGGCCGCCTGATGTCGGCAGGCAAACTGACCGCCGACATGATGCTCACGCACCGTTACGCGTTTGCCCAACTTGCAGAGATCTACGAGCGGGACGTGATTAACAACCGGGAACTGATTAAAGGCGTGATCACGTTCTGAGAGGATAAGTGTGATGAAAACATTGAATCGACGTGATTTTCCGGGTGTCAGCTACCCTACGCGCGTGATCCAGTTTGGTGAAGGTAATTTTCTGCGGGCGTTTGTCGACTGGCAACTGGATATCCTTAATGAGAAAACGGATCTCAATGCTGGCGTGACCATCGTTCGCCCGATTAATACCGATTTTCCGCCGTCGCTGAATGCTCAGGATGGGTTATATACCACGCTTATTCGTGGGTTGAACGAGCAGGGCGAGGCGGTAAGCGAGGCGCGGCTGATTCGTTCGGTAAATAACGAAATCAACCCGTACAAGGATTTCGCGGCGTATCTGACGCTGGCGCACAATGCGGACATCCGCTTTGTGTTTTCGAACACCACTGAAGCCGGGATTAGCTATCACGCGGCGGACCGTGTGGATGATGCCCCGCCGGTGAGTTTTCCGGCCAAACTGACGCGACTGCTGCTGGAGCGCTTTAACCATTTTGCGGGGGCGGTGGATAAGGGCTGGGTGATTATTCCTTGCGAACTGATCGACTATAACGGCGATGCGCTTAAAACGCTGGTGCTGCAGTATGCGCAGGACTGGCAGCTTCCTGCGGCGTTTGCCGATTGGGTGGAAACGGCGAATACCTTCTGTTCCACGCTGGTTGACCGCATTGTTACCGGCTACCCGCGCGAAGAAGCCGCCGCGCTGGAAGCTACGCTTGGCTATCACGATGCATTTCTCGATACCGCGGAACACTTTTATCTGTTCGTGATTCAGGGACCTGCATGGCTGGCTGAAGAGTTAAAGCTGGCGCAATGCCCTCTGAATATCCGAGTAGTAAACGATATTAAGCCGTACAAGGAACGTAAGGTCGCGATTCTGAACGGCGCGCATACGGCGCTGGTGCCGGTTGCCTGGCTGTGCGGGCTGGATACCGTTGGCGAAGCGATGCAGGATGCCGATGTCCGCCGTTTTGTCGAGCGGGCGATTAGCGAGGAAATTATACCGGTATTGGATCTCGACGCCGATGAACTGCGAGAATTTGCCGGTGCGGTGAGCGGGCGTTTTCAGAACCCCTACATTCGCCATCAGTTACTTTCCATCGCGCTTAACGGCATGACCAAATTCCGCACCCGTATATTGCCGCAGCTGCTGGCGGGCCAGCAAAATGGATGTTGGCCTGTGCGCTTAACCTTCGCTCTGGCCGCGCTGTTGGCGTTTTATCGCGGTGAACGGGCCGGGGAAGGCTATCCATTGCAGGATGACGAGCAGTGGATAAATCTGTATGCCAGCCTGTGGCCGCAAGTTGGCAATGATTTAACGCTGCGGGAACTGGTGAATGCAGTGCTCGGAGAGGCCGCGCACTGGGGTGAAGATTTAACGTTATTGCCAGGTCTTGCTGAGCAGGTGACAGCCAATCTGGAAATGATTCTGGTACAAGGTATGCGTCAGGCGGTGAACAGTCTGGAATAAGGTTGCCATGCAGCGCCCGGAGTGGTGTTGGGCGCTGTTTTTTTTAACCCTGAGCTGCCACCACTTTGATTTCAACCATTCCGATCCCCAGCTTCCGCGGCGAGTGACCGAGAATATTGCCCTCGTTGGTGGCAACCGGATCGGGTGGGATAATCACCAGCGTATTGGCATCTGCCGGGTTTTCAAAATGTAAGGTAGTGGTGCTGATATCATGGCTTAACACCAGCGTCTGTTCTTCATTGCCAACGCGCACGGGTATCGGGCGATTGGCGTTATCGCCATAGGCTTTGGCGGTGATGACCAGATCGAATTTTTTCGGCAATGGCGCTTTGTATTCGATTTTTACCTCTTCACTGAGCTGCGCATTGGACCAGCGTCCCCAGGATTCGGGGCGTGAAATACCACTAAATTGTTTCACCTCTTCCGGCGCGCCCGCCACGTTAAAGACGAAGCTGTCGGCTTTGTAGCGAATATCGTTATCGACAATTTTCAGCGTATCGACGTTTCCTTTGTAGCGCTCCATGTCGATCACCGTGTCTTTAAAGACGGTTTTGCTTTTCCATTTGGCTTTGTCAACGTGCTGCACAATTTGTTGCCCGCCCAGTTGCCCCTGAGAGACGCACCAGTCAGTGGAAAGCGCCAACTCCGGCGCCCACAGCTGCGCCATTTTGTAGCAGCGATCGACCCAGACAAAGTTATCGCGCGGCGCGAAATCCGCCAACTGGAAGCGCAACGGCGCCGAGTATTCGCTTTCTGGTAGTGGTTCGACGCGTTTATCCGATACGCGCAGCAGCAGTGGCAGGCGGAAATGGCTACCGGAGAACGCGATCATGTTCTTGTCCTGGTCAATGGTGAACTCTTTCATCTCTTTCGGGAAATTCCACAGGCGGATGATATCGGGCTTCCACGCCAGCATTTTTTCTTTGATGTTGAGGAATACTTCCGACACGGATTCGCCCGACAAACTGCTGCGGCCAAGGCCGATAAAGTTATCGCCGCCCAGAATATCCAGCACCGTTGCGCCGTTATCCATCGTGTTACGTTTCACCGCCAGCGTATCCTGTTGCGGCTGGTCGCCGCGTAGCACGAAGAACAGGTTGTTGCGGTCCTGCTTGTTCAGATACTTCCAGGCGGTGTTGTTCATTGCCAGATGATCGGAAGAAACCACGATCACGGTATCTTTAAACCATGGGGATGCTTTGATTTTATTAATAAATTCAGCGATGTTTTCCTGACTGCAGCTCACCGCGCTGAAGGACTGATTGGCCTTACCGTCGATGTCATAACGTTTACGGTTACAGCTACGAGAGATAAATCCATCCGGATGATGGGTATCCACGGTCAGGGTAAACAGTGAAAAACGTTGTCCTGAACGCGATAGTTCTTCAAACTTTTTCCATGCTTCGTCCAGCACGGTGTCATCGTAAAAGCCCCAGTCGTTACGATATGCGGGATCCGCTACCACGCTTTTTAACTCTTCTGCGCCGTACAGATGATCAAACCCGTGAGATTTCAGGAACACATCCTTCCCGGCAAAGCGCAGGTTAGCCCCCTGCACAAAGTAGTTTTGGTAGCCGGAGTTTTTCAGGATATCGCCGAGACAGATATTGTTGGGGAAAAAGCTGGAAACCGATGCCGAGGCGTTGCCTTCAAATGGCGCAAATAACGGGATGCCACATTGCGAAGCGACCATGCCAGCGATGGTGTAATCCGTCCCTGGTAGCTGCATGGTGTTGCTGAAATCCATGCCTTCGTTTTTCAACGCGCCGAGCTCCGGGGTCAGATCCGGGAACGCCTCGTTATTAAAGTAGGTGCGTTCGAGACTTTCGCCGTAGATATAAACCAGGTTCAGCTTCGGATGAGGGATGGTTTTCGACGGCTCTTTATAATAGGTCAGGAAATCCGGATCGCCATCGCGCGACTGAGATTTCACCAGTTCAGTTATCTGGTGAAACGCCGGGCTGGCGTCAACGGAGGCCAGCGCCAGCAGCAGGGCCAGTAGGCTGTAACCCACGTGATGCGGGTGATGGCGACGGCGGCGAAGGATCCAGCCGAGGGCGACGAAGACGGTCGTCAGCGCCAGCGCAATGCCGACGCCAGGCAGAATATATTTCCCGATACCTGCGCCGGTCAGGCTGTTGGTCAGAGTGTAAAGCACCGCGTCGTTGATTCCGTCGCCGGTGAAATAGTCACTGGCATACAGTGTGATATTTAAGACAATAAAAATCCCCAGCACCGTTAACGTGGCGGCAAACCACCAGGTATTGCGACCCGCTTTCCAGGCATAAATCAGCACTGAAGCGAGAAACAGAGTGATGGAGATTAATTCTGACACGGTCGATCCTCAGTAAACCGGGCACATGCCTGGCAGGCTAATCATTTGGTGAGAGAACAATGTAATAGCGTTGTTATATTGCTGCAATTGTAGTGACATTAAATTACGTTGTTATTCAGAATTGGTTTAGATATGCGCGTTTTTGGCGGGTAATTACGGCTTTCGTGATGGCGGTCTGTATCGGCAGGAATGGGGGGATGCCGCGCAGGGGATACGCGGCATTTAATACCTCAGGAAATGAAGTTCATACCCTGTTTTAACACCAGATCGCAGGCCTTGGTTTTTACCTGCTTCGCCAGCGAGCTATTACCAATCGTGTTCAGGTCCAGCTGTTGGCCATCTTTGGCGTTGAGCAGGCCCTGAATGCCGTCCATGTAGTTGGTGTCTTGTTTCTGCTCTGGGGCACTGAGGCCGAGTTTATCCAGCACCTGGTTTTTGACGTTTTGCGCGTCGGTGACCGAGGCCAGTTTCTGTTTGGCGCAATATTCCAGGATCCCGGCGGCGTTATTCATGCTGCTTGAGGTCAGTGACTGATTGCTGCCATTCAGCAGACTGGTCAGGGAGGAGAGCGACGAGCTGCCCTGCGAGCCGGAGCTTTGTTTGCTCAGTTCGCTGGCCGCGCTGGAGAGCGAGTCCTGCCAGGAGGCGGCAAAAACGCTGGTGGAGATGAGCGTACTGGCGGCAAGCGCACAGCATAGCAGACGTTTGGTTGTTTTCATCATTATATGCAACTCGTGTTATGCCTTTTCAGCGCAGTATAGCGCTGGCAGCTTTAGGAGTGGTCCTAATACGTTAATACTCTTTTCCTGTTACCCGGCTACGGTAGCTGTCCCAGTTAAAAATCACCCACAGGCTGTTACCGAGACGCATGCGATCCATCACGCGCTCACCCAGCAGTTTGTTCATTTCATCCATATTGCTGTTGGTTAACATACCGGTCGGGCGTTTTGAGGACGATCGGCGATCGACGATCTGATTGATGATCACTTTTTCATAGCGGGATTCGGTCTGCATGCCGATCTCATCGATCACCAGCAGATCTACATTGCTAAGATCGTTGAGCAACTGTTCTTCGCTGGTTTCACGGTTACTGAAGGTTTCTTTCATCGCCGACATGATATCAGCCACGGTAATGATCAGTACCGACTTACCGCGGAGCAGCAGTTCGTTGCAGATAGCTGCCGCCAGATGGTTTTTGCCGGTGCCGGGTTTGCCCGAGAAAATAAAGCTGGCGATGTTGCCGTCAAACTCATCAACGTACTGGCGGGCTTTGCTCAGGGCGTTCATCTGACCTTCGCATTCCACCCGATAGTTATCGAATGAACAGTTTTGGTGCAGCGGACGGATACCGGAGCGGTTGAATGTGCGCTGCATTTTCATGGCCCGGTTTTCGCGGGCCAGCGCTGCGGCACGAATTTCACCTTGCTCTTTTTGCCATGCCAGTAGCTCTTCGCCCGTTTTAAAGGCAGGCTCGACATTGGGCGGCATCATTTTTTGCAGACGTTTCATCAGATCGCCAACGTTTTTCATCGTTATCCTCTAAAACCTGGTGGAATATGGCTGTCAGGTTCGCTGACACTGTTCACATCGCGCTTGGGCATTCCGCCATTGCTGGCCCGGCCAATCTGGATGCTGCGCGCCAGTTTTTGCTGCCACTGAATATGGTGAAAGACTTTGCCTTCGGCCTGCCAGTAGGCGACGAATGAGGCCAGTTCCTCGGCGGTGACCGGTTCTCTTAACGCCACGCCCCACAGAGCGGCCTGGCGCTGAAAGTCGGCATCGGGCTGCCAGTCAGCGTACATCGCAAATTTCCCCATTGGCACGGCCACGGGCGCAGCTTGCGGCTCTTCATAAAATTGCGCATCCAACGTCACATCGCTTCCTGGACGTGACAGCTTCTCTTCAAGCGCCAACAACTGAGCCAGTCGCGCAGGCGTCAGCGCGTAAAACGCTGGCGCATTGTTGGCGAATACCGCTACGGCGCCACCCGCAGACTTTGCCAGTACCGCGTGGTGATCGTGTAGTAAGGCGTCAATGCTGATGACGTCCGGCGTCAAAATTTTGCAGGGCATAATGTTTCTCAAAACTGAACAACAACCGAGAAGGGACTGCTTTTATAGTAACACAGAGAACCAGGAGAGCAGCAGATGAGGGGGAGATTCCCCCTCTGCGAGGCGCTAAGAAATTACCGCGCTAGACGCGTGGGCGTTTGCGATACAGCCATAAGCCTGGTACGGATAAGCCGATAGAGAGCGCGCCGACAATCGATGAAGCTTTCAGGAAATTGGTTAACAGGGTGATCATCAGCGCTTCGCTGTAGCCGAAATGGCCGATTTTTACCGCGGAGATCATGGCGGTGTAGGCGGAGATCCCGGGAAACATCGGGATCACAGCCGCAACGGTGAAGACCTTAGGATGCGCCAGATACCAGCGCGACCACTGGATCCCAATGCAGCCAATCAGCAGCGACGCCATAAAGGTTGACCATTCAATATTAAACCCTGCGCTCATCATCACCATTCGTGAACCGTGGCCCAGCGCGCCGAGTAACGCACACCAGGGAAGCGCGCGGTGCGGGACGTTAAACACCATGGCAAAGCCCAGAGCCGGGATCGCCGACAGGATCATGTCCTGTATCAGCGCCAGAATGAAATCGATCACGCCCATCCGCGCAGCCCCCATAAGGTCATCGACATAACCACCCCAATGCAGGTTGCCAACGTCAGGAGACTGGCAATGGCCCAGCGAGCCAGCCCGGTATTAATGTGCCCCTTAAACATATCCGCGACAGAGTTGATCAACGGAAAACCCGGAACCAGCAGCAGCACGCTGGCAGCCATGGCGATGGTTGGGGTGTGATTAAAGGTCGGCAGCGTCAGCAACAGGCCGGATATTGTGGTCGCCACAAAGGCGGTGATACAAAAGTTGATTTGCGGGTGCAAATGCCGTGACGCCAGAATCTGGCGGATATACATCGCCACCATGCTGGCGAAAAAGGTGATCACCGCGCCGTCCCATCCGCCGTTATTGAGTTTGCAAAAGCAGGCGCAGGACAAACCGACCATCAATGCGACCAGCCATCTTGGATAGCGTAGCGGCTTAATCTGGCTAAAGCGCTTCTCAACGCCTTTTATATCCAGTAGTTTGTGTTCCGCTAAAATAACGATGTGCTGCACTTCCGTCACGACGTGCATGTTAATGCCGCGATCATGATTTTTTCGGGTCGACGTCAGGCATTGCCCATCTTTAATGGTAGTCAGGACAATCGCGTTGGAGGAGATGGCGCTTTCTACGCTATCCATGCCAAGCGCCAGGCCGAGGCGAGTGGATAGCTCGTCAACCAGCGCGCTTTCTGCACCATGCTGGAGTAAAAAAAGCCCACATTGTATACATAACCGTGTAACCGTTCGCTGTGACGACTGCTCTGTTTGCATGGTTCGCTCTGACTGAAAAGGATCTCATTGAATAGTGAATGTCTTCTTTTTATCATGAAGCATGAGCCAGTTGGCTCTGGCAAGATCAATCTTTGTGTTGAAAAAAGACGCAGGTCGTACTCGCTTACATGCCTTACCTGCTAATCAATAAAAACAGTATCACATGATAAGATAGTTTTATTTATCAGGATGGCAAATACGTAAGCAATTCTAACGTTCTATTTTAGTTCTTTTAATTGTACATAGAATGTATTTATGCGTAATTTTGTAATAACGGTTCAATAGTTTGACGCTATTGGGATTATAGCGCCATTATTTTAATGTTTGAATGAATCCAAGGATAAACAATTCACCTCGTCTATTGTTTAGGGTTTTCCTGTTAATTAATACGTTTAATTTATCAGGGATCTTCTAATAAATGCGAATACGGACTGGTGAATGTGGAGGGGATATGTTGCCAGGACGCTGCAAAAACGCAATTATTATTAGCAAATTACCGATCGTACAAACTGGGCTTAAAGGTGTAATGCAAGAACAGTTTGCTGATTACGAATTGACTTACTGTCGTTCTGTTGAAGAACTAACATTGTTGCAGTTGCGGTGCGCTGATTTGGTGATTGCTGATTTATCAGCAGACTGCAATCATCCTCGCTCAGTTTGCGAACAATTTTATTCTTTATTATCTCAATACCGTGATATTCATTGGGTGTTTCTTGTATCTCGTGTTTTTTACCCTCTCGCCATCGAACTGCTGATGTGCACGATCAGTTCACTGTTATCTGATGCTGAGCCGATTGAAAGTTTAGTGAATGTAATTCACGCGGGAAATACCCGAGCTGAGAGGATAAGTAAATCTCTGATTTCCCCTCCCGTAATGCCAGAGTTGGCTGACAATAGCGCCCGCTCAATTGCACTTACTCTCTCGGAGAGGAAAGTGCTGAGACTCCTGGGAAAAGGTTGGGGAATTAACCAGATTGCATCGTTACTAAAGAAAAGTAATAAAACAATCAGCGCCCAAAAGAACAGCGCCATGCGTCGCTTATCAATACATAGCAATGCAGAAATGTACGCATGGATAAATAGTTCTCAAGGATCGCGAGAACTGAATTTACCTTCAGTATATGGGGAGACCACGGAATGGAAAGCAGAAGCATTAAAAGAAACGTCGCACTTGTAGAAAAATGTGCGATGAGTCGCGTGGGTATTGAGAGTTTATTTAATACCATGCCGGATGACCAATACGCACTTCATCTCTTTTCGAACCAGCCTGCTTTTAGTCAGGCGATGTTAAAAATGTCATTTTCGGCAGTAATTTTTTCTCTTTCTGCTATCAGAACCGATCGCAGAGCAGGACTCGCCTATCTGACGGAGATGGCGATAAATTTCCCTCGCATCAGGCGTGTGGTTATTGCCGATGACGATGCTGAGGCACGTTTAATTGGCTCTCTGTCACCATTGCCGCTGGATGGGGTCGTTAGCAAAGCCTCTTCGTTAACTGTGCTGCAGGAAGCTTTGTTTACGTCGTTGAATTGCCCTACCCGGACAACCGAAAGCGCGAAAAACCATTGGTTTATCAATCAAAGCCGTGTGCTTAGCCCCACAGAACGAGAAATACTGCGTTTTATGTCAAATGGCTATTCGATGCCGCAGATTGCCGTTCAGCTTGAACGGAATATTAAAACCATTCGGGCGCATAAATTTAACGTAATGTCCAAGCTGGGCGTGAGCTCAGATGCGGGTTTACTGGATGCTGCCGATATCCTGCTGTATCTGCGTGCAGGCGAACCGACACCCATTCTACAAGCGGCGTCGTGACGGCCAACGTAGACGTATTTTGTGTCGGATTCAGTCACCGGCCCGGGGCGTGAAACATCATTGGCACACATCAACCCAGGTGGCTGACGTTAGCTCAGCCATCCTTTCCGGCGTGATGCGAACCGCGCTGTGAATGGCTCCTGCCGCAGGCAGCACTTCAGCATAGTGCTTCAGAGAGACATCGCAATAAACCGATATCGGTGTTTCCAGCCCGAAAGGACAAACGCCGCCAACGGGGTGACCCGTCGCATTCACGACCTCATCACTACTCAACATACGGGCTTTGGCGCCGAATGTGCTCTTTAGCTTTTTATTATCCAGCCGGGCATCGCCTTTGGCGACGACCAGAATGATGTCGTTCTTCACTTTTAGCGAAAGTGTTTTCGCGATCTGACCAGGTTCGACGTTATGAGCTTTTGCTGCCAACTCGACGGTTGCCGTGCTCTGATCTAATTCGATGATCTCAATATCTGGGGCATGTTGCGCCAAAAATTGGCGTACTGATTGCAAACTCATTCTTCTCTCCAAATCGCCTACGGGCAGCTCCATACAGCAGAAAACCGCATGGCGTAATTTGTCATAGGGGCAAGCTCGCTGTAAATATTTTATTGTAACAACATGGCAACATTGGCAGTTTTTCGATCATCTTCACAATCAAAGAAACCGGTTACAGTAACCGGTTGCAGAATGTTGAAATGACGATTAATACTGAAGTTGTCACTTCCTCTGTATCACATAATAAGAGCCATCTATGAAACTTAACTCAAAATGCAGTAGCGCTGGTGTTCTTCCCGGCACGGTTGCGAAAAAGTGTAATGAGCTTTGCGTGGTGGTGTTGATGCCTGCATGGCCGCAAGGTTTTGCGCAACGGGAGAGCGGCTATGTTTACTAATCATGCTGTGTTTAATGTGATTTTCCGCTTTGTTGAAAACTACGTTAGCCCTGTCGCCGGACGAATCTCTTCACAACGTCATGTGATGGCAATCCGTGATGGGTTTATTTCGGCTATGCCCTTTATGATCGTTGGTTCATTTCTGCTGGTTTTCGCCTACCCGCCATTTTCTCCTGATACCACATGGGGATTTGCCCGCGCATGGCTGGATATGGCAAAACAGTTTGAAGGCCAGATCCTCACTCCGTTTGATATGACGATGGGGATCATGTCGGTCTACATCTGTGCGGCTATCGCTTATAACCTGGGTAAGCACTATGTGAAGTCGCATCAGTTAGATCCGTTTATGTGCGCAATGCTGTCCATCATGGCTTTTTTGCTGATTGCCGCGCCGAAAACCAAAGGCGCGATGCCCGTCGATAGCCTGGGTGGGACGGGGATTTTCACTGCTATCCTCGTGGCGATTTACTGTGTGGAAATGATGCGTTTCCTGAAGGCGCATAACATCGGCATCCGTTTACCCGATCAGGTGCCGCCAATGATCAAAAACTCCTTCGATCTGCTGATCCCGGTGCTGGTGGTGGTGCTAACGCTGTACCCTCTGAGCCTGGTGATACAGTCGCAGTTTGACATGCTAATTCCGCAGGCCATTATGGCCATCTTTAAACCACTGGTATCCGCTGCTGATTCTCTCCCGGCGATACTACTGGCCGTGCTGATTGGTCATCTACTGTGGTTTGCTGGGATCCATGGTGCGGCGATTGTGTCGGGGATGCTGCAAATGTTCTGGCTAACCAATCTCGGAATGAATCAGTCGGCGCTGGCACAGGGCGCGCCTTTGCCACATATCTTTATGGAAGCATTCTGGACGTTTTTCATCGTGGTTGGTGGGTCCGGCGCGACGATGGGGTTAGTGATTTGCTATCTGCGCAGCCGTTCGGCTCATTTACGCTCGATTGGGCGTTTGAGCGTGGTCCCCAGCATTTTTAATATTAACGAACCGGTGATTTTCGGTACGCCGATTGTTATGAACCCGGTGTTCTTTATCCCATTCCTGCTGGCCCCGATGGTGAATGCGGTGCTGGCCTGGGCGGCGATGAAGCTGGATTTAATTGGACGGGTGATTTCCGTCGTTCCCTGGACGGCCCCGGCACCGGTTGGCGCGGCATGGGCGTTAGGCTGGGATTATCGCGCGGCCATCCTGGTCGTCCTGCTGGCGTTGGTGTCGGCGATCATCTATTTCCCATTCTTTAAGGTCTATGAAAAGCAGCTATTGGCGCAGGAAAAAGAAGAAGCACAGCGTATAGAAGAGGAAAACCAGCAGGTTGCATAAATTGTTGACGAGGGGCTACGGCTCCTCGCTTACTTCAGCGTACAGTCACCGCATTGCTGAACGTCGGGCAGGCGGTAACGCTGGCAGCAGGTTCTGCGCACCAGTAATCCTTCGCGTGGAACAACGGTACGCCACAACGGATTATCCTGACCGCAGGAGAGTTGTTTCTCAAAAAAGCAGGTTTGCCGCAGTGAGTTCAGCAGCTCTTCACCTAACAATGGCTTCATTTCCGTTAAATACCAGTGAATTAAATATCCGGTATTGCTCCAGATAAGCCTGGCGTTGATCTCGCCTGTTGCTTCCAGCGCCTGCACAACCGGCGTTAGTGCCGAGAGAATCAGCGTTTCCATGCGTTGTTGAGGCGACAGGGCTGTAGTCTGGTGATCCTGGTGGACGTCAATCCAGAAGCAGGCTGCACGGCCCGTTTCGTGAAACTCAACGCGCATGTGTTCAGGTGAGACGTCAATGGCCTCTTTTTGCGTTAGCAGGGCTACCATGAGTGGGGGCATCATCAGCCCGATATACCATTGCGCCCAGAGAGAAATCAGCGGCTTATTTTCGCGTGTCAGCGTGGGCTGGTTGCGATAGATATGGTCTGAATAAACGGCCAACAGCGAACTGAGCGTCGCTGGTTGCGTCCATTCATGTAGCGTCATCGCGCCCGGTACGGGGATTTCGTCAAGACGAATAAAGTCCAGCAGGTGCTCACGAGTTTGAGCTATCGTTTCGCGTACAGCAGCAGCCAGCGAGGGCATCTTTGCTGGAAGGTGGCTACGCCAGATGACATCTTCAACGATCGGTGCGGAACGATAAGCCATGGCAATATAAGGATGTTAATCGAAATGATAATGATTGCTAATCCTATAGTTGACGATGAACGATGGCAAGATCTTTGTCGCGATGACGGATGCCACCGCACAGATAGCTCAGAGTGAAGGGCGGTTTACCCTCAGCTCATCGCTGACCAGCGTGTTGTTACGCCCAAGATTTTTCGCCTCGTACAGGGCTTTATCCGCTCTGGCGATAGCGGCCTCAATATCCTGCTCTACCAGCGGCGCAATGCCGATACTGACGGTCACGTTGGTTGCCACGTTTTCGTTAAACATGTGGGGGATTTTAAGGTCGTACACTTTCTGACGAATACGCTCGGCGGCGGCCTGTGCCTGCTGCGGATCGATCGCGGTCAGCAAAACCATGAATTCTTCGCCGCCGAATCGCGCCACCACATCCCGGGATCGTACGGAATCACGAATGGCGGCTGAGACGCGGATCAGCGCCTGGTCGCCCATCATATGCCCGTAATGATCGTTATAGGCTTTGAAGTGGTCGATATCCAATAACAGCACGTAGTGTTTCGAGTTGCTCAGCGCCAACAGCGTATCGAGTCTGTGTTGCAGTCCCCGGCGGTTATACAAACCGGTAAGCGGGTCAAGCATGCTGAGTCCGTTGAGCGTTTCCCGTTCCTCAAGCAGTTTGTACATCAACTGCTGGGCGAAACCATCGTAGCGCTTTTGTATCACATGTTGGATGGCGATCCCGGCCATCGGTAACGCCATAAAATAGAAAATTCGTAAACTATGCTCGTTGCCGCTAAGCCATAAACAGACGGCGACGGAGGGGAGAGAATGAAGCGTAAACGCGATGATATTATTGGCGAAAGCAATAGATCCAATAAACAGCACGCTGAGCAGTGCGATTAACAGAAAATAATAGTCATTATGACCGAGTGTGGAATATTTCTGAAAAATATGGAATGCCCATAACAAGCCAAAGATTATTGAAATAAAAGGGAGATTAATTTTTTTATCCGTGTATTTCCCATGCCATATAAGCAGCAGCGTACTGGTGATCAGTATCAGCAGAGCCGGTACAGATAAGGCTTTGACGGCAAAAAGTGGGAAAAAAAGCGTAAACAGCGCGGAGACTGCGTTGAGAAGCAGAAACAAACGCAAAGAGAGTTGATATTTTTTAGTGCGCAGAGTTCGCCAGGATTGTACTGTCATAGTAAATATTGTTAGTTATCTGTAATATACGAAGATGTGTTGGTAAATAAAACAAATAACGAACGGGGTATCATTCGCTGAGGTCTTTATTTTTAGTTGAAGCGTTAACCGGCGAGCAATTTATCACCTTAGATTATTCATGTCATCAATCGTTAAGTAAAACTCATATAATTGATAGTGCCTCCCAGCTGACAAATGAGAAAACATATCATATGATATTGGTTATCATTATCAATGTCATAGGTGGAACCATGTTGCAACGTACGCTGGGCAGTGGATGGGGAGTTCTGCTGCCGGGGATACTCATTGCCGGGATGGCATTTACCGACCTGTCGGTCAATGTATGGAAGTTAATGATTGTATTAGGATTACTATTGACTTCGCTCATGCTATACCACAAGCGCTTACGGCATTTTATTCTGTTACCTTCATGTGCAGCGCTGATTGGCGGCATTGTGCTGGTAATGATGAACTGGAATCAGGGATAAGCAAAACAGGGGAAAAAGAGAAGGAAATAAGATAATTGGTGCGAGGGGGGGGACTCGAACCCCCACATCCTAAGGACACTAACACCTGAAGCTAGCGCGTCTACCAATTCCGCCACCTTCGCACAGTCATCTTATTTTTTTGATATCGCCTCGTTGGTGCGAGGGGGGGGACTTGAACCCCCACGTCCGAAAGGACACTAACACCTGAAGCTAGCGCGTCTACCAATTCCGCCACCTTCGCCCAGTGCGAGCAATATCAACGTGGATTATGGTGCGAGGGGGGGGACTTGAACCCCCACGTCCGAAAGGACACTAACACCTGAAGCTAGCGCGTCTACCAATTCCGCCACCTTCGCATACCATCGACACTCAAAAAGTATCGTTACCACGGAGGCGAATTCTAGAGATTTTATGCAGGGCGTCAACAGTTAATTATCGAACTTAACGTGATTGCCGAAAAAAAAGGCGTTTCTACGGTTTTTGGCGTTTTATCCAGGCCGGATAAGCGATAACGCTATCCGGCGTTGCTCAGTGTCACGTCTGGCGGCAGCGTAAATGCCTGATCCAGCCTTGATCAGTTAGGCTTTTTTCGCCTGACGCGTCATGATGGTGCGATAGACCTTGAAGCGTCCAGTCTGTGCGATAACTTCATGGAATCCGAATACCTCATCCAGCACCTTCGGATAGGGCAGGAAGGCGTTCGCCACGATACGCAGTTCACCGCCGCTGTTGAGATGACGCACCGCGCCGCGAATCAGCGTTTGCGCGGCATCGAGGCTGGTCTGCATCCCATCATGGAACGGTGGGTTGGAGATGATCATATCAAAGCGGCCCGTCACGTCAGAAAAAACGTTGCTGGCGATCACATCACCTTCAATACCGTTGGCGGCAAGCGTGGCGCGGCTGGCTTCAACAGCGGCCGCACTTACATCACACAGGGTTAAGCGGACTTTGGGCGAATGGCTGGCTAAAGCGACGGAGAGTACGCCCGCGCCACAACCGACATCCAGAACTTTACCTTTGGTATGCGGCGTCAGTGTGGAGAGCAGCAATTGGCTGCCAACATCCAGGCCGTCACGGCTGAATACGCCCGGCAGCGTTTTGATGGTCAGATTATCAACCTGATATTCATCCCAGTATTTTTCTGCATCAAAGACCGGCTGTTTTTCCAGACGACCGTGATACAGGCCACAGCGACGCGCGCTGTCGACTTTATTCAGCGGTGCGTATTCGGCCAGCATCTGCTCTGCGCTACGTACGCCGCTGCGGTTCTCACCCACAACAAAAACATCGCTGCCCACCGGTAACAGCGACAAAATGTTCATCAGCTGGAACTGCGCTTCCGGCTTATTCTTCGGCCAGTAGTAGATTAGCGTATCGCTATCGGCAACGTCATCGGCCTTAGCGACGAGGCTGAAACGGACGTTGTCACCCATCTGGCGGTTCAGCACCTGCCAGTGGTGAAGTTGTTGAGTGTGCGCACGGCTGGCGGCGCTTTCGAAGTGGGCAGGCAGATCATCCTGCAAATCACCGGCAAACAGAATACGGCTTTGTTCGAAATCATCACTGTGGCGCAGCAAGACTTCACTTGCCGGGGTAAAAGCAGACATGGAGTGCTCCTTAAATTGTACAGCCGGGGATTATAGTTGTTTGATGGCACGGATTCGACAAATTTGCTATATTTGCGCCCCTGATAGACAGGAGTGTTTCGCTATGACATCCCGACGAGACTGGCAGTTACAGCAACTGGGCATTACGCAGTGGTCGCTGCGTCGTCCTGGCGCACTGCAGGGCGAAATCGCGATCTCCATTCCTGCGCATATCCGTTTAGTGATGGTTGCTGCACAGCTACCCGCGCTAACCGAACCGTTAATGAGCGATATTTTACGCGCAATAACCGTCAGCCCGGATCAGGTTTTACAATTGACGCCTGACCGTGTCGCCATGCTGCCGCAGGGCAGTCGCTGTAATAGTTGGCGGCTGGGAACCGAAGAGCCGCTGCTGCTGGAAGGCGCTCAGGTCGAGAGTCCTGCGTTTAATGAATTACGGGAAAACCCAGCGGCCCGCGCCGCGTTATGGCAACAAATCTGCGCATATGAACACGATTTCTTCCCTCGAACCGACTGATTTACCTGCAGCATTTCAGATTGAAAAACGCGCCCACGCTTTTCCGTGGAGTGAAAAAACATTTGCCAGCAACCAGGGCGATCGCTACCTCAATTTTCAGTTGAGGGTTGACGACGTGATGGCCGCCTTTGCGATTACGCAGGTGGTGCTGGATGAAGCTACGCTGTTCAATATCGCCGTCGATCCTGACTTTCAGCGCCAGGGCCTGGGACGCGAGCTACTGGAGCACCTGATCGATGAGCTGGAAAAGCGCGGCATTTTGACGCTGTGGCTGGAAGTGCGCGCCTCAAATGCTGCCGCTATCGCGCTGTATGAAAGCCTGGGCTTTAACGAGGCGACGATCAGGCGCAATTATTATCCGACGGCCGATGGTCATGAAGACGCCATTATCATGGCATTGCCAATCAGCATGTAAGACAAGGTGTAATGATGAAGAAGTGGGACTGGATTTTCTTTGATGCCGACGAAACGCTGTTTACGTTTGACTCGTTTACCGGCTTACAGCGGATGTTTCTCGACTATAGCATTACCTTTACCGCTGAAGATTTTCAGGACTACCAGGCCGTGAATAAACCGCTATGGGTGGATTATCAAAACGGCGCGATTACGTCATTACAATTGCAGCATGCCCGTTTCCAGAGCTGGGCTGAACGCCTGAAGGTCGAACCAGGCCAGCTTAATGACGCATTTATCAATGCGATGGCTGAGATCTGCTCGCCGTTGCCAGGGGCGGTCTCTCTGCTCAATGCGATTCGTGATAAAACGAAAATTGGCATCATTACTAACGGCTTTACGGCGTTGCAGCAAATCCGCCTTGAGCGGACGGGGCTGCGCGACTATTTCGATCTGCTGGTGATTTCTGAGCAGGTTGGGGTAGCAAAACCCGATCCCCGTATTTTTGACCATGCGCTGGAACAGGCGGGCAATCCTGACCGTTCCCGCGTGCTGATGGTGGGCGATACCGCAGAGTCCGATATTCTTGGCGGCATTAACGCCGGGCTATCCACCTGCTGGCTAAATACGCACCATCGCGAGCAGCCAGCAGGCATTCAGCCGACCTGGACGGTCGCGTCATTAAGCGAACTGGAGCAGCTCCTGTGTAAACACTGATTGCCTCCCCCCCGTTGATGGGTAAAATAGCCGCAATTTTTCGTATTCAACTTGCACGGCCCGTTGCCGTGCTTACCTAAGAAGATTTGACTATGACGTTGTCTCCTTATTTGCAAGAGGTGGCCAAACGCCGCACTTTTGCCATTATTTCTCACCCGGATGCCGGTAAAACGACCATTACTGAAAAGGTGCTGTTATTCGGACAGGCGATTCAGACCGCTGGTACGGTAAAAGGCCGTGGCTCCAGCCAGCATGCGAAATCTGACTGGATGGAGATGGAAAAGCAGCGTGGTATCTCCATTACCACCTCTGTGATGCAGTTTCCTTATCACGACTGCCTGGTGAATCTGCTGGACACCCCAGGGCACGAAGACTTCTCCGAAGATACTTACCGTACCCTGACGGCGGTGGACTGCTGTCTGATGGTTATCGACGCCGCGAAAGGCGTTGAGGATCGTACCCGCAAGCTGATGGAAGTTACCCGTCTGCGCGATACGCCGATCCTGACCTTTATGAACAAACTCGACCGTGACATCCGTGACCCGATGGAGCTGCTGGATGAAGTCGAGAACGAGCTGAAAATCGGCTGTGCGCCGATCACCTGGCCGATTGGCTGCGGGAAGCTGTTCAAGGGCGTTTATCACCTTTATAAAGACGAAACTTACCTGTACCAGACGGGTAAAGGCCACACCATTCAGGAAGTGCGCATTGTTAAGGGGCTGAATAACCCGGAACTCGATGCCGCCGTGGGCGAAGATCTGGCGCAGCAGTTGCGCGACGAGCTGGAGCTGGTGCAGGGCGCGTCTAACGAGTTCGACCATGATCTGTTCCTCGCGGGCGAAATCACCCCGGTCTTCTTCGGTACCGCGCTGGGTAACTTCGGCGTTGACCATATGCTGGACGGCTTAGTGGAGTGGGCACCTGCGCCGATGCCGCGTAAAACTGATACCCGCACCGTGGAAGCCTCAGAAGAGAAGTTCACCGGCTTCGTGTTTAAAATCCAGGCCAACATGGATCCGAAACACCGTGACCGCGTGGCGTTCATGCGCGTGGTTTCCGGTAAGTACGAGAAAGGCATGAAAATGCGTCAGGTACGCATTGGTAAAGACGTGGTGATCTCCGATGCGCTGACCTTCATGGCGGGTGACCGTTCTCATGTGGAAGAAGCGTATCCGGGCGATATTCTCGGTTTGCACAACCATGGCACTATACAGATCGGCGATACCTTCACCCAGGGTGAAATGATGAAGTTCACTGGTATTCCGAACTTCGCGCCGGAGCTGTTCCGTCGTATTCGCCTGAAAGATCCTTTGAAGCAGAAACAGCTGCTGAAAGGGCTGGTTCAGCTGTCGGAAGAGGGGGCGGTGCAGGTCTTCCGTCCAATTGCTAATAACGATCTGATCGTGGGCGCTGTTGGTGTGCTGCAGTTCGACGTGGTGGTTTCGCGTCTGAAGAGCGAGTACAACGTTGAAGCGATTTATGAGTCGGTCAACGTGGCGACCGCGCGCTGGGTAGAATGTTCTGACGTGAAAAAATTCGAAGAATTTAAGCGTAAAAACGAAGTGCAGCTGGCGCTGGATGGCGGCGATAACCTCACCTATATCGCACCGACCATGGTTAACCTGAATCTCACCCAGGAACGTTACCCTGACGTTCAGTTCCGCAAAACGCGCGAACACTAATCGCCTTCCAGGGCACGGTATTCGCCGTGCCCTGCAACTTTTCTTGTCTTTTAAATCCCTTGCGGAATGTTCTTAAAACCTCTCGTTTTTCTGTTGTTTGCCTGTTTTTTAGTCAATCCGGACTGCGATCACGAAATCCTGAACTATATTTAACAATGTGATGACATAAATATCGGCGTTAAATGCTTTTTAGGCTGCCTGTTGCAGCTTCTATTGCTGATATTTATTCCACTTACAAGATTAGTTGCTGGTTAACGCCGTTTACGGCAGACCATCGCTTTTAGCAAAACATACAGGAATACATCGATGACAATGACAGGACTTAAGATTTCTAAAACGCTGCTGGCCGTGATGCTGACCTCCGCTGTTGCAACGGGTTCTGCTTTTGCAGAAAACGCCACGACGGATAAAGCGCAATCTGGGGTCGAAAGTGCGGGGCAGAAAGTCGATAGCTCTATGAACAAAGTCGGTAATTTCATGGATGACAGCACTATCACAGCAAAAGTAAAAGCTGCGCTGGTGGATCACGAAAGCATCAAGAGCACCGATATTTCTGTGAAAACAGACCAGAAAGTGGTGACGTTAAGCGGGTTTGTTGAAAGCCAGGCACAGGCTGAAGAAGCCGTGAAAGTGGCCAAAGGCGTTGAGGGCGTAACCTCAGTGAGCGACAAACTACACGTACGCGACAGTAAAAGCACCTCCGTAAAAGGCTATGCGGGCGACACGGCAACCACCAGCGAAGTTAAAGCAAAACTGCTGGCTGATGACATTGTCCCTTCCCGTAAAGTGAAAGTAGAGACCACTGATGGAGTGGTTCAACTTTCCGGCACTGTTGACTCAAAAGCACAAAGCGATCGTGCTGAGAGCATCGCCAAAGCCGTTGATGGCGTGAAAAGCGTCAAAAACGACCTTAAAACTCAGTAATTCGACTTAATTCGTCCTCCTGACGTTTGTCGGGAGGCGTGTTGTGCACCACACTAAAAATATCGCCGATGAGCAGCCTGAGCGCTCATAACAAGCGGTGACATTAACTATGGTAAAGGAGAAGCGCATGTTTCGATGGGGCATCATATTTCTGGTTATCGCGTTAATTGCCGCCGCACTGGGTTTTGGTGGACTGGCTGGTACCGCTGCAGGCGCAGCGAAAATTGTTTTCGTGGTGGGGATCATTCTGTTTCTGGTCAGCCTGTTTACAGGGCGTAAACGACCCTAGTCAGTAAACCGTAAAGATAACTTGCTACCAAGCCAGTCCAGTGGACTGGCTTTTACGGTTTTAGCGTCAGGCAATTTGCGTTACTTTGTTGTTCCAGTACAAAAATAACAGGAAGGCAG
This sequence comes from Citrobacter sp. wls708, assembly GCF_005281255.1. Taxonomy (NCBI): domain Bacteria; kingdom Pseudomonadati; phylum Pseudomonadota; class Gammaproteobacteria; order Enterobacterales; family Enterobacteriaceae; genus Citrobacter; species Citrobacter sp. wls708. The sequence continues at coordinate 229,502 of NZ_SZXE01000023.1, forward strand.
AGGTGGGGCAGAGAATACCCGTCACGCTCGGTAATATTGCGCCGTTATCGTTACGTCCGTTTCAACCAGGCAGTATGGCGCTGGTGTGTGAGGGTGGGGGACAAAGAGGAATCTTTACCGCTGGCGTACTGGATGAGTTCATGCGTGCGCAGTTTAATCCCTTTGACCTTTACTACGGGACGTCCGCCGGGGCGCAAAACCTTTCAGCCTATCTGTGTAACCAGCCCGGTTACGGTCGTAAAGTCATTATGCGTTACACCACCCGCCGTGAGTTTTTTGACCCGGTACGCTTTGTGCGCGGGGGAAACTTAATCGATCTCGACTGGCTGGTGGATTCGACCTCATCCCAGATGCCGCTGGCGATGGATAACGCCGAGCGCCTGTTTGCCTCAGGGAAAGCGTTTTATATGTGCGCCTGTCGGGGTGATGATTATACGCCTGGTTATTTTTCGCCAAACCGGCAAAACTGGCTCGATCTCATTCGCGCCTCCAGCGCTATTCCGGGATTCTACCGCACTGGCGTTGCGCTGGACGGTGTGAACTATCTGGACGGGGGAGTCAGCGATGCCATACCCGTACAGGAAGCGGCGAAGCATGGCGCAAAAACGCTGGTGGTGATCCGCACTGTGCCTTCGCAAATGTACTACACCCCGCAGTGGTTTAAACGTATGGAGCGCTGGCTGGGCGAAAGCAGTCTGCAACCGTTGCTGAATTTGGTCCAGCACCATGAAGCCAGCTATCGCGCGATCCAGAATTTTATTGAAAAGCCGCCGGGTAAGCTGCGAATCTTTGAGATCTATCCGCCTAAACCGCTCCACAGCATGGCGCTGGGAAGCCGTATTCCGGCGCTGCGAGAAGACTATAAGACCGGGCGTTTGTGTGGTCGTTACTTCCTGGCCACCGTCGGCAAGTTGTTGGCGAAAAACGCGCCATTGCCTCGTCAGACGCCGAAGATTGTCGTGCCGGGACCGGTGGTGGTTCCTCCCGCACCGGTGGCCAACGATGCCCACGCGCCCGTGGTGACCAATGCGCCTCAGGCTAACGATACAACGTTTGATAGCGAGGATCTGGCGTGAGTTTTCGTTTCATTGATACACATTGTCACTTTGATTTCCCGCCGTTTACCGATGATGAGCCCGCCAGCATTCAACGTGCCGCGGCGGTCGGTGTGAATTGCATCATTGTTCCGGCGACACAGGCGGCAAACTTTTCCCGCGTACTGGCGTTAGCGGAAAAGTATCCGCCATTGTTTGCTGCTTTGGGTCTGCATCCCATTGTTATTGAACAACACGGCGATGACAGTCTGGACCAACTGCAGCAGGCGCTGGATACGCGCCCGCAAAAGCTGGTAGCCGTAGGCGAGATTGGACTGGACCTTTATCGGGACGCTCCGCAATTTGATAAACAAGAACGGGTGCTGGACGCGCAGCTTAAACTGGCGAAGCGTTACGAACTGCCGGTGATCCTGCATTCGCGACGGACTCATGACAAGCTGGCGATGCATCTGAAACGCCATGCTCTGCCACGAACCGGCGTGGTGCATGGTTTTTCCGGGAGTCTGCAGCAGGCGCAACGCTTTGTGCAACTGGGGTACAAAATTGGCGTTGGCGGCACCATTACCTATCCACGCGCCAGTAAAACCCGTGAGGTGATGGCGCAATTGCCGCTGGAATCACTCCTGCTGGAAACCGATGCGCCGGACATGCCGCTCAATGGTTTTCAGGGGCAGCCCAATCGCCCCGAGCAGGCCCTCAGAGTCTTTGAGACATTATGCGAACTGCGTCAAGAGCCTGCGGACGTGATAGCAGATGCGCTGTATCGCAATACGACCGCGTTGTTTAATGTGTGATTGTTGGGCCTGGATGGCGGCTGTGCCTTATCCGGCCTACCTATGATGTCGTCGCATCCGGTAATCACAGATACAGCGCCGGGAAAATCAGGTTATCCACCCCACGCTCGCGCAATCCTGCCGCCAGTTGCTCCACATCCTCTGGCGTTGCGCTCGGCCAGTCTTTTGCTTCGCCATACACCCCATGCGCATGAAAGGCATTCAGTCGCACCGGTACCTCGCCTGACTGCTTAATGAACGCCGCCAGCGCATCAATATGCTGCAAATAATCCACCCGATCGGGGATCACCAACAGGCGTAGCTCAGCAAGCTTGCCCTGCCTTGACAGAAAGGTAATGCTTTGTTTAATCAGCGTATTATCTCGACCGGTAAGCTGGCGATGGCACGTGCTATCCCAGGCTTTTAAATCGAGCATTACCCCGTCGCACACCGGCAATAGTTTTTGCCAGCCGGTTTCGCTCAGCATGCCGTTGCTGTCGACCATGCAGGTCAGATGTTGCAGCAGAGGATCGCTTTTGAGCGCGGTAAACAGCGCCACAATAAACGGCAACTGGGTAGTCGCTTCACCACCGCTGACCGTAATTCCCTCAATAAACAGGGCTGCCTTGCGAATATGCTGCAGCACCTGATCAACGCTCATGGTTTGCGCCATCGGCGTCGCCTGCTGCGGGCACAGGCGCAGGCAGGTGTCGCACTGCTGACACACATCGGACTGCCACCATACTTTTCCTGCACTCAGGCTTAGCGCTTCATGCGGGCAATGCAGCACACATTCTCCGCAGTCGTTGCAGCGCCCCATCGTCCATGGATTGTGGCAGTTCTTACAGCGCAGATTACACCCTTGCAGGAACAGAGCCAGGCGGCTGCCCGGCCCGTCGACGCAGGAGAAAGGGATCAGTTTACTTACTGAAGCGCATCTGCTGTTCATGGCTTATCACACGAGGTTGTCGTTCCAGAATGCGCGTATTGCGTGCGGCCTCTTCACCAAGCCAGGTGGTGTTAGTGCGAGATCCTTCGGCACGATATTTTTCCAGATCCGACAGGCGCACCATATAGCCCGTGACGCGGACCAGATCGTTGCCGCTCACGTTGGCGGTGAATTCACGCATTCCGGCTTTAAACGCGCCGAGGCACAGTTGCACCAGCGCCTGTGGATTACGCTTGATGGTTTCATCCAGCGTCAGGATATCGCTGATCCCGGCGTGATAATATGCGTGATGCGGCGCGACGGTTTGCAGGTGGGTGATCGGGTCAGGTTCATCACCATAAGGCAGACGCGCGCCGGGCGTGGTGCCGATGTCAGAACTGATCCCCGACTGTGCATGCAGCATCGCGCGCTGCTGCCAGCCATACTTCACCGGCGTGCGTTCGACAAACTCCGCCAGTTGGGCGCTAATGCGATACCCGAGCTGATTGGCGAACGCATCTTTCCCGTAGCGGGCGCTTTGTCCTGCCTTTTCGCACAGCAGGTTTACCGCTTCCGCCAGACCATACATCCCGAACATCGGCACAAAACGTTCGGGATCAATCAACCCTTCCTGCACGAGGAAGCTATTCTCAAAGAAATGTGATTTCGTGTAGAGGAATTCACATCGTGAATCAATGATGGCGATTTGCTGCTGGCAGTAGTGCGGTAGGGTGCGTGTAAAGAAGTCATCGACAGAGGTGCTGCGCTCTGCGATGGCTTTCAGATTGAGCCTGACCAGCGTGCTGCCGCCCCCGGCGAGCGGTAAAGAGTTGTAACAACTCACGACGCCATACTGACCTTTTGTGAAAATTCTATCATTTACGGGGCCGTTGGATATGTGCGGCTTACTGCACTCGCAGATATTTTGCGCCACGTTGAGCAGCAGATCATCAGGGGTAATTTGCGGATCATAAATGAATGTCAGATTCGGTGAAACCTGCTTTAACTCTGCATCTGCACGTAAAATTGCGCGGGTGACTGGCGTATCGGCAGGGCCGATATTGGCATGCATAAACGCGTCTGGCAGGGTTCTGTCGAGATAACGCCAGAAACGTTTTATTCGAATATCGATCTCTTCTTGTGTTAGAATTCTAACATACGGTTGCAACAGAGCGTCGAGCTGACCGAGGTAGACCGGCATCGAGGTCACTGACGGAACGTGGTGGTACAGGATGGTGAGCAAGGACAGCGCATCATCAAGGTCGCTGGCGCCTTCAAGCTCCAGCCATGAGGAACCGTTGGCCAAAAAACGCGCGTAATCAGGCAGCACATAGCGCGGTTTGAACGGGGCATGACCTTCGTACATATCGCAGATCACCCCGTCATCCAGCGCCTGGCGGGCCTCAGCGGACAGTGGCGGATAAGGCAGCGCGTTTTCAGCCTCCAGCGCCAAAAAGTGGCGTTTCTGCTCAGGGCTGAGCGTCGGGCTGGTCACGATTTGTTGGCACCGCTGTTGCAGCGCGAATTCGCTTGAAGTGGGCATCGTTGGTTCCTTTATGTGCCGAAGGTATAGCGCCATTGTAGAAAGCTATGCCGCCGCAACCTTTGATCCGGATGCGTCTGATGCCACCGCACCTGTGGTGTAAAGGTAAATTATTTGAAGTGGATCTCATTAGAGTAATGCAAATCTGTATGTGGTTTTCATTAACTGTGATGTATATCGAAGTGTAATCGCGAGCGGATGTTAGAATACTAACAAACTCGCAAGGTGAAATTTTATACGGCGATGCCGTTGGAGAATGTTATGACCGATTTAACAGCAAGCAGCCTGCGTGCACTGAAACTGATGGATCTGACCACCCTGAATGACGACGACACCAATGAAAAAGTGATCGCGCTGTGTCATCAGGCGAAGACCCCGGTTGGCAACACGGCAGCAATTTGCATCTATCCACGTTTCATTCCTATTGCGCGTAAGACCCTGAAAGAGCAGGGCACACCAGATATCCGTATTGCCACCGTCACCAACTTCCCGCACGGCAATGACGACATTGAGATCGCGCTGGCTGAAACCCGCGCGGCGATTGCCTACGGTGCTGACGAAGTTGACGTGGTGTTCCCGTATCGTGCGTTGATCGCGGGTAATGAGCAGATTGGTTTTGATCTGGTTAAAACCTGTAAAGATGCATGTGCGGCAGCAAATGTGCTGCTGAAAGTGATCATCGAAACTGGTGAGCTGAAAGAAGAAGCCCTGATTCGCAAAGCGTCTGAAATTTCTATCAAAGCGGGTGCTGATTTCATCAAAACGTCTACCGGTAAAGTACCGGTCAATGCGACGCCGGAAAGCGCACGCATCATGATGGAAGTGATCCGTGATATGGGCGTTTCTAAAACCGTTGGATTCAAACCCGCTGGCGGCGTACGTACTGCAGAAGATGCACAGCAGTTCCTGGCGATTGCCGACGAACTGTTTGGCGCTGACTGGGCAGATTCCCGCCATTACCGTTTTGGCGCATCCAGCCTGCTGGCGAGCCTGCTCAAAGCGCTGGGTCACGGCGACGGTAAGAGCGCAAGCAGCTACTAAGTTTGAATTGCCCATCGTAGGCCGGATAAGGCGTAAGCCGCCATCCGGCATCAATACGACTAGCCGGGGAGCGCACTGCTTACCCGGCCCATAATCGGGAGGTTACCGTGTTTCTCGCACAAGAAATTATTCGTAAAAAACGTGATGGTCATGCGCTGAGCGATGAAGAAATTCGTTTCTTTATCAATGGGATTCGCGACAACACCATCTCTGAGGGGCAAATCGCCGCCCTGGCGATGACCATTTTCTTCCACGATATGACAATGCCTGAGCGAGTTTCGCTGACCATGGCAATGCGTGATTCAGGAACCGTGCTGGACTGGAAAAGCCTGCAACTGAACGGCCCGATTGTGGATAAACACTCTACCGGCGGCGTGGGCGACGTAACGTCGCTGATGTTAGGCCCGATGGTGGCTGCCTGTGGCGGCTATATTCCGATGATTTCCGGGCGCGGCCTGGGTCATACCGGCGGTACGCTCGATAAACTGGAAGCGATTCCTGGGTTTGATATCTTCCCGGACGACGCGCGTTTCCGTGAAATTATTAAAGATGTGGGTGTGGCGATTATTGGGCAAACCAGCTCGCTCGCACCGGCGGATAAACGTTTTTATGCCACCCGCGATATTACCGCGACGGTGGATTCCATCCCGCTGATTACCGGCTCTATCCTGGCGAAAAAGCTGGCGGAAGGGCTGGATGCGTTGGTGATGGATGTGAAAGTAGGCAGCGGCGCGTTTATGCCGACCTATGAACTTTCTGAAGCCCTTGCCGAAGCTATTGTCGGCGTGGCGAACGGGGCGGGTGTACGTACCACCGCGCTGTTAACTGATATGAACCAGGTGCTGGCTTCCAGCGCAGGTAACGCGGTAGAAGTCCGCGAGGCTGTTCAGTTCCTGACAGGTGAATACCGTAATCCACGTCTGTTAGATGTCACCATGGCGCTGTGCGTGGAAATGCTGATCTCCGGCAATCTGGCGAAAGATGACGCCGAAGCCCGCGCGAAATTGCAGGCGGTGCTGGACAACGGTAAAGCGGCGGAAATTTTTGGCCGTATGGTTGCGGCGCAGAAAGGCCCGACCGACTTCGTCGAAAACTATGCGAAGTATCTGCCGACGGCAATGCTCAGCAAAGCGGTATATGCTGATACTGAGGGCTTTGTCAGCGCGATGGATACCCGCGCGTTGGGTATGGCAGTCGTTTCCATGGGCGGTGGACGCCGTCAGGCATCGGATACCATCGATTACAGCGTCGGCTTTAGCGACATGGCCCGTTTGGGCGACAGCGTAGACGGACAGCGTCCGCTGGCAGTGATCCACGCGAAAGATGAAGCCAGTTGGCAGGACGCGGCGAAAGCGGTCAAAGCGGCAATCAGCCTTGACAATAAAGCGCCAGAAATTACACCGACAGTCTATCGTCGTATAACCGAATAACTGTATACTGATCTGATCGCTTTTTTGCGGCGCAGATGTATGGAGAACAAGATGAAACGTGCATTTATTATGGTGCTGGACTCCTTTGGTATTGGTGCGACTGAAGATGCGGATCGCTTTGGCGACGTAGGCTCAGACACTATGGGACACATTGCAGAAGCCTGTGCGAAAGGTGAGGCTGACAATGGTCGCAAAGGCCCACTGAATCTGCCTAACCTGACCCGTCTGGGCCTGGTGAAAGCTCACGAAGGTTCTACCGGTAAAATTGCTGCTGGTATGGACGGTAATGCGGAAGTCATTGGCGCCTGGGCATGGGCGCATGAGCTCTCTTCCGGGAAAGATACGCCGTCTGGCCACTGGGAAATCGCCGGAGTGCCGGTTCTGTTTGACTGGGGTTACTTCAGCGACCACGAAAACAGCTTCCCGCAGGAACTGCTGGATAAGCTGGTAAAACGTGCCAACCTGCCGGGTTACCTCGGTAACTGCCACTCTTCCGGTACCGTGATTCTGGATCAACTGGGCGAAGAACATATGAAAACTGGGAAGCCGATTTTCTATACCTCCGCTGACTCCGTGTTCCAGATTGCCTGTCATGAAGAGACCTTTGGCCTGGATAAACTCTACGAGCTGTGCGAAATCGCGCGTGAAGAGCTGACTGAGGGCGGTTACAACATCGGTCGTGTTATCGCGCGTCCGTTTATCGGTGATAAAGCCGGTAACTTCCAGCGTACCGGTAACCGTCACGACCTGGCCGTTGAGCCGCCAGCGCCGACCGTGCTGCAGAAACTGGTTGACGAGAAAAAAGGTCATGTTGTCTCTGTCGGTAAGATCGCGGATATTTACGCCAACTGCGGTATCACCAAAAAAGTGAAAGCGACCGGCCTGGATGCGCTGTTCGACGCCACGATTAAAGAGATGAAAGAAGCGGGTGACGAGACCATTGTCTTCACTAACTTCGTGGACTTCGACTCTTCCTGGGGTCACCGCCGCGACATCGCGGGCTATGCCGCTGGTCTGGAACTGTTTGACCGTCGTCTGCCGGAGCTGATGGAACTGGTGGGTGAAGATGACATTCTGATCCTCACCGCCGACCACGGCTGCGACCCGAGCTGGACCGGTACCGACCATACCCGTGAGCACATTCCGGTGCTGATCTACGGTCCGAAAGTGAAACCGGGCTCTTTAGGTCACCGTGAAACCTTCGCGGATATCGGCCAGACGCTGGCGAGCTACTTCGGTACGTCGCCAATGGACTACGGTAAAAACATGCTGTAATGCCCGTTGCCGGATGGCGCTACGCTTATCCGGCCTACCAGGAATCGTTTGTAGGCCGGATAAGGCGCAGCCGCCATCCGGCAAAAACAACAATGTAAAAGGAACTGAAGATGGCAACTCCACATATTAATGCAGAAATGGGTGATTTCGCTGACGTCGTATTGATGCCGGGCGACCCGCTGCGTGCAAAACATATTGCTGAAACTTTCCTCGAAGATGTTCGTGAAGTGAATAACGTTCGCGGCATGTTAGGTTTCACCGGGACTTACAAAGGCCGTAAGATTTCTGTTATGGGCCACGGTATGGGTATCCCATCCTGCTCCATCTACACCAAAGAGCTGATCACCGATTTCGGCGTGAAGAAAATCATTCGCGTCGGCTCCTGCGGTGCTGTGCGTATGGACGTCAAACTGCGCGACGTGGTGATCGGTATGGGCGCCTGCACCGACTCCAAAGTGAACCGTATCCGTTTTAAAGATCATGACTTTGCGGCTATCGCTGACTTTGACATGGTACGTAACGCGGTTGATGCGGCAAAAGCGCTGGGCGTTGACGCGCGCGTAGGCAACCTGTTCTCCGCTGACCTGTTCTACTCTCCGGACGGCGAAATGTTCGACGTGATGGAAAAATACGGCGTACTGGGCGTGGAAATGGAAGCGGCGGGCATCTACGGCGTTGCTGCTGAGTTTGGTGCGAAAGCGCTGACCATCTGCACCGTGTCCGACCATATTCGTACCCACGAGCAGACCACGGCCGCTGAGCGTCAGACGACCTTCAACGACATGATCAAAATCGCGCTGGAATCTGTTCTGCTGGGCGATAAAGAGTAAGACTGTGTGATGCCCGGTGGCGCTGCGCTTACCGGGCCTCGCGATCGTAGGCCGGATAAGGCGTAGCCGCCATCCGGCTTTTTTTATTAACGCACCGATCCGGCAATCCACGCCGACAGTTCTCGTAGTTCTTTTTCTTGCTCCGGGAAATCAACCAGCAGCGCCTCGCACTCCTGTTGCAGCATATCCGCGCGATACAAACACCCTTGCAACCGCCCCGCCAGCGCTTCCAGTGGCGCGGGATTGAGGCTGTCGGTAAAGACCTGTGCACGGGTGATATGCCCTTTTTCGACGTCGAAGTGTAGCTCGACGCCGCCCCAGGTGAAACGCTCGTCCAGCAGATGGCTGAACGCTGGCGCCTGGCCGAAATTCCACTCCCAACTGCTCTGGCGCGCAAAGGTTTCGGCAAAATTCGGCAGATCCGGCGTTTTATCCGGGGATATTACTTCTGCTTCGACGCGCTCGCCGTAATGGGCGAAAAAGGCGTCCGTGACCGCCTGACAGACCTGTTCATGGGTGATGCCCGGTAATAGCTCGGTAAGATTGGCCACGCGGGAGCGAACGGAGGTAATCCCTTTCGCCGCGAGTTTCTTTTTATCCGGATTCAGATAGTTCGCCAGGCGGCTGAGGTCTGCATTCAGCAGCAGCGTACCGTGATGGAAGCCGCGATCTTTGGTTTCGCGATAGGCTGAACCAGAGACTTTGCGATCGCCGTCCGGCGTTTTCACCACCAGATCGTTGCGTCCCGAAGCATCGGCCATAACGCCCAATGAATTCAATGCATTGAGTACGATAGCGGTAGAGATAGTTTTGTCGTATTCCGGTTTGCCGGCCATAAAGGTAAAGCAGGTATTGCCTAAATCATGGAACACCGCGCCGCCGCCGCTGCTGCGACGGGCGAGCCGCACGTTATCCTCTTCCATACGGCGGGTATTACACTCTTTCCATGGGTTTTGCGCCCGGCCAATCACCACCGTATCGGCGTTACGCCATAGGAACAGAACGCGTTGTGTAGCGGGCATCTGGCGAAATATGCACTCTTCAACCGCCAGGTTAAACCACGGATCGTAAGAGTCTGAGATAAGCAGGCGCAGGGTAGTCATCGCGATTTCCTTTTCTTAATCATCTTTATCTTCTTCCTGCACCGGTTTGTTGGCGGTAAGCAGGAACGGCGATTGTTGCCAGCGGGTGCGCTTACCTTGCAGTAAGGTGCGGGTCAGCACCACGCCAATCGCCAGTGACAGGAGCAGCATAAGGCGTAGAATGTTGGTGGTGTTATCCACCTGTTTGGCCTCGGTGGCGAGCGTGTGGGTATCCAGCGTCAGGCGCAGATAGCCCAGTGGACCATTTTTGCCTTGAATGGGTTCGACAATCTGCTGGTTAAAATAGCCCCCGGCTTTTTTACCGTCCAGCGCCAGTCGGTCACGAACGTTAACGCTCTCACCGGTACGAGTAATCAGGTCTCCCTGTTCATCGTACACGCCCGCATCCAGAATACGGCTGCTTTCCGTCAGTTGCGTGAGCACTGCTTTAATGCGCTTTTCATCCGGCGTTTCGGTATGCATCAGCGGCGCGACGTTTAATGCGACCTGACGTGCCAACGTACGGGCCAGCTCTTCCAGTTGCGGATTACGTTGTTGCTGGTGGCTTTGACTAAACCAGGATGCGCCCTGCATCAGGGCGACGAGCAGCGCCAGGCAGGACAATACAATCACTGCACGATGTAGTCGGAATTTCAGTTTTGTGCGAGCCATATTCCACCTGCTGAAAATTTGAGACTTAATGTTGCCAGAAGCGCTGGTTACAGGGTAGCCTCATGCGTTATTTTCCCCTGGATGATTCCGACCCGAACGATTTTACAGGAGCTTTAATGCCTAACATTACCTGGTGCGATCTACCTGAAGATGTCTCTCTGTGGCCAGGTCTGCCCCTCTCTTTAAGTGGCGATGAAGTCATGCCGCTGGATTACCACGCGGGCCGTAGTGGCTGGCTGCTGTATGGTCGCGGGCTGGATAAACAACGTCTCACGCAATACCAGAGCAAACTGGGCGCGGCGATGGTGATCGTGGCCGCCTGGTGCGTTGAGGATTATCAGGTGATTCGCCTGGCGGGTTCGTTAACGCCGCGTGCGGCAAAACTGGCGCATGATGCCAAACTGGATGTTGCGCCACTCGGCAAGATTCCCCATCTGCGTACGCCGGGTTTGCTGGTGATGGATATGGATTCAACGGCGATCCAGATCGAGTGCATTGATGAAATCGCGAAGCTGGCCGGCACCGGCGAGATGGTTGCCGAAGTCACTGAACGTGCGATGCGCGGTGAACTGGACTTTACCGCCAGCCTGCGCAGCCGTGTGGCAACGCTGAAAGGCGCGGATGCCAATATTTTGCATCAGGTACGCGAAAATTTACCGCTGATGCCTGGTCTGACTCAACTGGTGTTGAAGCTGGAAACGCTGGGCTGGAAAGTGGCTATCGCCTCCGGCGGGTTTACCTTCTTTGCGGATTATCTGCGTAATAAGTTACGTCTGACGGCGGCTGTAGCAAACGAGCTGGAGATCATGGACGGGAAATTTACCGGCAATGTGATTGGCGATATCGTCGATGCGCAATACAAAGCCAATACGCTGACCCGTCTGGCGCAAGAGTATGAGATCCCGATGGCGCAGACGGTGGCGATCGGCGACGGCGCGAACGATCTGCCGATGATTAAAACCGCAGGGTTGGGCATTGCGTATCATGCCAAACCCAAAGTGAATGAAAAGACAGAGATTACTATCCGTCACGCCGATCTGATGGGGGTGTTCTGCATTCTCTCCGGCAGTATGAACCAGAAATAGTGTTGATGCCGGATAAGCGTCAGCGCCATCCGGCAAAAGCGTTAACGAAAGAGGTAAAACGTGGCAAAAGCTCCAAAACGCGCCTTTGTTTGTAATGAATGCGGGGCCGATTACCCGCGCTGGCAGGGGCAATGCAGCACCTGCCAGGCCTGGAACACCATTACCGAGGTGCGCCTTGCCGCGTCGCCGACGGTGGCGCGTAACGAGCGGCTCAGCGGCTATGCCGGGAATGCGGGTGTCGCAAAAGTGCAGAAGCTGTCTGACATCAGCCTTGAGGAATTGCCGCGTTTTTCCACCGGATTTAAAGAGTTTGACCGCGTGCTGGGCGGTGGGGTGGTACCTGGCAGCGCTATTCTGATTGGCGGTAACCCTGGCGCGGGCAAATCGACGTTGCTGCTGCAAACGCTGTGCAAGCTCGCCGAGCAGATGAAAACGCTGTACGTCACCGGCGAAGAATCGCTACAGCAGGTGGCGATGCGCGCGCATCGGCTTGGCCTGCCGACGGCGAATCTGAACATGCTGTCGGAAACCAGCATCGAACAAATTTGCCTGATTGCCGAAGAAGAACAGCCGAAGCTGATGGTGATCGACTCCATTCAGGTGATGCACATGGCGGATATTCAGTCTTCGCCGGGCAGCGTGGCGCAGGTGCGCGAAACGGCCGCTTACCTGACGCGCTTTGCCAAAACGCGCGGCGTGGCGATTGTGATGGTAGGTCATGTGACGAAAGACGGATCGCTGGCCGGGCCAAAAGTGCTGGAGCACTGTATCGACTGCTCGGTGCTGCTCGACGGCGATGCCGACTCCCGTTTCCGTACCCTGCGTAGCCATAAAAACCGCTTTGGCGCGGTGAATGAGCTGGGCGTCTTTGCCATGACCGAGCAGGGCCTGCGTGAAGTCAGCAACCCTTCCGCTATCTTCTTAAGCCGTGGCGATGAGGTCACTTCCGGTAGTTCGGTGATGGTGGTCTGGGAAGGTACGCGTCCGCTGCTGGTAGAGATTCAGGCGCTGGTCGATCACTCAATGATGGCGAACCCGCGTCGCGTGGCGGTCGGTCTGGAACAGAACCGTCTGGCGATTCTGCTGGCGGTGCTGCATCGTCACGGCGGCTTGCAGATGGCGGATCAGGATGTGTTCGTCAACGTGGTCGGTGGTGTCAAAGTCACCGAAACCAGCGCCGATCTGGCGCTGCTGCTGGCAATGGTCTCCAGCCTGCGTGACAGACCGCTACCGCAGGATTTAGTGGTCTTTGGCGAAGTGGGACTGGCGGGCGAGATTCGCCCGGTGCCGAGCGGCCAGGAACGTATTTCTGAAGCGGCGAAGCATGGCTTCCGTCGGGCGATTGTGCCTGCCGCCAACGTCCCGAAAAAAGTGCCGGAAGGGATGCAGGTTTTTGGCGTTAAAAAGCTTGCAGATGCGTTAAGCGTGTTTGACGACTTATAATCCTCTGTATGCAGTGATGTTGTATAATTTGCCGGATGGCGACGCAATGCGTCTTATCCGGCCTACGGATTGATGTTGTAGGCCTGATAAGCGAAGCGCCATCAGGCAGTGTTACGCGATTTTTCCAGCAGGAGGCTCTTGTGTCATCGTTCGACTATCTCAAAACCGCCATAAAGCAAAAGGGCTGTACCCTGCAACAGGTGGCGGATGCCAGTGGCATGACCAAGGGATATTTAAGCCAACTGCTGAATGCCAAAATCAAAAGCCCCAGCGCGCAAAAGCTGGAGGCGCTGCACCGTTTCCTCGGGCTGGAGTTTCCGCGCCAGCAGAAAAATATCGGTGTGGTATTCGGTAAGTTTTATCCGCTGCACACCGGCCACATCTATCTGATCCAGCGTGCCTGTAGTCAGGTCGATGAGCTGCATATCATCATGGGTTATGACGATACGCGCGATCGCAGCCTGTTTGAAGACAGCGCCATGTCGCAACAGCCGACGGTGCCCGATCGTTTACGTTGGCTGCTGCAAACATTTAAATATCAGAAAAATATCCGAATTCATGCCTTTAACGAAGAGGGCATGGAGCCGTATCCGCACGGTTGGGACGTGTGGAGCAACGGCATCAAAACGTTTATGCAGGAGAAGGGGATCCAGCCAAACTGGATCTACACCTCTGAAGAGTCAGATGCCCCGCAGTATCTGAAACATCTGGGGATCGAAACGGTGCTGGTGGATCCGAAACGGACGTTTATGAGCATCAGTGGCGGGCAAATCCGCGAAAACCCGTTTCGCTATTGGGAGTATATTCCCACCGAAGTGAAGCCGTTTTTCGTGCGCACCGTGGCGATCCTTGGCGGGGAGTCGAGCGGAAAATCCACGCTGGTGAACAAGCTCGCCAATATCTTTAACACCACCAGTGCGTGGGAATACGGGCGTGATTACGTCTTCTCCCATTTGGGCGGCGACGAGATGGCGTTGCAATATTCCGACTACGATAAGATTGCCCTCGGACAAGCGCAATACATTGATTTTGCTGTCAAGTATGCCAATAAAGTGGCGTTTATCGATACCGATTTCGTAACCACTCAGGCATTCTGTAAAAAGTACGAAGGGCGTGAACACCCGTTTGTGCAGGCGCTGATTGATGAGTACCGTTTTGACCTGGTGATCCTGCTGGAAAACAACACCCCATGGGTGGCGGATGGTTTGCGTAGCCTTGGCAGCTCGGTTGACCGAAAAGCGTTTCAGTCGCTGCTGGTCGAGATGCTGCAGGAAAACAATATCGATTTCGTGCACGTTCAGGAACCTGACTACGATGGTCGATTCCTGCGCTGCGTGGAGCTGGTGAAAGAGTTGATGGGCGAGCAGAGATAGGTTAAATGCCGGATAGCGCCGCGCTTATCCGGCCTGGAAGTTGCATTAACCTCGTAGACCGGATACGGCGCTTAACGGTAATTACTTAGAAATACGCTTGTACTTGATACGCTTCGGCTCCAGAGCATCGGCGCCCAGCGTGCGTTTCTTATACTCTTCGTATTCGGTAAAGTTACCTTCGAAGAACTCAACCTTACCTTCATCCTGGTAGTCCAGAATGTGGGTGGCGATACGGTCGAGGAACCAACGGTCGTGCGAGATAACCATCGCGCAGCCCGGGAACTCCAGCAGGGCGTTTTCCAGCGCGCGCAGGGTTTCGATATCCAGGTCGTTGGTCGGTTCATCGAGCAGCAGCATGTTGCCGCCAACCTGCAGTAGCTTCGCCAGGTGCAGACGACCGCGCTCACCGCCGGACAGTTCGCCCACGCGTTTACCCTGATCCACGCCTTTGAAGTTAAAGCGGCCTACGTAGGCGCGGCTTGGCATTTCGGTGTTGCCGATCTTCATGATATCCAGCCCGCCGGAAACTTCTTCCCACACGGTTTTGCTGTTATCCATTGCGTCACGGAACTGGTCAACGGAGGCCAGCTTCACGGTTTCGCCCAGCGTGATGGTGCCGCTGTCAGGCTGTTCCTGGCCGGACATCATGCGGAACAGCGTCGATTTACCCGCGCCGTTCGGACCGATGATGCCGACGATAGCGCCTTTCGGTACCGAGAAGCTCAGGTCGTCGATCAGCACGCGATCGCCGTAGGATTTACGCAGATTGCTGACCTCAACGACTTTATCGCCCAGACGAGGTCCAGGTGGAATAAACAGTTCGTTGGTTTCGTTACGCTTCTGGTATTCGGTGTTATTCAGCTCTTCAAAGCGCGCCAGACGGGCTTTGCCCTTAGACTGGCGGCCTTTCGCGCCCTGACGCACCCACTCCAGCTCTTTCTCGATAGATTTACGACGAGCGGCTTCCTGAGAAGCTTCCTGCGCCAGACGCTGATCTTTCTGCTCCAGCCAGGAGGAGTAGTTGCCTTCCCATGGAATACCTTCGCCGCGGTCCAGCTCCAGAATCCAACCCGCAACATTGTCGAGGAAGTAACGGTCGTGGGTAATCGCCACGACGGTACCCTCGAAGTCGTGCAGGAAGCGTTCCAGCCAGGCGACGGATTCGGCATCCAGGTGGTTAGTTGGTTCGTCGAGCAGCAGCATGTCTGGTTTTTCCAGCAGCAGGCGGCACAGTGCGACGCGGCGGCGTTCACCACCGGAAAGGTTCTCGATTTTGGCATCCCAGTCCGGCAGACGCAGGGCGTCAGCGGCACGCTCAAGCTGCACGTTCAGGTTATGGCCGTCGTGTGCCTGAATAATCTCTTCAAACTTGCCCTGCTGCGCGGCCAGTTTATCGAAGTCGGCGTCCGGTTCTGCGTACTTGGCATACACTTCATCCAGACCTTTCAGGGCGTTAACGACTTCGGCCACTGCTTCTTCAACAGACTCACGGACGGTGTGTTCCGGGTTCAGTTTTGGTTCCTGCGGCAGGTAACCGATTTTAATGCCCGGCTGTGGGCGAGCTTCGCCTTCGATTTCGGTATCAATGCCGGCCATGATGCGCAGCAGGGTAGATTTACCCGCGCCGTTCAGACCGAGTACACCGATTTTGGCGCCAGGGAAGAAGCTCAGTGAGATGTTTTTAAGAATATGACGTTTCGGCGGAACGACTTTGCCGACACGATGCATGGTATAAACGAATTGAGCCACGTGGACTTCGCCTCTTTTATAGTGATGAATAGAGTTATCAAAAGCGAAGTGTAGCCTTTTTCATTGCCCAATCCCAGCCAGCAGATCTCACTCGCAACAAAAGTAAAAAAGTGTCCGTGACGTGGCGCATTCTGCAATGTCTGGTTAGCATGAATGAATTAAGCGGCATGATGCTGCACAGACGTAACATGACAAGAGGAAGAGCTTGTGGACAAAGCCAAACAATTTACCTGGCGCCTGCTGGCGGCCAGCGTATGTCTGCTGACGGTCAGTCAAGTGGCGCGAGCCGATTCCCTGGATGAGCAGCGCAATCGCTATGCGCAAATTAAGCAGGCCTGGGACAACCGACAGATGGATGTCGTAGAGCAGATGATGCCCGGCCTGAAGAACTATCCTCTGTATCCCTATCTGGAATATCGTCAGATTACTGACGATCTGATGAATCAGCCGACCATTACCGTCACCAATTTTGTGCGCGCCAACCCGACGCTGCCCCCGGCGCGTACTCTGCAATCGCGTTTTGTGAATGAACTGGCGCGACGGGAAGACTGGCGTGGACTGCTGGCGTTTAGCCCGGAAAAACCGGGTACCACGGAAGCGCAATGTAACTATTACTTCGCGAAATGGAGTACCGGACAAACCGAAGAGGCATGGCGGGGCGCGAAAGAGCTGTGGCTGACCGGGAAAAGTCAGCCGAACGCCTGTGACAAATTATTCGGCGTGTGGCGCGCCTCAGGCACTCAGGATCCGCTGGCTTATCTGGAGCGTATTCGTCTGGCGATGAAAGCGGGTAATACGGGGCTGGTCACCGCGCTGGCCGGGCAAATGCCTGGGGAATATCAGACGATTGCGTCGGCAATCATTGCGCTGGCTAACGATCCAAACACCGTAATGACCTTTGCGCGCACCACTGGCGCAACGGATTTCACCCGGCAGATGGCGGCGGTGGCTTTTGCCAGCGTGGCGCGTCAGGATGTCGAAAACGCCCGCCTGATGATCCCCTCTTTGGTGCAGGCGCAGCAGTTAAATGACGAGCAGACTCAGGAGCTGCGCGACATCGTCGCCTGGCGTCTGATGGGCAATGACGTCACCGACGAACAGGCGAAATGGCGTGATGATGCGATTATGCGCTCAAATTCCACCTCGCTTGTGGAGCGTCGCGTGCGGATGGCGCTGGGAACTGGCGATCGTCGCGGCCTGAATACCTGGCTGGCGCGTCTGCCGATGGATGCAAAAGAAAAAGACGAGTGGCGCTACTGGCAAGCGGATCTGCTGCTGGAGCGCGGACGCGAGGCAGAAGCGAAAGAGATCCTGCATCAACTCATGCAGCAGCGCGGTTTCTACCCGATGGTGGCGGCGCAACGCCTCGGTGAAGAGTACGAGCTGAAGGTGGATAAAGCCCCAGCGAACGTTGACTCTGCGCTGACTCAGGGACCGGAAATGGCGCGCGTACGCGAGCTGATGTACTGGAATCTGGATAATACCGCGCGCAGTGAATGGGCAAATCTGGTCACCAGCCGCACCAAGTCCGAGCAGGCGCAGCTGGCGCGCTACGCGTTTAACAATCATTGGTGGGATCTGAGCGTACAGGCGACGATCGCCGGTAAACTGTGGGATCATCTGGAAGAGCGCTTCCCGCTGGCCTATAAAGATCTGTTTACCCGCTATACCAGTGGGAAAGATATTCCGCCAAGTTATGCGATGGCGATCGCGCGTCAGGAAAGCGCCTGGAACCCGAAAGTGAAATCGCCGGTTGGCGCCAGTGGGCTGATGCAGATTATGCCGGGCACCGCGACGCACACGGTGAAAATGTTCTCGATTCCGGGTTACAGTAGTCCGAGTCAACTGCTGGATCCTGATACCAACATCAACATTGGCACCAGCTATTTGCAGTATGTTTATCAGCAATTTGGCAATAACCGCATTTTTGCATCGGCGGCCTATAACGCCGGACCGGGGCGTGTGCGCACCTGGCTGGGCAATAGCGCAGGTCGGATCGATGCCGTGGCGTTTGTCGAAAGCATTCCGTTCTCAGAGACGCGTGGTTATGTGAAGAACGTGCTGGCTTACGATGCGTACTATCGTTATTTCCTTGGCGATAAACCGGAGCTGATGAGCGACGCAGAATGGCAACGTCGTTACTGATCGTATCGGTTGTGTTATGCTATCGTACTCGTTAAAGAGTACAAAAGGGGGAGGCAAGCACGCTTCCCCCACAACGATGGCGATATCTTATGACTCAGCAATCACCCTATTCAGCAGAGATGGCAGAACAGCGTCACCAGGAGTGGTTACGTTTTGTCGACTTACTTAAACACGCCTATGAGCAAGATTTACATCTGCCGCTACTCAATTTGATGTTGACGCCGGATGAACGCGAAGCGTTGGGCACGCGCGTGCGTATCATTGAAGAGCTGTTGCGCGGCGAGATGAGCCAGCGCGAGCTGAAAAATGAGCTTGGGGCGGGTATCGCCACCATTACGCGCGGTTCGAACAGCCTGAAATCCGCGCCGGTGGATCTGCGCCAGTGGCTGGAGCAGGTACTGCTCGGGAAAAATTGATCCGCCGGATGCGGCTTTGCCTTATCCGGCCTACGATTGAACATCCGACACAATGCTATAAATACACCGCGTTATGAAACGGACTAAGCGCCAGAATGACCGCCTGATGGTAAACGCTTGAGCGCGTCAGCTTACCCGCGGTAAATACGCCAATCGCGCCCTCTTTACGACCAATCTCATCAATGCCTGTGTACTGCGACATCACCGGGCCAAGCGCTTCTCCCTGGCGGACTCTGTCGAGAATAACGGCGGGCAGCGGCAGCGTGGCCGATCGCGCTTCACCGCGCTGAACGCCGTTATCAATTACCACCCAACTGAAGGTGGCGTCATCGTCAATTCCAGCTTCGATGGCTACCCAGAAATCAGCTTGTGGATACAGGCGTCGCGCATTATCCACGCGATTTCGTGCGCCAGTGCGCGTTTCCTGGCTTCCAAAAGGCTGTTCCGGTACGCCGCTCTCGACGGCGACGGGTTCGATATGGCAGGATCCTTCCCCGAAAATCTCTTCAAATGCCCGGAGAATTGCCTGAATTTTGGCAGGATTGGTGGTAGCAGAGATAACCTTGTGCATAATAAAGCTCAGTTTGAAAATTCATCGCATCGCAGTATAACGGAAAAAAAGCATGTTACAGGTATACCTTGTTCGCCATGGTGAAACGCAGTGGAACGCCGAGCGACGTATTCAAGGCCAGTCAGACAGCCCACTGACCGCTAAAGGTGAGCAGCAGGCCATGCAGGTTGGTGAACGCGCCCGCTCGTTGGGTATTACGCATGTCATCAGTAGTGATTTAGGTCGTACACGACGCACAGCAGAAATCATCGCTCAGGCTTGTGGTTGTGATATCACTTATGACTCCCGGCTGCGTGAACTGAATATGGGCGTGCTGGAAAAACGTCATATCGACACGCTGACGGCTGAAGAAGAGGGCTGGCGTCGTCAGTTGGTGAACGGTACGGTTGATGGGCGTATTCCGGAAGGGGAATCGATGCAGGAGCTGAGCGATCGCGTCAACGCGGCGCTGGCAGCCTGCCTGGACCTTCCGCAGGGGAGCCGCCCACTGTTGGTGAGCCATGGTATCGCGCTGGGCTGCCTGGTGAGTACGATTCTGGGATTGCCGGCATGGGCCGAACGTCGCCTGCGTCTGCGCAATTGCTCTATTTCCCGCGTTGATTACCAGGAAAGTTTATGGCTTGCGCCGGGATGGGTGGTTGAAACGGCAGGGGACATCTCACATCTGGACGCCCCTGCGTTGGATGAGCTGCAGCGTTAGCGGCGAATCGGTATCAGGAATTCGCAGCGCAGGTTGATCGGGCGATCTCCCGCTTTGGCATCTTCTGCCGGGTAGTATCGCTCGATATCCTGCCCTTTACGGCGGGTCAGGTTTAGCATCGGCATGCAGGTGCCGTACACCGTCAGGATAAACTCCTGTACGCCGGTCCCCAGCCCTTCATAGGTAAACATCACGTACTCGCCGCCCTGCAGCAGGATAGGCTGTGCCGCCGGTACATAGCCATTGGCTTGTTCCGGCGTCAGTGCCGTGGTGTAAAACACTTCCTGTTCGTCGTCCTTTTCAATGCTCGGACGCGTTTCGTTCAGCCCGTACAGCACCGGCGGGATTGAAGGCGCATGGCCAAGGAAGTCGCGCCAGAACTGAATACGCATTTCATGACGGAAATCTGAAATCTGTTCCAGCGAGCAGGAATAGCTTTGCGTGGTGCCCAGCAGTTGCGTATCTTCCAGCGTCACAAACTCGTGCGCAGGCATGGCAAATTCACCGAGTCGCATTGGCGGGCGAATACCAAAAGCGCTCCATTCCGGCGAGCGGCGATACAGCGCTGGCGTCTGAGAAAACTGTTTCTTGAACGCGCGGGTAAAGGTTTGTTGAGAGTCGAAGCGGTATTGCAGGGCAATATCCAAAATAGGGCGCGCAGTCAGGCGAAGCGCCACTGCGGATTTCGATAAACGACGGGCGCGGATATAGGCGCCAATAGCATGGCCCGTCACGTCCTTAAACATTCTCTGCAGGTGCCACTTGGAATAGCCTGCTTTTGCCGCCACATTGTCAAGCGACAAAGGCTGATCCAGATGACCTTCCAGCCAGATTAATAGGTCGCGAATAATGCCAGCCTGATCCATAAAATATCCTCATCCTTTCAACAACGAGTACCTGACGTCAGGTATGAGGATAATAGCATTTTTTGTTGTTTTAGCATTCAGTGTTTTTTTTGCTCATAAATGCTTTTTTTGGACATTCGAAAGCGTGATTATTGTAATCCTGTGATCTGTATACGTTTTATCTTAGAATGTCGAATAATTACCCAGAGTAACTTTTAAGAATGGTAACAATATGAAATATAAGAGCTTAGCCATTTCCTCAATTTTGCTGATGTTGGCGCAAGTCGCCCATGCGGAGCAGATTGGATCTGTCGATACGGTGTTCAAAATGTTTGGACCGGACCATAAAATTGTGGTCGAGGCGTTTGACGATCCAGATGTGACCAATGTGACCTGCTACGTGAGTCGTGCCAAGACCGGCGGCATCAAAGGTGGGTTGGGGCTGGCTGAAGATACCTCTGATGCCGCCATCTCCTGCCAGCAGGTAGGACCGGTGGAACTGAGCGACAGAATCAAGAACGGTAAAGCACAAGGCGAAGTGGTGTTTAAAAAACGGACCTCGCTGGTGTTTAAGTCCTTACAGGTCGTACGTTTTTATGACGCAAAACGTAATGCGCTGGCCTATCTGGCCTATTCAGATAAAGTGGTTGATGGATCGCCCAAAAATGCCATCAGCGCTGTGCCCATTATGCCGTGGCGGCAATAACAAGGAAGCAAAATGCAACAACCGTTGATCTGGTTGGTTGAGGATGAGCAGGGCATCGCGGATACGCTTATTTACATGCTGCAGCAGGAAGGCTTTCGCGTAGAAGCGTTTGAGCGCGGGCTGCCGGTGCTGGAAAATGCGCGCCAGAAATGCCCCGATGCGATAATTCTGGACGTCGGCCTGCCGGATATCAGTGGTTTTGAGCTGTGTCGACGCCTGCTGGAACGTCATCCGGCGCTGCCGATCCTCTTTCTCACCGCGCGCAGCGATGAAGTGGACCGCCTGCTGGGGCTGGAGATCGGCGCGGATGATTATGTTGCCAAACCCTTCTCGCCGCGTGAGGTGTGCGCCCGCGTACGTACACTGCTGCGGCGGGTGCAAAAATTCGCCTCTCCTTCCACAACGACGCGCTGCGGGGATTTTGAGCTTAATGAGCTGGCCGCGCAGATTACCTGGTTCGGTATACCGTTAACTCTGACGCGCTATGAATTCCTGTTGCTGAAAACACTGCTGATGTCGCCGGGGCGCATTTACTCTCGCCAGCAATTGATGGATTTAGTCTGGGCCGATGCGCAGGACACCTTCGACAGAACGGTCGATACCCACATCAAAACGCTGCGAGCCAAACTACGGGCGATCAACCCTGAGATCTCGCCCATTAATACGCATCGCGGTATGGGATACAGCCTGAGGAGCGTGTGATGCGCATTGGTATGCGTTTGCTGCTCGGCTATTTCCTGATTGTCGCCGTTGCCGCCTGGTTTGTGTTGTCGATCTTTGTGCAGGAAATTAAGCCTGGCGTCCGCCGGGCGACTGAAGGCACATTGATTGATACCGCCACGTTGCTGGCTGCGCTGGCGCGTGATGATTTACTCTCTGACGCTCCCGCCAACGGTAAGCTGGCGCAGGCATTTTCCCAACTGCATAACCGCCCATTCCGTGCCAATATCAGCGGCATTAACAAAGTGCGTAATGAATACCATGTCTATATGACGGACGCGCAGGGTAAGGTGCTGTTTGATTCCGCTAACAAAGCGGTCGGCCAGGACTACTCCCGTTGGAATGACGTGTGGTTAACGTTGCGTGGGCAGTATGGCGCCCGCAGTACGTTGCAGAATCCGAACGATCCGGAAAGTTCGGTAATGTACGTTGCCGCGCCGATCGTTGACGGCGGGCGTATTATCGGGGTGCTTAGCGTTGGCAAACCCAATGCGGCGATGGCGCCGGTGATTAAACGCAGTGAACGGCGGATGCTGTGGGCCAGCGCGGTATTGCTGGGGATCGCCTTAGTGATTGGCGCGGGGATGGTATGGTGGATCAACCGTTCTATTGCCCGACTGGCGCGCTATGCCGATTCCGTTACTGAGAATCGCCCCGTCCCACTACCTGATTTAGGCAGCAGCGAGCTACGTAAACTGGCGCAGGCGCTGGAAAGTATGCGTCTGAAGCTGGAGGGCAAGAATTATATTGAGCAGTACGTTTATGCATTAACGCATGAACTCAAAAGTCCTCTGGCGGCCATTCGCGGCGCGGCGGAAATTTTGCGCGAAGGCCCGCCGCCGAACGTGGTGGCGCGTTTTACCGATAATATTCTGGTACAAAATGCGCGCATGCAGGCGCTGGTTGAAACCTTGTTACGCCAGGCGCGCCTGGAGAATCGCCAGGACATTACGTTGACGCCGGTGGCGGTAGATGCGCTGTTTGCCCAGATTAAAGAGGCCCGGAGCGTGCAACTGGCGGCAAAAAACATCACGCTGACCATTATGCCTTCATCGTTTAGCATTGATGCCGATCCCGCGCTGCTGGAGCAGGCATTGGGGAATTTACTCGACAACGCCATCGACTTTACGCCACCGGACGGGACGATTGTGCTCAGTGCGCATCAGCACGAGGATCAGGTCACGTTGCAGGTTACCGACAGCGGCAGCGGGATCCCTGACTTTGCGTTGCCGCGTATTTTTGAACGCTTCTACTCGCTGCCCCGTGAAAATGGGCTTAAGAGCAGCGGATTGGGACTGGCGTTTGTCAGTGAGGTTGCGCGACTGCATGCAGGCTCGGTGACCTTACGCAATCGACCGGAAGGTGGGGCACAGGCTTCGTTTACGCTTCACCGTCACTTCACATAACTTCAAATTCCCCGCACATAGCTGTTCTACCTTGTTGGTATTGCAAAGGAGAACGCTATGTTGAAATCACCCCTGTTCTGGAAAATCGTCACCTTAGGTGGCGCTATGCTGCTGTTGTTAATTCCCCTGACAATGGTCAGGCAGATAATCGTTGAGCGATCGGACTATCGCCATTACGTTGAAGATGCAATCCGCCAGAGCACCAGCGGACCGCAAAAGATGGTCGGCCCGTTGATTGCCGTTCCGGTGACGGAACTTTATACCGAGCTGGAGGAGGGGAAAGAGGTCCAGCGTAAGCGCAGCTATATCCATTTCTGGTTACCGGAATCGTTGGTCGTCGAGGGAAGCCAAAACGTTGAAGCGCGTAAAATTGGTATTTATGAAGGCCAGGTCTGGCATAACGATTTGGCGGTGAAAGCCGAGTTTAACGCTGAACGTTTGAGTGATTTAAACCATCCTAATGTCAGTATCGGCAAACCGTTCATAGTGGTGGGCGTGGGGGATGCGCGTGGGATCGGCGTAGTGAAAGCCCCCCAGGTTAACGGCACGTCGCTGGCCGTGGAGCCAGGAACGGGTCTGGCGGGGCGTGCTCAGGGGATCCATATTCCGCTACCCAACGCGAGCTGGACGGCGCAAAATCTCAGCATGGCGCTGTCGCTTAATTTGAGCGGAACCGGCGACTTCTCCGTCGTTCCGGTTGGCCGTAACAGTGAAATGACCTTAACCAGCAATTGGCCGCATCCCAACTTTCTTGGGGATTTTCTTCCGGCTAAGCGCGAAATCAGTGAGTCTGGATTCAGTGCCCAGTGGCAAAGCAGTTGGTTTGCCAATAACCTCGGCGAACGCTTTGATGGTGAAAAGATTGGCTGGGAGGGAATGCCTGCATTTAGCGTTGCTGTCGCCACGCCTGCGGATCAATATCAATTGACGGACAGGGCGACAAAATATGCCATTTTGCTGATTGTGCTGACCTTTATGTCTTTCTTTGTGCTTGAAAGCATGACCAGCCTTCGACTGCACCCGATGCAGTACCTGCTGGTGGGGTTATCGCTGGTGATGTTTTATCTGTTGCTGCTGGCGTTGTCAGAACACATTGGTTTTACCGCCGCGTGGATTACGGCAAGCCTTGTGGGCGCATTGATGAACGGTGTATATCTGCAGGCGATATTACAGGGTTGGCGCAAGAGTATTTTGTTCACCGTAGCGCTGCTGGGGCTGGATGGCGTGATGTGGGTGTTGCTCCGTTCGCAGGACAGTTCTTTACTGCTTGGCACCAGCGTGCTGTTATTCGCGCTGTGTGGCGTGATGTTCCTGACGCGTCATCTTGACTGGCACTCGCTGGCGCAGCCAAAACCAACGTCGAAAGCGCTTCCTGAGCCGCAACCCGATGAGAGTGATGAATTACGTATATGGAAATAGCGGAGCGGTGAAATGAAAAACGGCGCATAAAGCGCCGTTTTTGTACGTGTGAGGATCGAATTAATCCTGCAGGTCGCCGCAGAAACGGTAGCCTTCACCGTGGATGGTAGCGATGATTTCTGGCGTATCCGGCGTTGATTCGAAATGTTTACGAATGCGGCGGATAGTCACGTCAACGGTACGGTCATGTGGCTTCAGTTCGCGACCGGTCATTTTTTTCAGCAGTTCTGCGCGAGACTGGATTTTGCCAGGATTCTCACAGAAGTGAAGCATGGCGCGGAATTCGCTGCGTGGCAGTTTATACTGCTCGCCATCAGGACCAATCAGAGAGCGGCTGTTGATGTCCAACTCCCAGCCATTGAACTTGTAGCTCTCGACGCTACGGCGTTCTTCGCTGACGGTACCCAGATTCATGGTACGCGACAGCAGGTTACGAGCACGGATAGTCAGTTCGCGCGGGTTAAACGGCTTGGTGATGTAATCGTCGGCGCCGATTTCGAGGCCGAGTATTTTATCGACTTCGTTATCACGGCCCGTCAGGAACATCAGCGCAACGTTAGCTTGTTCGCGGAGTTCGCGCGCTAACAGGAGACCATTTTTCCCAGGCAGATTGATATCCATAATCACAAGGTTGATGTCATATTCAGAGAGAATCTGATGCATTTCCGCGCCATCTGTCGCTTCGAATACATCATAGCCTTCTGCTTCGAAAATGCTTTTCAACGTGTTGCGTGTTACTAACTCGTCTTCAACGATAAGAATGTGCGGGGTCTGCATGTTTGCTACCTAAATTGCCAACTAAATCGAAACAGGAAGTACAAAAGTCCCTGACCTGCCTGATGCATGCCGTAAATTAACATGATCGGCGTAACATGACTAAAGTACGTAATTGCGTTCTTGATGCACTTTCCATCAACGTCAACAACATCATTAGCTTGGTCGTGGGTAGTTTCCCTCTGGACCCGACAGTGTCAAAAACGGCTGTCATCCTAACCATTTTAACAGCAACATAACAGGCTAAGACGTACCGGACACCCAATAAAACTACGCTTCGTTGACATATATCAAGTTCAATTGTAGCACGTTAACAGTTTGATGAAATCAACGCATCCAAATGTTTGCTTTCATCACAAAATTGCAATATTACAACTAGTTGCACGAGCTAATTAATAAATGTAATGAATCCAATCAATGCTATCCATTTTAAATTAAATTATCATGGATAAACAGCAGGATATGCAACTTCTGTTAACATAAAAAGCAATAGTACAGGTTGGAAATAGTTTAGCATTTTTTATTGGATGCGAAATCCTTTTTCAGTGATTTCTGTTAAAAATATGTAAATTCGCGCTGCGTAATATGTTGATGTGCGTCACATTATTACCTGCCGACTGACCAAAAGAGTATCGAAATGCGTTTAACAATTATTCTGGTTGCCCCTGCCAGAGCGGAAAATATTGGCGCGGCTGCCCGCGCGATGAAGACCATGGGATTCACTCAATTGCGGATCGTGGACAGCGAGGCCCACCTGGAGCCAGCAACGCGATGGGTCGCACATGGATCGGGCGACATTATTGATAATATTAGCGTTTTTCCAACTCTTGCCGAAGCGTTGCACGACGTTGATTTTACCGTTGCGACCACGGCACGTAGTCGGGCGAAGTTTCATTATTACGCCACGCCGGTCGAACTCGTTCCTCTGTTGCAGGAAAAATCCGCATGGATGGATCACGCCGCGCTGGTGTTTGGGCGCGAAGATTCCGGGCTGACCAACGAAGAATTAGCGCTGGCGGATATCCTTACCGGGGTACCAATGGTGGCTGACTACCCTTCACTCAATCTGGGGCAGGCGGTGATGGTGTATTGCTATCAATTAGCAGGTTTAATACAACAACCGGCCAAAAATAATGAGGTAGCGGATGAACTTCAGTTGCAGGCATTGCGCGCGCGCGTTTTACGTTTATTAGCCACGCTGAACGTTTCTGACGACATCAAACTCACCGACTGGCTGCAACAACGAATGGGCTTATTAGGGCAGCGAGACACGGCAATGCTGCACCGTTTTTTACATGATATAGAAAAAAACATAACAAAATAAAATGCTGGTTAATGTTTTATCATTGGCGTTTTGTTTTGGTTTCAAGTGGGTCGGACATACTGTATTGGTTGAAAGTAAAAGGGCAAGCAGTGGCTCATGAACAAGTTTCGGAATGTGATCAATTTAAAAATTTATTGACTTAGGTCAGCAGATACTTTAACCCTAAAAGAATACAAGACAGACAGATAATAATTACAGAGCACACAACATCATGAAACGCATCAGCATCACCATTACCACAACCATCACCATTACCACAGGTAACGGTGCGGGCTGACGCGTACAGGAAACACAAGAAAAAGCCCGCACCTAAACAGTGCGGGCTTTTTTTTCGACCAAAGGCAATGAGGTAAACCATGCGAGTGTTGAAGTTCGGCGGTACATCAGTGGCAAATGCAGAGCGATTTCTGCGGGTTGCCGACATTCTGGAAAGCAATGCCAGACAGGGGCAGGTCGCGACCGTTCTCTCTGCCCCCGCCAAAATTACCAACCATCTGGTGGCGATGATTGAAAAGACCATCGGTGGTCAGGATGCTTTAGCCAACATCAGCGATGCCGAACGCATTTTCTCAGAGCTTTTAGCTGGTCTTGCCGCCGCGCAGGCGGGTTTCCCGCTGGCTCCGCTCAAAGCCTTGGTTGAACAAGAGTTTGCTCAGATTAAGCACGTCCTGCACGGTATCAGCCTGTTGGGGCAGTGCCCGGACAGCATCAATGCCGCGCTTATCTGCCGTGGCGAAAAAATGTCGATCGCCATCATGGCTGGCCTGCTGGAAGCGCGCGGGCACAACGTGACGGTCATCGACCCGGTTGAGAAACTGCTGGCGGTTGGCCATTACCTCGAATCTACTGTTGATATCGCCGAGTCTACGCGCCGCATTGCCGCCAGCCGTATTCCAGCGGACCATATGATTCTGATGGCCGGATTTACCGCCGGGAATGAAAAAGGTGAGTTAGTGGTGCTGGGGCGTAATGGCTCTGACTACTCCGCCGCCGTACTGGCCGCCTGTTTGCGTGCGGACTGTTGCGAGATCTGGACCGATGTCGACGGCGTATATACCTGCGATCCGCGTCAGGTACCCGATGCCCGACTGCTGAAGTCGATGTCTTATCAGGAAGCGATGGAGCTTTCTTACTTCGGCGCTAAAGTACTACATCCGCGCACCATTACCCCTATTGCCCAGTTCCAGATCCCGTGCCTGATTAAAAATACCGGCAATCCGCAAGCGCCCGGTACGCTGATCGGTGCCAGCAGTGATGACGACGACTTGCCGGTAAAAGGCATTTCTAACCTCAATAACATGGCGATGTTTAGCGTCTCCGGCCCTGGAATGAAAGGTATGGTGGGCATGGCGGCGCGCGTTTTCGCCGCGATGTCGCGTGCAGGCATCTCGGTGGTGCTGATCACGCAATCCTCTTCTGAATACAGCATCAGCTTCTGTGTCCCGCAGGGCGACTGCGCGCGTGCGCAGCGCGCGATGCAGGATGAATTCTATCTCGAGCTGAAAGAAGGTCTGCTGGAGCCGCTGGCGGTGACTGAGCGTCTGGCTATCATCTCGGTGGTTGGCGACGGTATGCGCACGTTGCGCGGCATCTCGGCGAAATTCTTTGCCGCGCTGGCTCGTGCGAACATCAATATCGTGGCGATCGCCCAGGGGTCTTCTGAGCGTTCTATTTCGGTGGTGGTGAACAACGACGACGCCACCACCGGCGTACGCGTGACCCATCAGATGCTGTTCAATACCGATCAGGTGATTGAAGTGTTTGTGATTGGTGTCGGTGGGGTGGGCGGTGCGCTGCTGGAGCAGCTTAAACGTCAGCAAACCTGGCTGAAAAACAAGCATATCGATTTGCGCGTGTGCGGCGTGGCGAACTCGAAGGCCCTGCTGACCAACGTCCACGGTCTGAATCTGGAAAACTGGCAGTCTGAGCTGGAGTGTGCGAAAGAGCCTTTCAACCTTGGGCGTTTAATTCGTCTGGTGAAAGAATATCATCTGCTCAATCCGGTGATTGTCGACTGTACCTCAAGCCAGGCGGTGGCGGATCAGTATGCCGACTTCCTGCGCGAAGGCTTCCATGTGGTCACCCCGAACAAAAAGGCCAATACGTCGTCGATGGATTACTACCATCAACTGCGTTTTGCTGCGGCGAAGTCGCGACGTAAATTCCTGTACGACACCAACGTGGGCGCGGGCTTGCCGGTTATTGAAAACCTGCAAAACCTGCTCAGCGCAGGCGATGAACTGCAACGATTCTCCGGCATCCTTTCCGGTTCGCTGTCGTTTATTTTTGGCAAGCTGGATGAAGGCATGAGCTTCTCGCAGGCGACCACCATGGCGCGTGAGCTGGGCTATACCGAGCCCGATCCGCGTGATGATCTTTCCGGTACAGATGTGGCGCGTAAGCTGCTGATCCTGGCCCGTGAAACCGGCCGTGAGCTGGAGCTGTCTGACATTGTCATTGAACCGGTCCTGCCAACAGAATTTGATGATTCCGGTGATGTTCCCGCCTTTATGGCGAAGTTGTCGCAACTGGATGACGCCTTTGCCGCGCGCGTGGCGAAAGCTCGTGATGAGGGGAAAGTATTGCGCTATGTTGGCAATATTGAAGAAGACGGTGTCTGTCGCGTGAAAATTGATGCAGTAGACGGCAACGATCCGCTGTTCAAAGTGAAAAACGGTGAAAACGCGCTGGCGTTCTATAGCCATTACTATCAGCCGTTACCGTTGGTGCTGCGCGGATACGGCGCAGGTAATGACGTAACGGCGGCGGGCGTATTTGCCGACCTGCTACGTACCCTTTCATGGAAGTTAGGAGTCTGACATGGTAAGAGTTTATGCCCCGGCTTCCAGCGCCAATATGAGCGTCGGATTTGATGTTCTCGGGGCGGCGGTAACCCCCGTAGACGGTTCGCTATTGGGTGATGTGGTCTCTGTTGAGCCAGCCGACCAGTTCAGTCTGAATAATCTTGGGCGCTTTGCTGACAAACTGCCTTCTGAGCCGCGAGAAAATATCGTCTATCAGTGCTGGGAGCGGTTCTGTCAGGAGCTGGGTAAAACCGTTCCGGTGGCAATGACGCTGGAAAAAAATATGCCGATTGGCTCCGGGTTAGGTTCCAGCGCCTGTTCCGTTGTGGCGGCGTTAGTCGCCATGAACGAGCACTGTGGGAAACCGCTCAACGACACGCGCCTGTTGGCGATCATGGGAGAGCTGGAAGGACGTATCTCCGGCAGTATTCATTACGATAATGTTGCCCCGTGCTTTTTGGGCGGTATGCAGTTAATGATCGAAGAAAACGGCATTATCAGCCAGCAGGTGCCAGGCTTTGATGAGTGGCTGTGGGTACTGGCGTATCCGGGGATTAAAGTGTCGACGGCGGAAGCGCGGGCCATTTTACCTGCGCAGTATCGCCGTCAGGACTGCATCGCCCACGGGCGGCATCTGGCAGGGTTTATCCATGCCTGCTATTCCCGTCAGCCTCTTCTGGCCGCGAAGCTGATGAAAGATGTCATCGCTGAGCCGTATCGTACCCGCTTGCTGCCAGGCTTCAGCCAGGCGCGTCAGGCGGTAGCGGAAATCGGCGCGTTGGCCAGCGGGATCTCCGGGTCAGGACCGACGCTGTTCGCCTTGTGCGATAAGCCGGATACGGCGCAGCGTGTTGCAGACTGGCTGGCTAAACATTATCTGCAAAATCAGGAAGGCTTTGTTCATATTTGCCGGTTGGACACGGCAGGCGCACGGGTACTGGGATAATCAATGAAACTCTATAATCTGAAAGATCATAACGAACAGGTCAGCTTTGCGCAGGCCGTCACGCAAGGGCTTGGCAAGAATCAGGGGTTGTTTTTTCCGCACGATCTGCCGGAATTCAATCTGACAGAAGTGGATGAGATGCTGAACCAGGACTTCGTTAGCCGCAGCGCTAAGATCCTTTCCGCATTTATTGGCGACGAGATCTCGCAGGAGATCCTGGAAGAGCGCGTACGCGCGGCGTTTGCGTTCCCGGCGCCGGTTGCTCAGGTTGCAGCGGACATTGGCTGTCTGGAGCTGTTCCACGGTCCTACACTGGCATTTAAAGACTTTGGCGGGCGCTTTATGGCGCAGATGCTGACGCACATCAGCGGCGACAAACCGGTAACGATTCTGACGGCGACCTCCGGCGATACCGGTGCTGCGGTGGCGCATGCGTTTTATGGTCTGCCGAACGTTCGCGTGGTGATCCTCTACCCGAACGGCAAGATCAGCCCATTACAGGAAAAACTGTTCTGTACGCTGGGCGGTAACATTGAAACCGTCGCTATTGATGGTGATTTTGATGCTTGCCAGGCGTTGGTGAAACAGGCGTTTGATGACGAAGAACTGAAGGTAGCGCTGGGGCTGAATTCGGCTAACTCAATCAATATCAGCCGTCTGCTGGCGCAAATCTGTTACTACTTTGAAGCTGTGGCTCAACTGCCGCAAGAAGCGCGCAACCAGCTGGTTATTTCCGTTCCCAGCGGCAACTTTGGCGATCTGACCGCCGGACTGCTGGCGAAATCGCTGGGCTTGCCGGTGAAGCGCTTTATTGCGGCGACCAACGTCAACGATACGGTTCCACGCTTCCTTGCAGAAGGCGAGTGGGCGCCGAAGGCGACGCAGGCGACGTTATCCAACGCGATGGATGTCAGCCAGCCGAACAACTGGCCGCGTGTGGAAGAACTGTTCCGCCGTAAAATCTGGCGTCTGAATGAGCTGGGGTATGCCGCCGTTGACGATGCTACCACTCAGGATACGATGCGCGAGCTGCATGAAATGGGGTACACCTCAGAACCGCATGCGGCGGTGGCTTACCGTGCGCTGCGTGACCAGTTGAATCCTGGCGAGTATGGCTTGTTCCTCGGCACCGCGCATCCGGCGAAGTTTAAGGAAAGCGTTGAAGAGATTCTTGAGCTTACGCTGGCTCTGCCAAAAGAGCTGGCGGAGCGCGCTGATTTGCCGCTGCTCTCTCATCACCTGCCTGCTGATTTTGCTGCGCTGCGTAAGCTGATGATGACCCGCGGTTAAAGGTGGTGCCCGCTGGCGCTGTGCTTAGCGGGCCTGCAAAACCTGTAGGCCGGATAAGGCGTTAGCCGCCATCCGGCATGTACACTACTGCTCGTGGCGTTTAAACACCAGTTCGCCATTCCCTGACGCTTCTTCATCAAAGAAATAGCCTTCACTGGTAAATGCCGTCAGTTGCTCTGGCTGAGTTAAGCGATTTTCAATGATGTAGCGGCTCATCAGGCCACGCGCTTTTTTGGCATAAAAGCTGATGACTTTGAACTTACCGTTCTTCTCATCGAGGAAGACCGGTTTGATAAGTTCGGCGTTCAGCTTTTTCGGCTTCACAGATTTAAAATATTCATCTGATGCGAGGTTAATCACCACGCTGTCGCCTTGCGCTTCCAGCGCTTCGTTAAGTTTGTCGGTGATGGTATCGCCCCAGAACTGGTAAAGATCTTTCCCCTTTGGATTGGCCAGACGAATGCCCATCTCCAGACGGTAAGGCTGCATCAAATCCAGCGGACGCAACACGCCGTACAGCCCGGACAACATGCGTAAATGCTGCTGAGCGAAGTCAAAATCCGCTTCGCTGAAGGTTTCAGCCTGCAGCCCGGTATAAACGTCGCCTTTAAACGCCAGAATAGCCTGACGCGCATTCTCCGGTGTGAAATCGGGCTGCCAGTCATGGAAACGGGTGGCGTTCAGATCCGCCAGCTTGTCGCTAATTCCCATCAGCTTGCCAATCTGCGGCGCGGAGAGTTGTCGCGCCACGTGAATAAGCTGCTGCGAGTGATCCAGCAGTTCGGGCAGCGTGTGGCGTGTGGTTGCCAGAGGACTTTGGTAGTCGAGCGTTTTTGCAGGTGAAATCAGAATCAGCATATCCAGTCCTTGCAGGAAATTTACTGCGACTTTAGCAAAAAAATGGACAGAATTGATCGATGGTTGCGATTGCCGCGTTAATCACGCGGCGTTTCATCCCAGCTTTCGGGCGCAAGCTGCTGCCTGATATCAGGATAACGGCGCGGATCAAATTCCGGGCGCACCCCGAGTTTACGCTGGCGCAGATAGTCGCTGGCGAGGGTATGGACAACCGGTGAGAGCAGTAAAATCGCCGTCAGGTTAGTGATGGCCATACAGGCCATGATGATGTCAGCAAGTTGCCAGAGCAGCGGGAAGCTGAGTAATGTGCCGCCGACAACGGTGCTCACGGTCGCGATACGTAATAGCCAAATTACCCGGATATTGTCCAGCTTCAGGAAAATAAGGTTGTTTTCCGCATAGATGTAGTTGGCGACGATAGAGCTAAAGGCAAACAGGATCACAATAAAGGCGACGAATCCGGCGCCCCATTCACCCGTCAGCGAGACCATCGCTCTTTGCAGCAACTGGATGCCTTCAATGGGTATAGAACTGGTGCCATTACCCGCCAGCAGAACGATCATCGCACTGGCCGTACAAAGAATCAGCGTATCGCCTAAAACACCGATCATTTGCACAATGCCTTGTGCCGCAGGATGCGGAGGCCATGACGCAGCCGAGGCGGCGGCGTTCGGGGTTGAGCCCATTCCGGCCTCATTCGAGAACATACCGCGTTGAAAGCCGCTGGCAATGGCCTGGCTTAGCGTATACCCGGCGGCGCCGGCGGCGGCTTCCTGCCAGCCAAAGGCACTTTTAACGATGGTTATGATAATGTCGGGAAGCTGAGCGAAATGCCAAAGGCAGATGACGAGGCTACAACCGACCCACAACAGAGCCATCACCGGAACAAACCATTGCATCAGACGGGCAACTCCTTTAATACCGCCGACGATGACCAGTAATGATGCGATAGCCAGGGCGATACCGGAGAAGAGAGGAGGGATATCGAAAGCAAAAGCAAGTGCGCGCGAGACCGAGTTTGCCTGCACGCTGTTAAAAATCAGTCCATATGCGATGAGTAAAAAGATGGCAAAAAGCACGCCCATCCAGCGCATACCCAGTCCACGCGCCATATACCACGCAGGACCGCCGCGAAACTGTCCCTTGCTGTCGCGTTCTTTATACAGTTGCGCAAGTGAGCATTCGGCAAACGAGGTTGCCATCCCAATGACTGCCGAGACCCACATCCAGAAAACGGCTCCCGCGCCGCCTGCGGCGATTGCCAACGCCACGCCCGCCAGATTTCCGCTGCCGATCCGCGCGGCAAGACTGGTGCATAAAGCCTGAAAGGAAGTTAAACCGCCCGGTTGCGGGCTGATGCTGTTTTTAAGACTTCTGCCAAACTGGCGAATGTAGCGAAACTGGATGAACCCCGTACGCCAGGTGAACCAACATCCTGCGCCAAGCAGGAGGTAGATCATTACCGAGCCCCAGAGTATTTCATTAATAAATGCGAAAAAATCAGGCATTAACATCCCTCTTGTTGATGCCGGTAAGCGCGAATAATCCCATGTAAGCGCTACCAATTATCGACCAGTATATACCTTCTAAGTAGATTGATTACGCGAGTTTATCATAACAACAGGTATATCCCTTAATTGCGCATCTCAGGCTTTGAGCTGCGTAATCAGGGCTGAGCGGCAGGTCGGACAATACAGGCGGTTGCGCTGAGAGTGCGTCGTGCTATCATCAGGGAAGATCGGTTACATCCCCCTAACAAGCTGTTTAAAGAGAATCACTATCATGACGGACAAATTGACCTCCCTTCGTCAGTTCACCACAGTAGTGGCCGACACCGGAGACATCGCGGCAATGAAGCTGTATCAGCCTCAGGATGCCACAACTAACCCTTCTCTCATTCTTAACGCAGCGCAGATCCCGGAATATCGCAAGCTGATTGATGACGCTGTAGCCTGGGCTAAGCAGCAGAGCAACGACCGCGCGCAGCAGGTCGTCGACGCGACCGACAAACTGGCGGTAAACATTGGTCTGGAGATCCTGAAACTGGTCCCGGGTCGCATTTCCACAGAAGTTGACGCTCGCCTGTCCTACGACACCGACGCATCCATCGCGAAAGCAAAACGTCTGATTAAACTGTACAACGATGCTGGCATCAGCAACGATCGCATTCTGATCAAACTGGCTTCAACCTGGCAGGGCATTCGTGCCGCTGAGCAGCTGGAAAAAGAAGGCATCAACTGTAACCTGACTCTGCTGTTCTCTTTCGCGCAGGCGCGCGCTTGTGCAGAAGCTGGCGTATACCTGATTTCTCCGTTCGTTGGTCGTATTCTTGACTGGTACAAAGCCAACACCGACAAGAAAGAGTATGCACCGGCAGAAGATCCGGGCGTGGTTTCCGTAACGGAAATCTACGAGTACTACAAACAGCACGGTTACGAAACCGTAGTTATGGGCGCGAGCTTCCGTAACATCGGTGAAATCATCGAGCTGGCGGGCTGCGATCGTCTGACGATTGCACCGGCACTGCTGAAAGAGCTGGCGGAAAGCGAAGGCGCTATCGAACGTAAACTGTCCTTCTCTGGCGAAGTGAAAGCGCGTCCTGCACGTATCACTGAAGCTGAGTTCCTGTGGCAGCACAACCAGGATCCAATGGCTGTAGACAAACTGGCGGACGGTATCCGTAAGTTTGCTGTAGACCAGGGCAAACTGGAAAAAATGATCGGCGATCTGCTGTAATCATTTCGGCGTGGCCCTGACAGGGGTCACGCTACCTCTTCTGAAACCTGTCTGTCCTTCCTTTCGCAGTGTATCATTCTGTTTAACGAGACTGTTTAAACGGAATAATCATGAATACTTTACGCATTGGCCTGGTGTCCATTTCTGATCGTGCTTCCAGCGGCGTTTACCAGGATAAAGGTATCCCGGCCCTTGAAGAGTGGCTGGCATCAGCCCTAACAACCCCTTTTGAGCTGCAAACACGGCTGATCCCGGATGAACAGGCGATCATCGAACAAACCTTATGCGAGCTGGTTGATGAAATGAGCTGTCATCTGGTACTGACGACCGGCGGAACGGGGCCGGCACGTCGCGACGTAACGCCAGACGCTACGCTGGCCGTAGCCGACCGCCAGATGCCTGGTTTTGGTGAGCAAATGCGCCAGATAAGTCTGCACTTTGTGCCAACCGCAATCCTTTCCCGTCAGGTTGGCGTGATTCGCAAACAGGCGCTGATCCTGAATCTGCCTGGGCAGCCGAAATCGATCAAAGAAACGCTGGAAGGCGTGAAAGATGCCGATGGTAAGGTCATCGTGCCAGGCATTTTTGCAAGTGTACCGTATTGTATACAGCTGTTAGATGGGCCTTATGTCGAGACTGCACCGGCAGTAGTAGCATCTTTTCGCCCTAAAAGCGCGATCCGCGATACAAATGCCTGAAAGTAGCCTGGTCGTGATATAAGTAACAATGAAGGTGGAGTATTGAATTGTTTACGATATAGTAATTTTTGATTTACATATATCGACAGACATATTCAATTACTCCACTGACTCATGGTTTGCTATGTCACAACACACTCGACCCCTGAATCGCCAGGATTATAAAACCCTTACGCTTGCTGCCCTCGGCGGGGCGCTTGAGTTTTATGATTTCATTATCTTCGTCTTCTTTGCCGCGGTTGTTGGCGAACTTTTCTTCCCGGCCGATATCCCTGAATGGCTACGTCAGGTTCAAACTTTCGGCATTTTTGCCGCCGGATACCTGGCGCGTCCATTGGGCGGCATCATTATGGCGCATTTTGGCGACCTGGTCGGACGCAAGAAAATGTTTACCCTGAGCATTTTGTTGATGGCGATACCGACGCTGGCGATTGGCTTGTTGCCTACCTATGCCTCAATGGGGATCCTCGCGCCGTTACTGTTATTACTGATGCGCATTTTGCAGGGCGCAGCCATTGGGGGCGAAGTGCCGGGGGCGTGGGTGTTCGTGGCGGAACACGTACCGGAGCGTCGCATCGGTATCGCCTGCGGCACGCTGACTGCCGGGCTTACTGTGGGGATTCTGTTGGGGTCGGTTGTTGCAACGCTGGTGAACACCAGCCTGACGCAGCAAGCGGTGCATGACTACGGCTGGCGTATTCCTTTCCTGCTGGGCGGCGTGTTTGGGCTGGTGGCGATGTATCTGCGCCGCTGGCTGCAGGAAACGCCCATCTTCCTCGAAATGCAGCAGCGTAAGGCGTTGGCGCAAGAGCTACCGGTAAAGTCGGTGGTGAGCAAACATAAAAAAGCGGTGGTCATTTCCATGCTGCTGACCTGGCTGTTATCGGCCGGGATCGTGGTGGTGATCCTGATGTCGCCAGTCTGGCTGCAGAAACAGTATGGCTTTGCGCCAGCATTGACATTACAAGCCAACAGTGTCGCGACCATTATGCTGTGCGTCGGTTGTCTGCTGGCCGGGTTTATTGTCGACCGGGTTGGCGCCAGCAAAACCTTTATTGTCGGTAGCCTGCTACTGGCCTGTTCGAGCTGGCTTTTCTATCATCTGACCGGTAGCCATCCTCAGCATTTGTTCTTGTTGTATGGGCTGGTGGGCTTGTGCGTTGGCGTGGTGGGGGCTGTGCCTTATGTCATGGTACGAGCGTTTCCAGCGGAAGTCCGCTTTACCGGCATCTCGTTTTCTTACAACGTTTCGTACGCCATTTTTGGTGGTCTGACGCCAATCGCTGTGACGATGTTAATGAGCGTGTCGCCAATGGCTCCTGCCTGGTATGTACTGGCGTTATCGCTGGTGGGGTTAGGGCTGGGGATTTGGCTGCGACAGGATATTTATCATCGCGATACCAGCGTGCAGGGAGAGTTACAGCGCTTGTAAGGAATATCCCCCCGTCCGGGGGGATAGCGTCAGATTAGTGCGCTTCACCAATCGGCAGGATGGTACGGCCAAACTGTTCGTTCAGCACTTCGCCCATCGCCAGGTAAATGGCGCTTGTACCACACACTAAGCCAACCCAGCCAGCAACATGGATGATCGCTTCGTTACCTGCAATGTTGCCTACGGCCAGCAGCGCGAACAGCACCGTCAGGCTCAGGAAGACAAACTGCAGCGCACGCGCAGCTTTCAGCGTGCCGAAGAACATGAACAGTGTGAACACGCCCCACAGACCCAGGTATACGCCCAGGAACTGGCCGTTGGTTGCATCCGCCAGGCCCATTTTCGGCATGATCAGGATCGCAACCAGCGTCAGCCAGAACGAGCCGTAGGAGGTAAAGGCGGTTAAACCGAAGGTGTTGCCTTTTTTATATTCCAGCAGCCCGGCAAAAATTTGCGCGATACCGCCGTAGAAAATGCCCATCGCCAGAATAATAACGTCAAAGGCGAAGAAACCCGCGTTATGCAGGTTAAGCAGAATGGTGGTCATGCCAAAGCCCATCAGGCCCAGCGGTGCCGGATTAGCCAACTTAGTGTTGCCCATAATTCCTCAAAATCATCATTGATTGAATGGTGAAATAGTTTCCCCGAATAACGATCACTGTCTTCGGGGCGCGGCATGATAATCAGGGGAAAGCGGACTGTCTATGATCTAACAAAGGGAAAATGAATTATTTTCCCTGTGATGGACATCACGCTTGTGTGTTGTTGATCATTCTTCGCAGACAGGCGATTTGTAGCACCGCCGGAATCGTCACGCGATAGGCGCTGCCGCTCACCGCTTTAACCCCGTTTAAAGCCGCGCCGACCGGGCCGCCAAGCCCTGCGCCGCGTAGCAATCCATGCCCGATGACGCTAACTGCGGCATGGGTACGCAGGATCTGCGTAAGCTGACCGGAGAGCAAATGAGCAACGCCAGTCGCCAGATGGCGATCCTTCATTAATAGCGGCAGTAACTCTTCCAGTTCAGAGACTTTTGCCTCAACGGCCTGCAAAAATTCCTGCTTATGGTCCGCATCCATTTTTTGCCAGGCATTCCGTAGAAAGTGTTCCAGCAAATACTGTTCAATTTCATACGTGGGCATCGCTTTGTCGGCTTTAAGCTTCAGGCGCTTCGAAACATCCAGTAAAATCGCCCGATACAGCTTTCCATGGCCACGAAGTTTATTGGCAATGCTGTCGCCACCATAATGCTGAAGTTCGCCGGCGATCAGTTGCCAGTTGCGGCGGTGCTGTTCCGGGTGTCCTTCCATCGATTTAAATAATTCGTTGTGGCTCAGAACGCTCGACAGACGGGCTTTCCCTTTTTCATTATGCGTTAACAGGCGAGTAATCGTGGCGAGTTGTTCCTCACTGCAATGCTGCAGAAAGTCGAGGTCGTCGTCATGCAAATACGTGACATTCATGTTTTCTATGGCTTCTGAATAAAAGGGCGTAGTTAGTCGTCGCCGATGACTTTAAGCGTCGCCATGTCAGAGGAGTTTACCGACTGGCCTGAAAAAGTGATTTTGGATACGCAGCGTTTATTGTCGTTGTCGCTATTAATATTGATCCAATTAGTGGTTTGTCCCTCTTTAATGGATGACGGGACGTTCAGGCTTTGGCTGGAGGTGCGCGCAGCTTTGAAGTAAACGGATGCGCCGTTAAGGTTAATATCGCCTCGATCGGCGGTGAGTTGAATACGCTTCACCACCCGACAAACGGGAATTTTGAGCGTGAGATCGTTAGTTGCGTTGCGCGGCATAGCAATCATCCCCAGAACTTTATGATCGTTAGCGTGAGCGGCGCTGCTCAACACCAGGCCCATAAGC
This sequence comes from Citrobacter sp. wls708, assembly GCF_005281255.1. Classification (NCBI taxonomy): domain Bacteria; kingdom Pseudomonadati; phylum Pseudomonadota; class Gammaproteobacteria; order Enterobacterales; family Enterobacteriaceae; genus Citrobacter; species Citrobacter sp. wls708. The sequence goes on from NZ_SZXE01000023.1 coordinate 269,439, forward strand.
AGGGTGGCGGAAAGGGTTAAAACGGATTTCATGAAATTTCTCTTTGACGGCTGCAAAAGTGCGTGGCTTCGCGCTAGTTTACCGCCGACGCAAAAACGATTCATTCACGTAATCTTTTCTTTTTATTACAATTTTTATGTGAATAACAGCGTTTTATTAATTGGCTTTATGAATTAATTTTTATTGGCGATTATTCATTTTTTGTAGTTTTGTGCCTTTTTTCGGCAAATTTATTGCTTCTGCGCTAAAAAAATTTTTCATGCCCCCCTTGATGAAGTGGGTTACGACCCCACTTAGTAGTCAACCGCAGTGGTGAGTCTGAAAAAAAACGATTCAGGGTAGTTGAAACCGCACGTTTCGCCCTTATTACAGATTCACAACCACATGATGACCGAATTTTTAGTGGAGACGTTTAGATGGGTAAAATTATTGGTATCGACCTGGGTACTACCAACTCTTGTGTAGCGATTATGGATGGCACTACTGCACGTGTGCTGGAGAACGCCGAGGGCGATCGCACCACGCCTTCTATCATTGCTTATACCCAGGATGGTGAAACTCTGGTTGGTCAGCCGGCTAAACGTCAGGCAGTGACAAACCCGCAAAACACCCTGTTTGCGATTAAACGCCTGATTGGCCGCCGCTTCCAGGACGAAGAAGTACAGCGTGATGAAGCCATCATGCCGTACAAAATCATCGGTGCTGACAACGGTGATGCCTGGATTGACGTAAAAGGTCAGAAAATGGCACCGCCGCAGATCTCTGCAGAAGTGCTGAAGAAAATGAAGAAAACGGCTGAAGATTACCTGGGTGAACCGGTAACTGAAGCGGTTATCACCGTACCTGCATACTTTAACGATGCTCAGCGTCAGGCAACCAAAGACGCCGGCCGTATCGCAGGTCTGGAAGTAAAACGTATCATCAACGAACCAACCGCAGCTGCACTGGCTTACGGTCTGGATAAAGAAGTCGGCAACCGCACTATCGCGGTATATGACCTCGGTGGTGGTACTTTCGATATCTCTATTATCGAAATCGACGAAGTTGACGGCGAAAAAACCTTCGAAGTTCTGGCAACCAACGGTGATACCCACCTGGGTGGTGAAGACTTCGACAGCCGTATGATCAACTACCTGGTTGACGAGTTTAAGAAAGATCAGGGTATCGACCTGCGTAATGACCCGCTGGCGATGCAGCGTCTGAAAGAAGCCGCTGAGAAAGCGAAGATCGAGCTGTCTTCCGCTCAGCAGACCGACGTGAACCTGCCGTACATCACTGCAGACGCGACTGGTCCGAAACACATGAACATCAAAGTGACCCGTGCGAAACTGGAAAGCCTGGTTGAAGACCTGGTTAACCGTTCTATCGAGCCGCTGAAAGTTGCTCTGCAGGACGCTGGCCTGTCTGTTTCTGATATCAACGACGTTATTCTCGTTGGTGGTCAGACGCGTATGCCGATGGTGCAGAAGAAAGTTGCTGAATTCTTCGGTAAAGAGCCGCGTAAAGACGTTAACCCGGACGAAGCCGTGGCAATCGGTGCTGCCGTTCAGGGTGGTGTATTGACGGGTGATGTGAAAGACGTACTGCTGCTGGACGTTACCCCGCTGTCTCTGGGTATCGAAACCATGGGCGGCGTGATGACGCCACTGATCGCGAAAAACACCACTATCCCGACCAAGCACAGCCAGGTGTTCTCTACCGCTGAAGACAACCAGTCTGCGGTAACCATCCATGTGCTGCAGGGTGAACGTAAACGTGCTGCCGATAACAAAGATCTGGGTCAGTTTAACCTGGATGGTATCAGCCCGGCTCCGCGCGGTATGCCGCAGATCGAAGTTACCTTTGATATCGATGCCGACGGTATCCTGCACGTTTCCGCGAAAGACAAAAACAGCGGTAAAGAGCAGAAGATCACCATCAAGGCTTCTTCTGGTCTGAACGAAGAAGAAATCCAGAAAATGGTTCGCGAAGCAGAAGCGAACGCAGAATCTGACCGTAAGTTCGAAGAGCTGGTTCAGACTCGTAACCAGGGCGACCATCTGCTGCACAGCACTCGTAAGCAGGTTGAAGAAGCAGGCGACAAGCTGCCGGCTGACGACAAAACTGCCATTGAGTCTGCACTGACCGCGCTGGAAACGTCTCTGAAAGGCGAAGACAAAGCGGATATCGAAGCGAAAATGCAGGCGCTGGCTCAGGTTTCCCAGAAACTGATGGAAATCGCGCAGCAGCAGCACGCACAGCAGCAGGCTGGTGCAGCAGGCGCTGATGCTTCTGCAAACAATGCGAAAGATGACGACGTTGTCGACGCTGAGTTTGAAGAAGTGAAAGACAAAAAATAATCGCCCTGATGCAGGGTAGTTAATCGGCACGGGCGTAGAGGTTTCCTCTTCGCCCGTGCTTGTATGTTAAGGGGCTTAAAAAAACCAATGGCAAAGCAAGACTATTACGAGATTTTAGGCGTTTCCAAATCAGCGGAAGAGCGTGAAATCAAAAAGGCCTACAAGCGCCTGGCCATGAAATATCACCCGGATCGCAACCAGGGTGATAAAGAGGCTGAAGCCAAGTTTAAAGAGATCAAAGAAGCGTACGAGATCCTGACCGATGCGCAAAAACGCGCGGCTTACGATCAGTACGGTCATGCCGCGTTTGAGCAAGGCGGCATGGGCGGCGGCGGCGGTTTCGGCGGCGGGGCTGACTTCAGCGATATCTTTGGTGACGTGTTTGGCGATATCTTTGGCGGCGGTCGTGGTCGTCAGCGCGCCTCACGTGGTGCTGATTTACGTTACAACATGGATCTCACTCTGGAAGAAGCCGTGCGTGGCGTCACCAAAGAGATCCGTATTCCGACGCTGGAAGAGTGTGACGTCTGCCATGGCAGCGGCGCGAAGTCAGGTACTCAGCCGCAAACCTGTCCAACCTGTCACGGTTCCGGCCAGGTGCAGATGCGCCAGGGCTTTTTTGCCGTACAGCAGACCTGTCCACATTGTCAGGGTCGCGGTACGCTGATCAAAGATCCGTGCAACAAATGTCACGGTCATGGTCGCGTTGAGAAAAGCAAAACGCTGTCCGTTAAAATCCCGGCAGGCGTTGATACCGGCGACCGTATTCGTTTAGCGGGTGAAGGTGAAGCCGGTGAGCATGGCGCGCCAGCAGGCGATTTATACGTTCAGGTGCAGGTAAAACAGCACCCAATTTTTGAGCGTGAAGGCAATAACCTGTATTGCGAAGTACCGATTAACTTTGCGATGGCAGCGCTGGGCGGCGAGATTGAAGTCCCGACGCTGGACGGTCGCGTGAAGTTGAAGATTCCGGGCGAGACGCAGACCGGCAAATTGTTCCGCATGCGTGGAAAGGGCGTCAAGTCTGTACGCGGTGGCGCTCAGGGCGATCTGCTGTGTCGTGTCGTTGTTGAAACCCCAGTGGGTCTGAACGACAAGCAGAAGCAGTTGCTGAAAGACCTGCAGGACAGTTTTGGCGGCCCGACCGGCGAGCAAAACAGCCCGCGCTCCAAAAGCTTCTTCGACGGCGTGAAGAAGTTCTTTGACGATTTGACGCGCTGATTCTCTCGACTCAATATTTGATAAAAAGCCTGGGACTGAAAAGTTTCAGGCTTTTTTATTTCTGTTTTCCGTTCGGAAAATCTTTTTTAATTTCAGTCTATTTGTTCGTAAAAACCGATCTATCTATCATGAATAATCTAATTTTAACGAGCTTTTTGAGGGTGTAAGATAGTATTTACGAAGTATTCACCCAATAGAGAGAATAAAAGTGAAACATCTGCATCGTTTTTTTAGTAGTGACGCCTCGGGGGGCATCATCCTGATCATCGCAGCCGTCATCGCTATGTTGATGGCAAATATCGGGGTCACCAGTGGATGGTACCATGCCTTTCTGGAAACGCCCGTTCAACTGCGGGTTGGCGCGCTTGAGATCAACAAAAATATGCTGCTGTGGATCAACGACGCGTTGATGGCGGTGTTCTTCTTGTTGATTGGTCTGGAGGTAAAACGCGAGTTAATGCAAGGCTCGCTGGCCAGTCTGCGTCAGGCGGCATTTCCGATCATTGCCGCTATCGGGGGGATGATTGTCCCGGCGCTGCTGTATCTGGCATTCAACTATGCTGACCCTATTACCCGTGAAGGGTGGGCGATCCCGGCTGCAACGGATATCGCTTTTGCATTAGGCGTGCTGGCACTGTTGGGCAGTCGTGTTCCGTTGGCGCTGAAAATCTTCCTCATGGCTTTGGCGATTATCGATGATCTTGGCGCTATCGTGATCATCGCGCTGTTCTACACCAGCGATCTCTCGCTGCTGTCGCTGGGCGTTGCCGCGTGTGCCATTCTCGTCCTGGCGGCCTTGAATCTGTGTGGCGTGAGACGTACCGGGATTTATATTCTGGTGGGCGTGGTGCTGTGGACGGCAGTCCTGAAGTCCGGCGTGCATGCGACGCTGGCGGGCGTGATCGTCGGTTTCTTCATTCCGTTAAAGGAAAAACACGGACGTTCACCGGCAAAGCGTCTGGAGCATGTTTTGCATCCGTGGGTGGCATACCTGATCCTGCCGCTGTTTGCCTTCGCTAACGCGGGTGTTTCACTGCAGGGTGTCACCATTGATGGGCTGACCTCCGTATTACCGCTGGGGATTATTGCAGGTCTGTTGATTGGTAAACCGCTGGGTATCAGCCTGTTTTGCTGGCTGGCGTTACGCTTAAAGCTGGCGCAATTACCTGAAGGAACGAATTTCCAGCAGATCATGGCGGTCGGGATTCTGTGCGGTATTGGCTTTACGATGTCGATTTTCATCGCCAGCCTGGCGTTTGGTAATGTCGATCCTGGGCTGATTAACTGGGCGAAACTGGGGATCCTGATTGGCTCCTTGCTGTCGGCGGTAATTGGTTACTGCTGGTTACGCACCCGGTTAAACGCATCCGCCTGACAGGATAACCCTTTCGTGACAATTTTCAGGGAGAGAGTATGTCTCACATAAATTACAACCACCTGTATTACTTTTGGCATGTCTATAAAGAAGGTTCGGTGGTTGGTGCAGCAGAAGCGCTTTATCTGACACCGCAGACCATAACCGGGCAGATCAAAGCGCTTGAAGAACGTTTACAAGGAAAGTTGTTCAAGCGGAAGGGGCGTGGGCTGGAGCCAAGCGAGTTAGGCGAGTTAGTCTTTCGTTATGCGGATAAAATGTTCACGTTAAGCCAGGAAATGCTGGATATCGTGAACTACCGCAAAGAGTCTAACTTGCTGTTTGATGTCGGCGTGGCGGATGCGCTATCCAAACAGCTGGTCAGCCGTGTGTTGAATGCCGCGGTGGTGGAAGATGAACAAATCCATCTGCGCTGTTTTGAATCAACGCACGAGATGCTGCTGGATCAACTCAGTCAGCATAAGCTGGATATGATTATCTCTGACTGTCCGATTGATTCTACGCAACAGGAAGGGTTGTTCTCGGTGCGCATAGGCGAATGCGGCGTAAGTTTTTGGTGCACCCAGCCTTTGCCTGAGAAGCCGTTTCCGGCCTGTCTGGAAGAGCGCCGATTGCTGATCCCTGGACGTCGTTCGATGCTCGGTCGTAAGCTGTTGAACTGGATTAACTCACAAGGCTTGAATGTTGAAATCCTCGGCGAATTTGATGACGCAGCACTGATGAAAGCTTTTGGTGCAACGCATAACGCTATTTTCGTTGCCCCGACGCTCTATTCGAACAACTTCTATGCCGACGATTCAATTGTGGAGATTGGGCGCGTGGAGAATGTGATGGAGGAGTATCACGCTATATTTGCGGAAAGAATGATCCAGCATCCGGCGGTGCAGCGTATTTGTAATGCGGACTACTCGGCGCTCTTTACGCCAATGAACAAATGACAGCCATAAAAAAACCCGCTTGCGCGGGTTTTTTCACAAAGCGACAACAAGCAGGCGATTAAGCCAGTTTGTTGATCTGTGCAGTCAGGTTTGCTTTATGACGTGCAGCTTTGTTTTTGTGGATCAGACCTTTAGCAGCCTGACGGTCCACGAGTGGTTGCATTTCGTTAAATGCTTTCAGTGCAGTAGCTTTGTCGCCAGCTTCGATAGCTGCGTATACTTTCTTGATGAAAGTACGCATCATAGAGCGACGGCTAGCGTTGTGCTTGCGGGCCTTTTCAGACTGAACGGCGCGCTTCTTAGCTGATTTGATATTAGCCAAGGTCCAACTCCCAAATGTGTTCTATATGGACAATTCAAAGGCCGAGGAATATGCCCTTTTAGCCTTCTTTTGTCAATGGATTTGTGCAAATAAGCGCCGTTTAAATTGCAGCACTCGTTGCGTAGTGATGGCGCAGGATTCTACCAGCTTGCGTGGCGTGAATACAGCTTTTCCACGAGAAAAATTGCATTGGATTGCCCGTTAAGGTCTGCAATTTGTTTCATAACAATGAAAACCATCCTCTTTCTGTTTCGGAGAAACAATCGCCGGTTAACCTTGACCGCGGTACAGGGTATACTTTCACGATTTTCACTGTTTTGAGCCAGACATGAAGCTGATACGAGGCATACATAATCTCAGCCAGGCCCCGCATGGGTGTGTGCTGACTATTGGTAATTTCGACGGCGTGCACCGTGGTCACCGTGCGTTGCTGCAGGGCTTACGGGAAGAAGGGCGCAAACGCAATTTGCCGGTGATGGTGATGATTTTCGAGCCACAGCCATTAGAGCTGTTTGCAACGGACAAATCACCTGCGCGCCTTACTCGCCTGCGAGAAAAACTGCGTTATCTGGCGGAGTGTGGCGTAGATTACGTATTGTGCGTGCGTTTTGACAGGCGCTTCGCGGCATTAACGGCGCAGACTTTTATCAGCGATCTGCTGGTTAAGCGCCTTGGTGTACAATTTCTTGCCGTGGGCGATGATTTCCGCTTTGGCGCTAGCCGTGCGGGCGATTTCTTGTTATTACAGGAAGCGGGTGCTGAGTATGGTTTTGATATCACCAGTACCCAAACCTTCTGTGAAGGCGGTGTTCGTATCAGCAGCACCGCGGTACGTCAGGCGCTGGCTGAAGATAACCTGCAGTTGGCCGAAAGCCTGCTTGGGCACCCTTTTACCATCTCAGGACGGGTGGTGCATGGTGACGAGTTAGGACGCACCATTGGCTTTCCGACGGCAAACTTACCGCTTCGTCGCCAGGTTTCTCCGGTGAAAGGGGTTTATGCGGTTGAAGTTATGGGGCTGGGTGACAAACCTTTTCCCGGTGTTGCCAACATCGGCACCCGCCCGACGGTAGCCGGCGTACGTCAGCAGTTGGAAGTGCATCTACTGGACGTTGTAATGGACCTCTATGGTCGCCATATAGATGTAGTGCTGCGTAAAAAAATTCGCAGCGAGCAGCGATTTGCTTCGCTGGATGAACTAAAAGCGCAGATTGCGCGTGATGAGTTGACTGCCCGCGATTTTTTTGGGCTAACAAAACCGGCTTAATGCCTATACGAGTTTTAAATACGGAACCGAGAATCTGATGAGTGACTATAAATCAACCCTGAATTTGCCGGAAACAGGGTTCCCGATGCGCGGCGATCTCGCCAAGCGTGAACCGGGAATGCTGGCGCGTTGGACTGATGATGACCTGTACGGCATCATTCGTGCGGCCAAAAAAGGCAAAAAAACCTTCATTCTGCATGATGGCCCTCCTTATGCGAATGGCAGCATTCATATTGGTCACTCGGTTAACAAGATTCTGAAAGACATTATCGTGAAGTCCAAAGGACTCACGGGCTATGACTCGCCTTACGTTCCGGGCTGGGACTGCCACGGTCTGCCGATCGAGTTGAAAGTAGAGCAGGAATATGGCAAACCGGGCGAGAAGTTCACCGCCGCTGAGTTCCGCGCTAAATGCCGTGAATACGCTGCTACACAGGTTGACGGTCAGCGTAAAGACTTTATCCGTCTTGGCGTGCTGGGCGATTGGTCGCATCCGTACCTGACCATGGACTTCAAAACCGAAGCCAACATCATTCGCGCGCTGGGTAAAATCATCGGCAACGGTCACCTGCATAAGGGTGCGAAGCCGGTGCACTGGTGCGTTGACTGCCGTTCCGCGCTGGCGGAAGCGGAAGTTGAGTATTATGACAAAACCTCCCCGTCCATCGACGTGGCGTTCCACGCCGCCGATCAGGACGCGGTGAAAGCGAAATTTGCCGTTTCTGACGTTAACGGCCCGATCTCGCTGGTTATCTGGACCACCACCCCGTGGACGCTGCCGGCGAACCGCGCGATCTCCCTGGCGCCTGATTTTGACTATGCGCTGGTGCAGATCGACGGCCAGGCCGTGATTCTGGCGAAAGATCTGGTTGAAAGCGTCATGCAGCGCATTGGCGCGGCTGACTACACCATTCTGGGCACCGTTAAAGGCGCTGAGCTGGAACTGCTGCGTTTTACCCATCCGTTTATGGGTTTTGACGTACCGGCGATTCTGGGCGATCACGTCACGCTGGATGCAGGTACCGGGGCGGTACATACCGCGCCTGGCCACGGCCCGGACGACTATGTCATCGGTCAAAAATACGGTCTGGAAGTGGCGAACCCGGTGGGTCCGGACGGCGCTTATCTGGCGGGCACCTACCCGACCTTGGACGGTGTGAACGTCTTTAAAGCCAACGATATTGTTGTCGCTCTGCTGAGCGAAAAAGGCGCGTTGCTGCACGTCGAGAAGATGCAGCATAGCTATCCGTGCTGCTGGCGCCACAAAACGCCGATCATCTTCCGGGCGACCCCGCAGTGGTTCGTGAGCATGGATCAGAAAGGCCTGCGCGCGCAGTCCCTGAAAGAGATCAAAGGCGTGCAGTGGATCCCTGACTGGGGCCAGGCGCGTATCGAATCCATGGTTGCCAACCGTCCTGACTGGTGTATCTCCCGTCAGCGTACGTGGGGTGTGCCGATGTCTCTGTTCGTTCACAAAGACACCGAAGAGTTGCATCCGCGCGCTATCGAACTGATGGAAGAAGTGGCTAAACGCGTTGAAATTGACGGCATCCAGGCGTGGTGGGATCTCGATCCGAAAGATATCCTCGGCGACGAAGCTGACCAATATGTCAAAGTCCCGGATACGCTGGACGTTTGGTTTGACTCTGGTTCCACCCACTCATCTGTCGTAGACGTGCGTCCTGAATTTGCCGGTCACGCAGCGGATATGTATCTGGAAGGCTCTGACCAGCACCGTGGCTGGTTCATGTCATCTCTGATGATCTCCACCGCGATGAAAGGCAAAGCGCCGTATCGCCAGGTACTGACTCACGGTTTCACCGTGGATGGTCAGGGCCGTAAGATGTCCAAGTCTATCGGTAACACCGTTTCTCCGCAGGACGTGATGAACAAACTCGGCGCGGATATTTTGCGTCTGTGGGTGGCGTCTACCGACTACACCGGTGAAATGGCGGTTTCTGACGAAATTCTGAAACGTGCTGCCGACAGCTATCGTCGTATCCGTAACACCGCACGCTTCCTGCTGGCGAACCTGAACGGGTTCGATCCGGTAAAAGACATGGTGAAACCGGAAGAGATGGTGGTGCTGGACAGGTGGGCTGTTGGCTGTGCGCAAGCGGCACAGGAAGAGATCCTGAAAGCTTACGAAGCCTATGACTTCCACGAAGTAGTGCAGCGCCTGATGCGTTTCTGCTCCGTCGAAATGGGTTCGTTCTATCTCGACATCATCAAAGACCGCCAGTACACCGCGAAAGCGGAAAGCCGGGCGCGTCGTAGCTGCCAGACTGCGCTGTTCCATATCGCAGAAGCGCTGGTTCGCTGGATGGCGCCGATCATGTCCTTCACCGCGGATGAAATCTGGGGTTACCTGCCGGGCGAACGTGAAAAATACGTCTTTACCGGTGAATGGTACGAAGGCCTGTTTGGCTTAGGTGAAACCGAAGCGATGAACGATACCTTCTGGGACGAACTGCTGAAAGTACGCGGCGAAGTGAACAAGGTTATCGAGCAGGCGCGTGCGGATAAGAAAGTCGGTGGTTCTCTGGAAGCGGCAGTCACCCTGTACGCTGAACCCGAACTGGCGGCGAAATTGACCGCGCTCGGCGAAGAGTTGCGCTTTGTGCTGCTGACCTCTGGTGCGAGCGTTGCGGAGTTTGCCGAGGCGCCAGCTGATGCTCAGCAGAGCGAATTGCTCAAAGGTCTGAAAATCGTACTGAGCAAAGCCGAAGGTGAGAAGTGCCCGCGCTGCTGGCATTACACTACCGACGTCGGCCAGGTGGCGGAACATGCAGATATCTGCGGACGCTGTGTCAGCAACATCGCCGGTGATGGCGAACAACGTAAGTTTGCCTGATGAGTAAGCCTCTTTGTTCAACAGGGCTACGCTGGCTGTGGCTGGTGGTAGTCGTGCTGATTATCGATTTAGGCAGCAAGTACCTGATCCTCCAGAATTTTGCTCTGGGGGATACGGTATCGCTGTTCCCGTCGCTTAATCTGCACTACGCGCGAAACTATGGCGCGGCGTTTAGCTTCTTAGCCGACAGCGGCGGCTGGCAACGTTGGTTTTTTGCCGGTATCGCTATTGGTATCTGCGTCATCCTGATGGTGATGATGTATCGCTCGAAGGCGACGCAGAAGCTGAACAACATCGCGTATGCGTTAATCATTGGCGGTGCGCTGGGCAATCTGTTCGATCGCCTGTGGCACGGCTTCGTGGTTGATATGATTGACTTTTACGTTGGCGACTGGCATTTCGCGACATTCAATCTGGCTGATACGGCAATCTGTATCGGCGCGGCATTGATTGTTCTCGAAGGCTTCTTACCGTCGAAAGAGAAAAAAGCCGCATAAAAAAATGCCGGATGGCGCTATGCTAATCCGGCTTACAATCTATCGCGAACCTTGTAGGCCCGGTAAGCGTAGCGCCACCGGGCAAACAGGCGGCAGCAATTTTAAAGAGCAACCTGCATGTCTAAATCAGTACAGAGTAACAGTGCGGTGCTGGTGCACTTCACCCTTAAGCTCGACGATGGCTCCACCGCAGAGTCAACCCGCAATAACGGCAAGCCTGCGCTGTTTCGCCTGGGCGATGGTTCTCTGTCTGAAGGACTGGAACAACACCTGCTGGGGCTAAAAGAGGGTGATAAAACCACTTTTTCCCTGGAGCCGGATGCCGCCTTTGGCGTGCCAAGCCCGGACTTGATTCAGTATTTCTCGCGTCGGGAATTTATGGACGCGGGCGAGCCAGAAATTGGCGCTATCATGCTCTTTACCGCAATGGACGGCAGTGAGATGCCTGGCGTGATTCGTGAAATCAACGGTGACTCGATCACGGTTGATTTCAACCATCCGCTGGCCGGGCATACCGTTCATTTTGATATTGAAGTGCTGGAAGTCGAACCAGTACTGGAGGCGTAAAATGCAGATCCTGTTGGCTAACCCGCGCGGTTTTTGCGCTGGCGTAGACCGCGCTATCAGCATTGTAGAAAACGCGCTGGCTATTTATGGCGCGCCGATTTATGTCCGTCATGAGGTGGTGCATAACCGCTATGTGGTGGATAGCCTGCGCGAGCGCGGCGCTATTTTTATTGAGCAAATCAGTGAAGTGCCTGACGGCGCGATCCTGATCTTCTCCGCCCACGGTGTCTCTCAGGCGGTACGTAACGAAGCCAAAGGTCGTGATCTCACGGTTTTCGACGCCACCTGTCCGTTAGTCACCAAAGTGCATATGGAAGTGGCGCGCGCCAGCCGTCGCGGTGAAGAGTCAATTCTGATTGGTCACGCCGGGCACCCGGAAGTCGAAGGCACAATGGGCCAGTACAGTAACCCACAGGGGGGGATGTATCTGGTTGAATCACCGGAAGATGTACTGAAACTGACCGTGAAGAATGAAGGTAAATTGTCCTTCATGACACAGACCACGCTTTCCGTTGACGACACTTCTGACGTCATTGACGCGCTGCGCCAACGCTTCCCGAAAATTGTCGGGCCGCGCAAAGACGATATCTGTTATGCCACCACCAACCGTCAGGAAGCGGTTCGCGCGCTGGCGGAACAGGCTGATGTGGTGCTGGTGGTCGGCTCGAAAAACTCCTCTAACTCTAACCGTCTGGCTGAACTGGCCCAGCGAATGGGGAAAGCGGCGTATTTGATTGACGATGCGACCGACATCCAGGAAGCGTGGGTAAAAGACGCTAAGTGCGTAGGCGTGACGGCCGGAGCCTCGGCGCCGGATATCCTGGTGCAAAACGTGATCGCTCGCCTGCAGGAACTTGGCGGTGGAGAGGCTATCCCACTGGAAGGCCGTGAAGAAAATATTGTTTTCGAAGTGCCCAAAGAGCTGCGTGTGGATGTTCGTGAAGTAGAGTAAGTCTTTCACGATACGATTATGAGAAGATGCCAGACTTAACGTCTGGCATTTTTTATGGAGAAACCATGCGCTTACCGATCATTCTTGATACCGATCCCGGCATTGATGATGCCGCCGCTATTGCCGCCGCGCTGTTTGCCCCTGAGCTGGATCTGCAACTCATGACCACGGTAGCAGGCAATGTTTCGGTGGAAAAAACCACCCGTAATGCGTTGCAACTGCTGCACTTCTGGAGCGCGGATATTCCGCTGGCGCAAGGGGCATCAATGCCGCTGGTGCGACCGCTGCGTGACGCCGCTTCCGTCCACGGTGAGTCCGGTATGGAGGGGTATGAATTTGTCGAACATGACCGTCAGGTAATGGCAAAACCTGCCTTCCAGGCGATTCGCGATGCGCTGATGCATGCCCCACAGCCCGTGACGCTGGTGGCGATTGGTCCGCTGACCAACATTGCGCTGCTGCTGACCCATTATCCTGAATGCATATTCAATATTCACCGTCTGGTGATTATGGGCGGCTCAGCCGGGCGCGGGAACTTTACGCCAAATGCCGAATTTAATATTGCTATCGATCCCGAGGCCGCCGCGAAAGTTTTCCAGAGCGGGCTGGAGATCGTGATGTGTGGGCTGGATGTCACTAATCAGGCCATGCTGACGCCGGAGTATCTGGCGACGCTTCCCGCGCTCAATAAGACCGGCAGCATGCTGCACGCACTATTTAGCCATTACCGCAGCGGCAGTATGAATACAGGACTGCGGATGCATGATCTGTGCGCGATTGCCTGGCTGGTGCGCCCGGAACTCTTTACTCTGCAGCCGTGCTTCGTGGCGGTGGAAACTCAGGGGGAATATACCTCGGGTACCACGGTGGTGGATATTGAAGGGCGTTTGGGGCATCCGGCAAATGCCCAGGTTGCACTGGATCTTGACGTTGAGGGGTTCCAGCAGTGGGTGGCAGAGGTGCTGGCGCTGGCGCCTTGAGGCTGTGATCCGGCCCGCAATATGCAGACAGAATTAGCAGGTTAATCGATTAATCTGCTAATCTTATTCTGTTGTTCTCCTCGGGCCGGAGACACATATGAACCTTTCTTTTATCCAGCCACCGCAGGTGGCGTGGGCAAGCGGCGCATTAGCCGATGGCCCATTATTGCGTAAATCCACCCGCATTCAGGATCTTACTGACGTTTTTGCCGATGAAAAGGCCCGCCAGCAACTGTCAGGCGAGCAGGTCGTATATGATGTTGAGATGCTGGATTCGTCCCCCGCAGAAGGCGAACTCTACACCGGCGTTACCCATCTTTATCCTGGCCGGATCGGCAGCGAGTATTTTATGACCCGTGGGCATTTCCATGCGCGTCGCGAACAGGGTGAGGTTTATTTTGGTCTGCGCGGCACGGGTTTACTGCTGTTGCAACCTGAGCAGGGCGAGGCGCGACTGGAAAAGGTATTTGCCGGATCCGTCCACATTATCCCCGGCTTTACCGCACACCGGTTAATTAATACTGGGGAAGAAATTCTGTCGGCGCTCGCCGTATGGCCTGGGATTGCAGGCCATGATTATGCGGCGCTGTCCAGGGGGTTCAGAATAAGAGTCTTTGAGGAAAATAAGACGATTCAGGCGAAGGAGGTACAGAATGGCTGATTTAGCACATTCTTACGGCCTGGATATGAGGGTTCATCACCATCCGCTTGGCTTTAGCTATGGGGATGAGGTCACAGGGCCGATGCCGGAGATTCGCCGACTCGATCACATTCGCCCCTCACTGCGCGATCCGCATTGTGACGGGCCGGAAGAAGTGTATGCCATTGCAATGGATGTGGCACGAATGCAGGATCGCGAAGAGCTGAAAAAGCGGATGTTGTTGTTTGGCGTGGTGACTTATGCGGCGGGGCAGTTGGGGGAAGAGCCGGTGCGTAGCCAGGGGCATATTCATCGTATCAGCCAGCACAGCGGCTGGTCCCCGCCGGAGCTTTACGAAATCTGGCAGGGAAAAGCAATAATCTATATGCAGGAGTATGTCGAGGACGATCCCGGGCGTTGTTTTGCTGTGATTGCCGGCCCCGGTGAAAAAGTGCTGGTTCCGCCCGGTTGGGGGCATGCGACTATATCCGCAGACCCGAATGTACCGTTAACTTTTGGCGCGTGGTGCGATCGTGAATATGGTTTTGAGTACGAGGCCGTTCGTGCGCATAAAGGGTTGGCGTGGTACCCGTTATTACAGGGCAACCATGTTATCTGGCAGCATAATTCGCGGTACATTCCCGGAAGATTACACGCCGTTACGCCCCGACAATATACGGAATTCTCGATTACTTCCGCCCCTGTTTACCAGCAATTTATCGAGGACCCGGCGCGTTTTCAATTTATCTCACGCCCGGATAAATGTGCTGAGTTGTGGCAAAACTTCCATCCATAAAGAGCCGGGGCCATAGCCCCGGTACTGGTTTTGCCTGGCCTACAAACTGAAAAACTCGGTACAGTACAGTAGGCCGGATAAGCGTATGCGCCATCCGGCAAATGACAGGCACTACCCTGCAAACAGGCCTGTCGCAACGCCGAGCGCCGCCAGTATCAACAGTAAAATCATCGCTTTTACTGGCGACACACCACGCTTGGCCATCAGATACCAGGTGCCCAATACAACAATCAGCGGCAATAGCTGCGGGAAGATTCCGTCCAGCATCTGTTGCACATGAATATTTACCCCATCCTTGGTGATAAATTCCAGCCCGGTGCCAAGTTTAACGTAGCTCGCCGCTACGCCACCCATAACAAACACACCCAACAATGATAACGCTTCACGCAGGCGGGCAGATTTACTGCTCACCAGCATTTCCACCGAACCGGACCCCATTTTGTAGCCTTTGAGGAACAAAAACCATGAGCCAGGAATAATGATTGCCAGCCAGGCGACGGTATAAAACAGCGGTCCCAGAATGTTACCGCCAGCCGCCAGGGCCATACCGATACTGAGCAGGATTGGGATCAGCATGCCCGGGATCATCGAATCGCCGATCCCGGCTATAGGGCCCATCAGTCCAACCTTCAGGGTATTGATCGTTTCCCCATCGATCGGCTCACCGTTCGCTTTTTTCTCTTCCAGCCCCAGCACCATGCCATTTACGATCGCGCCTATCTGCGGCTCCGTATTATAAAACGAGGCGTGACGGCGCAGCATTTCAGTACGTTGGGCGGCGTCGGGATAGAGCTTTTTCGCCACCGGGAGCATACTCAGGCAAAAGCCAAAAGATTCCAGACGTTCAAAGCTCATGGATGACAAGTTGTGCATCATCCATGCACGCCAGCAGCGGCGAAGATCTTTACGCGTAAGTGTACGTTCTTCCATCAGAATTCATCCTCATCATCAACGACCGACTGTGCATGCGTAGTCTGTGGCGGTTCTGGTTTGTAGTTGTAATGGATCAACGCCAACAGCGAACCGACGATCACCAGCGCGACCATGTTGAGTTTTAAAAAGACGATGCAGACAAAACCGACGAGAAAGTAGATCAGCATGGTGTAGTTTTTGATGATCTGCTTAAGCAAAATCGCGATCCCGACGGCGGGTAAAATGCCGCCCAGTACGTTCATCGTCGACAGGACAATTTTCGGTAAACTGTCCATGAAACCGCTGATGTACTGCGCTCCAAAGTAGACCGCAATGAAGGTTGGTACAAAACGCAGGACAAAGTTTGTCACCTGCGGCCAGATAGCGCTGTTCAGGTAAATGCCGCGTTCATCGCCCCGTTCCAGCGCCACGTCGGCCCGGTGATTCCAGAAGGAGTTCAGTACCATCATCGCGTTAAATAAAATGGTCCCGGCAATACCGATGGTTGCCGCCAGCGCGACCGCCACCTCTGGGCCTTTTCCCGAAAGGATCCCTAAAGCAATTGCCGGGTAAGCAACAAAGTTGAGGTCAGCCGGCATGGAGCCGCCGGGCGTTACCATCGCGATATAGACCGCCTGAACCGCGACGCCAATCATGATCCCGGTTTTAATGTCGCCAAGGATAATCCCGACCAACATTCCGGAAATCAGCGGACGGGTGATCAGATACCAGCCGCCAGTCAGTCCCAGCATCCAGGGGCTGCTGAGGGCGCCGAGATAGCAAAGTATGCCAATCAACGTAGCTTCGATAATCATCGTGCGCTCCTTATTTCAGCTTCTGACGTGCGTCCTGCCAGCTGTAGCAACTGGCGTCAGGGACCAGGCGAAACTCTACCAGGTGCCCATGTTGCGTTAACCAGTCAAAGGCGGCTATTTCCTCGCCATTCACCGACTGATTTGGGCCGATGGTAGTGGTATCGGCACGGGCGCTCATCGGACCTACATTAATCTTGCCGTTGGCATTTTTCAGGCTGATGCCAGCTTCTTCAATGCGTTTTAGCGTGACGGGCGATTTACCAATGACGAAATAACGCTTCTCGCTGGCAATGACTTTCGGCAGTTTTTCAATCGCGGTGGCGGTATCAAACAACCAGACTTTTGTGTCCTGCACGGCGCCTTTCATCACCGAAGAGAGCAGAGGGTCGGCCGCGACGGCGTCGTCTATCGCGACAATTCCGTCACAGGGCAGCTCTTTGGCCCAACGTGTCACGAGCTGCCCATGGATTACGCGGTCATCGATACGTACAAAAGAAATACTCATAGTGGTTTCCTTTAAAAATCGTCGGACTGAACGGATAAAACCGGGGCGGCTTTAATCAGCGTAGGTACCGTCAACGCCAACAGCTCGACGGCTGCGGCGTGAACATCCGTTAAATGGCAGATCTCCTCGCTTTGTAACAGCATCGGGAAGTTGACACCCGCGACAACGGCAACGGGAGGAACCGTTTGTGCAGAAAACGCATGGTGGCAGGCGACATTCCACGGCGTACCGCTTTGCATGTCACATAGCACCAGAACGCCGTCAGCGTCTTTCCCGGCACTTGCGAGAACATGAGAGAACGTCTGTTTAAACCCTTCGATACCCGCCTGTTCACTCAGCGTGACGGGGTAAACATGCGGTAATTCTCCGTAAACCATGCGACCGCTGGCGAGAAGCGCTTCTGCCAGGGGACCATGGGTGGCAACAATAACGTTAATCATGCGCTTATCCTCTAACCCAGGCTTTAATCGTGGCAAGCTGTTGGCCGATACCCTTGCCAAACGGCGAAATGCGGTACTCTCCAACGGCGGCCGGGATAATAAAGGTTTCTGCATAGTTGACGACAAACGGGGCAAATGCGCCGCTCGGGCTTTCAACAACGGCCTGCGCACCTTCGACCAGGTTCAGGACGTTTACGCCGCCATGGGTATGGTGTGTGACCGGTGCCGTAAACCAATGGCGGCGCGTTTCAATAAACTCGCGCTCGTGCATTCCGGTTCTTTCTTCCCGCCAACCTTCCCCTTCGGCGATAGGTTCAATACGGTTGACCAGGTTGTCATGTACCCATTGCGTGTCACGCTGCCAGTCAATCACCTGCTGACCGTGATCCAGATGGACCGGGCGCGGTAAGCCGTCTAGCCCTAAACGTCCCCAATCCCACAGTTTAAAGGTGAAGATATAGGGCGTTGCGCTGATCTCCAGCACCATGGTTCCTGCACCCGAGCAGTGGACGGTTCCTGCGGGGATCAGAAAGTGATCGTGTTTATGCGCAGGGATCTGATTAACGAACCGCGTATCATCAAAGGTTTTTTCACCACGGCCCGCGGCTCGGAGCTCGTCGAGCATGTCCTGTGGCGCGATCCCGGTTTTAGTGCCGAGATACACCACGGCGTCCGGCTCGGCTTCGAGAATGTAATAGCTCTCATCCTGGGTATAGTGCATACCAAACTGTTGCTGAATGTACTCAGTGAGCGGATGAACCTGAAAGCTCAAATTCTGGCCGCCAATGGTATCAAGGAAGTCAAAACGAATCGGGAATTCCGCACCAAAACGTGCGTGAACTTTCTCGCCCAGCAGGGGGCGGGGATAGGTTAGCACCAGATCCTGAGAGGGGATCTCGATCCGCACGTTGCCAAAACGCAGTAACAGGCTGTTTTCCTCGGGCACGCAATCAAAACACCACGCGTAATTGGGGGCTGAGGGATCGAGATCGAAGTGTTGTTTCATCCATTGCCCACCCCAAACGCCTGGGTCGAAGAAAGGGGCAACGCGAAACGGTTGTTTAGTCGTTTGTTGCAAACCGGCGCGCAACGCGTCGCCGCTGACCATTGCGGGATGATTTTCTACAGTGGTATCAAGCAAATAATCGGTGCGTTTGAGTAACGGCGTTTTGTGCCGGTCGAAGACTCGCCATTCAATGAAGAAAGCGCGTTTGTACCGACGAAGAATATCTTCATCCTGGTTTTTCGCCCCCCAGTTCCCCAACCCGTCATGGCGCATACGCTGTTGAATTTCCCAACGCGGAAGATCGGCATAAACCAGTACGTCACCCGGGTGTGCCAGCGTCGCGCCGGGTCCGTACACCACGACCAGACCTTCGGCAACGGCATCAATCTGTTGGCGGAGCTGACTGAGCTTGTCACTATCAAAAAACTCATTCAGGTGATGGCAGGAAAGGACGCCGAATACGCGATCGTCGGTAAGGTTTCGCGCCAGTAACTCATGCAGAGCCTGCTCATCTCTGCGGGCGGATTCAATATTCAGCACCAGCGCGGTATCTAACGTCGTGACAAGCTGTTGTTCCAGTTCTTCAAGCCGCACGCCCGGATAGCAATCCACGATCAATACGGTTTTGGCTGCTGCAGAAACCCTGGTGTTAAGCACAGAATGGATCGCCGCCCAACCCTGCCAGGCGTGCTCGTCGTAGCCCTGAACGTTAACCTCAGGGAATTTATTATAGGTTGTCGTCATTTTCTTTCTCCGTGTTGGCTAATTTAAGATTAATCGATTAACCTTATTTTCATAGTGTGGTTAACGCGATTAACCCGGCATATTCAGAATCAAAAGCGGTGAAAAGCGCGTTAGCGTGATGTGAATCACACGTATAAAGGCAATATTTCGGTTATTCGATTAACCTTCGATAAAAATCAGGAGCAGGTATGACCACAGTCACGTTGGCGCAGGTAGCTGAGCGCGCGGGAGTCTCCACGGCGACCGTGTCGATGGTATTGCGTAACCGGGGGCGAATTTCTCAGGCTACACGCGAACGGGTGCTTAAAGCGCTGGATGATGCTGGCTATGTATATAATCAAACCGCCGCTAATCTGCGTAACCGGAGCAGTAATCAGGTTGGATTGTTGCTCCACGATATCACCAACCCTTTTTACGGCGAGATGACTGCAGGGCTAAGCCATGAGATGGAACGACATGACCTGTTGTTGTTTCTGGCAAATAGCGAAGAGTCAGGAGAACGGCAGCAAAAATTTGTCGACTCGTTGATGCGCAATAATGCTTGCGGCATGGTGCTCTGCGCGGCGCGCGAGACGCCGTCATCCTTTTTTGAAGCGCTGAAAAGGCGCAATATTCCCGCCATTATGGTCGTCCGTCCCCTAAGCGATCCTGATTTTGATTTTGTCGGAACCGATAACTTTCTCGGTACGCAAATGGCCACCACCCATTTAGTCAAAATGGGGCACAAGAATATTGCGTTTATTGGGGGGACGCCTGGTTCCGGCAGTCGGACACAGCGTATCGGTGGTTTCACCAGCACATTGCTGGAGCATGGAATATCGCCGAATCCAGAATGGATCGTGGCTACGCAGGCCAGCCAAATTGATGGCGCAAAAGTAGCGGAGTCTCTTCTTCTGCGTTACCCGCAAATTACCGCCGCCGTATGTTATCAGGATATTGTTGCGCTTGGGGTCATGCAGGCGCTACGTAAAATGGGGCGGGAACCTGGGCGGGATTTTGCGCTGGTGGGGTTTGATGACATCACCGAAGCGGCGCTGGTACAACCTGCGCTTACCACCGTGTCGGTGGCGGCAAAAGAGATCGGTCGTAAGGCCGGAGAGCTGCTCTATAGCCGTATTCAGGGAAATGACGAACCGCCGAAACGTATTATCCTGCCGCCAGCGCTGGTAGTCAGAGAATCATGTGGTTTTTGCTGATCGTCATGCCTTTTACTGATATCTCTGCCTGTTTATCATTAAATTCTAATTATCGACGTTTTCGGCTGGCGGCGCAGCGATGCGCTGGTTACTCTGAAAACGATTTACGCAAAATTAACAAAAGAGAATAGCTATGCATGATGCACAAATCCGCGTTGCCATCGCGGGAGCCGGAGGACGCATGGGGCGTCAGTTAATTCAGGCCACACTTGGCATGGATGGCGTACAGCTTGGCGCGGCGCTGGAGCGCGAAGGCTCTTCCTTACTGGGAAGCGATGCCGGAGAGTTGGCGGGAGCCGGGAAAACGGGTGTTACCGTACAAAGCAGCCTTGAGGCGGTGAAAGATGATTTCGATGTTTTCATCGATTTCACGCGACCGGAAGGTACGCTGACGCATCTGGCGTTTTGCCGCCAGCACGGTAAGGGAATGGTGATTGGTACCACCGGGTTCGATGATGCCGGTAAACAGGCTATTCGCGATGCCGCGCAGGAGATTGCTATCGTCTTCGCTGCGAATTTTAGCGTCGGCGTTAACGTCATGCTGAAACTGCTTGAGAAAGCAGCAAAAGTGATGGGGGACTACACCGATATTGAGATTATCGAAGCGCATCACCGCCACAAAGTGGACGCCCCATCGGGGACCGCGCTGGCGATGGGTGAGGCGATCGCTGGGGCGTTGGATAAAGATCTGAAAGACTGCGCTGTCTACTCGCGCGAAGGTTATACCGGCGAGCGTGTGCCGGGCACTATTGGTTTTGCGACCGTACGCGCCGGTGACATTGTCGGCGAACATACCGCGATGTTTGCCGATATTGGCGAGCGTATTGAAATCACCCATAAAGCGTCCAGCCGCATGACTTTTGCCAATGGCGCAGTGCGATCGGCGGTTTGGCTAAAATCGAAATCAAATGGTCTTTTTGATATGAAAGATGTACTTGATTTACGCAGTTTATAGATTTTATTACCCTTCGTGATGTGGTTATGGTAATCATAATTATTTGATTACATGGGGCAATATTTTATTGCCCTTTAATTTTTTGGCTTTTGGTTTTATTTTTTATCTAAGCTGATGTTTATATATGTTTTTATGCTTCATCCTGTTATCTGAATGTAAATTTTGACCAAGTGGTCCACTTTTTTCTCTCGCTGCTCCCGTTTTTACACTCTTTATCTACCGCAAGCGTTTTCTACCCTGAGTTAGCTGATCTTTTTGCCTGTTAAATCGAGTGATTTATCCCAGTGGCGTAAAATAATAATAAAAATTGCCCTTTTGGGTAGACTTTTACGTGGGCTATCTCTAGAATGCCGCCGTTTGCCAGAAATCCATAGGTAAGCAAATTTGCATTGATTCATGAGGTGTTAATGAATTAATATGCAAATAAAGTGAGTGAATATTCTCTGGAGGGTGTTTTGATTAAGTCAGCGCTATTGGTTCTGGAAGACGGAACCCAGTTTCACGGTCGGGCCATAGGGGCAACAGGTTCGGCGGTTGGGGAAGTCGTTTTCAATACTTCAATGACCGGTTATCAAGAAATCCTCACTGATCCTTCCTATTCCCGCCAAATCGTCACTCTTACTTATCCTCATATCGGTAATGTCGGCACCAATGAAGCCGATGCAGAATCTTCTCAGGTACATGCGCAAGGCCTGGTCATCCGCGACCTGCCGCTGATTGCCAGTAACTACCGCAACACCGAAGACCTCTCTTCTTACCTCAAGCGCCATAATATTGTGGCGATTGCCGATATCGATACCCGTAAGCTGACGCGACTGCTGCGCGAGAAGGGCGCTCAGAACGGCTGCATCATTGCAGGTGATAATCTGGATGCTGCGCTGGCCTTAGAAAAAGCCAAAGCGTTCCCGGGCTTAAATGGGATGGACCTGGCAAAAGAAGTGACCACCGCTGAATCCTACAGCTGGACCCAGGGTAGCTGGACGCTGGCGGGTGACCTGCCGGAAGCGAAGTCTGCAGAAGAGCTACCGTTTCACGTGGTGGCCTACGATTTTGGCGCCAAGCGCAACATCCTGCGCATGCTGGTGGACCGCGGCTGCCGCCTGACGGTGGTACCGGCGAAAACCTCTGCGGAAGACGTTCTGAAGATGAATCCGGACGGTATCTTCCTGTCTAACGGCCCAGGTGACCCGGCCCCGTGCGACTACGCCATCGAAGCCATTGAGAAATTCCTCCAGACCGATATTCCGGTATTTGGCATCTGCCTCGGCCATCAACTGTTGGCGCTGGCGAGCGGTGCGAAGACCATCAAGATGAAGTTTGGTCACCACGGTGGTAACCACCCGGTGAAAGACATGGATAAGAATGTGGTGATGATTACCGCGCAGAACCACGGCTTTGCGGTGGATGAAGACTCGCTGCCAGCCAACCTGCGCGTGACCCACAAGTCCCTGTTCGACGGTACCCTGCAAGGGATTCACCGTACCGATAAACCGGCGTTCAGCTTCCAGGGCCACCCGGAGGCGAGCCCAGGCCCGCATGATGCGGCGCCGCTGTTCGACCACTTTATCGAGCTTATTGAGCAATACCGTCAGTCCGCGAAATAATCAGGAGTAATAAAAGCCATGCCAAAACGTACAGACATAAAAAGTATCCTGATTCTGGGCGCGGGCCCGATTGTTATCGGTCAGGCGTGTGAGTTTGACTACTCCGGTGCCCAGGCGTGTAAAGCGCTGCGCGAAGAGGGTTACCGCGTTATTCTGGTGAACTCTAACCCGGCAACCATTATGACCGACCCGGAAATGGCCGATGCGACCTACATCGAGCCGATCAACTGGGAAGTGGTACGCAAAATCATCGAAAAAGAGCGTCCGGATGCGGTTCTGCCAACCATGGGCGGCCAGACCGCGCTGAACTGCGCGCTGGAGTTGGAGCGTCAGGGCGTGCTGGAAGAGTTCGGTGTAACCATGATTGGTGCGACCGCTGATGCGATTGATAAAGCAGAAGACCGCCGTCGTTTCGACGTGGCGATGAAGAAAATCGGCCTCGACACCGCGCGTTCCGGTATCGCGCACACCATGGAAGAAGCGCTGGCGGTTGCCGCTGACGTGGGCTTCCCGTGCATCATCCGTCCATCTTTCACCATGGGCGGCACCGGCGGCGGTATCGCCTACAACCGTGAAGAGTTCGAAGAAATCTGCGAACGCGGCCTGGACCTCTCGCCAACCAACGAGCTGCTGATTGATGAATCCCTGATCGGCTGGAAAGAGTACGAGATGGAAGTGGTGCGTGATAAGAACGACAACTGCATCATCGTCTGCTCTATCGAAAACTTCGATGCGATGGGCATTCACACCGGTGACTCGATCACTGTTGCTCCGGCGCAGACCCTGACCGACAAAGAATACCAAATCATGCGTAACGCCTCGATGGCGGTACTGCGTGAAATCGGCGTAGAAACCGGCGGTTCCAACGTTCAGTTCTCGGTGAACCCGAAAGATGGTCGTCTGATCGTTATCGAAATGAACCCGCGCGTCTCCCGCTCCTCGGCGCTGGCGTCGAAAGCCACCGGCTTCCCGATTGCCAAAGTGGCGGCCAAGCTGGCGGTGGGTTACACCCTCGACGAACTGATGAACGACATCACCGGTGGCCGTACTCCGGCCTCCTTCGAGCCGTCTATCGACTACGTTGTCACCAAGATTCCTCGCTTCAACTTCGAGAAATTCGCCGGTGCGAACGACCGTCTGACCACCCAGATGAAATCCGTCGGCGAAGTGATGGCGATTGGCCGTACGCAGCAGGAATCCCTGCAGAAAGCGCTGCGCGGCCTGGAAGTAGGCGCCACCGGTTTCGACCCGAAAGTGAGCCTCGACGACCCGGAAGCGCTGACCAAAATCCGCCGCGAGCTGAAAGACGCGGGCGCCGAGCGCATTTGGTATATCGCCGATGCCTTCCGCGCGGGCCTCTCCGTCGACGGCGTGTTCAACCTGACCAACATCGACCGCTGGTTCCTGGTACAGATTGAAGAGCTGGTGCGTCTGGAAGAGAAAGTGGCGGAAGTGGGCATCAACGGTCTCGACGCTGACTTCCTGCGTCACCTGAAGCGCAAAGGCTTCGCCGATGCGCGTCTGGCAAAACTGGCGGGTGTGCGCGAAGCGGAAATCCGCAAGCTGCGCGACCAGTACAACCTGCACCCGGTCTACAAGCGCGTGGATACCTGCGCGGCGGAATTCGCCACCGATACCGCCTACATGTACTCCACCTATGAAGAAGAGTGCGAATCTAACCCATCCGTCGACCGCGACAAAATCATGGTCCTCGGCGGCGGCCCGAACCGTATCGGCCAGGGTATCGAATTTGACTACTGCTGCGTCCATGCCTCGCTGGCGCTGCGCGAAGACGGTTACGAGACCATCATGGTCAACTGTAACCCGGAAACTGTCTCTACCGACTACGACACCTCCGACCGTCTGTACTTCGAGCCGGTAACGCTGGAGGACGTACTGGAAATCGTGCGCATCGAGAAGCCGAAAGGCGTCATCGTGCAGTACGGCGGCCAGACCCCGCTGAAACTGGCGCGTGAACTGGAAGCCGCAGGCGTACCGGTTATCGGTACCAGCCCGGACGCGATTGACCGCGCGGAAGACCGTGAACGCTTCCAGCACGCGGTTGACCGTCTGAAGCTGAAACAGCCAGCCAACGCCACCGTGACCGCCATTGAACAAGCGGTTGAGAAGGCGAAAGAAATTGGCTACCCGCTGGTGGTGCGCCCGTCCTACGTACTGGGCGGCCGCGCGATGGAAATCGTCTACGACGAAGCCGACCTGCGTCGCTACTTCCAGACCGCGGTTAGCGTCTCCAACGACGCGCCGGTGCTGCTGGACCGCTTCCTCGACGATGCCATCGAAGTGGACGTTGACGCCATCTGCGACGGCGAAATGGTGCTGATTGGCGGCATCATGGAGCACATCGAGCAGGCGGGCGTACACTCCGGCGACTCCGCCTGTTCTCTGCCAGCCTACACGCTGAGCAAGGAAATTCAGGATGTGATGCGCCAGCAGGTGCAGAAGCTGGCCTTCGAACTGCAGGTGCGCGGCCTGATGAACGTGCAGTTTGCGGTGAAAGACAACGAAGTCTACCTGATTGAAGTCAACCCGCGTGCGGCGCGTACCGTACCGTTCGTCTCCAAAGCCACCGGCGTACCGCTGGCGAAAGTGGCGGCGCGCGTGATGGCTGGCAAATCGCTGACCGAGCAGGGCGTGACCAAAGAAATTATCCCGCCGTACTACTCGGTGAAAGAAGTGGTGCTGCCGTTCAACAAATTCCCGGGCGTTGACCCGCTGTTAGGGCCAGAAATGCGCTCTACCGGGGAAGTGATGGGCGTGGGCCGTACCTTCGCGGAAGCGTTCGCCAAGGCACAGCTGGGCAGTAACTCCACGATGAAGAAACAGGGCCGTGCGCTGCTCTCGGTTCGCGAAGGCGACAAAGAGCGCGTCGTGGACCTGGCCGCTAAGCTGCTAAAACAGGGCTTCGAGCTGGATGCGACTCACGGTACCGCGATTGTGCTGGGTGAAGCCGGTATCAACCCGCGTCTGGTGAACAAGGTACATGAAGGTCGTCCGCACATTCAGGACCGTATCAAGAATGGCGAATATACCTACATTATCAACACCACCGCAGGTCGTCAGGCGATTGAAGACTCCAAGCTGATTCGCCGCAGCGCCTTGCAGTACAAAGTGCATTACGACACTACCCTGAATGGCGGTTTCGCAACGGCTATGGCGCTGAATGCGGATGCCACCGAGAAGGTGACCTCGGTGCAGGAAATGCACGCGCAGATCAATAAATAATAAACAGAAGGTCCGGTGATATTTGCGTTAATCGGATCTGCAATATAAATTTGAAACGGTTCCTGAGAAGGAGCCGTTTTTTTTACCCTATCAGGTCATCCCTGGAGATGTCCGTTTCCTTAACCACATTTTCAATGTAATAAGCACGATATTGCTCACACTAATCAACATTCAAGTCGCATACTATCTTTATATCCACAATTTTAATATGGCTTAGTTTTTATTAATTTGGACAGGCCGTAGCCAGATTTTTAATTTGTGAAATGGTGTGCTTATGTGTGAAAAATATGTTGAAAGACCGCTTTATTTGTTAATTGCTGACTGGATGATGGCAGAGGACCGATGGATCACTGCCAAGGAGATTTCCCGTCAATTTGATATTGAACACTGCAAAGCAATTAATACGCTCTCCTATATTCTGTCAGAAGTGGGGGAAATTGTTTGTGAAGTGAAGATGATCCCTAACCAGATTGCAGGACGAGGCTGTCAGTGCCAGCGTCTGGTGAAAGTCGTGAGTATTGATTCTCATCTCTATCGCCGATTGAATCATAATTTGCAGGAAAGAAAAGTGAGTGTGGCGAAAGCGCCACGACTGTCTGCCGTTCCCCCAACAGAGCTCAACCGTGAGCAGAAATGGCAGATGATGCTGTCAAAAAGTATGCGTCGCTAATGGTTAGTTTGCCTGATGGCAGCGTTAACGGGGATTGACGCGTAGGCCGGATAAGCGTCAGCGCATCCGGCATCAATTATTGGGCTGATTTTGGCTTCACGTCCGTCGTGCCTTTCAGGCGCGGCCGGTTTTTTTCGACCTGGGTTAACGGCTTCGTTTCAGATAGTCCCGTTCGACAGCGGACCGCAAGATCCTGATATTCTTTGGTGTTGAGGCGTTTCCAGTGCAGCTCCTGGTCTGTGACCTGGCGTAGTACTCGCGCGGGTGAACCCACCAGCAGTTGCCTTGCCTCACCCTGAAATCCGGCTTTGACGAAACTCATGGCGGCGACAATGCTCTCTTCGCCAATCACTGCGCCGTCCATAATCACGCTGTTCATGCCGACCAGGGCGTCCCGGCCCACCACGCAGCCATGCAAAATAGCGCCGTGGCCGATATGGCCGTTCTCATGCACGACGGTATCGGTATCGCAGTAGCCATGCATAATGCAGCCATCCTGCAGATTAGATCCTGCCTTAAGGATCAGGCGCCCATAATCCCCACGCAATGACGCGAGTGGGCCAATATAAACACCGGCACCCACGATGACATCGCCAATCAGCACGGCGCTGGGATGGACAAACGCGTCCGGGTGTACCACCGGGATCAGTCCTTCAAAGGCGTAATAGCTCATGGTTGTACCTCGGTTTTTTTGCCGGACGACGGCGTAAACACCTTATCCGGCATAGTCACATTAACGACCTTTCCACACCGGATCGCGTTTTTCGGCAAATGCCTGCGGTCCTTCGAGCGCATCTTCCGAATGCAGTACCGACGGATAATGCTTCAGTACGCCGCTGCGGATGTAGCGGTAGCCTTCTTCTACCGGCATTTCGCTGGTCGTACGATAAATCTCTTTCAGCGCCGCGATCGCCAGCGGGGCGCTATTAACCAGTTGTTGCGCCAGTTCGCGCGCGCTATCCATCAGTTCGCTCTGGCTGACAACGCGGTTCACGATCCCCCAACGCAGCGCTTCTTCGGCGCTCATTCGTCTACCGGTCATCACCATTTCGTTGACGATAGCCGGTGGCAACAGCTTAGGCAGGCGCAAAACGCCGCCGCTGTCAGGCACGATGCCGAGCTTGGCTTCCGGTAGCGCGAAGCTGGCGTTTTCCGCGCAGACAATAAAGTCCGCCGCCAGCGCCAGCTCAAAACCGCCGCCAAACGCATAGCCGTTTACCGCGGCGATGACCGGCTTATCCAGATCAAATATTTCAGTTAAACCGGCAAAGCCGCCGGGACCAAAATCGGCATCCGGCGCTTCACCTTCCGCTGCCGCTTTTAAGTCCCAGCCAGCAGAAAAGAATTTCTCCCCGCCGCCAGTAATGATTGCTACGCGTAATTCCGGATCGTCACGGAAATTAAGAAAAGCCTGGCCCATTGCAAAGCTGGTTTTGGCGTCAATGGCATTGGCTTTAGGTCGGTCGAGGGTAATTTCCAGGATCGGGCCATTACGGGTCAGATGTAATGATTCACTCATGGTTCATCTCCAGATAAATAGTTTCCCGGCGGGAGGGATTCCTGCCGGAAGGTTTATTTCAGATTTTTTTTGATTATTTTTCCTGAACAGTTGCGCGGCAGGTCGGTTCTGATCTCCATAAAAGAGGGAACCTTGAATTTCGCCATATTGTTTTCGCAGAAGCTGAAAAACTCGGCTTCGCTTAATGTTTCACCTTCATTAAGGACAATAAACGCTTTAATGGCTTCATCACGGATCGCGTCTTTAATACCAACAACCACAATGTCCTGAATTTTCGGATGTGCAGAAATAATATTTTCCAGCTCGACGCAGGAGACATTTTCCCCGCCGCGTTTAATCATGTTGCAGCGTCTGTCGACAAAATAGAAATACCCATCCTCATCCTGGTAACCCGAATCACCGGTATGTAACCAGCCCTCTGGTTCCAGCGCCCTGGCGGTTGCTTCCGGCTGCATGTAATACTCTTTGAAGATGGTCTTGCCGGGGACGCCTTTAATACAGATTTCGCCAATTTCTCCGGCGGGGAGCGGGCGATTTTGATCGTCGCGAATTTCAGCTTCATAGCTAAATCCCACGCGACCAATGGAAGGCCAGCGTCGTTTGTCTCCGGGACGGTCGCCAATAATTCCGACAATGGTTTCAGTCATACCATAAGAGGTCAGCAGCCTGACGCCAAAGCGTTCGATAAAGGCGTCTTTTTCCTGCGCGGATAGATTGAGATAGAACATCACTTCGCGCAGCTGATGCTGCCTGTCCGTTGGCGCGGCGGGCTGGACCATCAGCGTGCGGATCATCATCGGGATGCACTCGGTCACCGTCGCCTGATATTTACGTACCTGATCCCAGAACGCCCGGGCGCTGTACTTCTCCAGGAGCACAAAGGTGCTGCCGGCGGAAAAGGCCGGCATTGCGGCGGTACACTGACAGTCGATATGAAAAGCGGGCATCACCGTCATGTATACGTCATCATCGCGCAGGGCGATTTGCCAGGCAGAGTAATAGCCCGCAAAGCGCAGGTTATAATGGGTAATCACCACCCCTTTTGGACGCGAGGTGGTACCGGAGGTAAACAGAATTTCCGCCGTATCGTCAGTGGATAACGCAGGCGTATAGCACAGCGTGGTCGACTGACGAGCCTGCAGTTGGGTAAAGTGGCTCACGCCATCGTCAGCCGGAAGCTGCTCGCCAATCAGACAGATATGATTAAGCGGAGTGCTATTTTCCTGGCGTATTTCACGGTACATAGGATAAAACTGGGCGCTGGTAACCAGCAGGCTCACCTGGCTGTTTTGCAGGATCCAGGCACTTTCTTCGCCCAGTAAGCGAGCATTAATCGGCACCATAATGGCGCCGATTTTTGCCAGTCCAAACCAGCAAAAGATGAATTCCGGACAGTTATCCAGATGCAGTGCGACCCTATCGCCCTTACGGATCCCTAAGGAATGAAAAAGGTTCGCCGTGCGATTAATCTCTTCATTGAGCGAGGCATAGCTAAATTGCCGAACGATTCCTTCACAGGATTCGAAAATTAACGCCGTTTTATTTCCGTACACCCCGGCCAGGTCGTCCCACATCTGACGTAAGTTTTGTCCGCCAACGATATCCATATTGCTTTATCCACTGAAATCAGGCGTGAGCGCTAACCCACGAGCGGGTTAGCGCGTCGCGTTTATTCCTCAACCCTGGCCAGGCCTTTGCCGACCAGCTCATTTATGTCTGCTTCGCTATAACCAATGTTTTTCAGAATGGCGGCGGTATCCATGCCGTGTGATGGCATGCCACGCCAGATTTTCCCCGGGTTGTTTTTAAATTTCGGCATGATGTTCGGTCCTTTGCAGGTGCGGCCGTCCATTGTTTGCCACTGAGTAATGGATTCGCGAGCAACGTACTGCGGATTGCCTTCCAGTTCCGGAATGGTTAGCACCTTCGCACAGGCGATATTCAGCTCAGCAAAGCGCGCCTGGACTTCGGCGATGGTATGCGCTGCCAGCCAGGCGTCCAGTTTCTCTTCGACGAGCGGGCCGTAAGGGCATTCCACGCGATGGATTAGCTGCGTGCCTTCCGGAACTTCCGGCGTACCGAGAATGTGGGCCAGGCCGATATCTTTAAAACACTCGTTGATTTGCGTGATGCCGACCAACTCCATGACGATGTAACCATCGGCGCATTTATACAGGCCGCAACCGGCGTAGTAGGGATCTTTCCCTTTCGTCATACGTGGACAGATTTCGCCGCCGTTGAAGTAGTCCATCATGAAGTACTGACCCATGCGCAGCATCACTTCGTACATGGCGATATCGATGCTTTCACCTTTACCCGTTTCGCGCACTTTGTGCAGGGCCGCCAGCGCCGCTGTCGTTGCGGTCATCCCGGAGAAGTAATCCGCGGTATACGGGAAGGCTGGCATCGGTTGGTCAACGTCGCCGTTTTGGATCAGATAACCACTGAACGCCTGCGCGATAGTGTTATACGCCGGAAGATTGGTGTACTCCTCCGTACCAAACTGGCCAAAACCGGAAAGGTGGGCAATGACCAGTTTCGGGTTATGTTCCCACAGCACTTCATCAGTAATACCGCGGCGTGCAAAGGCCGGGCCTTTACTGGCTTCAATGAAAATATCGGTGGTTTCCATCAGTTTCAGAAACGCTTCCTGACCTTCATCTTTGAAAATATTGAGCGACAGGGCGTGCAGGTTGCGGCGTGAGAGCTGCGGGTAGTTAGGCTGTACGCGGATGGTATCGGCCCATGCGACGTTTTCAATCCAGATAACCTCGGCGCCCCATTCGGCGAACATCTGTCCGGCGAATGGACCGGCGATTTCGATCCCTGAAAAAACAACGCGTACTCCAGCAAGAGGGCCAAAGGTTGGCATTGGTAAATGATTCATAATTTTTCTCCTGGCATTTATGGGGGCCACGTAGGCCGGATGGCGACGCGAGCGTCTCATCAGGCCTACAGGTTGCGCCGTTCTATCGGTATTGCTTGAGTACCGCACGGCCTAACGTCAGGATCTGCATTTCATCAGAACCACCAGAAACGCGGTCAACACGCAGGTCACGCCAGAAACGCGTGATGCGGTGGTTGCCCGCGATACCAACACCTCCCAGTACCTGCATGGCGGTGTCTACCACTTCAAACGCGGCGTTGGCGCAGAAGTATTTGCACATTGCCGCGTCGCCGGAGGTAATAGTGCCGTTATCTGCTTTCCACGCGGCTTCCAGCAGCATGTTTTTCATGGAGTTCAGTTTGATCGCCATATGCGCAAACTTCTCCTGAATCAGTTGGAAGCGGCCAATAGTTTCACCAAACTGCACGCGCTGATTAGCGTAACGCGCGGCATCTTCAAAAGCGCACATTGCGGTGCCGTAGTTGGTCAGCGCGACGAGGAAGCGCTCATGGTCAAACTCTTCTTTCACGCGGTTGAAGCCGTTACCTTCCCGACCGAACATGTCTTTTTCGTCCAGTTCAACGTCGTCAAAGGTGATTTCACAGCAGCTGTCCATGCGCAGACCGAGTTTCTCCAGTTTGTTGACCTTGATACCCGCTTTGCTCATGTCGACAAACCATTCGGTGTAAACAGGCTTATCCGGCGATGCACCGTCTCTCGCCATGACCACGATGTACGGGGTATAGGCGCTACTGGTGATAAAGCATTTACTGCCATTAAGATAAACCTTACCATTTTTGCGTGTATAAGTGGTTTTCAGACTGCCGACATCCGATCCCGCTCCCGGTTCGGTGATAGCAGAGTTCCACATCTGCTTACCGGTACCCTGGAACGCCATGATTTTATCAATTTGCTCCTGAGTCCCTTCACGCAGGAAAGTGTTAAAACCTCCCGGCAATTGGTACAACACGTAAGTTGGTGCGCCAAGACGTCCCAGCTCCATCCAGACGGCGGCGACGGTAACAAAACCCGCTTCCAGACCGCCATGTTCTTCCGGGATCAGCAGGCTATCAATGCCCATATCCGCCAGCGCTTTTACAAAACGCTCAGGGTAGACGCTGTCACGATCGCACTCGGCAAAATAAGCTTCCCAGTTCTCACTGGCCATCAGTTCACGAATACCGGCGACAAACAGTTCCTGCTCGTCATTTAAGTTGAAATCCATCTTTCAGCCTCTTGATCAATTGGGTTAATAAGAATTACTTGTCTTTCCAGTGCACTTTGGCGTCTTTAATAAAGGACAGCGTCACCATAATGTTGACGAAGAACAGCGGGCATCCTCCGGCGATAATTGCGGTCTGAATCGGCTTCAACCCACCCAGCGCCAGCAGAACGATACCGATGATGCCGACCAGCACCGACCAGCCGATACGCACTAACAGAGGCGGTTCTTCACCATCGCGAACTTCGCGACAGGTGGACATCGCCAGGGTGTAAGAGCAGGCGTTAATCAGCGTTACGGTGGCGATAAAGCAGAGGATAAAGAAACCCCACATGGTGGCGGTGCTGAGCGGTAAGGCGGCCCAGGTTTCGATAATGGCGCGCGCCACGCCGTGTTGTTCAATCAACTGCGGAATGTTGAGGATGTTTTTATCCATCAGCAGCAGCGTGTTGCTGCCAAGGACAGTCCACAGGATCCAGGTAGACGCGGTCAGGCCCAGTACCATCCCGAAGCACAGTTCGCGTACGGTGCGACCACGAGAAATACGGGCCAGGAAGATACTCATCTGGATGGCGTAAATTACCCACCACGCCCAGTAGAAAACGGTCCAGCCCTGCGGGAAGCCGCCTTTACCGATGGCATCGGTATAGAACAGCATCCGTGGCAGATGCATCAGCAACATCCCGACGGAGTCGGTGAAGTAGTTCATGATGAAGCTGGCGCCGCTGACGATAAACACCCAGCCGAGCATCAGGAAGCTCAGATAGCTACGTACGTCACTGGCGATCTTGACCCCTTTTTGCAGGCCACAGGCCACGCAAATGGCGTTCAGAATGATCCAGCAGGTAATGATGATGGCGTCGAGTTGCAGCGTATGTGGAATACCGAACAGGTACTGCATACACTCGGTGACCAGCGGGGTAGCCAGACCGAGGCTGGTGCCCATTGCGAAGATCAGCGCCACCAGGTAGAAGTTATCAACGATGGTACCGAACAACCCTTTCGCATGTTTCTCACCGACGAGCGGTACCAGCGTGGAGCTGGGACGGATGACATCCATCTTACGTACAAAGAAGAAGTAGGCAAAGGCTACAGAAAGGAAGCTATAGGTTGCCCACGGCAGCGGCCCCCAGTGGAACAGGCTGTACGCCAGACCTATCTCTTTCGCGCCCGTGGAATTTGGTTCCAGGCCGAACGGCGGTGTGGAGATATAGTAGTAGATCTCAATAGAGCCCCAGAACAGCACCGCAGCGGATGTACAGGACGCGAACATCATAAAAATCCAGCTGGCGGTGCTAAACTCCGGTTTTTCGTCACCTAATCTCTTTTTAGCATAGGGGCCAAAAACCAGCCAGAACCAGCCGAATAGCATGATGACCATATACCATTCAAATGCCCATCCCCAGACGTTGGTGACATAACTGAATACCGCATTAATAACGACGTTAGCGGCATCAAGATCTCTTACTGTTAGCCAGCAAAGTATTCCGACAATTATTAATGGCGGAAAAAAAACCTTCGGTTCAATTCCCGATTTTCTCTTTTCATTTTTCATAAGTGAATTCCAGTGTGAAAACGAAATTTATTTAGCGTGCCCGTTTTTGAACGTTTGTTTATTTATTATTAATGGTTTGTTGATAACTTATTAACCTCTGGGACACCTCAACGAGTAACTCATAATGGGTATTCATTTCGCGTGATTCTGTTATCTTGATCACACTTTTTTGTGCTGGTTATTTTGTCTTGAAATGTCTGTTTTTTGATTATAAATCATATGGTTGGCATTGGTTTTTTAACTTTTTTAAGTGTCTGGCGTTCAATATTGTTGAACCAGCAAGCAATATTGAAAATTTTCATATTTGACGTGTTTCTTTCAATATTGGTGAGGCATGTAACACTATTGAAAGTTACGAATTTCAATGTGTGACATTTTCAATATTGGTGATTAAGGTTTTATTTCCGAATTAAAGAGCGTGATATCTGTATTTAACACCGCCGATATAAATACGTTTCCTTCATGATTTCTGGAGATGCAATGAAGATAATTACTTGCTACAAATGCGTACCTGATGAACAGGATATTGCGATTAATAATGCTGATGGTTCACTCGATTTCAGCAAAGCGGATGGCAAAATCAGCCAATATGATTTGAATGCAATTGAAGCTGCTTGCCAGTTAAAACAGCAGGTGGGAGACGCTCAGGTTGTCGCCATGAGCGTTGGCGGCAAAGCGCTGACTAATGCAAAAGGGCGCAAAGATGTTCTTTCTCGTGGCCCTGATGAACTGATTGTGGTGATTGACGATCAATTTGAGCAGGCGCTGCCGCAACACACCGCTACCGCGCTGGCCGCCGCGGCGCAAAAATCAGGTTTCGATCTGCTTATTTGCGGCGACGGTTCTTCCGATCTTTATGCTCAGCAGGTTGGTTTGCTGGTAGGCGAAGCGCTGAACGTTCCGGCGATTAACGGCGTGAGTAAGATCCTCTCTCTTACTGACAGTACGCTGACGGTAGAACGCGAACTGGAAGATGAAGTTGAAACGCTGAGCATCCCGCTCCCGGCGGTGATCGCGGTTTCCACCGACATCAACACTCCACAAATCCCTTCGATGAAAGCCATTCTTGGCGCGGCGAAAAAACCGGTTCAGGTCTGGTCGCCTGCGGATATCGGGCTGAACAGCGTACCCGCGTATTCCGTACAACAGGTTGCCGCACCGAAGCAGCGCGAGCGTCAGCGTGTGGTGATTGAAGGTGACGGTGAAGAACAAATCGCCGCGTTTGTCGAGAATCTGCGCAAAATCATTTAATTATCAGGGGATGTTATGAACAAATTTTCCAGTGTCTGGGTATTCAGCGATACCCCTTCTCGTCTGCCCGAACTGATGAGTGGCGCGCAGGCTGTAGGTGAAAAAGTTAACGCGTTCGTACTGAACGAAGCGGATAGCGCGACAGCATGTCATTTGGGCGCGGATCATGTCTGGCTGCTCAGCGGCAAACCAGAAGACCGCATGATCGAAGACTACGCTGATGTGATGACTGAGACTGTTCGTCAGCATAGCGAGGGCGGCGTGGTGCTGCTGCCGAATACGCGCCGGGGCAAACTGTTGGCGGCAAAACTGGGCTTTCGCTTGTCGGCTGCGGTTTCCAACGACGCCAGCGAAGTCGCCCTGCAGGATGGAAAAGCGGCGGTTAAGCATATGGTCTACGGCGGTCTGGCGATAGGGGCAGAAACCATTGCTTCGCCGTTTGCCGTGATCACGCTCAGCAGCGGAACGTTTGACGCACAAGACCCGGACACTTCTCGCAGCAGTGAGATGCACACCGTGCAGTGGCAGGCTCCGGCCAATGCTGTGACCCGCACCGCAACCCAGGCACGTCAGAGCAACAGCGTCGATCTCGATAAAGCGCGTCTGGTGGTCAGTGTGGGACGCGGTATCGGCAGCAAAGAGAATATCTCGCTGGCCGAAGCGCTGTGCCAGACGATTGGCGCTGAGCTGGCCTGTTCTCGCCCGGTAGCGGAAAACGAGAAGTGGATGGAGCACGAGCGCTACGTCGGTATCTCCAACCTGATGCTCAAGCCTGAACTGTATCTGGCGGTGGGGATCTCCGGGCAGATCCAACACATGGTCGGCGCCAACGGCGCGCAGACGATTTTCGCCATCAATAAAGATAAAAATGCGCCGATCTTCCAGTATGCGGATTTTGGCATCGTTGGCGATGCGCTGAAGATCCTGCCTGCGCTGACGGCTGCCTTAGCGCGATAAATCATTTCGGGCAGGATGCGAAGGTATCCTGCCGCTGACAGGAGTACGTATGTCCGAAGATATCTTTGATGCCATCATCGTGGGTGCAGGTCTGGCCGGTTCGGTTGCGGCGCTGGTGCTTGCTCGCGAAGGTGCACAGGTGCTGGTTATCGAGCGCGGCAATTCTGCTGGCGCGAAGAATGTCACCGGTGGGCGTCTGTATGCGCATAGCCTGGAACGCATCATTCCCGGCTTTGCGGATCTGGCCCCCATTGAACGCATGATTACCCACGAAAAACTCGCCTTTATGACCGACAACGGGGCGATGACTATCGACTACTGCAATGGTGAGGAGGCCGCCGCGTCGCAGGTTTCTTATTCCGTCTTGCGCAGTAAATTTGACGCCTGGCTGATGGAGCAGGCAGAAGAGGCGGGGGCGCAACTGATCACCGGTATTCGCGTCGATAACGTCGTTCAGCGCGAGGGTAAAGTCGTGGGCGTGGAAGCCGATGGCGATATTCTGGAAGCCAAAGTCGTGATCCTCGCCGATGGGGTGAATTCTCTGCTGGCTGAAAAGCTGGGCATGGCCAAGCGTGTTGAAGCATCGCATGTTGCCGTCGGCGTGAAGGAACTGATCGAATTGCCGAAGTCGGTGATTGAAGATCGTTTCCAGCTACAGGGCAACGAAGGCGCCGCCTGTCTGTTTGCCGGGTCGCCAACCGATGGTCTGATGGGCGGTGGCTTCCTGTATACGAATGAAACAACACTTTCTCTGGGGCTGGTCTGCGGCCTTCATCATCTGAAAGACGCGAAAAAATCGGTCCCGCAAATGCTGGAAGATTTCAAACAGCATCCGGCAGTCGCTCCGCTGATCGCTGGTGGCAAGCTGGTGGAATATGCCGCGCACGTTGTACCCGAGGCGGGAATGAATATGCAGCCTGAACTGGTGGGCGATGGCGTACTGATTGCCGGAGACGCTGCCGGCATGTGTATGAACCTCGGTTTTACCATCCGTGGTATGGATCTCGCCATATCCGCAGGCGAAGCGGCGGCGAAGACGGTGCTTTCGGCGATGAAGCGCGACGATTTTAGCAAGCAGTCGCTGGGTGAATACCGTCAGCATCTGGACGAAGGTCCGATGCGCGATATGCGCATGTATCAGAAACTGCCGGCTTTTCTTGATAATCCCCGCATGTTTACCGCTTATCCCGAAATGGCGGTCAGTATCGCGCGCGACCTGTTCACCGTGGATGGCTCCGCTCCGGTGCCAATGCGTAAAAAAATCCTGCGCCATGCGAAGAAAGTGGGCTTCATCAACCTGATGAAAGATGGCCTGAAAGGAGTGACCGTATTATGACATCTCCCGTCAATGTGGACGTCAAACTGGGCGTCAATAAGTTCAATGTGGATGAAGATAGCCCACACATCATTCTCAAAGCCGATCCTGATAAACAGGCGCTGGAGGTGCTGATTAAGGCCTGTCCGGCGGGACTGTATAAAAAGCAGGACGACGGTAGTGTTCGTTTTGATTACGCCGGGTGCCTGGAGTGCGGAACGTGCCGGATCCTCGGCCTTGATACGGCGCTGGAGAAATGGGAATACCCACGCGGGACGTTTGGCGTGGAGTTCCGCTACGGCTAATAAGTACGAGGTTGTGCACCCGTAGGCCGGATAAGATGCGGTAGCATCGCCATCCGGCAATCATGTGGTGCCAATGCCGGATGGCGGCGTAAACGCCTTATCCGGCCTACAGATGACGCTTTGCCCGTGTTGAAACAGGACATCACCATGCAGCAGCCCAGGAACTTTGATGACATCAAATTTACCTCTATTCACCGCAGGATAATGCTATGGGGAAGCGGTGGGCCGTTTCTGGATGGTTATGTGCTGGTAATGATTGGCGTGGCGCTGGAACAACTCACGCCAGCATTGAAACTGGATGCTCAGTGGATTGGCTTGCTGGGTGCGGGCACGCTGGCCGGACTGTTTGTTGGTACGTCGTTGTTTGGCTACATTTCCGATAAGGTCGGGCGGCGAAAAATGTTTATTATCGATATCATCGCCATTGGCGTGATATCGGCAGCGACCATGTTCGTTACCTCGCCCGTTGAACTCCTGGTGATGCGTGTGTTGATCGGCATTGTGATTGGCGCCGATTACCCGATCGCCACCTCGATGATTACCGAATTTTCCAATACCCGCCAGCGTGCCTTCTCTATCGGTTTTATCGCGGCTATGTGGTATGTCGGCGCAACCTGTGCCGATCTGGTCGGTTACTGTTTGTATGATGTTGAGGGCGGATGGCGCTGGATGCTAGGTAGCGCGGTGATCCCTTGTATTTTGATCCTGATTGGACGCTTCGACCTGCCTGAATCGCCGCGCTGGCTGCTGCGTAAGGGGCGGGTGAAAGAGTGCGAGGCGATGATGATCAAGCTGTTCGGCGAACCGGTGGTGTTCGATGAAGAAGCGCCGCAGGAGACGCGTTTTCTCCAGCTGTTTAATCGTCGTCATTTCCCGTTTGTGCTGTTTGTTGCCGCCATCTGGACCTGTCAGGTGATCCCGATGTTCGCCATCTATACCTTTGGCCCGCAGATTGTTGGGTTACTGGGACTGGGTGCCGGGAAAAGCGCCGCGTTGGGCAACGTGGTGATTAGCTTGTGCTTTATGCTGGGGTGTATTCCGCCGATGTTTTGGCTCAATAGCGCGGGGCGGCGACCGCTGTTGATTGGCAGCTTTATTATGATGACGCTGGCGCTGGCCGTACTGGGGTTAATTCCTGATATGGGGGCGTGGCTGGTGGTGCTGGCCTTTGCCGTATACGCATTTTTCTCTGGTGGTCCGGGGAATCTGCAGTGGCTATATCCCAACGAACTGTTTCCTACCGATATTCGCGCGTCTGCCGTCGGGGTGATTATGTCGTTAAGTCGCATCGGGACCATTGTTTCCACCTGGGCGCTACCGGTGTTCATTAGCAAATACGGCATCAGTAATGTCATGCTGATGGGGGCCGGGATTTCGCTGATTGGCCTGCTCGTGTCCATTGCTTTTGCACCAGAAACACGCGGCCTGACGTTGTCTCAAACCAGTCAGATGACGATTCGCAGTAAGCCCGTGACCAGGGCAGGCTATTAGGAGTGTTCTGTATTTTCCCTGTAACTCAGTCAGTTAGCCTACAGTTAATCTATATTTCACTGAAAACGACTGAAAAGCAGGGAGAACACCATGCAAAAACATATCCTGATCACCTCTATTTTTACCGCAGCAGCACTGTTTACCGTCGCCGGTTGTTCCTCAAACCAGGCGGTGAAAACCACCGACGGCAAAACCATCGTTACCGACGGCAAACCGCAAGTGGATGATGATACTGGCCTGGTGTCATATAAAAATGCGCAAACAGGTAAGACGGAGCAGATTAACCGCGACCAGGTTAAAGATATGAGTGAGCTGGACAACTAACTCAGATTTTTCCATTTATCTACTCAATAATATTGACTGTTAGCCTGTGGATTAACTGACTAAACTCACTGTTATTACAATAATGCAGTGACACAGGCTAATCATGATTCTCATCATTTATGCGCATCCCTATCCGCAGCATTCGCATGCGAATAAGCGGATGCTTGATCAGGCAAGGACGCTGGAGGGCGTGGAGATCCGCTCGCTCTACCAGCTCTACCCCGATTTCAATATCGATATTGCCGCTGAACAGGATGCGTTGGCACGCGCTGATTTAATTATCTGGCAGCATCCTATGCAGTGGTATAGCACGCCTCCGTTACTCAAATTGTGGATGGATAAAGTCCTCTCTCACGGCTGGGCCTATGGCCATGGCGGAACAGCGTTGCACGGTAAACATCTGCTGTGGGCTGTGACGACCGGCGGCGGTGAAAGCCACTTTGATATCGGTTCCCATCCTGGCTTTGATGTACTTTCTCAGCCCCTACAGGCAACGGCTTTATATTGCGGCCTCAAATGGCTGCCGCCGTTTGCGATGCACTGTACGTTTATTTGCGATGATGAAACGCTGCAGGCGCAGGCGCGCCACTATAAACAGCGTCTGCTGGAGTGGCAGGAGGTGCATCATGGATAGTCATACGCTGATACAGGCGCTGATTTACCTCGGTTCGGCGGCGCTGATTGTCCCCATCGCCGTACGGCTGGGCTTAGGGTCAGTGCTGGGCTATCTCATCGCCGGGTGCATCATCGGTCCTTGGGGCTTGAGGCTGGTGACAGATGCCGAATCAATCCTCCATTTTGCCGAGATCGGCGTGGTATTGATGCTGTTTGTCATCGGCCTGGAGCTGGATCCGCAACGTTTGTGGAAGCTGCGAGCCTCGGTGTTTGGCGGTGGTGCATTACAAATGGTGGTTTGCGGGGGGCTGATCGGTCTGTTCTGTATGTTCCTCGGCCTGCGCTGGCAGGTAGCGGAACTGATCGGCATGACGCTGGCGCTTTCCTCAACGGCCATCGCTATGCAGGCGATGAATGAACGTAACCTGATGGTGTCGCAACTCGGACGCAGCACATTTGCCGTGCTGCTGTTCCAGGATATCGCCGCTATTCCACTGGTCGCGATGATCCCATTACTCGCGGCGAGCGGCGCATCGACAACGCTTGGGGCATTTGCGCTCTCTGCGCTTAAGGTGGCGGGGGCACTGGTGCTGGTGGTGCTGTTAGGTCGCTATGTGACGCGTCCAGCGTTACGTTTTGTTGCCCGTTCAGGCCTGCGGGAAGTGTTTAGCGCCGTCGCGCTATTCCTCGTTTTTGGCTTCGGTCTGCTATTGGAAGAGGTCGGACTGTCGATGGCGATGGGGGCGTTCCTGGCCGGTGTGCTGCTGGCCAGTTCTGAGTATCGCCACGCGCTGGAAAGCGATATTGAACCGTTCAAAGGACTGTTGCTGGGACTGTTCTTCATCGGCGTGGGGATGTCTATCGATTTTGGCACGCTGGTAGATAACCCATTACGCATCGTTATTCTGCTGGTCGGTTTCCTGGTTATCAAAACCGTCATGCTGTGGCTGATAGCGAAACCGTTGCAGGTGCCGAATAAGCAACGTCGCTGGTTTGCCGTATTATTAGGGCAGGGCAGTGAATTTGCCTTCGTGGTGTTTGGCGCGGCGCAAATGGCAGACGTGCTTGATCCTGATTGGGCGAAATCGCTGACCCTGGCTGTCGCGTTGTCGATGGCGGCGACGCCGATTTTACTGGTGATTTTGACACGACTGGAAAAATCAGCGACCGGTGAAGAGCGGGAAGCGGATGAAATCGACGAAGAACAACCGCGAGTGATCATCGCCGGGTTTGGGCGATTTGGTCAGATTACCGGTCGTTTACTGTTGTCGAGCGGCGTCAAAATGGTGGTTCTTGATCATGACCCGGACCATATCGAAACGCTACGTAAATTCGGCATGAAGGTTTTCTATGGCGATGCGACCCGGATGGATCTGCTGGAGTCTGCAGGGGCGGCTAAAGCTGAAGTCATTATTAACGCCATTGACGATCCGCAAACCAGCCTGCAATTAACCGAAATGGTGAAGGAGCATTTCCCTCATCTGCAAATTATTGCCCGCGCGCGCGATGTGGATCATTACATTCGCCTGCGCCAGGCAGGGGTGGAAATGCCGGAACGTGAAACCTTTGAAGGCGCGCTGAAGACCGGGCGTCTGGCGCTGGAAGGTCTTGGGCTTGGTCGCTATGAAGCGCGTGAGCGGGCCGACGTATTCCGCCGCTTCAATATGCTCATGGTTGAGGAGATGGTGAAAGGGGAAAATGACGCGATTTCCCGCGCAGCGGTTTATAAACGCACCAGCGCAATGCTGAGTGAAATTATTGCGGAAGATCGCCAACACTTATCGTTAATTCAACGCCATGGCTGGCAAGGCACGGACGAAGGTAAACATACGGGCGACGTCGCCGATGAGCCGGAAGTGAAACCGTCAGCATAGAGTAAAAAATGTGATGTTCTGCAAACTTTACTGCTAATTGGCTGTTTTTGAACTACTGTAATGCTGGCGTACCACCTTAAATAGGTCGGTTCGCCAGCAGAACGGAAAATTTTCATGCTCATCCTCTTTCCGCCAGTCGACGAAAGATTGCGCTTTCCGTATAGTGGCGACAATTTTTTTGTATCCGGGAAACATTCAATGATCAGTCTGATTGCGGCGTTAGCGGTAGATCGCGTCATCGGTATGGAAAACGCCATGCCATGGAACCTACCTGCCGATCTCGCCTGGTTTAAACGTAATACCTTAAACAAGCCGGTTGTCATGGGACGCCATACCTGGGAATCCATCGGGCGACCGTTGCCAGGGCGTAAAAATATTGTCATCAGCAGCAAGCCAGGCACCGACGATCGCGTGCAGTGGGTGAAGTCTGTTGATGAAGCAATAGCGGCCTGCGGCGATGAACCTGAAATTATGGTGATTGGCGGTGGACGCGTGTATGAGCAGTTCCTGCCGAAAGCGCAAAAACTGTATCTGACACACATTGATGCGGAAGTTGAAGGGGATACGCATTTCCCGGACTACGAACCGGACGACTGGGAATCGGTGTTTAGCGAATTTCACGATGCCGACGCACAAAACTCCCACAGCTACTGCTTCGAGATTCTGGAACGTCGTTAATACCGTAAGCGCCGGATGGCGGCGAAACGCCTTATCATCCAGCTAATGTAGGCCGGATAAGGTGCGAGCACCGCATCCGGCAAACGACTATCAGGCGTTGACCGCCTCGCCGGGATCCAGATTCAGATGGCGATTTGATGGCTGTACAAAGTACCGTTTGTCTTCCCAGCGCAGACAGGTGAGGTCTCCCCCCCAGCAACATCCCGTATCCAGCGCGTAGATACCTTCAGGCGTGCCTTTCCCCTCCAGCGATGCCCAGTGCCCGAAAGCAATGCTATAGGCTTCACTGACCGGTCCAGGAATGGCAAACCAGGGCTTCAGTGGGGCTGGCGCATCTTCTGGCGACTCTTTGCTGTACATATCCAACTGACCGTTGGGGAAGCAGTAGCGCATGCGGGTAAATGCGTTGGTAATAAAACGCAGGCGCGCCAGTCCCGTGAGTTCCGGTGTCCAGTTGTTTGGCATGTCGCCATACATGGCGTCGAGGAAGAAGGGATAAGAGTCGCTCGACAATACGGCTTCAACATCGCGGGCGCAATTCCTCGCTGTCTGCAGATCCCATTGTGGGGTAATACCGGCATGCGCCATCACCAGCTTCTTCTCTTCATCAATCTGCAAGAGCGGCTGGCGGCGTAACCAATTAAGTAACTCATCCGCGTCCGGTGCTTCGAGCAGCGGTGTGAGCCGGTCTTTCGGTTTGTTACGACTGATACCGGCAAATACGGCCAGCAGGTGCAAATCGTGATTGCCAAGGACTAACCGCACGCTATCGCCCAGCGATTTCACGTAGCGTAAAACGTCCAGAGAGCCCGGCCCACGCGCGACCAGATCGCCAGTGAGCCATAGGGTGTCTTGTTCGGGGTTGAAGTCTACCTGGTGCAGCAAGGCGATCAGTTCATCGTAACAACCGTGAACGTCGCCAATAAGGTATGTCGCCATAGTTATTGTTTTAGTGAATGAGTGTTGGAACGGCGAGCCGAAACACGGGAATGTCGATGGTAAAGGCGATGCCTTGTTCATCGATCATTTCGTAATGACCCTGCATGGTGCCCAGCGGTGTTTCAATTACCGCTCCGCTGGTGTACTGATACTCTTCGCCAGGTGCGATGTGGGGCTGAACGCCAACCACACCTTCGCCCTGAACTTCGGTTTCGCGGCCATGACCATTAGTGATCAACCAATAACGCCCCAACAGCTGCACAGGCGCTCGCCCCAAATTGCGGATAGTCACGGTATAAGCAAAAACGTAACGTTCATCATCAGGTGAGGATTGCGCCTCAATGTAGACGCTTTGTACCTGAATGCACACTCGGGGCGAATTGATCATCTTTAACTCTCCTTCGATGGCGCGTTTTCTGACAGATAGTTAGCCATCCGGCAGTATTGCGCGACAGAGATATTTTCCGCTCGCATCGCCGGATCAATACCCAGCTCGGTCAGGACCTCAACGCTAAACAGGTTGCCGAGGCTGTTACGTACCGTTTTACGGCGCTGATTAAACGCTTCGGTGGTAATACGGCTCAGCACGCGGACATCTTTAACCGGGTACGGCATCGTCGCATGAGGAACCAGACGCACAACGGCGGAATCGACTTTAGGCGCAGGCGTGAATGCGGATGGCGGTACTTCGAGTACCGGGATCACATTGCAATAATATTGCGCCATGACGCTTAATCGACCATACGCTTTACTGTTTGGCCCTGCAACCAGACGATTGACCACCTCTTTTTGCAACATGAAATGCATGTCGGCAATGGCATCAGTATAGGTAAAAAGATGGAACATCAGCGGCGTGGAGATATTGTACGGCAGGTTACCGAAAACGCGCAGCGGCTGGCCCATCGTTTGTGCGAGTTCGCCGAAGTTCATCGTCATGGCATCTTGCTGATAAATCGTCAGCTTTGGCCCTAAAAACGGGTGAGTTTGCAGGCGCGCGGCAAGGTCCCGGTCCAGTTCAATGACCGTGAGCTTGTCCAGACGTTCGCCTACTGGCTCGGTCAATGCTGCCAGGCCCGGGCCGATTTCGACCATTGCCTGACCCTTCTGCGGATTGATAGCAGAGACAATACTTTCGATCACAAACTGATCGTTAAGGAAGTTTTGCCCGAAACGTTTACG
This sequence comes from Citrobacter sp. wls708, assembly GCF_005281255.1. Classification (NCBI taxonomy): domain Bacteria; kingdom Pseudomonadati; phylum Pseudomonadota; class Gammaproteobacteria; order Enterobacterales; family Enterobacteriaceae; genus Citrobacter; species Citrobacter sp. wls708. The sequence continues at coordinate 314,388 of NZ_SZXE01000023.1, forward strand.
GGCTAAGTGGCCCTGATGGACTCGATTATTCATTAGTATTAACAATCATTTTGATGGCGAGATTAAGCGCCGTAATAAAACTGCCGACATCTGCTTGCCCACGACCCGCAAGTTCAAGCGCGGTGCCGTGATCGACAGATGTGCGAATAAAGGGCAGGCCCAGCGTGATATTCACCCCGCGACCAAATCCCTGGTATTTTAGCACGGGGAGGCCCTGATCGTGGTACATTGCCAATACGGCATCCGCGTGGTCGAGATATTTGGGCTGAAACAGCGTATCTGCTGGCAGTGGGCCGTTTAGTTTCATCCCCTGCGTACGCAGTGCATCGAGGACGGGAATGATGGTGTCTATCTCTTCCGTCCCCATATGACCGCCTTCACCAGCATGCGGGTTAAGACCGCACACCAGAATATGCGGATCGGCAATGCCAAATTTGGTGCGCAAATCATGATGCAGAATGCCGATCACTTCCTGCAACAGGGCAGGCGTAATGGCGTCGGCAACGGCTCTGAGCGGCAAATGCGTGGTGGCCAGAGCAACGCGCAGCTCCTCCGTCGCCAGCATCATCACCACTTTCTTCGCCTGTGAGCGCTCTTCAAAAAACTCGGTATGCCCGGTAAACGGCACGCCAGCGTCATTGATTACGCCCTTGTGGACCGGACCGGTAATCAGCGCCGCGAATTCACCTTGCAGACAACCATCACAGGCGCGAGCCAGCGTATCCACGACATATTGCCCATTTTCTACCGCCAACTGACCTGCGACTACAGGCGCTCGTAGCGCAATCGGTAACAGCGTCAACGTACCTGCTGATTGCGGTCTGGCTGGGGTATCAGAAGAGTAGGGGAGGAGTGAAAGCGGTAAACCGAGCATCGCTGCCCGGTCACTGAGAAGAGCGGCATCCGCACAGACGACGAGTTCTACGGGCCACTCACGCTGTGCGAGCTGAACCACGAGGTCTGGGCCAATCCCGGCGGGTTCGCCGGGAGTGATGACAACGCGTTGAATACGAGTCATTAGTTGCTCAGAATTTTAACGTATGCGCTGGCGCGCTGTTCCTGCATCCAGGTCGCTGCTTCTTCCGAGAATTTACGGTTCATCAGCATACGGTAGGCACGGTCTTTCTGCGCTGCGTCAGTTTTATCGACATTACGCGTGTCCAGCAGTTCGATCAGATGCCAACCGAAAGAGGAATGCACCGGGGCGCTCATCTGGCCTTTGTTAAGTTTGGTCAGCGCATCGCGGAAAGCAGGATCGAAAATATCCGCTGCAGCCCAGCCCAGATCGCCGCCCTGGTTGGCAGAACCGGGATCCTGAGAAAACTCTTTTGCTGCTGCCGCGAAGGTGGTTTTACCACTCTTAATATCTGCCGCGATTTGTTCCAGCTTCAGACGCGCTTGTTGATCGGTCATGATCGGCGATGGTTTCAGCAGAATATGGCGGGCGTGCACTTCAGTCACGGAGATGCTCTGGCTTTGACCACGCATGTCGTTGACTTTCAGGATGTGGAAACCCACGCCTGAACGAATAGGGCCGATGATATCGCCTTTCTTCGCGGTGCTTAACGCCTGAGCAAAGATGCCCGGCAGTTCCTGAATACGTCCCCAACCCATCTGGCCGCCTTTCAGCGCCTGCTGATCTGCGGAGTAAGTGATGGCCAGTTTGCCGAAATCGCTACCGTTACGCGCTTCATCAACAACAGAGCGTGCCTGGCTTTCAGCCGCGTTTACCTGCTCTGACGTTGGGTTTTCCGGTAATGGGATCAGAATGTGGCTCAGGTTCAGCTCGGTGCTGGCATCGTTTTGGTTGCCAACCTGCTGCGCCAGGGCATCCACTTCCTGCGGCAGAATGGTGACGCGACGGCGAACTTCGTTGTTACGTACTTCGGAGATGGTCATCTCTTTGCGGATCTGGCTCCGATAGGTCGAATAGCTCAAGCCATCCTGTGCCAGACGGCTGCGCATCTGATCCAGCGTCATGTTGTTCTGCTTGGCGATGTTGGCGATAGCCTGATCCAACTGCTCGTCAGAAATTTTCACCCCCATCTTCTGACCCATCTGCAGGATGATTTGATCCATGATCAAACGTTCCAGGATCTGATGACGCAGCGTGGCGTCGTCTGGTAACTGCTGACCAGCCTGACCCGCATTAAGTTTTACTGACTGCATTAAGCCATCGACGTCGCTTTCCAGAACGACGCCGTTATTGACGACGGCTGCGACTTTATCGACTACCTGTGGGGCAGCGAAACTGGTATTCGCGATCATGGCGATACCGAGAAGCAGCGTTTTCCAGTTCTTCATACTTTTTCCATTTCAATTAACCGCAATGCGGATTACGTGTAAATTAATCAGATCATAAAGCGCTTTGATACGGCAAAATGTTCGAACGCAACATTTGGTTGGTGCCGAGACCGTAGTTGGAGCTCAGGCCGCGGAGTTCGATATTAAAGCCGATCGTGTTGTCATAAACTGCGTGTTTCTGGGTGTCATCCCAACCGTTCAGCTTACGTTCGTAGCCGAAGCGAATGGCGTAACAGCAGGAGTTGTACTGTAAGCCCAGCATGGAGTCTGCTTCTTTGTTCACGTTGGTATCGAAGTAGTAAGCACCGACAATCGACCAGCGATCGGCGATCGGGAAGCTTGCCACTGCGCCCACCTGCGAAATCCCGTTCTTATACTGATCGGCCGTCGAGTAGTAAGAAGGCAGGGTTGCCTGGATATACTCTGAACTGGCATAACGGTAGTTCAACTGCAGCATACGGTTTTCGTCGCGGCGGTATTCGATACTGCTGCTGCTGGTGGCGATGCTATCCAGACGCGTGTCGTACTGAATCCCACTACGCAAACCCCAGCGATCGGAGATGCGCCAGTAGGTGTCTCCCGCCCAGACCAGCGAACCTGTTTTGTCGTCATTCTCCCATTTAATGTTGTCATCGCCAGTGCGAGACTCAGTGAAATAGTAGATTTGACCCACAGAAATATTAAAACGTTCAACGGCCGCGTCATCATAAACGCGAGATGTGACCCCGGTCGTTACCTGGTTAGCGGAAGCAATACGGTCCAGACCGCCATAAGTACGGTCGCGGAACAGGCCGCTGTAGTCAGATTGCAGCAGGGACGAGTCATAGTTATAGATATGGCTTTGGTCGCGATACGGGACGTACAGGTACTGGGCGCGCGGCTCCAGCGTCTGGGTATATCCCGGCGCCAGCATTTGCATATCACGCTCGAATACCATCTTGCCGTCAACTTTAAACTGCGGCATGACGCGGTTGGCGGAATCATCCAGCTTGGTGGCGTTATTGGTGTTGTACCAATCCAGATTGGTCTGCTGATAGTGCGTTGCCAGCAGTTTCGCTTCGGTATTGATACTGCCCCAGTTATTCGACAACGGCAGATTGATGGTCGGTTCAAGGTGAACACGCGTTGCTTCTGGCATGTTGTCATTGGTGTTCACGAAATGGACCGCCTGGCCATAAATACGGGTATCAAACGGACCGACGTCATTCTGGTAATAGTTGACGTCTAACTGCGGCTGCGCAGAGTAACTGTTACTGTTTGCGGAATCGAAGACCTGGAACTGCTTGGTCGAAACCGTGGCGTCAAAATTCTGTACCGCATAGCCGACGCTGAATTTCTGCGTGGCGTAGCCGTCGGTACTGGAGCCGTATTTGTTATCAAAATCATTAAAGTAACTGGTGTCGCTGACCTTGGTGTAGTCGACGTTGAAACGCCACACCTGGTCCATGACGCCAGAGTGCTGCCAGTAGAACAGCCAGCGGCGTGAGTTGCTGTCCTTCGGATTATCATCTTCGTACACTTTATCGGAGTTCAGATAGTCGAACTCCATCAGGCCTGCGCCCGCCTGGGTGAGGTAGCGGAATTCGTTCTCCCACATGATGCCGCCACGACGGTGCATATAATGCGGCGTGATGGTGGCGTCCATATTGGGCGCAATGTTCCAGTAGTACGGGAGGTAGAACTCAAAATAGTTATTAGTAGAGTATTTTGCGTTCGGGATCAGGAAACCGGAACGGCGCTTATCGCCGACGGGCAACTGTAAATAGGGGCTGTAAAAGACCGGAACCGGACCCAGTTTAAACCGGGCGTTCCAGATTTCCGCGACCTGTTCTTCACGATCGTGGATGACTTCGCTACCGACGACGCTCCAGGTATCCGAACCGGGCAGACAGGAGGTAAAACTACCGTTTTCCAGAATGGTATAACGGTTTTCCCCACGCTGTTTCATCAGATCGGCTTTCCCGCGTCCCTGACGACCTACCATCTGGTAATCCCCCTCCCAGATATTGGTATCTTTGGTATTCAGATTAGACCAGCCCTTCGGTCCCTTCAGAATCACCTGATTGTCATCGTAATGAACATTACCCAACGCATCGACGGTTCGTACTGGCTCCGGCTGGCCTTCTGCTTGCTTCTGGTGAAGCTGAACTTCGTCGGCCTGCAGGCGGCTATTACCCTGCGCAATATCCACGTTGCCGGTAAACACCGCGTCATCCGGGTAATTCCCTTTCGCGTTGTCGGCATTAATGGTGACGGGTAATTCATTGGTTTCGCCCTTCACCAGAGGACGGTTATAGCTCGGCACGCCCAGCATACACTGTGAGGCGAGATCGGCTGCCAGGCCCTGTTGGCTATAAAGGGCGCTGGCAATCATGGTGGCCAGAAGAGTGGGAATACGTTTTTTCATACGTTGTATTTATTGTTCCATCATCGGTAGCGTCGCGCGTGACAAACGGTCACAGCCTAACTTATCTCATCTTCACTGCGCTAGTGTTAATCCTGCCCATTTAGGCATCCGTGGTGTTAGGCACGGCATTGAATGACAGGTATGATAATGCAAATTATAGGCGATGTCCCACAATTGACCGCAGCCGTAAAACGGTAAAAGCAGCTTATATTGTGGGACATAGCCTGGCTGAGAGCACAAAGATTTGGGGAGTCTATGCAGTATTGGGGAAAGATAATTGGTGTAGCCGTGGCTTTAATGATGGGCGGCGGCTTCTGGGGTGTGGTTCTGGGCCTGTTAGTCGGCCACATGTTCGACAAAGCCCGCATGCGCAAAATGGCGTGGTTTGCCAACCAACGTGAACGCCAGGCGCTTTTTTTTGCCACCACTTTTGAGGTGATGGGACATCTGACCAAATCCAAAGGTCGCGTCACGGAAGCCGATATTCATATCGCCAGCCAGTTGATGGATCGGATGAATTTGCACGGTGATTCCCGTACTGCCGCGCAACACGCCTTCCGGGTGGGAAAATCAGACAATTACCCGTTACGTGAAAAGATGCGTCAGTTTCGCAGCGTCTGTTTTGGTCGATTCGATCTGATCCGCATGTTTCTGGAGATTCAGATCCAGGCGGCATTTGCCGACGGGTCATTGCACCCTAACGAGCGTGAAGTGCTGTATGTGATTGCTGAAGAGTTGGGGATTTCGCGCACCCAGTTTGATCAGTTTCTGCGCATGATGCAGGGCGGGGCACAGTTCGGCGGCGGATATCAGCAGCAGTCCGGTGGTGGCGGCTGGCAGCAGGCGCAACGAGGCCCGACGCTGGAAGACGCCTGCAATGTTCTCGGTGTAAAAACAACCGACGATGCGACCACCATTAAGCGCGCTTATCGTAAACTAATGAGCGAACACCATCCGGACAAACTGGTCGCGAAAGGTTTACCGCCAGAAATGATGGAGATGGCTAAGCAGAAGGCGCAGGAAATTCAGAAGGCGTATGAGCTAATCAAAGAACAGAAAGGCTTCAAGTAAATATACACGGCATCCTTCAAGCTGCCTCTTTGTTGGCTGCACTGTGAAACCCCAGTCACATAGTTATCTATGCTCCTGGGGATTTCTTCGTTTGCCGCCTCGATGCATCTCGAATGATTTGTGTCTATAAATAGAGACACAAAGCAAAAACGAAATGCGTCCCCAGCAACGTTTTAAAAATCCGCCGGGACTTTAAACGTCATGCTGTTGCCGTATGCGGGATGAGTGATGGTTAACATCTCTGCGTGCAGCAGCAGGCGTGGCGCTAACGCCAGGGCTTCTGGCGGAGCGTAGAAGCGGTCGCCGAGGATCGGATGTCCTAATGCCAGCATATGCACACGCAACTGGTGGGAGCGTCCGGTTATGGGTTTGAGCACCACCCGGGCGGTGTTATCCGCCGCGAACTCGACCACTTCATACTCGGTCTGCGCGGATTTCCCGGTCTCATAACACACTTTCTGCTTTGGTCGGTTCGGCCAGTCGCAAATCAGCGGTAAATCAACCAGTCCCTCGGCAGGCGCCGGATGTCCCCATACGCGTGCGACATACTGCTTTTTCGGTTCGCGCTCGCGAAACTGGCGTTTGAGTTCACGCTCTGCCGCTTTAGTTAGCGCGACTACAATCACGCCGCTGGTTGCCATATCCAGACGATGTACGGATTCAGCCTGTGGGTAGTCGCGTTGAATACGCGTCATCACGCTGTCTTTGTGCTCATCCAGACGACCCGGCACGGACAACAAGCCGCTCGGCTTGTTGACCACCATAATGTGCTCATCCTGATACAGGATAACCAGCCAGGGTTCCTGCGGCGGATTGTAGTTTTCCATCCCCATGTATGGCTCCGTTACTGGTGCGTCACGACGATCAGACGCAGGGCATCCAGACGCCAGCCCGCCTGCTCCAGGCTTTCCAACACCTGCTGGCGGTTGCTTTCAATGGCGCTCAGTTCGTCATCACGGATGTTCGGGTTAACGGCACGTAGGGCTTCCAGACGCGACAGTTCTGCTGTCAGCTTCTCATCCGCTTCTTTGCGCGCCGCATCGATCAGCGCACGGGCGGATTTTTCCACCTGCGCTTCACCCAACTGCAGGATGGCATGAACATCCTGCTGCACTGCGTTGACCAGTTTGCTGCCGGTGTGGCGGTTAACGGCGCTGAGCTGACGGTTAAAGGTTTCGAATTCAACCTGCGCGGCAAGGTTATTGCCGTTTTTATCCAGCAGCATGCGTACCGGCGTTGGCGGCAGGAAGCGGTTCAACTGCAGCTGTTTCGGCGCTTGCGCCTCTACAACGTAAACCAGTTCAACCAGCAGAGTGCCGACCGGTAACGCTTTGTTTTTCAATAAAGAAATAGTGCTGCTTCCGGTGTCGCCGGACAGGATCAGATCCAGACCATTGCGGATCAGCGGATGCTCCCAGGTAATAAACTGCGCGTCTTCACGCGACAGGGCGACATCACGTTCAAACGTAATGGTGCAGCCATCTTCCGGCAGGCCAGGGAAATCCGGTACCAGCATATGATCGGACGGCGTCAGTACGATTAAATTGTCGCCACGGTCATCCTGATTAATACCGACGATATCAAACAGGTTCATGGCAAAGGCGATCAGGCTGGTGTCGTCATCCTGCTCTTCAATACTTTCGGTAAGTTGCTGAGCTTTTTCACCACCATTGGAGTGAATTTCCAGCAGGCGATCGCGGCCTTGCTCCAGTTGGGCTTTCAGCGCCTCGTGCTGCTCACGGCAGGTTTTGATCAGGTCATCAAAGCCATCGGTATTTTCCGGCTCAGCCAGGAAGCCGATCAGATTGTTGTATACCGTGTCATAGATAGTACGTCCGGTTGGGCAAGTGTGTTCGAACGCATCCAGACCTTCGTGGTACCAGCGCACCAGCACGGATTGCGCGGTTTTTTCCAGGAATGGTACGTGGATCTGAATATCATGTGCCTGGCCGATACGGTCCAGACGACCAATACGCTGTTCCAGCAGGTCCGGGTTGAACGGTAGGTCGAACATCACCAGGTTGCTGGCGAACTGGAAGTTACGCCCTTCTGAGCCGATTTCAGAACACAGCATCACCTGGGCGCCGCTATCTTCTTCGCTAAACCAGGCCGCCGCGCGGTCACGTTCAATAATCGACATTCCTTCATGGAACACGGCGGCGCGGATCCCTTCGCGTTCGCGCAGGACCTGCTCCAGTTGCAGCGCGGTGGTCGCTTTCGCGCAGATAACCAGCACTTTTTGCGAACGGTGGCTGGTCAGGTAGCCCATCAGCCATTCCACGCGCGGATCGAAGTTCCACCAGGTGCCGGTGTCGCCTTCGAATTCCTGATAAATCTGTTCCGGGTAGAGCATGTCGCGAGCCCGGTCTTCCGCACTCTTACGCGCGCCCATAATGCCGGAGACTTTTATCGCGGTCTGGTATTGGGTCGGCAACGGTAATTTGATGGTATGCAGTTCGCGTTTCGGGAAGCCTTTCACACCGTTACGGGTGTTACGGAACAGCACACGGCTGGTGCCATGGCGGTCCATCAGCATCGAAACCAGTTCCTGACGCGCGCTCTGGGCGTCTTCGCTGTCGCTGTTTGCTGCCTGCAATAATGGCTCAATATCCTGCTCGCCAATCATGTCGCCTAACATGTTCAGCTCATCGTTACTCAGCTTATTGCCAGCCAGTAGCATGGCGACGGCATCAGCGACCGGACGGTAATTTTTTTGCTCTTCAACAAACTGGGCGAAATCGTGGAAACGGCTTGGATCCAGCAGGCGCAGACGTGCAAAGTGGCTTTCCATACCCAGTTGTTCTGGCGTAGCGGTCAGCAGCAGGATACCCGGTACGCGCTCAGCCAGCTGTTCAATGGCCATATATTCGCGGCTGGGCGCATCTTCGCTCCACACCAGGTGATGGGCTTCGTCGACAATCAGCAGATCCCATTCGGCGTCACACAGGTGCTCCAGACGCTGTTTACTGCGACGGGCAAAGTCCAGCGAACAGATAACTAACTGTTCGGTTTCAAATGGGTTGTAGGCGTCGTGTTGCGCTTCTGCATAACGCTCATCATCGAACAGCGCAAAACGCAGGTTGAAACGGCGCAGCATTTCGACCAGCCACTGGTGCTGTAGCGTCTCCGGGACGATGATCAGTACGCGTTCAGCGGCGCCGGAAAGCAGTTGCTGATGCAGGATCATCCCGGCCTCAATGGTTTTACCTAAACCCACTTCGTCAGCCAGCAAAACGCGCGGGGCGTGACGACGACCAACATCATGAGCAATGTTGAGCTGGTGGGGGATCAGGCTGGTACGTTGGCCGCGCAAACCACTCCATGGCATACGGTACTGTTCGCTCTGAAATTTACGCGCGCGATAGCGCAGCGCAAAGCGGTCCATACGGTCAATCTGACCGGCAAACAGGCGATCCTGTGGTTTGCTGAATACCAGTTTACTGTCGAGCAACACTTCACGCAGCGTTACACCGGTTTCTTCGGTATCAAGGCGGGTTCCGATATAGGCAAGCAGGCCGTTTTCTTCTTTTACTTCATCGACATGCAGTTGCCAGCCTTCATGGCTCGTTATCGTATCGCCAGGATTGAACATCACGCGGGTCACGGGAGAATCACTGCGCGCATACAGACGGTTTTCGCCCGTCGATGAGAAAAGTAAAGTGACGGTTCGCGCATCCATGGCGACAACAGTACCAAGTCCCAGTTCGCTTTCTGTATCGCTGATCCAGCGTTGACCAAGTGTAAAAGGCATATATGTTCGGCTCTATATCTTTAATTGCAGGCAATACTCGTCATTTTCCGGGCTAACCCGGTTTTTGAGAGCATACGACCCCGCTACCAGGCTAATAAATCAGTGGTAGTGGTGTTAAATGGGTCCAGGAATGGAAAGGGCGCTATGGTACTGGATGGCGGCGGTTTCGTCACGCGTCAAAATAACCCCAGTTGCCCTGTGAGTAGTGTAGCAAAGTTATCATCGATAAAGGGAAGTATTCCCTCGGCAACCGGTTGTATCTGACGGGTCAGATAGTGCTCATAATCGAGAGCAGATTGCTGATAATCCACAGGTTCAGGGCCGTTTACTGTCCAGACATATTTAATGGTGCCACGGTTTTGGTACTGTGGCGCGCGACCTCGTTTTATATTCTGTTCATCAGCCAGTCGTGCCGCGCGGACGTGTGGCGGAACATTACGCTGGTATTCACTTAACGGGCGGCGCAGGCGTTTGCGGTACACCAGTTGTGCATCCAGTTCACCTGCCATCAGACGGTCGATGGTCTCGCGGACAAACTTCTGATACGGCTCGTTACGAAAAATTCGCAGGTACAGCTCCTGCTGGAATTGTTGCGCCAGCGGTGTCCAGTCGGTGCGAACCGTTTCCAGCCCCTTAAACACCATGCGTTGTTCAGCCCCTTCCTGAATCATCCCGGCGTAACGCTTTTTACTACCGGTATCCGCACCGCGAATAGTCGGCATCAGAAAGCGACAAAAGTGGGTTTCAAACTCCAGCTCCAGAGCGCTGGTCAGATTTTGTTGCTTTAGCGATTGCGCCCACCACGAGTTGACATGGCATACCAGTTCTCGGCCAATCCGGGCGGCATCATCTTCTGAGTGCGCCTTTTTAAGCCAGACAAAGGTTGAGTCGGTATCACCATAGATGACATCGTAGCCTTGGGCCTCAATTAACGCTTTGGTCTGGCGCATGATCGCATGGCCGCGCATCGTGATTGATGAGGCCAGTCTCGGGTCGAAAAAGCGACAGGCGGTAGTACCCAGTACGCCGTAAAACGCATTCATGATAATTTTCAGCGCCTGCGAGAGCGGTTTATTCCCGTGGCGTTTTGCTTCTTCACGCCCGTGCCAGATCTGAGTAACGATCTCCGGCAGGCAGTGTTTTTCGCGTGAGAACCAGGCGTCAAGAAAACCTTCGGTGCTGTGCTCCCGATCCGGGTGCGCCATCCCTTCGATAAGCCCCACCGGATCGATCAAAAATGTACGAATAATTGAGGGGTACAGGCTTTTGTAATCCAGCACCAGAACGGAGTCGTACAATCCCGGGCGCGAGTCCATCACATAGCCGCCGGGGCTGGCGTGCGCGGGAACTTCCCCCAGATTTGGCGCCACGTAACCCGCCCGGTGCATGCGCGGAAGGTAAAGGTGGCCGAAGGCGGCAACCGAACCACCGTGACGGTCGACCGGTAGACCGTTGACCGTCGAGCGCTCCAGCAGAAAAGGCATGATCTCGGTTTTATGAAAAATACGCGTGACCAGCTCACAGTCTTTGAGATTGTAGGTGGCGAGCGCGGGTTTATCCTGGGCAAACCGACGGTCAATTTCGTCCATTCGGTCCCACGGGTTATCAATCGATTTTCCTTCGCCCAGCAATTCTTGCGACACCGTTTCCAGCGAGAATGACGAGAAATTCCAGAATGCGGATTTGAGCGCTTCAATGCCGTCAATGATCAGTCGACCTTTGGCCTGCGCGAAGAACACGCCGTTTTTGAAGCCATGCTCGCGCCACTCCAGTTCGCTATTATCACGACCAAAACGCAGGGGGATGCGATAACGTTCGGCATGCTTTTGCAGGACGCGTAAATCGAATTGCACCACGTTCCAGCCAATGATGACATCGGGATCATGACGGGCAATCCAGTCGTTGAGCTTTTCCAGCAACTGCGGTCGGCTAGCCACGTACTCAAGTTCAAAATCCAGCGCCGAGGCATCGCCGTTTGCCGGGCCGAGCATGTAGACAATACGCTGCCCGCAGCCTTCAAGACCGATGCAGTAGAGTTCACCATGCCGCGTGGTTTCGATATCCAGCGATACCCATTTTAGCGGCGGTCGATAGTCCGGGTTTGGCTTCAGGCGGGCATTAATCAGCGTGCCGTTATGTTTGTCGCCTTCGACCCAGATCGGGGACGTGATAAAGCGCTCCATCAGATATCGCTCTGGCGGGCGTACGTCAGCCTCATAAACGGTGATGTCGTTTTCGCGCAGGAGTTTTTCCAGCCGCATAAGCTGGCGGTGGGAGCGGCAATACAGACCCGACACGGGCTGGCGGTGGAAATCTTGTAGCTGAAGCGGCGTCAGGCGATAGCCGTTCTCTGTACGTAATAATGATGTAACGCGCGGAACCTGACTGCCAGGTATAAACGCGACGGATTCCTGAGGCGCGAGCGTGACCAGCAGCGGCCCGTCGTCTGTCGCCAGCCAGAATGAGACCTCAGTTCCCTGCGGGGTGTCCCGCCAGTGCCGGGTTAAAATAAAGCCTGCCTGCGCCACGCTGTGTATCCATTAAAAAACCAGGCATGATTATAGCCTGGATTGCACGATTGTACTGTTATTTTGTACAGTTGTAAGATAAAAGTCGCGGTAAGACGCAGTCGCAGTGACAGTAAAATTCTTTTCGGGTACAAAATTTCAGTGTCGAACTATTTAATTTATGAATACAGTTTCTGGTTATACTTCCGTAAATTATTTGATTAGTCTGTTTTGATTATTTATTTAAATTACTACTTTTTGATTATGTGTTTTCCATAAATTGATAGTCTGCTTCAGGAGTTTTTTCACATTTTCAGAATAGTGCTCAACCCATTCTGTTACTTACCCCTCGGTTCAGAAAAAATTACACTTTTTTTAATTTGTTTTTATTCATGGTTAGTGTAACTATTTTAATCGAAGCATTCGGGTTGTCAGGTTGAATATAATATATATTATTGGATTACTATTGTCTGGATAAAAACAGATTTTCGGTACGATTTCGTCGGGAATATCTCTCTGCATAATTTGATTTTTATCTCCTGATGTAATTTTTATTCATCTGGCGGCTCGGGTGTTTTATATCAATAGCTTGGGTGTGTTGTGAAATGGAGAGGTGTTATGAATGTTTATACTCAGGCGTTACAGGTAGGATATGACCACTATTTATTTGTTAATACTCAGCTATCTAACCCGACTATTAAGTCGGTAAGTCAATACATTGAGTATAGAACATGGTCAGGTCAAATCTGGCGCTCTGAGATTATTGATCGTGGGAATGCCTTCTTTCACTGGCAAGGACAGGACAGAATAAATGGGCATCGTGATACGGTTATTAATTATCTGTTGAACGGCCAACGCTGGCAGTCAACAATTGCAGATTATATTTTCTTTCATTCTCTGGATGGCGAAGAGGCGCTGGGACATTATGATAATGTGATTAAATACGTTTGTGCTAATAATTGTGTGTATCGAAGTACGTTTGCGGAATATATAACTCAATAATAAGAAGGCGCGTCATTGTTTCCGGACGCGCCTGGCGTCATTTCACTGACCGTAATAGGCTTTTGCGCCATGCTTACGCAGGTAGTGTTTATCCAGCAGGGTTTGTTGCATATCCGGCAACTGCGGCGCGAGTTGGCGGCAGAATATCCCCATATAGGCGACTTCTTCCAGCACGATGGCGTTATGCACCGCATCTTCGGCATTTTTTCCCCAGGCGAACGGACCGTGAGAGTGCACCAGTACGCCTGGCATCTGCGCTGCGTCAATCCCTTGTTTCTCAAAGGTTTCGACGATCACATTCCCGGTTTCCCACTCGTATTCCCCGTTAATCTCGCTGTCGGTCATTTTACGTGTGCAGGGAATGGCGCCGTAGAAATAGTCCGCATGGGTGGTGCCTGTCGCCGGAATCGACTGACCCGCCTGCGCCCAGATTGTCGCGTGGCGCGAGTGGGTATGAACAATGCCGCCAATGGTCGGGAATGCCTGATATAACAAACGGTGCGTTGGGGTATCGGAGGAGGGCTTTTTCGTGCCTTCAACGACTTCCCCGGTGGCGATACTGACAACAACCATATCGTCTGCGGTCATGACGCTGTAATCGACACCGGAAGGTTTAATCACAAACACGCCGCGTTCGCGATCGACGGCGCTAACGTTACCCCAGGTCAGCGTCACCAGGTTGTGCTTGGGCAGTGCCAGATTCGCTTCCAGTACCTGACGTTTAAGATCTTCTAGCATGTAAACTCCTGAATGCCAGATGGCGTTTCGCTTATCCGGCCTACGGTGATTTATAGGCCCGGTAAATGAAATGCCACCGGGCAATCCGTTTCACCAATTAACGTTTGAACCCGTAATACACTTCGTTCCAGCGCAGCGCGTCCTTAAAGGCCGGCAGACGGGTCTCGTTATCGATCACTGCGATCTCGATATCGTGCATTTCAGCGAACTGGCGCATATCGTTCAGATCCAGCGCATGGCTGAAGACGGTGTGGTGCGCGCCGCCGGCAAGGATCCAGGCCTCAGATGCGGTTGGTAGATCCGGCTGGGCCTTCCACAATGCGTTAGCCACCGGCAGTTTCGGCAGGTCGTGCGGCGTTTGCACCGTGTCGATGCAGTTAACCAGCAGGCGATAACGATCGCCGAGATCGATCAGGCTGGCGACCACTGCCGGGCCGGTTTTGGTGTTGAAGATCAGACGGGCAGGATCGTCTTTACCGCCAATGCCGAGGTGCTGAACGTCGAGGATCGGTTTCTCTTCCACAGCGATTGACGGGCACACTTCCAGCATGTGTGAGCCGAGCACCAGATCGTTGCCTTTCTCGAAGTGGTAGGTGTAATCCTCCATAAATGAGGTGCCGCCCTGCAGACCGGTTGACATCACCTTCATGATGCGAAGCAGAGCGGCGGTTTTCCAGTCGCCTTCGCCCGCAAAGCCGTAGCCTTGCTGCATCAGACGCTGTACGGCCAGACCCGGAAGTTGTTTCAGGCCGTGCAAATCTTCAAATGTCGTCGTGAAGGCGTGGAATCCGCCCTGCTCAAGGAAGCGCTTCATTCCCAGTTCAATTCGGGCGGCTTCCAGTACGTTCTGACGTTTCTCACCATGGACTTGTGTGGCCGCCGTCATGGTGTAGGTGCTTTCATACTCGTCGATCAGCGCGTTGATTTCGCCGTCACTAATTGCGTTCACTACCTGCACCAGGTCGCCCACGGCCCAGGTATTTACCGAGAAGCCGAATTTGATCTGTGCGGCAACCTTATCGCCGTCAGTGACCGCTACTTCACGCATGTTGTCGCCAAAACGGCAGACTTTCAGATGGCGGGTATCCTGTTTGGACACCGCCTGGCGCATCCAGGAGCCAATACGCTCGTGCGCCTGCTTATCCTGCCAATGGCCGGTGACCACGGCGTGCTGCTGACGCATACGCGCACCGATGAAGCCGAATTCGCGACCGCCGTGTGCGGTCTGGTTCAGGTTCATAAAGTCCATATCAATGCTGTCCCACGGCAGGGCGGCGTTGAATTGGGTGTGGAACTGCATCAGCGGCTTATTGAGGATAGTCAGACCGTTAATCCACATTTTGGCTGGAGAGAAGGTGTGCAGCCAGACCACCAGACCTGCGCAGCGATCGTCATAGTTGGCATCACGACAGATAGCGGTAATTTCGTCAGGTGAAGTACCCAGCGGTTTTAACACCAGTTTGCAGGGCAGGTTAGCTTCCGTATTCAGTGCGTTAACAACGTGCTCGGCATGTTGGGTTACCTGACGCAGGGTTTCCGGGCCATACAAGTGCTGGCTACCAATCACAAACCACACTTCATAGTTATTAAAAATTGTCATTGTCGTGTCCTTAATGAGTCAGGGTTGCCAGGTCTACCGGGGCTTGTTGCGCCGGAGCGGCAGTCGGAAGGTATTGTTGTTCAGCGCTTACCGCCCACTGCTGGTAGCGGCGGTAAAGTTGTTCAAAACGTTGAGCCTGTTCTGGACGAGGTTGCATCGTCTTTTCTACTGCGCTCGCCATGTGTTGCTGGGCGGCTGGAATGTCTGCATGGACCTGCGCGGCAACGGCGGCGAAGATAGCCGCACCGAGCGCGCAGCACTGGTCTGAAGCGACAATCTGCAGCGGACGGTTTAGCACGTCGCAGCAGGCCTGCATGATGACCGGGTTTTTACGCGCGATACCGCCGAGCGCCATGACGTTGTTAACCGCAATGCCTTGTTCGGTGAAGCATTCCATGATGGCGCGCGCGCCAAAGGCCGTGGCGGCGATCAGACCACCGAACAGCGCTGGCGCATCGGTTGCCAGATTCAGGTCGGTAATGACGCCTTTCAGACGCTGGTTGGCATTCGGCGTACGACGACCATTAAACCAGTCGAGCACCACCGGCAGGTGATCCAGCGACGGATTTTTCGCCCAGGCTTCGGTGAGCGTTGGCAGCAGCTGTTTTTGGCTGGCTTTAATCTGGGTTTTCAGTTCCGGGTGCTGCGCGGCAAGCTGTTCCAGCGGCCAGCTCAACACGCGGCTAAACCAGGCATAGATGTCGCCGAAAGCAGATTGCCCCGCTTCCAGACCGATAAAATGCGGCACCACGCTGCCATCAACCTGCCCGCAAATGCCTTTCACCGCGCGTTCGCCAACGCTGTGTTTATCGGCAATCAGAATGTCGCAGGTAGACGTGCCGATGACTTTCACCAGCGTATTGGGCTGTGCGCCTGCGCCGACCGCGCCCATATGGCAGTCAAAAGCGCCGCCTGAAATCACCACGCTTTCCGATAGACCCAGGCGCTGCGCCCACTCGGCACACAGAGTGCCAACCGGCAGGTCCGCCGTGAAGGTGTCGCTAAACATTGGGTATTGCAGATGGCGGTTGAGGATGGGGTCGAGTTCGTCAAAGAAACTGGCTGGCGGCAGCCCCCCCCAGCTTTCATGCCACAGGGATTTATGCCCGGCGCTGCAGCGACCGCGACGAATATCCTGGGGGCGCACAGTATTGGAGAGCAGGGCCGGAACCCAGTCACACAGCTCAATCCATGAGACCGCCGCCTCGGCGACCGCGTGGTCCTGGCGAGTCACGTGCAGGATTTTTGCCCAGAACCATTCGCTGGAATAAATACCGCCAATATAGCGGGAGTAATCGATCTTGCCTGGCGTGTGGCACAGGCGAGTAATTTCTTCGGCTTCTTCTACCGCAGTGTGATCTTTCCACAGAACAAACATCGCATTCGGGTTTTCCGCGAACTCCGGGCGCAGCGCCAGTACGTTGCCGTCGGCATCGATAGGCGCCGGGGTTGAGCCGGTACTGTCAACGCCAATCCCGACCACTTCTGCGCGTTGTTCCGCGCTCAGTTCGGCGAGTACGGTTTTCAGCGCCGCTTCCATGGATTCAATGTAGTCGCGCGGATGATGGCGAAACTGGTTGTTTGGGCCGTCGCAAAACTGCCCTTCCTGCCAACGTGGGTACCACTCAACGCTGGTGGCGATTTCTTCACCAGTGGCACATTCCACCGCCAAAGCGCGTACCGAATCACTACCAAAATCGAGGCCAATTGCAATCGCCATCGTCTTACTCCATCCAAAAATACGGGTATGGATAAACAGTAGTGACCAGGGATAAAAACCGTCAGGCAGGATTCGCTAATCTTATGGACTAAAATGCTGTGGCATCACAAAGTGTGACGCCGTGCAAATAATCAATGTGGACATTTCTGCCGTAGTTATAGACACTTTTGTTAGCCGATTTTGACGTTGGCGTGGTACATGTTTTTTACAAATTGCTTTTCACAAGCGGGGTTGATGGTCCATTACCGCAAACAACTGTGGCCCGCCGGGACGACGGCGATGATGTCTGGCGTAATATGGACAAATTGTTTCTTAGCAGAACCCAGGGAGTATTGAAATTATGGCTGAAACGCAAAACGATCCCCTCCTGCCGGGCTATTCGTTTAACGCACATTTGGTGGCTGGATTGACCCCCATTGAGGCGAACGGATACCTGGATTTTTTTATCGACCGGCCGCTGGGGATGAAAGGCTATATCCTCAATCTCACTATTCGTGGGGAAGGGGTCATTAATAATCAGGGCAAGCAGTTTGTCTGTCGACCTGGCGATATTTTGCTGTTTCCGCCTGGCGAAATTCACCACTACGGACGCCATCCTGACGCCAGCGAGTGGTATCACCAGTGGGTCTACTTCCGGCCACGCGCTTACTGGCAGGAGTGGCTGGCCTGGCCGGCCATTTTTGCCCAGACCGGTTTCTTTCGCCCTGATGAAGCGCATCAACCGCATTTCAACGAACTGTTTGGGCAGATCATCAATGCCGGGCAGGGAGAGGGACGCTATTCCGAACTGCTGGCGATTAATTTGCTGGAGCAATTGTTACTCCGACGTATGGAAGCCATTAATGAGTCGCTGCACCCGCCAATGGACAACCGCGTTCGTGATGCCTGTCAGTACATTAGCGATCATCTGGCGGACAGCAATTTTGATATTGCCAGCGTCGCACAGCACGTCTGCCTGTCGCCTTCCCGTTTGTCACACCTGTTCCGCCAGCAATTGGGCATCAGCGTATTAAGCTGGCGTGAGGATCAGCGAATCAGTCAGGCGAAGCTACTGCTGAGTACCACACGAATGCCTATCGCCACGGTGGGTCGCAACGTCGGCTTTGATGACCAGCTCTATTTCTCTCGCGTTTTCAAAAAATGTACCGGCGCCAGTCCGAGCGAGTTCCGTGCTGGATGTGAATAAAAAGTGAATGATGTGTCCTGAAAGTTGTCATAACTGGCAATCTATTCAGACAATTGATGGCTTGACGAAGTTGAGAAGGGTTATCAAAATCCCTGCTTCGTAAATCTGACGGACACATTATGCAAGCATTGCTGGAACACTTTATCCTCCAGTCCGCCCTGTACTCTCTGATCGCCGTACTTTTGGTGGCCTTTTTGGAGTCTCTGGCGCTGGTTGGTCTGATTCTGCCTGGCACCGTGATGATGGCGGGGCTGGGGGCGCTGATTGGCAGTGGCGAACTGAATTTCTGGCATGCCTGGCTTGCGGGTATCGTTGGTTGCCTGTTGGGGGATTGGATCTCCTTCTGGTTGGGCTGGCGCTTTAAAAAGCCGCTGCACCGTTGGTCGTTCATGAAAAAGAACAAGGCGCTGCTGGATAAAACCGAGCATGCGCTGCATCAGCACAGCATGTTTACCATTCTGGTGGGCCGTTTTGTCGGCCCAACGCGTCCGCTGGTGCCGATGGTGGCGGGTATGCTGGATCTGCCTGTCGCAAAATTTATAGTCCCGAATATTATTGGCTGCGTGCTGTGGCCGCCGTTCTATTTCCTGCCGGGTATTTTGGCGGGCGCGGCAATCGATATTCCTTCCGATATGCAGAGCGGAGATTTCAAATGGCTGCTGCTGGCGACGGCGTTGCTGCTGTGGGTTGGAGGCTGGTTATGCTGGCGGCTGTGGCGCAGCGGCAAAGCGGCAGTCGATCGTTTAACTGCGTATTTCCCCCGCAGCCGTTTACTGTATCTGGCGCCGTTGACGCTCGGGATCGGCGTGGTCGCGCTGGCGGCGCTGTTGCGTCACCCGCTGATGCCGGTGTATATCGATATTCTGCGCAAAGTTGTGGGTTACTAACGATTCCCTTGCCGGATGACGGCTTCGCCTTATCCGGCCTACGAAATATGAGGCTTGATGCCTAACAGCGCTGAGGCGCTGGCTTGACCGCTTAGTAGCTCGTCTGTTTTGCCTTGCCACGCAATGCGTCCGTCGGCGACCACGATTGACCGGGGCGCAATTCGCGCCGCATCTTCGACGCTGTGGGAAACCATCAGCAGCGTAAGCTGCTTATCACGGCAGACCTCGGCGACCAGGGTTAACATCTCCTGACGCAGCGCGGGATCGAGCGCAGAGAACGGTTCATCGAGCAGCAATATGGGTTGCTCGCGCACCAGACAACGCGCCAGCGCCACACGTTGTCGCTGGCCGCCGGAAAGCTCACCGGGGAGTCGCTCCAGCAGTGAATCGAGCCCCATTTGCCGGGCGATGTTGTGCATTTTCTCCCGCTGAAGCGCGTTCAGTTTTAAACCCGGATCAAGACCCAGGCCGATGTTTTGCCACACGCTCAGATGGCTGAACAGATTGTTTTCCTGAAACAGCATGGAAACGGGACGACGCGAAGGGGGCGTTGCGGTGTGATCTTCACCTTCAATCATCATTGTGCCGCTGGCAGGCGCAAGAAAGCCGGCAATCAGATTCAATAGCGTACTTTTCCCGGCGCCGCTGGGTCCGAGTATTGCGACCTGCTCACCGCGCGAGACCGACAACGTAAAGCGCATGGGCAAATGGTGGTAAAGCCATGTGATATCAATCAGTTTTAACATTTCTACCCGGCAATTTCTCAATAACGGTAAACAGCGTAAAACACAGGATCAGCAGCAAGAGCGCCGTAACCGCGCCATCCTGACTGCGATAAGATCCAATCTGCTGATATAGATAAAACGGCAAGGTGCGGAAATCCTCATTGCCAAATAACGCCACCACGCCAAAATCGCCAATCGACAGTACGCAGGCAAAAGCCATCGCCTGCGCCAGCGGACGTTTCAGTGCCCGCAGTTCAACCACTTTCAGCCGCGACCATCCCTCAATTCCCAACGACTGGCACAACATACTGTAGCGTGCGGTCACGTCACGCATTGGGTTTTCCAGTACCTTCAGCGCATAAGGGATCGCCATCAGCGCGTTGGTGAAAATCACAATGCCGTCGGCGGATTCGGGGAGACCAACTGTGTTATTGAGCAGCAGAAAGAAGCCGGTTGCCAACACGATGCCCGGCATGGCGAGGATCATCATGCCGCTAAGCTCCAGTACCTGGCCTGCCAGCACCTGCTGTCGGGCGCGCAGTTCGCGACTGCTCCATAACAGCATCATGGTGAGTATCACGCACAATGCCCCTGCCGCCAGCGCGATGCGCAGTGAAGTTCCCAACGCCTGCCACAGAACCGGCTGCATAAGCACATCCAGAACCTGGCGGTTAAGACCATCGACAATCACTGCCAACAGCGGCGGCAGCAACAGCAACAGGGCCAGGAAAATCAGCAACGAGTCTGCCAGACGGCTGTGCAGACGATCGTCGGGATCGCGCCAGCCCTGAACCAGCGTGGTGCCGGGCGCAATAGCGCGGCTCAGGCGTTGACTGAGGAGCACCAGCGCTAAACAACACAGCATCTGGATCAACGCCAGCATAGCGGCACGGGCGGGATCGTAATCGAAATTCAGCGCCTGATAGATGGCCAGTTCAATGGTGGTGGCCTGCGGCCCGCCACCCAGCGACAAAACGGTGGCGAAGCTGGCGAAGCACAGCATAAAGATGAGCGCGGCGACGGGAAGGATCTGACGGCGTAACCATGGCCATTCGACAAAGCGGAAGAAATGCCAGCCGCGAATACCCAACTGAGCGGCTAACTGTCGCTGTTCACCGGGAATATTTTCCAGCGACTGCAACAGCAGACGGCTGGCCATCGGCAGATTGAAAAAAACGTGCGCCAGCAGAATACCCTGCAAACCGTACGGCGAAAACGTCCACTCCAGCCCGAATATCTGCCAGAGTGAGGCTAACCAGCCCTGACGGCCATACACGCTGAGAATGCCAAAGACCGCGACCAACACCGGCAGGATTAACGTCATCGCGCACAGGCGTAGCAGCGCCAGACGTCCGGGGAAACGGCGGCGATAAAGTGCTCTGGCAAGGAAAATTGCCGGGACAACCGACAACACTGCGGATAAAAAAGCCTGCCAGAAAGAAAAACGCACCACGTGCCACAGGTAGTCGTCTCGCCACAGCGAGAGCCATTCTCCTTGTGGGGCGTTAAACCATAGCGCCAGAAACGCGGCCAGGGCTACTGCGACCATCAGCGTGGCGGCAGAAAGCCCTGGAACCAGCCAGCCGGGAATTAGCGGCTGACGGCGCGTTGCCATTCGCTAATCCATGTCTGACGCTGAGCCGCAACCTGCTGCGGGGTAAATTCCAGCGCGGTGGCCGGTTTCTTCAGTTGCTCAAATCCTGATGGGAGAGCAACCTGCGTCACCGGATACATCCAGTTGCCGGTCGGAATGGCATTCTGGAATGCCGGAGAAACCATAAACTTGAGGAACTTCTCAGCCAGTTCCGGCTGCTTGCTGGCCGCGGTGCGGGCGGCGACTTCCACCTGCAAATAGTGACCTTCACTAAAGTTGGCGGCGGCGTAGTTATCTTTTTTCTCGTCAATGATGTGATAGGCCGGAGAGGTGGTGTAGCTCAGTACCAGATCGCTTTCACCTTTCAGGAACAGGCCGTAGGCTTCGCTCCAGCCCTTGGTGACGGTGACGGTTTTGGCTGCCAGTTTCTGCCACGCCTCCGGTGCTTTGTCGCCATAGACTTTTTGCATCCATAACAGCAGGCCCAGCCCCGGCGTGCTGGTGCGTGGATCCTGATAAATGACGCGCCATTTCTGATCGCTTTCGACCAGTTCTTTCAGGCTCTTTGGCGGATTTTTCAGCTTGTTTTTATCATAGACAAAAGCGAAGTAGCCGTAATCAAACGGGACAAAGGTGTCATTTTTCCAGCCGCCGGGTACGTCAACGGCGTCGTTTGCGACATTGCTCTTGGCGAACAGTTTGGTTTGCGTGGCGGCTTCCAGCAGGTTGTTATCCAGTCCCAGCACGACGTCGGCTTTGCTGTTTTTTCCTTCCATGCGCAGGCGGTTAAGCAGCGAGACGCCATCTTCCAACGCGACCAGCTTTAGTTCGCAGTTGCAGTCAGCTTCAAAGGCTTTTTTGATTGTCGGGCCAGGCCCCCAGTCCGCAGCGAACGAATCGTAGGTATAGACGGTCAGTACCGGTTTGGCGAAGGCAGGCGCTGCGCACAGCAGTAAAAGCGGAAGACATTTTTTAAACACTTTGCACCTCAAGAGTTGGGTGGCAAAGGACTTGAGATAAGCCTCAAATCCCTTCGCCGGCATTATCCGGATCAGGTTCGACGGGTATCTCTCAGCCCATACACTTCATCATTCACGCTGCCTCTGTGTTGGCTGCGCTCGCTCACCCCAGTCACATAGTTATCTATGCTCCTGGGGATTCACTCGCTTGCCGCCTTGAGGCATCATGAATGATTTTGTGTATGTTTTTTATTTAGCACCCCGTTGAGAACGGCGTTAGTGTAGTGATTTTGTTGCCGGGCAGCAATTAAGAGCTGGCTCTTAGGGATCTGGCGGCGCAAACCATGCCGATTTAAAATCAAACCAGCCGAGGGTATTCATGCGTAGCCCGCGCATACTGCGCTGGCCCTGAATGATCAGCCAGTGGTGGATCAACGGCACAATAGCCTTTGTGGCGAGCAGCTGTTGGCACCATGCCGCCAGGCTCATTTCACCGGTTCGCCAGCGGGCCGCATCGTTTTCCCAGTCGCGCGAGATACAGTTTTGCAGCAGCGGGACTTCGCACAAATGCGCGAACAGCGAGAAATCCAGCGGGAGGGTAAAGTTGGCGCTGTTGAGCCAGATATCACTGACTATTTCACCTGTATGCCACTGATCGTAGTCGATCTCTTGAATGTTTAGCTGTACCTGATGCTGCGCCAGCAACGTTTTCATGATCTGCGCGATAATCCGATGTTCGATGTGATCGCGATAGTAAGTGAGCGTTAGCGTTTCCAGCCCGGCCGGTTTTTCACCATGCCCGGGTTTGGCGTGGTGCCAGCGGGGGAGTAACCCATAGGCGGGAAACCACAGCCTCTGGTACTGTTCGTCGGCGTGACAGATTAAATTGGTTGGCGAGAGAACGCGGCTTGCCCACTCGCGAACCTCCTGATTAGCACCACGATGGGTGCGTGTATCAAACAGCAGGTAGTAGCATCCCTCTTCGAGGCGGCTTTCAATCGCCTTTTCATCCTCCGTGGGGCCTTTTAGCGTCAGGCCGCCGCCCGGCTCTTCGCCGATATCCGGCAGCACCCAGACGTTAACTTCGTCGATCAGTGCCCGGTAGCCGAAGTAATCATCAAATGCGCGAATTTTCAGTTGGTTATTAGTATTGCGCATCACGGCATATGGGCCGGTGCCAATCGGATGGCTGGAAAAGTTATTTAGCGTTTCCCATTCTCGCGGCAGAATCATGGCGGGGACTTGCCCCAGTAGCCAGGGAAGCCAGCGGTCCGGTTGGGCAAGATGGATATCCAGCGTCCAGGCGGTGGGCGAGACGATTTGCGTAATGTGCGAATACAGCGGCAGCGCGTTGATGCGCTGTAGCGAAGTAATGACATCCTCCATTTCCAGCTCACGGCCATGATGAAAATGGATCCCCGGGCGCAGGAAGAATCGCCAGTGTAAAGGCGAAATCTGCTGCCAATGATGCGCAATGTCGGCTTCCAGTTCCCCATTTTCCTCATTTACCAGAATTAAGGAACTGAAGATTTGTCGGGCAATATGGGTTTCGGAGCGGCGTAACGCCGTGCCGGGGAGCAGATTGCGCATAGGGCGATAATAGAGGACGCGCATGATGTGCCGCCCCTGGCGAAAACTGCGTCCCAGGTGGGAAACCAGCATTTGTCTGACGGCCGTTTTATCACCGACCAGTTGCACCAGTTGATCGATACGATCCTGTTCCAGCAGGTCTTCTGCCCGCTGCTGCTGGAGCGCCAGCCCGGTATAGAGAAATGTCAGGCGCGAGCGTTTACCCCGCCCAACTTCGGCTTCCCACGTTAACCAGCCGCGATCCTGCATGGTATTAAGCAGGGTGCGCATATGACGGCGCGAGCAGCTCAGCAGCTCCGCCAGTTCGTTTAGCGTCGTGTCTTGCGTTTTGCCGTCACAGCATTGCCACAGACGGATGAACTGTTGTTGCAAACGACCAGAAGACATAAAAGGGGAACTCCTGCGGAAAACTCAGCAATTTTATTATCCCTATATTAAGCCAATAATAGATTCCGATGAAGCGATGAGACAACGAAGGGGTCATCTATGCGTCAGTTCTGGTTGAAGTACTTTACTGCGACGGAAAAATCGTCCTGGTTGGCTTGCCTGAGCGCACCGCAGCGCTTAAAGATGCTTGAAGAACTGATGCAGTGGGAGGTGACAGCCTGACCTCCGAATTGCGAGTTGCAGACATCATGTGTGACTGAGTATTGGTGTTAATCGCCGCGCCAGCAGGTATTATCTGCTGGCTTTTTTCGTTTCAGCTGCGCTTAAAAGGAAAGATATGCTCTGGATTATGACCATGGGACGGCGCCTTAACGGCGTTTACGCGGCATTTATGCTGGTCGCTTTTATGATGGGTGTGGCCGGGGCGTTGCAGGCCCCCACGCTGAGCCTGTTTCTGAGCCGTGAAGTCGGGGCGCAGCCATTTTGGGTCGGGCTGTTTTATACCGTCAACGCTATTGCCGGGATCGGGGTCAGCCTTGGTCTGGCGAAACGATCCGACAGTCAGGGCGATCGGCGAAAACTGATCATGTTCTGTTGTCTGATGGCAATCGGCAACGCGCTGCTGTTTGCCTTTAATCGCCACTATCTCACGCTGATCACCTGCGGTGTGCTGCTGGCTTCGCTGGCAAATACCGCCATGCCGCAGCTGTTTGCGCTGGCGCGGGAATATGCCGATAGCTCGGCGCGTGAAGTGGTAATGTTTAGCTCGGTGATGCGTGCGCAGCTTTCGTTGGCGTGGGTGATTGGGCCGCCGCTGGCTTTTATGCTGGCGCTGAATTACGGCTTCACGGCGATGTTTTCCATTGCCGCAGGCATTTTTGCCATTAGCCTGGTGCTGATCGCGCTGATACTGCCATCTGTGGCTCGGGTGGAGCAACCTGTCGATGTGCCGCTGGAACAGGCCAGCGGTTGGCAGGACAAAAATGTACGCATGCTGTTTATTGCCTCTACGCTGATGTGGACCTGCAACACCATGTACATCATTGATATGCCGCTGTGGATTAGCCTTGAGCTGGGCTTGCCGGACAAGCTGGCCGGGATCCTGATGGGCACCGCGGCCGGGCTGGAAATTCCGGCGATGATTCTGGCGGGCTACTACGTGAAACGCTTTGGTAAGCGGCGCATGATGATCGCGGCCGTGGCGGCGGGTGTACTGTTTTATCTTGGTCTGATCTTCTTTCACAGCCGCACGGCGCTGCTGGTCCTGCAGCTGTTTAACGCGGTATTTATCGGCATTATCGCCGGGATAGGAATGCTGTGGTTTCAGGATCTGATGCCGGGGCGCGCGGGATCGGCGACCACATTGTTTACTAACAGTATTTCAACGGGCGTGATTCTGGCGGGAGTGATTCAGGGAGCGGTGGCGCAAAGCTACGGGCATTTTGCCGTTTACTGGGTGATTGCGGCGATTTCGGTGGTCACGCTGGTGATGACCGGGCGGGTGAAGGATGTTTGATTTATAAAGTGCCGGATGGCGGCGTAACGGCCTGATCCGGCACAACAATGACTAGCGCATAAACGCGGGCTGCCTGTCTTCGTATTCGGTGATGGCGGCTTCGTGCTGCAGCGTCAGCCCGATGCTGTCCAGACCGTTCAGCATGCAGTGGCGACGGAAGTCGTCGATCTTAAAGCTGTAGGACTTATCGCCCGCTTTGACGACCTGCGCCACCAGATCCACTTCAAATGTAATCCCCGGATTGGCTTTCACCAGGGTAAACATTTCATCGACCTGCGCGTCGCTCAGGGTTACCGGCAGCAGTTGGTTGTTGAAACTGTTGCCGTAGAAGATGTCGGCGAAGCTTGGTGCGATCACTACTTTAAAGCCGTAGTCGGTCAGCGCCCACGGCGCATGTTCACGTGAAGAGCCGCAGCCAAAGTTTTCCCGCGCCAGCAGAATCGACGCGCCTTTATATTCCGGAAAGTTCAGCACAAACTCTGGATTTGGCTGTTGACCCTTTTCGTCCAGGAAACGCCAGTCGTTAAACAGATGGGCGCCAAAACCGGTGCGTGTGACCTTCTGCAAAAACTGTTTCGGGATAATTGCATCGGTATCGACGTTGGCGGCATCCAGTGGGACAACCAGGCCGGTATGCTGGGTAAATTTCTCTGCCATGGTAGTTTCCTTATTTGATGCTGCGAATGTCGGCGAAGTGGCCGGTAACGGCGGCGGCGGCGGCCATCGCCGGGCTGACTAAATGCGTGCGGCCACCGCGGCCCTGACGACCTTCAAAGTTACGGTTGCTGGTGGATGCGCAGCGCTCGCCTGGGTTCAGGCGGTCATTATTCATGGCCAGGCACATGGAACAGCCCGGTAAGCGCCATTCAAATCCTGCTTCGATAAAGATCTTGTCCAGACCTTCCGCTTCCGCCTGCGCTTTCACCGGACCAGAACCCGGCACCACCAGTGCCTGTACGCCCGGCGCGACTTTGCGCCCTTTGGCGATTTCCGCCGCGGCGCGTAAATCTTCAATGCGCGAGTTGGTGCAGGAACCGATAAAGACTTTATCGATAGCCACTTCTGTTAACGGAATGCCCGGTTTCAGCCCCATATACGCCAGCGCTTTTTCCGCCGATGCGCGCTCAACGGGATCGGTAAATGATGCTGGATCGGGAATATTATCGTTCACCGAGATCACCTGACCCGGATTCGTTCCCCAGGTTACCTGCGGCGCGATCTCTTCTGCTTGCAGAGTGACGACGGTATCAAACGTTGCGCCGTCGTCGGTTTGCAGCGTTTTCCAGTACTCAACCGCGTGGGCAAAATCCTCGCCCTTCGGTGCGTGTAAACGACCTTGCACATAGTTAAAGGTGGTTTCATCCGGTGCGACCAGACCCGCTTTGGCCCCCATTTCAATGGCCATGTTACACAGGGTCATGCGGCCTTCCATGCTCAGCGCACGGATGGCTTCGCCGCAAAATTCAACCACGTGCCCGGTACCGCCCGCGCTACCGGTTTTACCGATAATCGCCAGCACGATATCTTTCGCCGTGATGCCCGGCGCGGCCTGGCCGTTGACTTCAATCTTCATGGTTTTGGCGCGACCCTGTTTCAGGGTTTGCGTTGCCAGCACGTGTTCAACTTCTGAAGTGCCAATACCGAACGCCAGCGCGCCGAATGCGCCGTGGGTGGCGGTGTGGGAGTCGCCACAGACGATGGTCATTCCCGGCAAGGTCACGCCTTGCTCAGGCCCCATCACGTGGACAATACCCTGATACGGGTGATTCAGGTCGTACAGTTCAACGCCAAATTCATTGCAGTTTTTGATCAGTTCCTGCATCTGAATACGCGCCATTTCGCCGGAGGCGTTAATGTCTTTGGTCTGCGTTGAGACGTTGTGGTCCATGGTGGCGAAGGTTTTACCCGGCTGGCGCACCTGACGGCCATGCGCGCGCAGACCATCAAACGCCTGCGGGGAGGTGACTTCATGCACCAGATGGCGGTCGATATACAGCAGCGGGGTTTCGTTTTGCGCCTCAAAGACTACGTGCGCATCAAATAATTTTTCGTATAACGTTTTGGCCATGATTACACCCCTTCTGCGACGTAACGGGCAATGATGTCGCCCATTTCATCGGTACCGACTGCGGCAGCGCCACGGGCCAAATCACCAGTGCGAATGCCTTCTTCTAATGCGCGGTTAATGGCGCTCTCAATTGCGGTTGCCGCATCGTTGGCATCCAGGCTGTAGCGCAGCAGCAGCGCCAGCGACAGGATCTGGGCGATAGGGTTAGCAATGTTTTTCCCGGCGATATCCGGGGCGGAGCCGCCAGCAGGCTCGTACAGACCAAAACCTTGCTCGTTCAGGCTGGCGGATGGCAACATCCCCATTGAACCGGTGATCATGGCGCACTCGTCAGACAGAATGTCGCCAAACAGGTTGGAGCACAGCAGGACGTCGAACTGGGAAGGATCTTTGATCAACTGCATTGTCGCGTTGTCGATGTACATATGCGCCAGTTCAACGTCCGGGTATTCATTGGCAATTTCATTGACGATTTCACGCCACAGAATAGAGGTTTGCAGCACGTTAGCTTTATCAATCGACGTGACTTTACGGCGACGCTGGCGAGCTGACTCAAACGCGATACGGGCAATACGTTCGATCTCGAAACGGTGATATACCTCGGTATCAAATGCTTTTTCATGTTGCCCGCTGCCTTCGCGGCCTTTTGGCTGACCGAAGTAGATCCCGCCGGTCAGTTCACGCACGCACAGGATGTCGAAACCGTTAGCGGCGATATCGGCGCGCAGAGGACAAAACGTTTCCAGCCCCTGGTACAGCTTTGCCGGACGCAGGTTGCTGAATAATTTGAAGTGCTTACGCAATGGCAGCAGCGCACCGCGTTCAGGCTGCTGGTTTGGCGGCAGGTTTTCCCATTTCGGACCGCCAACGGAGCCAAACAGAATGGCGTCAGCTTGCTCACAGCCTTCAACCGTAGCCGGCGGCAGCGGCTGACCGTGGTTATCAATGGCGGCGCCACCCACGTCGTAGTGGCTGGTGGTAATGCGCATGTTAAAACGGTGGCGAATTGCGTCCAGTACTTTCAAGGCTTGCGCCATCACTTCCGGGCCAATACCGTCACCCGGCAAAACAGCAATATGGTAATTCTTCGACATCACACGGTTTCCTTGTTGTTCTCGTTGTTCTGAGCTTTGCGTTGCAATTCTTTTTCGACTTCTTCGGCGCGCCAGATATTGTTCAGCACATGGATCATCGCTTTTGCGGAAGACTCGACGATATCCGTTGCCAGACCGACGCCGTGGAAGCGGCGACCGTTATAGTTGGCGACGATATCCACCTGACCCAGCGCATCTTTACCGTGCCCTTTGGCGGTCAGGCTGTATTTCACCAGTTCGACGTTGTATTCCGTCACGCGGTTGATGGCCTGATAAATGGCATCAACCGGGCCGTTACCGTTCGCCGCTTCGGCTTTGACGTCTTCACCGCAGGCCAGCTTGACGGAGGCAGTAGCAATGTCATTTGAGCCGGATTGCACGCTGAAGTAATCCAGACGGAAATGTTCTGGCTCTTCCTGCTGTTTGTTAATAAAGGCCAGCGCTTCCAGGTCGTAATCAAATACCTGACCTTTTTTATCCGCCAGCTTCAGGAAAGCGTCGTACAGGTTGTCCAGATTATATTCACTCTCTTTATAGCCCATCTCATCCATGCGGTGTTTCACCGCGGCGCGTCCGGAACGGGAGGTCAGGTTCAACTGTACCTGATTCAGGCCGATGGATTCAGGCGTCATGATTTCGTAGTTTTCACGGTTTTTCAGTACGCCGTCCTGATGAATGCCGGAGGAGTGAGCAAAGGCGCCGCTACCGACAATCGCTTTGTTAGCCGGAATGGGCATGTTACAGATTTGGCTCACTAACTGGCTGGTACGCCAGATCTCCTGATGATTAATGCGGGTCTGTACGTTCAGGATATCTTTGCGCACTTTGATCGCCATGATCACTTCTTCCAGGGAGCAGTTACCAGCGCGTTCGCCGATACCGTTCATCGCGCCTTCCACCTGGCGCGCTCCGGCGTGAACGGCAGCCAGCGCGTTGCCGACTCCCAGGCCTAAATCATCATGGGTGTGTACGGAGATGATGGCTTTATCGATATTCGGTACGCGTTCATACAGACCGGAAATGATTGCGCCAAATTCGAAAGGCATGGTGTAACCGACGGTATCGGGAATATTGATGGTTTTGGCACCCGCATTAATGGCGGCTTCTACTACACGAGCCAGGTCTGCGATAGGAGTACGGCCAGCGTCTTCGCAGGAGAATTCCACGTCATCCGTGTAATTACGCGCTCGCTTAACCATATAGACAGCTCGCTCGATCACCTCATCCAGCGTGCTGCGTAATTTTGTTGCGATATGCATCGGCGAGGTGGCGATAAACGTATGAATGCGGAAAGCTTCAGCGACCTTCAGGGATTCAGCTGCAACATCGATATCTTTTTCAACGCAGCGCGCTAAGGCGCAAACACGGCTGTTCTTAACCTGACGAGCAATGGTCTGTACTGATTCAAAGTCACCTGGTGAAGAGACCGGGAAACCCACTTCCATCACGTCAACGCCCATGCGCTCAAGGGCCAGCGCAATCTGCAGTTTTTCTTTCACACTCAGGCTTGCCTGTAACGCCTGTTCTCCGTCGCGTAAGGTGGTATCGAAAATAATGACTTGCTGGCTCATGGTTTAGGTCCTTGGTCTTTAGGGCGCCTTGCTTCGAGCATAAAAAAACCCGCGCAACGGCGCGGGTTTCTGTCTTAACTGGAGCTGACTTAATGCTGAATGTCGTCCACCAGTCTACCGCGCAACGAAGATGCGTTTAGTAGTAGTAGACCGTTGAAACGAGCAATGTAAGTCATCAATTAAGCTCCAGGCGAATGCGATATGCTTTTAGTGGTACTGGATATGAACTCCGATGTCAACCCCATCCCTTGTAAATGCCCCTGCAGCAGATAAAAGTTTAGGCAAAACTTAAGCGAATTGTGCTGAATTTGTTGGCGTATATAAAATTAATCTGCTGATGCTTGTACATAATTTTCATGGTTT
Source organism: Citrobacter sp. wls708 (assembly GCF_005281255.1). Taxonomy (NCBI): domain Bacteria; kingdom Pseudomonadati; phylum Pseudomonadota; class Gammaproteobacteria; order Enterobacterales; family Enterobacteriaceae; genus Citrobacter; species Citrobacter sp. wls708. The sequence goes on from NZ_SZXE01000023.1 coordinate 345,428, forward strand.
GAAATATTTAAGCATATTTATTCGCATTTATTGTAACGGTTCGTTGAAGTCGATGGCGCGATTAAGATTTTATATCTTTATGATTTGTCTGTTTTTATAGCAATACTGAATAGGTCGGGGCACAGCGGAAGGACATGATTGATAAATTAATGTTAACTTTTAATGTATTAATAATATAAACATTTAATTAAAACTTAAATATACATTCATGATGTGTATGATTGTATATTCGCCATGCTTATGGTTATATTGTTTTTGAAATTTAAACATATGAATCATCGTGCAGTGACCTCTGCCACACTGCGCTCGCATTGCTGTTTTGTTCATTTAGGTTTGTACCTTTATGTTTTCCTAATTTTAATGTTTTTCCTTTTTCTTATTTTATATGCATGGTAAATCATATTAGCGGAGGTTATTTCTTTACTCCGTCTGGGAAAAGGGAGTTTAGAGTGACAGTGGAGTTAACTATGCCAGAAGTAAAAATAATAGATAAACCCAATCTTTTAGAGCCAGGAAAACCGCAACTTCGCATGGTTGACCTTAATCTTTTAACCGTTTTTGATGCGGTAATGCAGGAACAGAATATTACCCGCGCTGCGCATACCCTGGGGATGTCGCAACCAGCGGTCAGTAATGCGGTAGCGCGCCTCAAGGTCATGTTTAATGATGAGCTTTTTGTTCGTTATGGTCGGGGGATCCAGCCGACAGCAAGAGCTTTCCAGCTATTTGGTTCCATTCGTCAGGCATTGCAATTAGTGCAAAACGAACTGCCTGGATCGGGTTTTGAACCAGCCAGCAGTGAACGTGTTTTCAATCTCTGCGTATGCAGCCCATTAGATAATATCCTGACATCGTTGATTTATAATCGGGTTGAACAGGTCGCGCCAAACATTAATGTCATATTTAAGTCTTCACTTAATCAAAATACCGAGCATCAGCTGCGTTATCAGGAAACAGAGTTTGTTATTAGCTATGAAGAATTTCGTCGTCCAGAATTCTCAAGTATTCCGTTATTCAATGATGAAATGGTATTAGTGGTAAGCAAAAAGCATCCGCGCATTAGTGGTCCATTATTGGAAAACGATGTTTATAATGAGCAACACGCGGTGGTTTCGCTGGATCGCTTCGCATCTTTCAGTCAGCCGTGGTATGACACGCCGGATAAACAATCCTGCGTCGCTTACCAGGGCATGGCATTAATTAGCGTTCTTAATATTGTGTCGCAAACGCATCTGGTCGCTATTGCGCCACGTTGGTTGGCAGAAGAGTTCGCTGATTCTTTAGAACTTCAGATATTACCTTTACCTTTAAAATTGAACAGCCGTACATGTTATCTTTCCTGGCATGAAGCTGCAGGCCGGGATAAAGGACATCAATGGATGGAAGAGCTGTTAGTCTCCATCTGTAAGCAATAGCATTCAGCAGAACAAGCCGGATAATACATCTGGTTTGTTCTGCTTTTTTATTTGTATGTAAAATTTTATGCTGAAATCCACTTTCCAGGATTAGCTAACAGTGTAAAAAAATAGAGTAATAGCTGTAAGTCCCCCTTTTTAAGCGATTATTTATCATATCATTTACTTATCCTGGTTTAATTCTCCATTAAATCGACGCTTTCCTCCGTTTTATTCTTATTTGCTCTGAGGCTACTCCAGCGGAGTCAATTGCCATGCGTCATCGTCAGCGGTTAATGTGTTGTTAAACCGTTATTCATTATAAGAGTGAGGCAAGCCATGGAGATGTTGTCTGGAGCCGAGATGGTCGTCCGATCGCTCATCGATCAGGGTGTAAAGCAGGTATTCGGTTATCCCGGGGGGGCCGTCCTCGATATTTATGATGCGTTGCATACGGTCGGTGGTATTGATCATGTGCTGGTTCGTCATGAGCAGGCCGCGGTACACATGGCTGATGGCCTTGCGCGCGCCACGGGGGAGGTGGGCGTCGTATTAGTCACTTCAGGCCCCGGCGCTACCAACGCGATTACTGGGATTGCAACGGCTTACATGGATTCCATTCCGCTGGTGATCCTCTCCGGGCAGGTCGCAACGTCGCTGATTGGCTACGATGCCTTCCAGGAGTGCGACATGGTGGGCATATCCCGCCCGGTGGTGAAGCACAGCTTTCTGGTCAAACAAACAGAAGACATCCCACAGGTGCTAAAAAAGGCCTTCTGGTTGGCGGCAAGCGGTCGTCCGGGGCCTGTTGTGGTCGATTTGCCGAAGGATATTCTGAATCCCGCCAGGAAACTGCCTTACAGCTGGCCGGAGTCGGTGAGTATGCGTTCGTATAATCCGACGACTACCGGACATAAAGGGCAGATAAAACGCGCTCTGCAGACGTTAGTCGCGGCTAAAAAACCAGTTGTGTACGTGGGTGGTGGCGCCGTTAATGCCGCCTGCCATGAGCAGTTGTGCCAGATCGCTGAAGCTCTTAATCTGCCTGTTGTTTCCTCGCTGATGGGGTTAGGCGCGTTTCCGGCAACACATCGCCAGGCTTTGGGAATGCTGGGCATGCATGGAACTTACGAAGCAAACATGACCATGCATCATTCCGATGTGATCTTTGCCGTCGGCGTGCGCTTTGACGATCGAACAACCAATAATCTGGCAAAATATTGTCCAAATGCGACCGTGCTGCATATCGACATCGATCCGACCTCTATTTCGAAAACCGTCACTGCGGATATTCCGATTGTCGGCGATGCTCGTCTGGTACTTGATCAGATGCTCGAACTGCTGGAGCAGGAGAAATCTCAGCAGCCGCTGGATGATAACCGTGACTGGTGGCAACAGATTGAACACTGGCGCGCCCGGCAGTGCCTGAAATATGACACGCAAAGTGAAAGCATTAAGCCACAGGCGGTGATTGAAACCATCTGGCGTCTGACGAAAGGGGATGCGTATGTGACCTCTGACGTTGGTCAGCATCAGATGTTTGCCGCACTCTACTACCCGTTCGATAAACCACGCCGTTGGATTAACTCTGGCGGCCTCGGCACCATGGGATTTGGTTTACCTGCGGCGCTAGGCGTAAAAATGGCATTGCCTGAGGAAACGGTGGTGTGCGTGACCGGGGATGGCAGCATTCAGATGAACATCCAGGAACTGTCGACGGCGCTGCAGTACGAGCTGCCGGTACTGGTACTCAACCTGAACAACCGCTATCTCGGCATGGTCAAACAGTGGCAGGACATGATCTACTCCGGACGTCATTCACAATCTTATATGCAGTCGCTGCCCGATTTTGTGCGCCTTGCCGAGGCTTATGGGCATATTGGTATCCAGATTAACCATCCTGAAGAACTGGAAAGCAAACTGAGTGAAGCGCTGGAGCATGTGCGCAACCGTCGTCTGGTGTTTGTCGATGTCACCGTTGATGGCAGCGAGCATGTCTACCCGATGCAGATTCGTGGGGGCGGTATGGATGAAATGTGGTTAAGCAAAACGGAGAGGACCTGATTATGCGCCGGATATTATCGGTATTGCTGGAAAACGAGTCGGGTGCCTTGTCGCGTGTGATAGGCCTTTTCGCCCAGCGTGGATACAATATTGAAAGCCTGACCGTCGCGCCCACTGACGATCCAACCTTATCGCGAATGACGATTCAAACGGTAGGGGATGAAAAAGTCCTGGAGCAGATCGAAAAGCAGCTACATAAACTGGTGGATGTTCTGCGCGTGAGCGAACTGGGGCAGGGCGCCCATGTTGAACGCGAGATCATGTTGGTGAAAATCCAGGCCAGCGGCTATGGTCGGGAGGAGGTGAAACGCAACACGGAGATTTTCCGCGGGCAAATCATCGACGTCACGCCGTCCATCTACACCGTACAGTTGGCGGGCACCAGTGATAAGCTGGATGCGTTCCTGGCAACATTACGTGAAGTCGCCAAAATTGTAGAGGTAGCCCGTTCTGGCGTGGTGGGGCTTTCTCGCGGCGATAAAATCATGCGCTAATAGTCGACTGTAGGCCTGATAAGCACAGCGCCCTCAGGCATCATCGCGGAGGCCATGCCGGATGACGGTGTAAACGCCTTATCCGGCATGGAGGGTTTTCGCTGATGCTATCTGTTGCGCTTTTTTTTGCGAAATCAGCAGTAACCAGAGACAAAAGCGGTTGCCGCAGTCATTATTCTGCGCTTAGATGTTAAGAAACTTAACCCATGCCATCACAAAGGTTATGGTTTGTACATTTTACGCAAGGGGCAATTGTGAAACTGGATGAAATCGCTCGGTTGGCCGGCGTTTCGCGAACGACTGCAAGCTACGTTATTAATGGCAAAGCAAAGCAATATCGCGTAAGCGACAAAACGGTTGAAAAAGTCATGGCGGTGGTGCGTGAGCATAATTACCACCCGAATGCCGTGGCGGCCGGGTTGCGTGCTGGACGCACACGCTCTATCGGGCTGGTGATCCCGGATCTTGAGAACACAAGCTATACCCGGATTGCAAACTATCTGGAGCGCCAGGCGCGTCAGCGCGGGTATCAACTGTTGATTGCCTGCTCTGAAGATCAGCCTGATAACGAAATGCGCTGTATTGAGCATCTTTTACAACGCCAGGTTGATGCCATCATTGTATCGACTTCCTTGCCGCCAGAACATCCGTTCTATCAGCGTTGGGCAAACAGTTCATTCCCGATTGTGGCGCTGGACCGTGCGCTGGATCGCGAACATTTCACCAGCGTCGTGGGCGCGGACCAGGATGATGCGGAAATGCTGGCGCAGGAGTTACGTAAATTCCCTGCAGAAACCGTACTTTATCTGGGCGCGCTGCCTGAATTATCCGTCAGCTTCCTGCGTGAGCAGGGCTTCCGTACCGCGTGGAAAGACGATCCGCGTGACGTTCATTTCCTTTACGCCAACAGCTATGAGCGGGAAGCGGCCGCGCAGCTCTTTGATAAATGGCTGGAAACGCATCCCATGCCTCAGGCGCTTTTTACCACGTCGTTTGCTCTGTTGCAGGGGGTGATGGATGTGACCCTGCGTCGCGATGGGCAGTTGCCGTCTGATTTGGCGATAGCGACTTTTGGCGATCACGAACTGCTCGACTTCCTGCAGTGTCCGGTGCTCGCGGTGGCGCAACGCCATCGCGATGTAGCTGAACGCGTGCTGGAGATTGTGCTGGCAAGTCTGGATGAGCCGCGTAAACCCAAACCTGGGTTAACGCGTATACGGCGTAATCTGTACCGTCGCGGTATTCTGAGCCGTAACTAAGTTGCCTCATTTGGTGACGCCAACGGGATAAGCCTCTGACGTCATCAAATATTCTATTCTCAGAAATAACCTCATTATAATTAAGAATATTCTTTAGAATTATCTGAAATTGATTCTTGAATTATGCCGAATTAAAAATGCAACTCTCCATTTTTGGGTTATTGAAGCGTAAAGATGCGTTACGGTTGTATTATTTTGTTACATGCTTGTAGGGATTTGCCGAATTAACAAACACTTTGCTGCCCTATGGCGACAACCTCACGCTTACCTCGCTCCTGCACGGCATACAGACTGATTAACTGGTACTGTTATCTCGCTGCATATTGTCCTAAAATGCCGCTCGCGTCGCAAACTGACACTTTATATTTTCTTTTGATGATATTCGGTTGTTTTAAACAATCATGAGTTGTTGGATTTTTTTCTTACAAATATTCATGACGTTAATTTGCTTCGTTTGCTGTACGGAATTTGTTCAACGCTGATATTAGCTGTAAACAATGTGTTTTTTGCTCCGCTTAGCGCCGTGACTTGCTTGACAAGGTTTTCCTCCGCTCCGTAAACTCCTTTAAGTGGGATTTTGTGGGATAAAGTGGTAATCGGGGGTGAGACTGGCATGTTCCGGGGAGCAACGTTAGTTAATCTCGACAGTAAAGGGCGCTTATCGGTGCCCACCCGTTATCGGGATCAACTGCTCGAGTGCGCTACCGGTCAAATGGTTTGCACCATTGACATCCATCACCCGTGCCTGCTGCTGTACCCCCTGCCTGAATGGGAAATTATCGAGCAGAAGTTATCGCGTCTGTCGAGCATGAATCCAGTTGAGCGTCGCGTACAGCGCCTGTTGTTGGGGCATGCCAGCGAATGTCAGATGGATAGCGCTGGCCGATTATTGATAGCGCCGATTCTGCGGCAACACGCGGGGCTAACGAAAGAAGTGATGCTGGTTGGGCAGTTCAATAAGTTTGAGCTGTGGGATGAAACGACCTGGTATCAACAGGTCAAGGAAGATATCGACGCTGAGCAGTCTGTTACCGGCGCGCTGTCGGAACGATTGCAGGATTTGTCTCTATAAAATGATGGAAAATTATAAACATACAACGGTGTTGCTGGATGAAGCCGTCAACGGCCTGAATATTCGTCCAGACGGCATCTACATTGACGGGACATTTGGTCGCGGTGGTCATTCACGTCTGATCCTCTCCCAGCTTGGCGAAGAGGGACGTTTACTGGCTATCGATCGCGATCCGCAGGCTATTGCCGTTGCACAGACGATTACCGATCCCCGTTTCTCCATCGTTCATGGACCATTCTCTGCGCTGGCTGACTATGTCGCCGAGCGCGGACTTACCGGTAAGATCGACGGGATTCTTCTCGATCTTGGCGTTTCTTCCCCGCAGCTTGATGATGCGGAGCGCGGTTTCTCGTTTATGCGTGACGGTCCGTTGGATATGCGTATGGATCCAACACGCGGTCAGTCCGCAGCCGAATGGCTGCAAACCGCCGATGAAGCGGACATTGCCTGGGTGATTAAAACCTTTGGCGAGGAGCGCTTTGGTAAACGCATTGCTCGCGCCATCGTCGAGCGCAATCGCATCGAACCGATGACCCGCACCAAAGAGCTGGCGGAAGTGATTGCGGCGGCAATGCCGGTGAAAGACAAATTCAAACATCCCGCGACCCGTACCTTCCAGGCGGTGCGCATCTGGGTGAACAGTGAACTGGAGGAGATAGAGCAGGCGCTAAAAAGCTCGCTCAGCGTGCTGGCACCAGGTGGTCGCCTTTCGATTATCAGTTTCCATTCGCTTGAAGACCGTATTGTGAAACGCTTTATGCGCGAACAAAGCCGTGGTCCTCAGGTTCCGGCTGGAATACCGATGACGGAAGCGCAGATCAAAAAGCTGGGCGGCCGTGAGTTAAGAGCACTAGGCAAGATGATGCCGGGTGAAGAAGAGGTAGCTGAAAATCCTCGTGCCCGTAGTTCAGTTCTGCGTATTGCAGAGAGGACGAACGCATGATCAGCAGAGTGACAGAAGCCCTTAGCAAAGTTAAAGGATCGATAGGAAGCAACGAGCGCCATGCCTTGCCTGGCGTGATCGGTGACGATCTTTTGCGGTATGGGAAGCTGCCACTCTGCCTGTTCATTTGCATTATTTTGACGGCGGTTACCGTCGTGACAACCGCACACCATACGCGGTTACTGACCGCGCAGCGTGAGCAGCTGGTTCTGGAGCGAGATGCGTTGGATATCGAATGGCGCAACTTGATCCTTGAGGAGAACGCGCTCGGCGACCATAGCCGTGTTGAACGGATCGCAACGGAAAAGCTGCAAATGCAGCATGTTGATCCCTCACAAGAAAATATTGTAGTACAAAAATAAGGATAAACGCGACGCATGAAAGCAGCGGCAAAAACGCACAAACCAAAACGCCAGGAAGAACAAGCCAACTTTGTCAGTTGGCGTTTTGCGTTACTGTGCGGCTGTATTTTGCTGGCACTGGGTTTCCTGCTGGGACGCGTCGCCTGGCTGCAAATCATCGCGCCGGATATGCTGGTGCGTCAGGGCGACATGCGCTCCCTGCGCGTACAGGAAGTCTCTACATCGCGCGGGATGATTACCGACCGTTCGGGCCGTCCGCTGGCGGTGAGTGTTCCGGTGAAGGCGATTTGGGCCGACCCGAAAGAGGTGCATGACGCAGGCGGCGTGAGCGTTGGTGAACGCTGGAGAGCGCTGTCGACCGCGCTTAATCTCCCGCTCGACCAGCTGGCTTCCCGTATTAACGCCAACCCGAAAGGGCGCTTTATCTATCTGGCGCGTCAGGTTAACCCTGACATGGCCGACTACATCAAAAAACTCAAGCTGCCAGGCATTCACCTGCGTGAAGAATCCCGTCGTTACTATCCTTCCGGAGAAGTGACCGCTCACCTCATTGGCTTTACTAACGTTGATAGCCAGGGGATTGAAGGCGTTGAGAAGAGCTTCGATAAGTGGCTCACCGGACAGCCGGGCGAACGTATCGTACGTAAAGACCGCTATGGCCGCGTAATTGAAGATATCTCCTCTACCGACAGCCAGGCGGCGCACAACCTTGCGCTGAGCATTGATGAGCGTTTACAGGCGTTGGTCTACCGTGAACTGAATAATGCCGTCGCGTTCAACAAAGCGGAATCCGGCAGCGCCGTGCTGGTGGATGTCAACACCGGTGAAGTGCTGGCGATGGCGAACAGCCCGTCCTACAACCCCAATAATCTCTCCGGTACGCAAAAAGATGTCATGCGTAACCGTACCATTACCGACGTGTTTGAACCGGGTTCTACCGTCAAACCAATGGTGGTAATGACGGCGCTGCAGCGTGGAGTGGTACGCGAAAATACCGTACTCAATACGATTCCTTACCGAATTAATGGTCACGAAATCAAAGACGTGGCGCGTTATAGCGAATTGACCCTTACCGGGGTTTTGCAGAAGTCGAGTAACGTCGGTGTTTCTAAGCTGGCGTTAGCGATGCCGTCCTCAGCGTTAGTAGATACTTACTCACGTTTTGGGCTGGGAAAAGCGACCAATTTGGGGTTGGTCGGAGAACGCAGTGGCTTATATCCTCAAAAACAACGGTGGTCTGACATAGAGAGGGCCACCTTCTCTTTCGGCTATGGGCTAATGGTAACCCCGTTACAGTTAGCGCGAGTCTATGCAACGATCGGCAGCTATGGCGTTTATCGCCCGCTGTCGATTACCAAAGTTGACCCTCCTGTTCCGGGCGAGCGTATTTTCCCGGAAGCGACCGTTCGTACCGTGGTGCACATGATGGAAAGCGTAGCGCTGCCCGGCGGCGGCGGCGTGAAGGCGGCGATTAAAGGCTATCGCATCGCCATCAAAACCGGTACGGCGAAAAAAGTAGGGCCGGATGGTCGCTACATCAACAAATACATTGCTTATACCGCAGGCGTTGCGCCTGCGAGTCAGCCGCGCTTCGCGCTGGTTGTTGTTATCAACGATCCGCAGGCGGGTAAATACTACGGTGGCGCCGTTTCCGCGCCGGTCTTCGGTGCCATCATGGGCGGCGTACTACGCACCATGAACATCGAGCCGGATGCGCTGGCAACGGGCGATAAAAGTGAATTTGTGAATAATCAAGGCGAGGCAACAGGTGGCAGATCGTAATTTGCGCGACCTTCTTGCTCCATGGGTGCCGGGTGCACCGGAGCGAGCACTGCGGGAGATGACGCTTGACAGCCGTGTGGCTGCATCGGGCGATCTCTTTGTCGCAGTATTGGGTCATCAGGCGGACGGGCGTCGGTATATCCCGCAGGCGATAGCGCAAGGTGTGGCTGCCATTATTGCAGAAGCAAAAGATGAAGCGACTGATGGTGAAATCCGTGAAATGCACGGCGTTCCGGTTATCTATCTCAGCCAGCTTAATGAGCGTTTATCTGCACTGGCGGGCCGTTTTTACCACGAGCCTTCTGAAAAAATGCGTCTGGTTGGCGTGACCGGGACCAACGGTAAAACGACCACTACTCAATTGCTGGCGCAGTGGAGCCAACTGCTGGGTGAAACCAGCGCGGTTATGGGAACCGTTGGCAATGGTCTGTTGGGCAAAGTGATTCCAACAGAAAATACCACCGGTTCAGCCGTTGATGTCCAGCATGTGCTGGCGGGGCTGGTTGCACAGGGCGCCACGGTTGGCGCGATGGAAGTCTCTTCCCACGGTCTGGTTCAGCATCGCGTCGCGGCGCTGAAGTTTGCCGCATCAGTGTTTACTAACTTAAGCCGTGACCATCTCGACTACCACGGTGACATGGAACATTACGAAGCCGCGAAATGGCTGCTGTACTCTACGCACCATTGCGGTCAGGCCATCGTCAATGCGGATGATGAGGTCGGTCGTCGCTGGCTGGCCAAACTTCCGGATGCGGTGGCCGTTTCGATGGAAGACCACATCAACCCGAACTGTCATGGTCGTTGGTTAAAAGCCGTTGAGGTGAAGTATCACGACAGCGGGGCAACGATTCGCTTTACCTCCTCATGGGGGGAAGGCGAAATTGAAAGCCGCCTGATGGGCGCGTTTAACGTCAGCAATCTGCTGCTGGCGCTGGCAACGCTGCTGGCGCAGGGATATCCGTTAGCTGATTTACTAAAAACAGCGACACAATTGCAACCGGTTTGCGGGCGCATGGAAGTATTCAGCGCGCCGGGCAAAACCACCGTGGTGGTTGATTATGCCCATACGCCGGATGCGCTGGAAAAAGCGCTGCAGGCGGCGCGTCTGCACTGTACCGGCAAACTGTGGTGCGTCTTTGGCTGCGGTGGCGATCGCGACAAAGGCAAACGTCCGCTGATGGGCGCGATTGCCGAACAATTTGCTGATGTGGTCGTGGTGACCGATGACAACCCGCGTACCGAAGAACCGCGCGCCATCATCAACGACATTCTGGCGGGGATGCTGGATGCCGGACAGGCGAAGGTGATGGAAGGTCGCGCCGAAGCAGTGACTAACGCCATCATGCAGGCGAAAGAAAACGATGTGGTGCTGGTGGCCGGGAAAGGGCACGAAGACTACCAGATCGTTGGTTCACAGCGTCTCGACTATTCTGACCGCGTCACGGCAGCGCGTCTGCTGGGGGTGATCGCATGATTAGCGTAACGCTCAGCCAACTGGCGGAGATCCTCCGTGGCGAACTAAAAGGGGGCGACCTGACCCTCGATGCAGTGACAACCGATACGCGTAAAGTGACGCCGGGCTGCCTGTTTGTGGCGCTGAAAGGCGAACGCTTTGATGCCCACGATTTTGCCGACAAGGCGAAAGACGGGGGAGCAGGCGCGCTGTTAGTCAGCCGTCCACTCAATATTGATTTACCGCAGGTTATTGTAAAAGACACCCGTCTGGCGTTCGGCGAACTGGCAGCGTGGGTTCGCGCCCAGGTTCCGGCGCGCGTGGTCGCGCTGACCGGCTCATCCGGCAAAACGTCTGTTAAAGAGATGACGGCATCCATTCTGAGCAAGTGTGGCAACACCCTATACACCGCGGGCAATCTGAACAACGACATCGGTGTACCGATGACGTTGCTGCGCTTAAACAACGATTACGACTATGCCGTGATTGAGCTCGGCGCCAATCATCAGGGCGAAATCGCCTGGACCGTTGGCCTGACGCGTCCGGAAGCGGCGCTGGTGAACAATCTTGCTGCTGCGCATCTGGAGGGTTTCGGCTCTCTGGCGGGCGTTGCGAAGGCTAAAGGTGAGATTTTTGGCGGTCTGTCAGCGAATGGCATCGCCATCATGAACGCTGATAACAACGACTGGCTGAACTGGCAGAGCATCATTGGCGATCGCAAAGTCTGGCGCTTCTCCCCGAATGCGGCCAACAGCGATTTTTCGGCGGCTGACGTTCACGTGACCTCGCACGGTACGGAGTTTTCGCTGCGCACGCCAACCGGAAGCATTGATGTTCTGCTGCCGTTGCCGGGTCGTCACAACATTGCCAACGCCCTGGCGGCGGCTGCGCTCTCTATGGCGGTAGGCGCGACGCCTGAGGCGATCAAAGCGGGCCTGAAGGATCTGCAAGCGGTACCGGGGCGTCTGTTCCCAATTCAACTGGCAGAAAATCAGCTGCTGCTGGACGACTCCTACAACGCTAACGTCGGCTCGATGACCGCAGCGGTACAGGTGCTGTCCGAAATGCCGGGCTACCGCGTGCTGGTGGTGGGCGATATGGCAGAGCTTGGCGCGGAAAGCGAAGCATGTCACGTACAGGTAGGTGTTGCTGCGAAAAACGCGGGCATCGACCGTGTACTGAGTACAGGGAAACTGAGTCAGGCAATTAGCGACGCCAGCGGCGTTGGCGAGCATTTTGCGGATAAAACCGCGCTGGTCGCGCATCTCAAGGCGCTGATTGCGGAACATCAGATCATGACGATTTTAGTGAAGGGTTCACGTAGTGCCGCCATGGAAGAGGTAGTACGCGCATTACAGGAGAATGGGACATGTTAGTTTGGCTGGCCGAACATTTGGTCAAATATTATTCCGGCTTTAACGTCTTTTCCTATCTGACGTTTCGCGCCATCGTCAGCCTGCTGACCGCGCTGTTCATCTCTTTGTGGATGGGCCCGCGCATGATCGCCCGCCTGCAAAAAATGTCCTTTGGACAGGTCGTACGTAACGACGGCCCGGAATCACACTTTAGTAAACGCGGTACGCCGACCATGGGCGGGATCATGATCCTCACCGCGATTGTTATCTCCGTGCTCCTGTGGGCATACCCGTCGAACCCATACGTCTGGTGCGTGCTGGTGGTATTGGTCGGTTACGGGATTATTGGTTTTGTCGATGACTACCGCAAAGTGGTACGCAAAGACACTAAAGGTCTGATCGCGCGCTGGAAATATTTTTGGATGTCGGTGATTGCGCTGGGCGTAGCCTTTGCGCTGTACCTGGCGGGGAAAGATACCCCGGCGACCGAACTGGTCGTGCCGTTCTTTAAAGACGTGATGCCGCAACTGGGACTGTTCTACGTCCTGCTGGCGTACTTCGTCATTGTGGGTACCGGTAACGCGGTCAATCTCACCGATGGTCTGGATGGCCTGGCGATTATGCCGACCGTGTTCGTGGCTGCGGGTTTTGCGCTGGTGGCATGGGCGACCGGGAACATGAACTTCGCTAACTATCTGCACATTCCGTATTTACGCCATGCCGGCGAACTGGTGATCGTCTGTACGGCGATTGTCGGCGCGGGGTTAGGCTTCCTGTGGTTTAACACCTATCCGGCGCAGGTCTTTATGGGCGACGTCGGATCGCTGGCGCTGGGCGGCGCGCTGGGCATTATTGCCGTGCTGCTGCGTCAGGAGTTCCTGCTGGTGATCATGGGCGGCGTATTCGTCGTAGAAACGCTGTCGGTCATTCTGCAGGTCGGTTCCTTTAAGCTGCGCGGACAGCGCATCTTCCGTATGGCGCCGATTCACCACCACTATGAACTGAAAGGCTGGCCGGAACCGCGCGTGATTGTGCGCTTCTGGATTATTTCGCTGATGCTGGTGCTGATTGGCCTGGCAACGCTGAAGGTACGTTAATCATGGCTGATTACCAGGGTAAAAAAGTCGTCATTATCGGTCTGGGTTTGACCGGGCTATCCTGCGTGGATTTCTTCCTGGCGCGTGGCGTGACGCCGCGCGTGATGGATACCCGCGCGACGCCGCCGGGCCTGGATAAATTACCGGAAGCGGTTGAGCGTCATGTTGGCAGCCTGAATGATGACTGGCTGCTGGACGCCGATCTCATCGTCGCCAGTCCTGGTATTGCCCTGGCGCATCCTTCACTGAGCGCCGCCGCCGATGCGGGGATTGAAATTGTCGGTGACATTGAGCTGTTTTGTCGCGAAGCACAGGCGCCGATCGTCGCGATCACCGGCTCTAACGGTAAGAGCACGGTTACGACGCTGGTTGGCGAAATGGCAAAAGCAGCAGGCGTTAACGTCGGCGTAGGCGGTAACATTGGCCTGCCAGCACTGATGTTACTGGACGCCGAGCGTGAGCTATATGTGCTTGAGCTATCCAGCTTCCAGCTTGAAACGACCTCCAGCTTACAGGCCGTAGCCGCCACCATTTTGAATGTCACCGAAGATCATATGGACCGGTATCCGTTTGGTTTGCAGCAGTATCGTGCGGCCAAACTGCGCGTTTATGAGAATGCGAAAGTCTGCGTGGTCAATGCGGATGATGCGCTGACCATGCCGGTTCGTGGCGCAGATGAGCGTTGCGTGAGCTTCGGTGTCAACATGGGGGACTATCACCTTAATCGTCAGCAGGGCGAAACCTGGCTGCGGGTGAAGGGTGAAAAAGTTCTCAACGTGAAAGAGATGATGCTTACCGGCCAGCATAACTATACCAACGCTCTGGCAGCGCTGGCGCTGGCTGATGCAGCGGGTCTACCGCGGGCGTCAAGCCTGAAAGCGCTGACCACCTTTACCGGACTGGCGCATCGTTTCCAGTTGGTACTGAATCATAACGGTGTGCGTTGGATCAACGATTCAAAAGCGACCAACGTCGGCAGTACTGAAGCGGCGCTCAATGGCCTGCATGTTGACGGTACGCTGCACCTGCTGCTGGGCGGCGACGGGAAATCCGCTGACTTTATGCCGCTGCAACGTTACCTCACCGGCGACAACATCCGTCTGTACTGCTTTGGCCGTGATGGCGCGCAGCTTGCGGCACTGCGACCTGAGGTTGCCGAACAAACCGAAACCATGGAGCAGGCAATGCGTCTGCTCGCGCCGCGCGTGAAGCCGGGTGATATGGTGCTGCTGTCGCCAGCGTGTGCCAGCCTCGATCAGTTCAAGAACTTTGAGCAACGCGGTGACGTCTTTACGCGTCTGGCGAAGGAGTTGGGTTGATGCGTTTATCTCTCCCTCGCCTGAGAATGCCGCGCTTACCGGGACTGGGTGTCCTGGCGTGGATCTTCGCGGCACTCAAAGGCTGGGTGATGGCTTCGCGCGATAAAGACGCGGACAGCCTGATCATGTATGACCGCATGCTGCTGTGGCTGACCTTTGGTCTGGCGGCAATTGGTTTCATCATGGTGACATCGGCATCAATGCCGGTAGGACAACGTCTGGCGGGCGACCCCTTCCTGTTTGCTAAACGTGACGCGCTGTACATCTTCCTGGCGTTCTGTTTGGCGATGGTCACGCTGCGTCTGCCGATGGCGTTCTGGCAGAAGTACAGCACTACGATGCTCATCGCCTCGATCATCATGCTGCTGATCGTGTTGGTGGTGGGGAGCTCCGTTAACGGGGCATCGCGCTGGATTGCTCTGGGGCCGCTGCGTATTCAGCCTGCGGAATTTACCAAGCTGTCGCTGTTCTGTTATCTCGCCAACTACCTGGTACGCAAGGTGGATGAAGTGCGAAACAACCTGCGCGGCTTCCTGAAACCGATGGGCGTGATCCTGGTGCTGGCCGTATTACTGCTGGCGCAGCCTGACCTCGGTACGGTAGTGGTGCTGTTTGTCACCACGCTGGCGATGCTGTTTCTTGCCGGGGCTAAATTGTGGCAGTTCATTGCGATTATCGGCATGGGGATATCGGCGGTCGTGCTGCTGATCCTTGCCGAACCGTATCGTATTCGTCGCGTAACCTCTTTCTGGAATCCATGGGAAGATCCGTTCGGCAGCGGATACCAGTTGACGCAATCGCTAATGGCGTTTGGCCGTGGTGAGGTTTGGGGGCAAGGGTTAGGCAACTCAGTCCAAAAACTGGAGTATTTACCGGAAGCGCACACCGACTTCATCTTCGCCATCATTGGGGAAGAACTGGGTTATATCGGTGTGGTATTGGCACTTTTAATGGTATTCTTCGTCGCTTTTCGCGCGATGTCGATTGGCCGTAAAGCGCTGGAAATTGACCACCGTTTTTCAGGCTTTTTAGCCTGCTCCATCGGGATCTGGTTTAGCTTCCAGGCGTTAGTAAACGTCGGCGCGGCGGCAGGTATGCTGCCAACCAAAGGCCTGACGCTGCCGCTTATTAGTTATGGTGGTTCCAGTTTGTTGATAATGTCGACGGCCATCATGTTTTTGTTACGTATTGATTATGAAACGCGTCTGGAAAAAGCCCAGGCGTTTACACGAGGTGCACGATGAGTGGTCAACCGAAGCGGTTAATGGTGATGGCAGGCGGTACCGGCGGGCATGTGTTCCCGGGACTGGCAGTCGCGCACCATTTAATGGCCCAGGGCTGGCAGGTTCGTTGGCTGGGCACCGCCGATCGTATGGAAGCGGACTTAGTGCCGAAGCATGGCATTGAAATTGACTTTATTCGCATCTCCGGTCTGCGTGGCAAAGGCGTTAACGCACTGCTTGCCGCACCCGTGCGTATTTTTAACGCCTGGCGTCAGGCGCGCGCCATCATGAAGCAATTCAAGCCTGATGTGGTGCTCGGTATGGGCGGCTATGTGTCAGGTCCTGGCGGCTTGGCCGCATGGTCATTAGGTATTCCGGTCGTACTGCATGAGCAGAACGGCATTGCGGGATTAACCAATAAATGGCTGGCAAAGATTGCAACGAAGGTTATGCAGGCTTTCCCCGGCGCTTTCCCGAATGCGGAAGTGGTCGGGAACCCGGTACGTACGGACGTGCTGGCGCTGCCATTACCCGAAGCGCGTCTGGCTGGACGTGAAGGCCCGGTTCGTGTGCTGGTGGTCGGTGGTTCTCAGGGCGCGCGCGTTCTCAACCAGACGATGCCGCAGGTTGCCGCAAAGCTTGGCGAGGCGGTGACTATCTGGCACCAGAGCGGTAAAGGTGCGCAACACACCGTTGAACACGCTTATGCTGAGGTCGGACAACCGCAGCACAAGGTCACTGAGTTTATTGATGATATGGCCGCCGCTTATGCATGGGCGGATGTTGTAGTGTGCCGTTCCGGCGCGCTGACGGTGAGTGAGATTGCCGCCGCAGGCTTACCTGCGCTGTTTGTGCCGTTCCAGCACAAAGACAGACAGCAGTACTGGAATGCGTTGCCGCTGGAAAAAGCGGGCGCCGCCAAAATTTTAGAGCAACCACAGTTTACTGTGGATGCCGTCGCCAGCACCCTTGCCGGGTGGTCGCGAGAAACTTTATTAACCATGGCAGAACGTGCGCGCGCCGCATCCATACCGGATGCCACCGAACGCGTTGCAAATGAAGTGAGCCGGGCTGCCCGGGCGTAATTGTGGTGATGCCTTTTGCATCGCATGAACTAAGAAGTTAATGGCTAAAGAATGAATACACAACAACTGGCAAAACTGCGTTCCATCGTGCCCGAAATGCGTCGCGTTCGGCACATTCACTTTGTCGGCATCGGTGGTGCTGGTATGGGCGGTATTGCCGAAGTTTTGGCCAATGAAGGTTATCAGATCAGCGGTTCTGACTTAGCGCCAAATCCGGTGACGCAGCAGTTGACGAATCTCGGTGCCACGATTTTCTTCAACCATCGTCCGGAAAACGTACGCGATGCGAGCGTGGTAGTGGTCTCCAGCGCCATTTCTGCGGATAACCCGGAAATTGTTGCGGCGCATGAAGCGCGCATTCCTGTGATCCGTCGCGCTGAAATGCTGGCGGAGTTAATGCGTTTTCGTCACGGCATCGCCATTGCCGGGACGCATGGTAAAACCACGACCACGGCGATGGTCTCCAGTATTTACGCGGAAGCGGGGCTGGATCCGACCTTTGTTAACGGTGGTCTGGTGAAGGCCGCAGGCGTTCATGCACGTCTGGGTCATAGCCGTTATTTGATTGCCGAAGCGGACGAGAGCGATGCGTCGTTCCTGCATTTGCAGCCGATGGTGGCGATTGTCACCAATATCGAAGCCGACCATATGGATACCTACCATGGCGACTTCGAAAATTTAAAGCAGACGTTTATTAATTTCCTGCATAACTTGCCGTTTTATGGTCGTGCGGTGATGTGCGTTGACGATCCGGTGATCCGCGAACTGCTACCGCGAGTTGGCCGTCAAACCACAACCTATGGTTTCAGTGATGATGCCGATGTGCGCGTTGAAGATTACCAGCAGATCGGCCCGCAGGGTCACTTCACCCTGGTGCGTCAGGGGATGGCCGAACTACGCGTAACGTTGAACGCGCCGGGCCGCCACAATGCGCTGAACGCGGCTGCCGCGGTAGCGGTCGCAACGGAAGAAGGTATTGAAGACGACGCGATCCTGCGCGCGCTGGAAAGTTTCCAGGGTACCGGACGCCGTTTTGACTTCCTCGGCGAATTCCCGCTTGAGCCGGTTAACGGTAAAGCCGGGACCGCGATGCTGGTTGATGATTACGGCCATCACCCAACGGAAGTGGATGCCACGATTAAAGCCGCGCGCGCGGGCTGGCCGGACAAAAATCTGGTGATGCTGTTCCAGCCGCATCGGTATACGCGTACGCGCGATTTGTACGATGACTTTGCCAACGTGCTGACTCAGGTTGATGCGCTGTTGATGCTGGATGTATACGCCGCGGGCGAAGCCGCCATTCCAGGCGCTGACAGCCGCTCGCTGTGCCGTACTATTCGTGGTCGCGGTAAGATCGATCCTATTCTGGTATCCGATCCGGCCCAGGTGGCAGAAATGTTGGCACCGGTATTAACCGGCAACGATCTGATTTTGGTGCAAGGTGCTGGAAATATCGGCAAAATTGCGCGTTCCTTAGCTGAAATCAAACTGAAGCCGCAAAATCCGGAGGAAGAACAACATGGCTGATAAAATCGCGGTCCTGTTAGGGGGCACCTCCGCAGAACGAGAAGTGTCGCTGAACTCTGGCGCGGCTGTGCTCGCCGGGTTGCGTGAAGGCGGCGTGGATGCCCATCCGGTTGACCCTAAAGAGGTTGATGTCACTCTTCTGAAATCAATGGGTTTTCAGAAGGTGTTTATTGCGCTGCACGGCCGTGGCGGTGAAGATGGCACGTTGCAGGGCATGCTGGAGCAAATTGGCCTGCCTTATACCGGCAGCGGCGTCATGGCTTCCGCGATTTCGATGGACAAACTGCGCAGCAAGCTGCTGTGGCAGGGCGCAGGTTTACCCGTCGCGCCATGGGTTGCGTTGACCCGCGCTGAGTTCGAAAAAGGTCTTAGCGATGAGGTAGTTGCAAAAATTTCTGCGTTAGGTTTGCCGCTGATTGTTAAGCCAAGCCGTGAAGGTTCCAGCGTAGGGATGTCAAAAGTTGAAGAAGAAAATGCTTTGCAGGGTGCATTAGCATTGGCTTTTCAGCATGATGAAGAAGTACTGATTGAAAAATGGCTCAGTGGCCCGGAATTTACCGTTGCGATACTCGGCGAAGAAATTTTACCGTCAATACGTATCCAACCCGCGGGAACCTTCTATGATTATGAGGCGAAGTATCTCTCTGATGAGACACAATATTTCTGCCCTGCAGGTCTGGAAGTCGAGCAAGAGGCCCAATTACAGGATTTAGTCCTGAAAGCGTGGACCGCCTTAGGCTGTAAAGGTTGGGGGCGCATTGACGTCATGCTGGACAGCGATGGCCAGTTTTATCTGCTGGAAGCCAATACCTCTCCGGGTATGACCAGCCACAGCCTGGTGCCGATGGCGGCGCGTCAGGCGGGTCTGAGCTTCTCGCAGTTGGTGGTAAGAATTCTGGAGTTGGCGGACTGATATGTCGCAGGCTGCGCTGAACACGCGAAACGGTGATGAAGAAGACGTAAATTCCTCACGCCGCAATAATGGAACGCGTCTTGCAGGAATACTGTTCCTGCTGACAGTGCTGTGCACCGTGTTTGTCAGCGGCTGGGTCGTGTTGGGATGGATGGAAGATGCGCAGCGTTTGCCGTTGTCAAAACTGGTGTTAACCGGCGAACGGCATTACACGCGCAATGATGATATCCGTCAGTCCATTCTGGCGCTGGGCGCGCCGGGAACCTTTATGACCCAGGATGTGAACATCATCCAGAGTCAGATTGAACGCCTCCCGTGGATTAAACAGGCGAGCGTCAGAAAGCAATGGCCTGATGAATTGAAGATTCATCTGGTTGAATATGTGCCAATTGCGCGTTGGAATGACCAGCACATGGTGGATGCTGAAGGCAATACGTTCAGCGTCCCATCCGGTCGGGCCAATAAGCAGGTATTACCCATGTTGTACGGACCGGAAGGCAGCGCAAGTGAAGTGCTGCAAGGGTTCCGCGATATGGGGCAGGTGCTGGCTAAGGATAGATTCACCCTGAAGGAAGCGGCGATGACCGCGCGTCGTTCCTGGCAGTTGACGCTAAATAACGATATTAAGCTCAATTTGGGCAGGGGCGATACGATAAAACGTTTGGCTCGCTTTGTGGAACTCTACCCGGTTTTACAGCAGCAGGCGCAAACCGATGGCAAACGGATTAGCTACGTTGATTTGCGTTATGACTCAGGAGCGGCAGTAGGCTGGGTTCCCTTGCCTCCTGAGGAATCTAATCAGCAACAGAATCAGGCACAGGCAGAACAACAATGATCAAGGCGACGGACAGAAAACTGGTAGTTGGACTGGAGATTGGCACCGCGAAGGTAGCCGCTTTAGTAGGGGAAGTTCTGCCCGACGGTATGGTCAATATCATTGGCGTGGGCAGTTGCCCATCGCGAGGTATGGATAAAGGCGGGGTGAATGACCTTGAGTCAGTGGTGAAATGCGTACAGCGCGCCATTGACCAGGCTGAGCTGATGGCAGATTGCCAGATATCCTCGGTGTATCTGGCGCTTTCCGGCAAACACATTAGCTGTCAGAATGAAATTGGTATGGTGCCCATTTCCGAAGAGGAAGTGACGCAAGAAGATGTGGAAAACGTCGTACATACGGCAAAATCCGTACGCGTGCGCGATGAACATCGTGTTCTGCACGTTATTCCGCAGGAATACGCCATTGACTACCAGGAAGGTATCAAAAATCCGGTAGGTCTTTCCGGCGTACGTATGCAGGCAAAAGTGCATCTTATTACCTGCCACAACGACATGGCGAAGAATATTGTCAAAGCCGTTGAACGTTGTGGTCTGAAAGTTGACCAACTGATTTTCGCCGGACTGGCAGCCAGTTATTCCGTGTTGACGGAAGATGAACGTGAACTGGGTGTCTGCGTGGTAGATATTGGTGGTGGTACAATGGATATCGCCGTTTATACTGGCGGGGCGTTGCGCCATACCAAAGTGATCCCTTATGCAGGGAATGTGGTGACCAGCGATATCGCGTATGCCTTCGGTACACCGCCGAGCGATGCTGAAGCCATCAAAGTACGTCATGGCTGCGCGCTGGGCTCCATCGTCGGTAAAGACGAGAGCGTTGAGGTGCCTAGCGTGGGCGGTCGTCCGCCGCGTAGCCTGCAGCGTCAGACTTTGGCAGAGGTCATTGAGCCGCGTTATACCGAGCTGCTCAACCTGGTCAACGAAGAAATTTTGCAATTACAAGAACAGCTTCGCCAGCAGGGGGTGAAACATCATCTGGCGGCGGGGATTGTGTTAACCGGTGGCGCAGCGCAAATTGAAGGTCTTGCAGCCTGCGCACAGCGCGTGTTCCATACGCAAGTCCGTATTGGCGCACCGCTGAATATTACCGGTCTGACGGATTATGCCCAGGAGCCGTATTATTCAACGGCAGTGGGGCTGCTTCACTACGGGAAAGAGTCCCATTTGAGTGGTGAGGCTGAAGTTGAAAAACGCGTAACGGCGTCAGTTGGCTCGTGGATTAAACGACTCAATAGCTGGCTGAGAAAAGAGTTTTAATTTTTAAAGAGACCGACGCACATTAAAGGTCTCAGGCGACAGGCACAACGGAGAGAGAAACTATGTTTGAACCTATGGAACTAACCAATGACGCGGTGATTAAAGTCATCGGCGTCGGCGGCGGCGGCGGTAATGCCGTTGAACACATGGTGCGCGAGCGCATCGAAGGTGTTGAATTCTTTGCGGTGAATACCGACGCTCAGGCGTTGCGTAAAACGGCGGTTGGACAGACCATTCAAATTGGTAGCGGCATCACCAAAGGTCTGGGCGCGGGTGCAAACCCGGAAGTCGGTCGTAATGCGGCAGACGAAGACCGTGAAGCTCTGCGAGCAGCGCTTGACGGTGCAGACATGGTGTTTATCGCAGCAGGAATGGGCGGCGGTACCGGAACCGGTGCTGCGCCAGTGGTTGCTGAAGTGGCAAAAGATTTAGGTATCCTGACCGTTGCTGTCGTGACTAAGCCTTTCAACTTTGAAGGCAAGAAGCGTATGGCATTCGCGGAGCAGGGTATCACCGAGCTGTCCAAGCACGTTGACTCACTGATCACCATCCCGAACGACAAGCTGCTGAAAGTACTGGGTCGCGGTATCTCTCTGCTTGACGCTTTCGGCGCGGCGAACGACGTACTGAAAGGCGCAGTCCAGGGTATCGCTGAACTGATCACGCGTCCGGGCCTGATGAACGTCGACTTTGCAGACGTGCGCACCGTGATGTCCGAAATGGGCTACGCGATGATGGGCTCCGGCGTGGCAAGCGGTGAAGACCGTGCGGAAGAAGCGGCTGAAATGGCTATCTCTTCTCCGCTGCTGGAAGATATCGATCTGTCCGGCGCGCGCGGCGTGCTGGTCAACATTACTGCGGGCTTCGACCTGCGTCTGGATGAATTCGAAACCGTCGGTAACACCATCCGTGCCTTTGCATCGGATAACGCGACCGTGGTTATCGGTACCTCTCTGGACCCGGATATGAACGACGAACTGCGCGTGACCGTTGTTGCGACTGGAATTGGTATGGACAAGCGTCCTGAAATCACTCTGGTAACCAACAAGCAGGTCCAGCAGCCGGTAATGGATCGTTACCAGCAGCACGGTATGGCGCCGTTGACGCAAGAGCAAAAACCGGTTGCGAAAGTGGTTAACGACAATACGCCGCAAACCACCAAAGAGCCGGATTATCTGGATATCCCTGCGTTCCTGCGTAAGCAAGCTGATTAAGAATTAGCTGGAATTTGGGAATTGTGGCTCTTTGTGCTAAACTGGCCCACCGAATGTATAGTACACTTCGGTTGGATAGGTAATTTGGCGAGATTATACGATGATCAAACAAAGGACTCTTAAACGTATCGTTCAGGCGACTGGCGTCGGTTTGCATACCGGCAAAAAAGTCACCCTGACATTACGCCCTGCGCCGGCCAACACCGGGGTCATCTATCGTCGCACCGACTTGAATCCTCCGGTAGATTTCCCGGCCGATGCCAAATCTGTGCGTGATACCATGCTCTGTACGTGTCTGGTCAACGAGCATGATGTACGGATTTCAACCGTTGAGCACCTTAACGCTGCTCTGGCGGGCTTAGGTATCGATAACATCGTTATTGAAGTTAACGCCCCGGAAATCCCGATTATGGATGGCAGTGCCGCTCCGTTCGTCTATCTGCTGCTTGATGCGGGTATTGAAGAACTGAGCAGCGCCAAAAAATTTGTTCGCATCAAAGAGACCGTTCGTGTCGAAGATGGCGATAAGTGGGCTGAGTTTAAGCCGTACAATGGTTTCACGTTGGATTTCACCATCGACTTTAACCATCCGGCAATCGACTCCAGCACGCAGCGCTACGCGATGAACTTCTCTGCGGATGCGTTCATGCGCCAGATCAGCCGCGCGCGTACTTTCGGCTTCATGCGTGATATCGAATATCTGCAGTCCCGCGGCCTGTGCCTGGGCGGCAGCTTCGATTGTGCCATCGTTGTTGACGATTATCGCGTATTGAACGAAGACGGCCTGCGTTTTGAAGACGAATTCGTTCGTCACAAAATGCTCGACGCGATTGGTGACTTGTTCATGTGTGGTCACAACATTATTGGTGCATTCACCGCGTATAAATCCGGTCATGCATTGAATAATAAATTGTTGCAGGCGGTCCTGGCGAAACAGGAAGCCTGGGAATATGTGACCTTCCAGGACGATGCAGAACTGCCGTTGGCGTTCAAAGCACCTTCGACCGTACTGGCATAACGACATACGCTGTCGCATAAATTCGACTGGTTAATCTGGCACTCTCTCCGGCCAGGTGAACCAGTCGTTTTTTTATTTTCCGATTGCAAATCACCTTCCCTGAAGCGACTTTCTCCCCACCGGCAGAGTAAAATAGCGTTCGATCGCTGCTTTCTTAAGCATATTTACCCGCGACTTGCGTCATTACTGCTGTGGTGCGAACGCATTAATGGTAATATTTGTGCGCAAAAAATGGTTTTGCATATGTAACCCCAAACGCAGGGTATATCAGGTGGCAATAACGTGAGTGGAATACTGACGCGCTGGCGACAGTTAGGCAGACGGTACTTCTGGCCGCATCTCCTGTTGGGGATGGTCGCGGCTAGTTTTGGCCTGCCCGCGCTCGGTAATGCAGCTGAACCTAATACCCCCGCGAAGGCGACCGCCAGCAATCACGATCAAGGCGCTAAAGTTAACTTTAACCAGCTTGCTTTGCTGGAAGCGACCAATCGCCGCCCGAATTTTACCGTCGACTACTGGCATCAGCATGCTATTCGTACGGTTATTCGCCATCTTTCTTTTGCTATGGCTCCTCAGGCGCTGCCCGTTGCCGAAGAGCCGTTGCCAATCCAGGCGCACCATCTTGCGTTATTGAATACGCTCAGCGCGATGCTGACGCAAGAAGGCAGACCGCCAGCGACCGTGAGTCGCGTGACATACTCTCATTTTACCTCTCAGGCCGCGTTTAGCGTTCCGGTCTGGATCAGCCAGCTGCAGGGTATCCGCGCTGGCCCTCAACGCCTCAGCTAAAAAAGAACCTTCCAACTTATAATTTTTGACTCCGCATCGCGGGGCGTTTGAGATTTTATTATGCTAATCAAATTATTAACAAAAGTATTCGGTAGCCGTAACGAACGTACGCTGCGTCGTATGCGTAAAGTGGTCAATGTCATCAACGCCATGGAACCGGAGATGGAAAAACTCTCCGATGATGAGCTGAAAGCAAAGACTGCGGAATTCCGCGCCCGTCTGGAAAAAGGCGCCAGCGTTGAGAGCCTGATCCCGGAAGCGTTCGCGGTGGTTCGCGAAGCGAGTAAGCGTGTGTTCGGCATGCGCCACTTCGACGTTCAGCTGCTGGGCGGTATGGTGCTTAACGATCGCTGCATCGCGGAAATGCGTACCGGTGAAGGTAAAACCCTGACCGCAACGCTGCCGGCGTACCTGAACGCGTTAAGCGGGAAAGGCGTACACGTGGTTACCGTGAACGACTACCTGGCCCAGCGTGACGCCGAAAATAACCGCCCGCTGTTTGAATTCCTCGGCATGACTGTCGGTATCAACATGTCTGGCCTGCCAGCGCCAGCTAAGCGTGAAGCTTATAATGCCGATATTACCTACGGCACCAACAACGAATACGGCTTTGACTACCTGCGTGACAACATGGCGTTTAGCCCGGAAGAGCGTGTTCAGCGTAAACTGCACTATGCGTTGGTCGATGAAGTCGACTCCATCTTGATCGATGAAGCGCGTACGCCGCTGATCATTTCCGGTCCGGCTGAAGACAGCTCGGAAATGTATAAAAAAGTGAACAAAATCATCCCGCATCTGATCCGTCAGGAGAAGGAAGATTCCGACACTTTCCAGGGTGAAGGCCACTTCTCCGTTGATGAGAAAGCGCGCCAGGTTAACCTGACCGAACGTGGTCTGGTGCTGATTGAAGAACTGCTGGTGAACGAAGGCATTATGGATGAGGGCGAGTCGCTGTACTCTCCGGGCAACATTATGCTGATGCACCACGTAACTGCCGCACTGCGCGCGCACGTG
Source organism: Citrobacter sp. wls708 (assembly GCF_005281255.1). Lineage (NCBI taxonomy): Bacteria > Pseudomonadati > Pseudomonadota > Gammaproteobacteria > Enterobacterales > Enterobacteriaceae > Citrobacter > Citrobacter sp. wls708. Next base: position 370,899 of record NZ_SZXE01000023.1, read on the forward strand.
CTGTTTACCCGTGACGTCGACTACATCGTGAAAGATGGCGAAGTTATCATCGTCGACGAACACACTGGTCGTACGATGCAGGGGCGTCGCTGGTCCGATGGCCTGCACCAGGCTGTTGAAGCGAAAGAAGGCGTGGAGATCCAGAACGAAAACCAGACGCTGGCATCCATTACCTTCCAGAACTACTTCCGTTTGTACGAAAAACTGGCCGGTATGACCGGTACTGCAGACACTGAAGCGTTTGAATTCAGCTCCATCTACAAACTGGATACCGTGGTCGTTCCGACCAACCGTCCGATGATCCGTAAGGATTTACCGGATCTGGTGTACATGACCGAAGCGGAAAAAATTCAGGCGATTATTGAAGATATTAAAGAGCGTACCGCTAATGGCCAGCCGGTGCTGGTGGGTACTATCTCCATTGAAAAATCGGAAGTGGTCTCTAACGAGCTGACCAAAGCAGGCATTAAGCACAACGTGCTGAACGCCAAGTTCCACGCCAGCGAAGCGGATATCGTCGCCCAGGCGGGTTATCCGTCAGCCGTCACTATTGCGACAAACATGGCGGGTCGTGGTACCGATATCGTGCTGGGTGGTAGCTGGCAGGCGGAAGTTGCCGAGCTGCAAGACCCAACTCCGGAACAGATCGCCCAGATCAAAGCTGATTGGCAGGTTCGTCATGACGCGGTGTTAGCGGCCGGCGGTTTACATATTATCGGTACTGAGCGTCATGAATCTCGTCGTATCGATAACCAGCTGCGTGGTCGTTCCGGTCGTCAGGGTGATGCGGGTTCGTCTCGTTTCTACCTGTCGATGGAAGATGCGCTGATGCGTATTTTTGCCTCTGACCGCGTGTCCGGCATGATGCGTAAACTGGGTATGAAGCCGGGTGAAGCGATTGAACACCCATGGGTGACGAAAGCGATTGCAAACGCGCAGCGTAAAGTGGAAAGCCGCAACTTCGATATTCGTAAGCAACTGCTGGAATATGATGACGTTGCTAACGATCAGCGCCGCGCAATCTACACCCAGCGTAACGAACTGCTGGATGTCTCTGACGTTAGCGAAACCATTAACAGCATCCGCGAAGACGTCTTCAAAGCGACGATTGATGCCTATATTCCGCCGCAGTCTCTGGAAGAGATGTGGGATATTCCGGGTCTGCAGGAGCGCCTGAAAAACGACTTTGATCTGGATATGCCGATTTCAGAGTGGCTGGATAAAGAACCTGAGCTGCACGAAGAAACGCTGCGCGAACGTATTCTGGCAAACGCGGTAGAAGTTTATCAGCGTAAAGAAGAAGTTGTGGGCGCAGAGATGATGCGTCACTTCGAAAAAGGCGTGATGCTGCAAACGCTCGACTCGCTGTGGAAAGAGCACCTGGCGGCGATGGATTACCTGCGTCAGGGTATTCACCTGCGTGGTTATGCGCAAAAAGATCCGAAGCAGGAATACAAGCGTGAATCCTTCTCTATGTTTGCATCAATGCTGGAATCACTGAAGTATGAAGTGATCAGCACCCTGAGCAAAGTTCAGGTACGTATGCCAGAAGAAGTAGAAGCGATGGAGCAGCAGCGTCGTGAAGAAGCTGAGCGTTTAGCGCAGATGCAGCAGTTGAGCCATAAAGGCGACGATGCCGCCGCGGCAGAAGAGATGGCAGCACAAACCGGCGAGCGTAAAGTGGGTCGTAACGATCCGTGCCCTTGCGGTTCCGGCAAAAAATACAAACAGTGTCATGGCCGTCTGAGCTAAGAAAATAACTTATTGAAAAGGCGCAGACTTCTGCGCCTTTTTTATGGACGATGAAAATGAAAAAATTGCAGATCGCCGTCGGGATTATTCGTAACCAGCACAATGAAATTTTTATCACCCAGCGTGCGGCGGATGCCCATATGGCAAATAAGCTGGAATTCCCCGGCGGGAAAATTGAAGCGGGTGAAACGCCAGAGCAGGCGCTGATTCGCGAACTACAGGAAGAAGTTGGGATCACACCGACTCAGAATTCACTGTTCGAAAAGCTGGAGTATCAGTTTCCGGACCGGCACATTACGCTGTGGTTCTGGCTGGTGGAAAGCTGGGAAGGCGAACCGTGGGGAAAAGAGGGGCAACCGGCGCAGTGGATTGCGCAAGATGCTCTGAATGTGGAGGACTTCCCGCCCGCGAATGCCCCGGTAATTGAAAAGCTGATTGCGGGCTAAGGGTGTTCGTAGGCCTGATAAGCGCAGCGCCATCAGGCAAAACAACATACAACGCCGGATGCGGCGTTGCTTTATCCCGTTTTAGCAGAATTATTTCTGCTCTTCACTCCAGTCGTCGCTTTCCGACAGATCGCCAGAGCTGGGGATACGTTTCTCTTCTGCGGCCCACTCACCCAGATCGATTAACTGGCAGCGTTTGCTGCAGAATGGGCGAAACGGACTGACTTCAGCCCACACCACGGGTTTACCGCAGGTTGGGCAGTTGACGATGGTTTGTTCAGACATGTTGACTCCTTAACAGCACGCCAGATCAAAATCGAGACGCTCAGGCACCTGGCCATTCTCGCTATCCAGCGGCATAAAACGAATGGCAAAACGGCTCTTATGACCAGAAATTTGCGGATAAAGCTGCGAATCCAGCGGCAGCTGCAAGCGCAGCAAATCGGCATCTTCGCCGTTGTCCTGGTAAAAACCATTCAGGCTGGTTTGTTTACGAAACGGCGCCGAGTTACGAATTAAATCCAGCACCAGCGACAACGCCTGGTTGAGTGGATTCAGGCTGGCAAGCCAGGTTTCAACCTGCGCGTCGCGTTGCGGCTGTGGTAAATGTAACCAGATATGCAGGGTGGGGAGATCGAAACTGCAGCATCCGCCAGGAATGCTTAAACGCTGACGCACGAGGCCAATCAGGCGATCTTCACGCAGCGTTTGTCCAATGCGTGGGGCCGAAATCAGAATGCTGCCCGCGCTTTTTAACTGTTGGCGCAATGCGTCGATTCTGCTTTGATCGACGCCGGGAACTTCAACCCAGGCCTGGAGTTTACGCTGTTGTCGTTCAAGTTCTTTCAGGAGTTCGGTGCGAACTTCACCGCGTTCAAAGACATCCAGTAAATCGCCGATATTACGGAAAAAATGCAGTGCGCCTGCATGGTCTGCAATAGGTAAATTAACGGAGAGCTGTTGGATCAAAAACTCTATGCGCAGCCATGTACGCATCTTCTCATTGAGAGGGTGTTCAAAAAGGACCTGGGTGTGCATTACGGTTTTTCCTGTGAGACAAACTGCAACGCGCATTGCAAATAGAGCGCGTGCAGGCGGGCGACATCCGAGGCGATGGCTTCCGGTGCGCCATTATTATCAATAACATCGTCTGCCACGGCCAGACGCGCTTCACGTGTAGCCTGGGCAGCAAGAATTTTTTCAACATGCTCGCGCGTCACATCATCACGCTGCATGGTTCGTCTGAGCTGGGTCTCGGGGGTGACATCCACCACCAGCACGCGGTTGGCTTTTTTATACAGCGAATTCTCTACCAGCAACGGGACAACCCATAACAGATAGGGCGAGGTCGCTTGATCAAACTGACGCTGTGTTTCCTGCTGAATAAGCGGATGGAGCAGTGCATTAAGCCAGCTTTTTTCCTCAGGATTAGAAAAAATACGTTCGCGTAAAATGCGTCGCTGTAGCGACCCGTCCGCGGCTATCACGTCGGAACCAAAATGTTCTTCAATCGCCATGAGGGCAGGCGTACCTGGTTCAACCACCTGACGCGCAATGATATCTGCATCAATCACGTTTATTCCGAGGTCAGCGAACGCATTTGCAACGGTGCTTTTACCACTGCCAATGCCGCCGGTTAAGGCTACTGTATACCTCATAGATGCAGATCCTGGAGTTTAAGTTTGATTATCAAACAGTTAAAAGTTAAGCGCGCGAAGGCGAGGCTGCTGCAGGATTAACCTACTATTCGCCAGGTAAATTTATGGGATTGTAGCGTAAAAAAAGAGAATTTCGCAGTCTTGCGCGGCATTGATTAGTGCGTATGATAGCGTCACTGGAGTTGTGAGTTTCGATTTTTCGCCATTAACCCCAGGAATCCGCACATGCGTATCGAAGAAGATCTGAAGTTAGGTTTCAAAGACGTTCTTATCCGCCCTAAGCGTTCTACTCTCAAAAGCCGTTCCGATGTTGAGCTGGAACGTCAATTTACCTTTAAGCATTCAGGTCAGACCTGGTCCGGCGTACCAATTATCGCTGCGAACATGGACACTGTCGGGACGTTTGCCATGGCAAAGGCGCTGGCATCCTTCGACATCCTGACCGCTGTGCACAAACACTATTCTGTTGAAGACTGGTCTGCCTTTATCGCGGATAGCTCTGCCGATATCCTCAAGCATGTGATGGTTTCCACCGGCACGTCTGACGCAGATTTCGAAAAAACCAAACAGATTCTGGCGCTCAACCCGGCGCTGAACTTTATCTGCATTGATGTGGCAAATGGCTACTCTGAGCATTTTGTTCAGTTTGTGTCAAAAGCGCGTGAAGCATGGCCGACGAAAACGATCTGTGCGGGCAATGTGGTTACCGGCGAAATGTGTGAAGAGCTGATACTTTCCGGTGCGGACATTGTCAAAGTCGGTATTGGGCCTGGTTCTGTATGTACCACGCGTGTAAAAACCGGCGTTGGCTATCCGCAGCTCTCTGCAGTGATTGAATGTGCCGATGCAGCCCACGGTCTGGGCGGTATGATTGTCAGCGACGGCGGCTGCACAATGCCGGGCGACGTGGCAAAAGCATTCGGCGGCGGTGCGGACTTCGTTATGCTCGGCGGCATGCTGGCCGGTCATGAAGAAAGTGGCGGCAAAATTGTTGAAGAGAACGGTGAGAAATTCATGCTGTTCTACGGTATGAGCTCTGAATCTGCCATGACACGTCACGTAGGTGGTGTTGCACAGTACCGCGCTGCAGAAGGTAAAACCGTTAAGCTGCCGCTGCGTGGTCCGGTTGATAATACCGCTCGCGATATCCTCGGTGGCCTGCGTTCAGCTTGTACTTATGTAGGCGCCTCCCGTCTGAAAGAGCTAACCAAACGTACAACGTTTATTCGTGTACAGGAACAAGAAAACCGCGTTTTCAATAGCCTGTAACATGATGAAGCTGGCGTGTGGTAATGCGCCAGCTTCATCCTACGCCGCTCATTGCATCTCCCAAATGGAAAATCGGTAAATACATCGCGACAACCAGCGTACCGATGATCAAACCCGTAATGACCAGTAACGCGGGCTCAAGTAGCGCAGCCAGATTTTCCGCCTGAGACAGCGTTTTCTCCCCGTGATGGTGGGCGAGATTACGCAGCATTGCATCCAGCGAACCGGATGCTTCCCCCGTTCTTACCAGCTGTATACATAATGGACTGAATTCGCCGCAATTTTTCAGCGCCAACCAGACAGGTTTCCCGGCGCTGATATCGTGATGAACCTGCGCTAAACGTTGAGACCAGAAAGGGCTGGCAAGCGTTTCACTAACACTCTCAAGACCCTGTAAAAAGGGAATGCCAGCGTTTTGTGTTAACGCCAGAACGGTAAAGATCTGTGCGAGTTTTTGCCCTCTGACCATTGCTCCTGTAACAGGGAGCCCAAGCAACCATTTCTGACTCAGAATGCGCCAATACGGTTTCTGTTTGATCACATGATATGTCATAACCGAGAGCATCGTGAATGCTATCGCCAGCCACCCCCATTGGCTGCTGTAGTGGGCGATGGCAATCATCCCCCGAGTGAGCGCTGGTAGTGGGGTGTTAAACGTTTGGTAGATGGCGGCAAACTCAGGGAGCACAAACTGCAGCATCGCAAATACGACTATTACCGCCATCGTGATGATGATAATCGGATAGCGCAGGGCTTTTTTAACTTTATCAGCGAGTTGCTGCTGGTTTTTTTGCTGTCTGGCGAGTTCAAAACAGCAATCATCCAGCTTACCTGTAAGCTCTCCGGTACGGATCATCGCCTGATAAAGTGGCGGAAAAACGTGTTGCCATGTTGCGAGTGAGGTGGAGAGGGAAACGCCCTGCTCCATATCGTGAGCCAGCGTGCGCAGGAGCGCCTGCCACTGGCTGCTGGGATGCTGTTCAGCCAGCAGGGTTAGCGCTGCCGAGAGTGTTAGCCCTGCTTTCAGTAAGGTTGCCAACTGATGTATGATTTCGGCGCTTCTTTCACGGCTCCAGTGAGAGTTTTTGACACGGATACGTTTAATACGTAACGGCGTGATATGCCGCTGCTCCAGCGCTTGTATCAGCGAGAGTCGGGTATCAGCCCATAATACTCCTTCCGACGGCTCACCTTCGTTGTTAATGCCTTGCCAGCGCCAAAGCTGTTTAGCTGACATGCGGCATGCCCAGTACGCGAATAAGTTCTTCATATGTCGTTAAGCCTTGTTCGACAGCCTGACAGCCATTCTCGAAAAGCGTACGCCCAGATAGCTGAGCATCTGACTCGACCCCGTCTGCGGATGTGTCACTGGCGATGCTCTGGCGTAATGCAGGTGTCACCGGGAGCACTTCAAACAATGCGGTACGACCATAAAAGCCGTGATAACAATGTTCGCAACCAGGCGCATGCCAACGTGGCAGTGGCATGCGCCAGATGACTTTGGGGAGCGTAATGGATGTCTCCAGGCGTTGTCGGCAATGGGGGCATAGCTTTCTGACCAGGCGCTGGGCAATGACGAGCGTCAGCGCGGAGGCGATCATCCAGCGCGCAACCCCCATTTGCTGCAGGCGTACCAGCGTTTCACTGGTGGAATTAGTATGCAGTGTTGACAGAACCAGATGACCGGTTTGTGCCGCCTTAAGCGCTATTTCAGCCGTTTCGCCATCGCGGATTTCGCCGACCATAATGATGTCGGGATCCTGGCGCAGCAGAGCGCGCAATACGCCCTGAAAAGTAAGACCTGCGCGTGGGTGAATTTGTGTCTGGTTAAGGCCTGCGATGGGGATCTCTACCGGATCCTCTACGCTACAAAGATTCACCTCTGATGTATTTCGGGTTTGTAGCGCGCTGTACAGGGTGACCGTTTTACCACTCCCGGTAGGCCCGGTAACCAGAATCAGCCCTTGAGGCTGCTGCAACGCTTGCGAAAATGCTGCCAACTGCGCGTCCTGCATGCCCAGCGCGGTGATATCCAGTGTCTGATCGACCTGATGAAGTAGCCGTAGTACAACCTTTTCACCCCAGCGACAGGGCAAGGTGGAGATACGAAACGAGATGGGTTGTCCTGAAATCTCAATGGTAAATTGTCCGTCTTGTGGCAGCCGGTGCTCGGCAATATCCAGGCTGCCTAATACTTTTAATCTTGCGGTGATAGCGATGCCCATCTCAGTTGTGACTTCCGGCAAAGCGTGTAATACGCCATCCACGCGTAATCTGATCTGATAGCGATGTTCCGCTGGTTCAAAGTGAATATCAGAAGCCCGTTGCGCCAGGGCGGATTGAAACGTCTGATTCAGCAACCCGGCTGCGGTGGCGCTGCTTTCAGACACTATGACCGGTAACATTTTCTGTGGCGTATGCGTGTGGCCTTCCATTTGCTGGCGCGTCCAGCAAACAATGTCGATACGTCGGGTGGTGGCAAAATGCAGGGCGTTCAGCAGCTCATGGGACGGTGCATCCACCACGGCGATGTGCACTACTTCATTGTCTGCATCGAGTAATATTCCCTGATAACGTTGGCATAGCGCCGTGAGTTGCGTGGTATTCATCTCTTTTCCTTAGTACGTGTCGAAGCGGAAAACGTCTTCGCAAGCCTGTTGTAGTGCGCTGTCATTTGGAATGGCGCAGTTACGGTTCCAGCCGGTAATACCGTTGGCATTGTCCCAACCCGGCGTCATCGTGATGCTTAGCCCATTCAGGCTTTCCTGGCCTGTGAGGCTGACAACGCCTTTTTCAACCCTCATGCCTGAGACATAACGGGTGGTTGTGGGGGAGGGAATGCCATTGGTCCCGGCATCGCAAGTCTCTGTTCCACCATGCTCCAGCGCACAGAGCTCGACCGCGGTGCGATAGGGGACAAAGGTTTGCAGCATGTCTGTCAGGGCGGCTTTGCGCAGATAGTTTTGATAAGCCGGAATGCCGATGGCGCTAAGAATGGCAATGATGCCAATGACCACCATCAGTTCGATAAGCGTGAAGCCTCGTTGTTTATCCATTGTTGATTCGCTCCTGAGTTAGCTGGCGCTACTTTGGCAAATCGAACGGATCTTAGGCGAGAGACAAAAAACAGAACGGGAAAGCGGGTTCAGAGGATTTTTACGAAATTACAGGATCAGACAACGTATTTGCGAAGGGGCTCGAAGAAACTGCCGGATGACGGCGTAAATGCCTTATCCGGCTGGGGGGTGGCCCGATAAGCGAAGCGCCATCGGGCCTTGCAATTAACGAAAACGCATGGAGAGATCGAGCGCGCGGACGTGCTTGGTCAGTGCGCCAACGGAGATAAAGTCCACACCGGTTTCGGCAAATTCGCGCAGCGTTTCATGGGTGACGTTACCCGAGACTTCCAGACGCGCCTGGCCGTTGGTGCGTTTTACCGCTTCGCGCATTTGCTCAGTTTCGAAGTTATCGAGCATGATGATGTCCGCCCCGGCTTTCAGTGCGTCGTCCAGTTCTTCCAGGCTTTCAACTTCAACTTCAACAGGCACATCCGGATGCAACCAGAAGGCTTTTTCAACAGCCTTACGTACCGAACCAGAAGCAATAATGTGGTTTTCTTTAATCAGGAAGGCGTCAGAAAGCCCCAGGCGATGATTCGCGCCGCCGCCGCATAACACGGCATATTTCAGGGCGGTACGCAGCCCTGGCAGCGTTTTACGTGTATCCAGTAGTTGGGTTTTTGTCCCCGCCAGCAGATCGACGTATTTACGCACCTCGCTCGCCACGCCCGAAAGCGTCTGTACAAAATTAAGTGCGGTACGTTCGCCGGTCAGCAGTACGCGGGAAGGGCCGTCCAGCTCAAACAGCGGTTGATTAGCCTTAATGCTGTCGCCATCTTCGACATGCCAGGTGATGTTGACATCATCGCCAGCCAATTGAATAAAGACCTCTTCCACCCAACGTTTCCCGCAAAAAACGCCATTTTCTCGGGTAATCACGGTGGCGTGGGAACGCATATCTTCGGGTAAAAGCTGTGCGGTGATATCGTTATTGGCATCAACTTCTCCGCCTAAATCTTCGCGCAGTGCCTGAGCTACAGCGGCAGGGATATCCAGATTTATGCGTTCCAACAGCGCGTCACGTCGGTAGTCAGGGTTATAGCGGCGAGGCGGCATGATAAAACTCCAAATTGCTAACGAATCATAAGGTAGAAACATGCTACCCTGAACCTGATATGAGCACCACCAATAAGGAGATTCTGCATGTTGTTAGACGAGGGCTGGCTGGCAGAGGCGCGACGCGTTCCCTCTCCTCATTACGATTGCCGCCCGGATGACGAAACCCCTTCTCTGCTGGTGGTGCATAATATCAGTCTGCCGCCCGGCGAGTTTGGCGGCCCGTGGATAGACGCGTTATTTACCGGCACGATTGATCCCAAGGCCCATCCTTTTTTTGCTGAGATCGCCCATTTGCGCGTCTCAGCCCATTGTTTGATCCGCCGTGATGGTGAGATTGTGCAGTACGTCCCTTTTGATAAACGCGCCTGGCATGCGGGCGTGTCAAATTATCAGGGGCGTGAGCGCTGTAATGATTTTTCAATTGGTATTGAGCTGGAAGGAACGGATACGCTGGCCTATACCGATGCACAGTATAAGCAACTGGCCGCCGTGACGAATGCACTGATTACGCGTTATCCGGCCATTGCCAACAATATGACTGGACACTGTAATATTGCCCCCGAACGTAAGACCGATCCCGGGCCGTCTTTTGACTGGGCAAAATTTCGCGCCCTGGTCACCCCCTCGTCGCACAAGGAGATGACATGACGTTGTTTACAACATTACTGGTGTTGATTGTTGAACGCTTGTTTAAGCTGGGTGAGCACTGGCAGCTTGATCATCGGGTGGAAGCTTTTTTCCGCAGAATTAAGCACTTCTCGATGATGCGTACGGTGGGCATGACCCTGATTGCAATGGGGCTGACATTCCTGCTGCTGCGCGCGGTTCATGGGCTGCTGTTTAACGTTCCGTTGCTGGTGGCGTGGATCTTAATTGGCTTGCTGTGCATCGGCGCAGGCAAGGCGCGTCTCCACTATCATGCCTATTTGCAGGCGGCCGCTCGCGATGACGCACATGCTCGTGAGGCGATGGCCAGCGAGCTGACGCTTATACATGGGGTTCCGCCGGATTGCGATGAGCGCGAGTTCTTGCGCGAGCTGCAGAACGCGTTGTTATGGAACAACTTCCGCTTTTATCTGGCGCCGTTATTCTGGTTGATTGTCGGTGGTCCTTGGGGACCGGTGACGCTGGTTGGTTATGCCTTTTTACGCGCCTGGCAGTCCTGGCTGGCGCGCTATCAGACGCCGCATCAGCGTCTGCAATCGGGTATTGATGCGATCCTGCATGTGCTGGACTGGATCCCGGTTCGTTTGGCTGGCGTAGTCTATGCGTTGCTGGGACACGGCGAGAAAGCGTTGCCGGCCTGGTTTGCCTCACTGGCGGATCTGCATACTTCGCAATATCAGGTGTTAACGCGTCTGGCGCAGTTCTCTCTGGCGCGTGAACCGCATACTGATATAGTCGAAACGCCAAAAGCGGCTGTTTCAATGGCGAAGAAGACCTCTTTTGTGGTGGTGGTGATTATCGCGTTGCTCACCATTTATGGCACATTAGTGTAGCGTTGTGCCGGATGGCGCTAACGCTTATCCGGCCTGGAATGGAAAACGTGTAGGCCCGGTAAGCATTAGTGCCACCGGGCAGTGCAACGGCTTAGATCGTATCAGCAGGCGGGATGCCAAAATCGGGCATCCCGTTTTCGTCCCAGCGCACCAGTTTCAGACGCGTATGGCGGTTTGGATCGTACAACGGATCGCCTTCAATCTCGGTGTAATTTCTCGCGTGGTACACCAGTACATCTTCACCATCCGGCGTTTGCGTAAAACTGTTGTGTCCCGGTCCATACTGGCGATTTTCATAGCTGGTGGTAAAGACCGGGCGCGGTGATTTATGCCAGTTCTGCGGGGTGAGCGGATCGTCGTTGAGGCCAATCCACAGTAACCCCATACAGTAATTCTCATCGGTGGCGCTGGCCGAATAGCTGATAAACAGCTTGTCGCCATGCACCATGACTGCCGGACCCTCGTTGACCCAGAAACCCCGGCATTCCCAGTCATACTCAGGATGGCTGAGCATGACCGGCTCGCCTTTAATCGTCCATGGGTTTTCCAGCTCTGCGAGATAAATATTGGAATTTCCGGCGATATCCGGCGATTTCTGTGCCCACAAATACCACTGTTTCCCCTGATGATTAAAGGTGGTGGCGTCCAGGGCGAAGGTATCAAACTGCGTTTTAATCTGGCCTTTCTCTGTCCACTTGCCGGTCAACGGATCGGCGTCTGCGCACTCCAAGGCAAACATGCGGTGCTGGAACATCCCCAGCTTATCAAGCGCCTGAGTATGGGTAGCGGCAAAATAGATGTACCACTTCCCTGCCAGATGATGAAGTTCCGGCGCCCAGATGAGTTGGCTCATAGGACCACTTTCCGGCTTATGCCAGACGACAACGGGAGTGGCGGAGCGCAATCCCTCCAGAGAGTCGGCCCGACGAATCTCCAGTCGGTCATATTCTGGCACTGACGCAATGAAATAGTAGTGGCTACCGTCGCGTAAGATAAACGGATCGGCGCGTTGTTCGATAAAGGGATTTGGCCACTGTTTCATTAGGCTTTCCTTACGGGTTCAGTCGTTTTTATATCGTGGTATTCATTGAGTTCACGGTAGTTGGTACGGCGTTTTTCCAGATCGGTCTGGATTTGCTGCATAAACTCGCGGTCAACTTTTAGCAGGCGAACCACGCCTGCGGTAATCAGATAACCTACGCCAGGTATGATGGTGAACAGCAGCATAATACCGTTAATGGCGGAGTCGCTTTGCGCTTTCGCCCCTGCGTCGTAGCCGTACCAGGAGAGCAGGAATCCTACCATCGCCCCGGCAATTGCCAGGCCCAGCTTGAGGAAAAACAGGTTACCGGAGAAACTGATCCCGGTGATGCGCTTACCGGTTTTCCACTCACCGTAGTCATCGACATCCGCCATCAACGACCAGTGCAGCGGGGAAGGGATCTGATGCAGGATGTTGAGCAGGAAGTAGAGCACCATAATCATCATGGTGGCTTTCGGGTCGAAGAAATAAAATGCAGCGGAGAAAATCGCCAGGATGATGTTGGTCCAGAAGAACACCTTCAGTTTGCACCAGCGATCGGTTAATACCTTCGCCAGCATGCTGCCGATCATCATGCCGACGACGCCGAGGCTGATAAACAACGTGGCGAACTGCGTGCTTTGTTGCATAACCCACGTAACGTAGTACATGGTGGCGGCCATGCGAATAAAGCCCGGGCAGACGTTGCACAGGGTTAACAGCAGGATTTTTACCCACTGGTCGTTCTTCCACACGTCTTTCAGGTCGGCTTTTAAATCGTCGTTAGTCTGCACGGCGGGGCGAACGCGTTCACGGACTGATGCAAAGCAAAACAGGAACATACACATGCCGATGAAGGCGAGTACCGCCATCGCCATCTGATACCCTTTAGCTTTGTCTTCCCCGCCAAACCAGTCGGCCATCGGCAGCAGGGTAAGGGAGAGCAGCAGGGTTGCGATTCCTACCAATACAAAGCGATATGACTGGCAGGCGACGCGTTCCTTGGGATCGTTGGTGATAACGCTGCCGAGCGAGCAGTAGGGAATGTTGATCGCCGTATAGGTAATGGAGAGCAGGAAGTAGGTGACGAAGGCATAGATAACCTTGCTGTTATACGTCCACTCAGGGGTGGTAAACATAAGCACGCTGAATAATGCGTAAGGGAAAGCCATCCACAAAAGCCATGGACGAAATCGACCATATTTACTGCGTGTGCGGTCGGCCATCGCGCCCATTATAGGGTCGGTAACGGCATCGATAACGCGTACTGAGAGCAGTAATACGCCGACCAGGGCAGGCGCAAGACCAAAAATATCGGTGTAAAAATAGTTAACAAACAACATGATGGCGCCAAAGATGATGTTGCATCCGGCGTCGCCCATTCCATAGCCGATCTTTTCTTTCACCGTGAGCTTACTGGTTTCCATCAACTGCACTCCATTAATGAGATATGGAGAGAATTATTGTCTGGTACCGGTGTTTTTACGTTGCAGGATAACGCCGCTGATATGGACGAAACAGTCGTGAGTGGGAAAGTGTGAGGCAGGTAACAACCCCCACCTGGTCCAGGTGGGGGAGGGAGGTTTAATGCGCTTTAACCGCGCGGGCCGTTTTCTGCTTGCACAGATAGCCGATGCCAAGAATACCAATCCATACCGGGATTAAGTACACCGAGATCGCCATGCCCGGCGTCATCAGCATAATCACCAGCACTGCGGCCATGAACAGCAGGCATACCCAATTACCCAGCGGGTAGAACAGCGCCGGGAAGCGAGTGGTTACGCCCTGCTGCTGTTTGGCTTTGCGGAACTTCATGTGCGCCAGGCTGATCATCGCCCAGTTGATCACCAGGGCGGAAACCACCAATGCCATCAGCAGGCCAAAGGCGGATTCCGGCGCCAGATAGTTGATCAGCACGCACAGAGCCGTTACCAGCGCAGAGACCAGAATAGTGTTCACCGGTACGCCGCGTTTGTCGACGTTCATCAGCGCTTTCGGCGCATTACCCTGCTGCGCCAGACCGAACAGCATACGACTGTTGCAGTATACGCAGCTGTTATAGACAGAAAGGGCGGCGGTCAACACCACGATGTTCAGCGCATTGGCAACAAAGGTGTCGCCCAGCTCGTGGAAAATAAGGACAAACGGGCTGGTATCAGCGGTGACGCGCGTCCACGGCATCAGGGAAAGCAGAACCGCCAGCGAACCGACATAGAAAATCAGGATACGGTAGATAACCTGGTTAGTCGCTTTGGGAATGCTTTGCTCCGGGTTATCGGCTTCTGCCGCGGTGATGCCGACCAGTTCCAGCCCACCAAAGGAGAACATGATAATCGCCATCATCATCACCAGACCGGTGAAGCCGTGCGGCAGGAATCCCCCCTGGCTCCACAAGTTGCTGACGGTGGCCTGTGGGCCGCCGTTGCCGCTAAACAGCAGCCAGCCGCCGAACAGGATCATGGCGACTACGGCGATGACTTTAATAATGGCAAACCAGAACTCCATCTCGCCAAACACCTTCACGTTGGTCAGGTTGATGGCGTTGATCAGCACGAAGAAGGCCGCCGCAGAAACCCAGGTTGGGATCTCCGGATACCAGAACTGAATGTATTTACCTACGGCAGTTAGCTCTGCCATGGCAACCAAAACGTACAGTACCCAATAGTTCCAGCCGGAAGAGAAACCCGCGAAACCGCCCCAGTATTTATAGGCAAAGTGGCTAAAGGAGCCTGCAACCGGCTCTTCAACGACCATTTCACCGAGCTGGCGCATGATCAAAAAGGCGATAAAGCCGGCAATAGCGTAACCCAGGATAATCCCCGGTCCTGCAGACTGGATAACGGATGCGCTACCGAGGAATAACCCGGTACCAATCGCGCCACCCAGCGCGATTAGCTGTATATGGCGGTTTTTAAGGCCGCGCTTGAGCTGATCGCCATGCGGTTGACTTTCCATCATTAAACCTCGTGTGTGGTTTTACTCTTCATAATTTCGAGTACTTATTTTTTGAACTACGCAGCAATGCGTGTGTAAGTTTGCAATTCCGTTTGTTGTATTAATTTGTTTACAGATGCCAATAAGGAAATGTTGCCTAAATACTTTTGTCTTTAACAGAATAATGTTATGCGGGCGCGAATGCACCTGCTTTATGCGAGGGTGTTGACGAGTTGAATAAAAAGAAACCATTTGTAAATGCGAGTTTAACTACCACAAAATTTCCATTATGAATTTTTATTCATAAATTTTGCTTATTAACTCGATAATTAAGTGGGTGAATCGGTTCAGATAATATATTTTTTCGTTTAAATTAGGTTAAAACTACCCCGTGGTGGGTAAATTTAACATTTGTGCATAGTTACATGTTTGAAACGTTATTTCTGTAATGTTGTTAAAATATGCCTCCTTTACTGATTTCAATCAAAACCTGTATGGACAGAAGGTGAATACTTTGTTACTTTAGCGTCAAGAACATGAAATTGGTAAGACCAATTGACTCCGGGCAAATGGCTTAAGACAGGAAATCATGGCCTACAGCAAAATCCGCCAACCAAAACTCTCCGATGTGATTGAGCAGCAGCTGGAGTTTTTAATTCTTGAGGGGACACTTCGCCCCGGAGAAAAACTCCCACCGGAACGCGAGCTGGCAAAACAGTTCGACGTCTCCCGCCCCTCCTTACGCGAGGCGATCCAACGCCTTGAAGCGAAGGGGTTACTGCTTCGTCGTCAGGGCGGCGGCACTTTTGTACAGAGCAGCCTGTGGCAAAGCTTTAGCGACCCACTGGTAGAGCTGCTCTCTGACCATCCTGAATCCCAGTTTGACCTGCTTGAGACGCGCCATGCGTTGGAAGGTATTGCAGCCTATTACGCTGCATTACGTAGCACGGATGAAGACAAAACGCGTATCCGTGAACTCCACCATGCGATCGAGCTTGCGCAACAGTCCGGCGATCTGGACGGCGAATCCGATGCCGTACTCCAGTATCAAATTGCTGTCACCGAAGCCGCACACAATGTGGTGCTGCTCCATCTGCTAAGGTGTATGGAGCCGATGCTGGCCCAGAACGTTCGGCAAAACTTCGAATTGCTGTATGCGCGTCGCGAGATGCTGCCGCTGGTAAGCAGTCATCGTACCCGTATCTTTGAAGCAATCATCGCCGGGAAGCCTGAAGAGGCGCGTGAAGCGTCTCACCGTCACCTGGCGTTTATCGAAGAGATTTTACTGGACAGAAGCCGTGAGGAAAGCCGTCGAGAACGCGCCTTACGCCGTCTGGAGCAACGAAAGAATTAGTGATTTTTCTGGCAGAACGTTAACCAGAAGATGTTGTAAATCAAGCGCGAACTAAAAGCGCGGCAACTAAACGCAGAACCTGTCTTATTACGCTCTCTGGCGAGAACGTAATGGGACAGGTTCCAGATAACTCAACGTATTAGATAGATAAGGAATACCCCCATGTCAGAACGTTTCCCAAATGACGTGGATCCGATCGAAACTCGCGACTGGCTACAGGCGATCGAATCGGTCATCCGTGAAGAAGGTGTTGAGCGTGCTCAGTATCTGATCGACCAACTGCTTTCAGAAGCGCGCAAAGGCGGCGTGAAAGTAGCGGCAGGTGCAGGGGCCAGCAATTATGTCAACACTATTGCCGTTGAAGATGAGCCGGAATACCCGGGTAATCTGGATCTGGAACGTCGTATCCGTTCTGCTATCCGCTGGAACGCCATCATGACCGTACTGCGCGCGTCTAAAAAGGACCTTGAGCTGGGTGGCCACATGGCATCCTTCCAGTCCTCCGCAACGGTATATGATGTTTGCTTCAACCACTTCTTCCGTGCACGCAACGAGCAGGATGGCGGCGACCTGGTATACTTCCAGGGTCACATCTCTCCGGGTATCTACGCACGCGCATTCCTGGAAGGTCGTCTGACCGAAGAGCAGATGAACAACTTCCGCCAGGAAGTTCACGGCAAAGGCCTGTCTTCCTACCCGCACCCGAAACTGATGCCGGAATTCTGGCAGTTCCCGACCGTTTCTATGGGTCTGGGCCCAATCGGTGCTATCTACCAGGCTAAATTCCTGAAATATCTGGAACACCGTGGCCTGAAAGATACCTCTAAACAAACCGTTTACGCCTTCCTCGGCGACGGCGAGATGGATGAGCCAGAATCTAAAGGTGCGATCACTATCGCGACCCGTGAAAAACTGGACAACCTGGTCTTTGTTATCAACTGTAACCTGCAGCGTCTTGACGGCCCGGTCACCGGTAACGGCAAGATTGTTAACGAACTGGAAGGCATCTTTGCAGGTGCTGGCTGGAACGTTATCAAAGTCATGTGGGGCGGTCGTTGGGATGAGCTGCTGCGTAAAGACACCAGCGGTAAACTGATCCAACTGATGAACGAAACCGTTGACGGCGACTACCAGACCTTCAAATCCAAAGATGGCGCATACGTACGTGAGCACTTCTTCGGTAAATACCCGGAAACCGCAGCCCTGGTTGCTGACTGGACCGATGAGCAGATTTGGGCTCTGAACCGTGGTGGTCACGATCCGAAGAAAGTCTACGCTGCACTGAAAAAAGCGCAGGAAACCAAAGGCAAAGCAACTGTAATCCTCGCCCATACCATTAAAGGTTACGGCATGGGTGACACTGCTGAAGGTAAAAACATCGCTCACCAGGTTAAGAAAATGAACATGGACGGCGTGCGTTATATCCGCGACCGTTTCAACGTTCCAGTGACCGATGAGCAGGTTGAAAACCTGTCTTACATCACCTTCCCGGAAGGTTCTGAAGAGCACACTTATCTGCACGCCCAGCGTCAGAAACTGCATGGCTACCTGCCTGCTCGTCAGCCGAACTTCACCGAGAAGCTGGAACTGCCGGCTCTGGAAGACTTCGGTGCGCTGCTGGAAGAGCAGAACAAAGAAATCTCCACCACTATCGCGTTCGTTCGTGCCCTGAACGTGATGCTGAAGAACAAGTCGATCAAAGATCGTCTGGTTCCGATCATCGCTGACGAAGCGCGTACTTTCGGTATGGAAGGTCTGTTCCGTCAGATCGGTATCTACAGCCCGAACGGTCAGCAGTACACCCCGCAGGACCGTGAGCAGGTTGCTTACTATAAAGAAGACGAGAAAGGTCAGATCCTGCAGGAAGGTATCAACGAACTGGGTGCCGGCGCATCCTGGCTGGCTGCTGCGACTTCTTACAGCACCAACGATCTGCCGATGATTCCGTTCTACATCTACTACTCCATGTTCGGGTTCCAGCGTATCGGCGACTTGTGCTGGCAGGCAGGCGACCAGCAGGCTCGCGGCTTCCTGATTGGTGGTACTTCCGGTCGTACTACGCTGAACGGCGAAGGTCTGCAGCACGAAGATGGTCACAGCCATATTCAGTCTCTGACTATCCCGAACTGTATCTCTTACGATCCGTCTTACGCGTACGAAGTTGCGGTCATCATGCACGATGGTCTGGAGCGTATGTACGGTGAGAAACAAGAGAACGTTTACTACTACATCACCACCCTGAACGAAAACTACCACATGCCGGCAATGCCAGCAGGCGCCGAGGAAGGTATCCGTAAAGGTATCTACAAACTCGAAACCCTCGAAGGTAAGAAAGGTAAAGTTCAGCTGCTGGGCTCCGGTTCTATCCTGCGTCACGTGCGTGAAGCTGCCCAGATCCTGGCGAACGATTACGGTGTGGGTTCTGACGTGTACAGCGTAACCTCCTTCACTGAACTGGCGCGTGATGGCCAGGATTGTGAGCGCTGGAACATGCTGCACCCGATGGAAACGCCGCGCGTTCCGTACATCGCTCAGGTAATGAACGACGCACCGGCAGTAGCATCTACTGACTATATGAAACTGTTTGCCGAACAGGTTCGTACTTATGTACCGGCTGATGATTACCGCGTACTGGGTACTGACGGCTTCGGTCGCTCTGACAGCCGTGAAAACCTGCGTCACCACTTCGAAGTTGATGCTTCCTACGTGGTTGTAGCGGCCCTGGGCGAACTGGCTAAACGTGGCGAAATCGATAAGAAAGTGGTTGCTGACGCAATCACCAAATTCAACATCGATGCAGATAAAGTTAACCCGCGTCTGGCGTAAGAGGTAAAAGAATAATGGCTATCGAAATCAATGTACCGGACATCGGGGCTGATGAAGTTGAAATCACCGAGATCCTGGTCAAAGTGGGCGACAAAGTTGAAGCTGAACAGTCGCTGATCACCGTAGAAGGCGACAAAGCCTCTATGGAAGTTCCGTCTCCTCAGGCTGGTATCGTTAAAGAGATCAAAGTCTCTGTTGGCGATAAAACTGAGACCGGCAAACTGATCATGATTTTCGATTCCGCCGACGGTGCAGCAGCGGCTGCACCTGCTCCGGCAGAAGAGAAGAAAGAAGCGGCTCCGGCAGCAGCACCTGCTGCGGCAGCGGCGAAAGAAGTACACGTACCGGACATCGGCGGCGACGAAGTCGAAGTGACCGAAGTGATGGTTAAAGTGGGCGACACCGTTGCGGCTGAGCAGTCTCTGATCACCGTTGAAGGCGACAAAGCCTCTATGGAAGTTCCGGCGCCGTTCGCAGGCACCGTGAAAGAGATCAAAATCAGCACTGGCGACAAAGTGTCTACCGGCTCCCTGATTATGATCTTTGAAGTAGCAGGCGAAGCTGGTGCGGCTGCCCCGGCGAAAGTTGAAGCGGCTCCAGCAGCAGTTCCGGCTCCGGCAGCCTCTGGCTCGAAAGAAGTTAACGTGCCGGACATCGGTGGTGATGAAGTTGAAGTCACTGAAGTGATGGTTAAAGTGGGCGATAAAATTGCCGCTGAACAATCACTGATCACCGTTGAAGGCGACAAAGCGTCAATGGAAGTTCCGGCGCCGTTCGCGGGCACCGTGAAAGAAATCAAAATCAGCACCGGCGACAAAGTGAAAACCGGTTCTCTGATTATGGTCTTCGAAGTTGAAGGCGCAGCGCCTGCGGCCGCTCCGGCTAAACAAGAAGCGGCGGCTCCGGCTCCGGCGGCGAAAGCTGAGAAGCCAGCAGCTCCAGCTGCAAAAGCGGAAGGTAAATCTGACTTCGCTGAAAACGACGCTTACGTCCACGCGACTCCGCTGATTCGCCGCCTGGCGCGCGAGTTTGGTGTGAACCTGGCGAAAGTGAAAGGTACCGGTCGTAAAGGTCGTATCCTGCGTGAAGACGTTCAGGCTTACGTGAAAGACGCGGTTAAACGCGCCGAGTCTGCACCGGCAGCATCTGCTGGCGGCGGTATCCCGGGCATGCTGCCCTGGCCGAAAGTGGACTTCAGCAAGTTTGGTGAAATCGAAGAAGTGGAACTGGGCCGTATCCAGAAAATTTCTGGGGCGAACCTGAGCCGTAACTGGGTGATGATCCCGCACGTTACGCACTTTGATAAGACCGATATCACCGATCTGGAAGCGTTCCGTAAACAGCAGAACGCCGAAGCTGAAAAACGTAAACTGGACGTGAAATTCACCCCAGTGGTCTTCATCATGAAAGCCGTTGCCGCCGCTCTGGAACAGATGCCGCGCTTCAACAGCTCTCTGTCCGAAGATGGTCAGCGTCTGACCCTGAAGAAATACATCAACATCGGTGTTGCGGTTGATACGCCGAATGGTCTGGTTGTTCCGGTCTTCAAAGACGTGAACAAGAAGAGCATTACCGAGCTGTCTCGTGAGCTGACCACCATCTCCAAAAAAGCGCGTGATGGCAAGCTGACTGCTGGCGAAATGCAGGGCGGTTGCTTCACCATCTCCAGCATCGGTGGCCTGGGTACTACCCACTTCGCGCCGATTGTTAACGCGCCGGAAGTGGCGATCCTCGGTGTCTCCAAGTCCGCAATGGAGCCAGTGTGGAACGGTAAAGAGTTTATGCCGCGTCTGATGATGCCGATTTCGCTCTCCTTTGACCACCGCGTAATCGACGGTGCGGATGGTGCGCGCTTTATCACCATCATCAACAACATGCTGTCTGACATTCGCCGCCTGGTGATGTAAGCGAAAAAGCCGGCCCGACGGCCGGCTTTTTTCTGGTAATCTCATGAAGTCAGTGAGGTTATTGTGCGAAAGACAAATCGGTTGCCGTTTGTTGTTTCAAAATTGTTAACAATTTTGTAAAATACGGGCGGATAGAACGACCCGGTGGACGACGGGTATAAATTAAGAGGTCATGATGAGCACTGAAATCAAAACTCAGGTCGTGGTACTTGGGGCAGGCCCTGCAGGTTATTCTGCTGCCTTCCGTTGCGCAGATTTAGGTCTGGAGACCGTCATCGTAGAACGTTACAGCACCCTCGGCGGTGTTTGTCTGAACGTCGGCTGTATCCCTTCTAAAGCGCTGCTGCACGTAGCTAAAGTTATCGAAGAAGCCAAAGCGTTGGCTGAACACGGTATCGTTTTTGGCGAGCCGAAAACCGATATCGACAAGATTCGTACCTGGAAAGAAAAAGTTATCACTCAACTGACCGGCGGTCTGGCTGGTATGGCTAAAGGCCGTAAAGTGAAAGTGGTTAACGGTCTGGGTAAATTTACCGGGGCGAACACCCTGGAAGTTGAAGGCGAAAACGGCAAAACCGTGATCAACTTCGACAACGCGATCATCGCGGCGGGTTCCCGTCCGATCGAACTGCCGTTCATTCCGCATGAAGATCCGCGCGTGTGGGACTCCACTGACGCGCTGGAACTGAAAACGGTTCCTAAGCGCCTGCTGGTTATGGGCGGCGGTATCATCGGTCTGGAAATGGGTACCGTGTACCATGCGCTGGGTTCAGAGATCGACGTAGTTGAAATGTTCGATCAGGTTATCCCGGCTGCCGATAAAGACGTGGTTAAAGTCTTCACCAAGCGCATCAGCAAGAAATTCAACCTGATGCTGGAAACCAAAGTGACCGCCGTTGAAGCGAAAGAAGACGGTATCTACGTTTCCATGGAAGGCAAAAAAGCGCCTGCTGAAGCACAGCGTTACGATGCCGTGCTGGTGGCTATCGGTCGTGTACCGAACGGCAAAAACCTCGATGCGGGCAAAGCTGGCGTGGAAGTTGACGACCGTGGCTTCATCCGCGTTGACAAACAGCTGCGCACCAACGTGCCGCACATCTTTGCTATCGGCGATATCGTCGGTCAGCCGATGCTGGCGCATAAAGGTGTTCACGAAGGTCACGTTGCCGCTGAAGTTATCGCCGGTAAGAAACACTACTTCGATCCGAAAGTTATCCCATCCATCGCGTACACTGAACCAGAAGTTGCGTGGGTTGGCCTGACTGAGAAAGAAGCGAAAGAAAAAGGCATTAGCTACGAAACCGCCACCTTCCCGTGGGCTGCTTCGGGCCGTGCTATCGCTTCTGACTGCGCAGACGGTATGACCAAACTGATTTTCGACAAAGAATCTCACCGTGTGATCGGTGGGGCGATTGTCGGTACCAACGGCGGCGAGCTGCTGGGTGAAATCGGTCTGGCGATCGAAATGGGCTGTGACGCTGAAGACATCGCGCTGACCATCCACGCGCACCCGACGCTGCACGAGTCCGTCGGTCTGGCTGCCGAAGTGTTCGAAGGTAGCATCACCGACCTGCCGAACCCGAAAGCGAAGAAAAAGTAATTTTTCCGAAATGATAAAAAGCGGCTGAATAGCCGCTTTTTTTATGTGTTTGTTACAAAATAGTGTCAAAATTTGGCAAAAATTAAGGTGAATAGCCGAATTGCCAGAAAATGTTTTTTCCCGTACTGCACGATAAGCCCGAACCGCATGAAATCGGCATTCCAAATCAACTTCCTGTTTCACAAGAAATAAATCACCTTATCTTGTCATTAGATGAAACTAATAACCCTATAAACTAATAGCGTGATAACAAATTGAGAGGGGAAATGATGAAACGTTTTTTCAAAGCAGCAGTAATGACTACCGTGTTTATTTCCGGCATGGCGCTGGCGCAGGATGCCGTCATCCCATGGGCTACCAACAGCGGTGGTACCGAAAGCACGCATATTGCGGCAATGGGACAAAATTTGAATGCGCAGCATCAGCAGATTAGCCAGACACAGGAAGGTGTATGGGCAACAAACTCTGGCAGCATTCGGGCTGACGAAGTAGCACTTACCAGCACGAAGCCGGCGTTTAAAGGTTATCCTGAATTAATGCCGCATCAGAATTAACGCTCCGGGCTCACGTCAGACACATCTTCGCTGACGTGAGCGTCTGGGCAATGACGCCAATCCCAAACTACCAGTTCTGGTAGTCATCTTATTGATATTTCCGCTAAAAAAAATTGCGCAACTGCCGATACTTTTTTCGCCATTGTGTGGCTACTGGCCGCGCGCTTAAGAGGCTCTGGACTCTTTATTACACGAAAAAAGGAAAAAACATGTCTTTAAAAAAAATCGCGGTTGTTGGCATGGTTGTCGCGACAATGACCCTGACCGGGTGTGGCGCCATGACCACCGCCGTTAAAAAACGTAATCTTGAAGTGAAAACGCAGATGAGTGAGACCATCTGGCTGGAGCCTTCCAGCGAGAAGACCGTCTACATTCAGGTGAAAAACACTTCCGATAAAGACATGAGCAATCTGCAAACCCTGCTGGCAAATGACCTGTCGGCTAAGGGCTATAAAGTGACCAGTTCGCCGGATAACGCTTACTACTGGGTGCAGGCGAACGTACTGAAAGCGGACAAAATGGATCTGCGCGAAGCTCAGGGCTTCCTGAAGACCGGTTATGAAGGGGCGGCGATGGGGGCAGCTTTAGGCGCGGGGATTACCGCCTATAACAGTAACTCCTCCGGCGCGGCGCTGGGCGTTGGCCTGGCAGCGGGACTGATCGGTATGGCTGCGGATGCGATGGTGGAAGACGTAAACTACACCATGGTCACTGACCTGCAAATCTCCGAGCGCAGCAAAGCGAAAGTGACAACAGATAACGTTGCCGCGCTGCGTCAGGGGACGTCCGGCATCAAGCTGCAAACCAGCACTGCGCAGGGCGATCGCGCAAAATACCAGACTCGTGTTGTTTCAAATGCGAATAAGGTAAACCTGAAGTTCGAAGAAGCGAAGCCGGTGCTGGAAGCGCAACTGGCGAAATCTGTCGCTAACATCCTGTAATTTGTTGCGAGTTGCCGGGGGACTACGCTTACCCGGCAACTCATCCTTCGACTCTGGGGATTCAGGGCGCGACAGGCTGCCAGGTTTTATCCAGGTGGTAGGCGGTTAACGCCTGTGCTTTTTGCTGCGACTCCTCGCCAAGATCCGCCTGATAGACCTGGTCATCACCGTTGACCATAAAGCTCATCACGCCAGTATGATCGTAGCTAACGGGCCAGGCAACCATCGCAAAGCCGCTGGTTTTGTCGGGAAGAATACGGAAATGATAACCGTGATAGCCTGTACCGGGTTCCTGCGGACTGAAGGCTGGTCCAAGCGGGCTTGGCGCTTCACCGGGTGAAACGGGCCAGTACAGACCATCTTTTTTCCCTTCAGAGCTGACAATCTTTTGTGCGTACGTCTGGTTCATCGCAAAGTAGCTTTGCTGAGCATCGACGTAGGCATGTAACGCCTCGATGGCAGCGAGTTCGTTGCGCCCAATCTCTCGGGTCAGGATCTCTTCGGCCGCTTCCTTAATATCAAATTGCCAGCCAGAGGTGGTTTTAACCACCGGGATCGGCAGTTGCCAGTCGCTGTCTCCGACAACAAGATGCGCGGTATTACCGTCGACAACGGTGTTATGGCGAACCTTCCAGTCGCGCAGGAAGCGATCAACCGCATCAGGATCGACGCCTTCCGGCGGCAGAAACTCGCGCCAGTTTTCCCCGAGCAGGTTGTTCATCGCACTTTCATTTTGCTCACTAATAGCGTTTGCCAGCGCATCGGTGGCCTGGTCTGGCGTGCTGAAGGATTGCTGCGCCATCGCGGTGGCCGAAACCATGAACAACACCATTCCACTGAGTAGTTTATTTTTCATGTCGGTTCCCTTAACGATGACGGAATTCACGGTGTTCAGCACGACCGCCGGATAGCTGGCGAGATGGCTGGTTGCGGGCGAACTGCCTGCTTTGGGCCCCTCGCTGCTGCTGCGCCTGCCAGCTGGCGGAGCGACTGTCATTGCCGCTCAGCGCATTGGCGCGCGGCTGGCTGGTCCGTTGTTGAAAATTATGTTGCTGTATATTGCGTTGCTGCGCCGGTTGCGTGATCCGTTTCTCCTGGCGCTGGGCGGCAGCCTGGCGATTTTCACGCTGCTGAGTGTTTGCCCGTTGCGCCGTTTGCGGTTTGGTATCGTAACCGCGGTAGTTATTACGCTGAGAAATTTGCTTCAGTTGTTGACTGGATGCCTGACGCTGGGCGTCTCTCGTGCCCGTACGCGCCGTTTGCGGGAATGTTTTCCCCGTTGATTTTTCCATCTGGCTCAGGGCTGCCTGACGCTGGCTATCACGGTTGACCGGTCGTTGCTGGGTTGAGCTTAAGCCCGTTGCCGTGTTAGTGGAGTGAAAGCGGTTATTGAGCTGGCTATTAGGGTACGGCACACCCTCGCGATAGGCCGGGTTGTGCTGCCAGTTACGGTTGGCGTCGGTTAGCCGTTGTCCGCTGATTTTATTGAAGTTATCAACGTTGATATTGATGTTGTTATCGCCGTTGCGGTTATACCCGCCATGGTTATCCCAGTCATCGTGATGATGGTGGTCCCAGTCATCGTCATCATCCCAGTCGATGTTGCTGAAGATGGCATAGGTTGTGGCAACACCGAGGCTGAAGCCTAAACCGTTCACGAAGCTGTTGCCAAACTGCTCGCCGGGCGTTGGCGGCAGATAGGTTGGCGGATAGGCGGTATTGGGCCAGGTGCCGTAAACCGTGTTCGGGTTATAGGTGGGGACGTACACCACCTGTGGATCGGCGGATTCAATTTTGATAATCGTTGGGCTTGTCGTGGCGGTCGTGGTAGTAGAACTGGTTGTTGACTCGCTGGTGACGGTTTTAGCCGGTGCCGCTTTTGTCACAGTAGTGACGGTCTGTTGCGGTGTCGATTGCAACGCCCCGGTTTGTTGCGCCAGTGCGCGCAGGCGTTGTACGGAGTCCATGACGTCTTTCGGTTGCGCAAGGAAAGCGTCACCCAGGCTTTGTACCCACGGCGGATTTTCACCCATCAGTGACATTAACTGTGGAAAGGCAACCAGCGATTTCACGCTGGGATCCCAGGGTTGACCAGCAACGGCCTGAATGGCGGCATCGCCCTGCATTTTGGGATTATCTTTTGACCACTGCGCGGCCTGGATGACGTTAGCCGGATAGGTTGAGGCCATCAAAATTTGTGACAGCAGTGAATCCGGATAGAGCGCGATAGGCGCCACCCACTGATCGATTTGCGCAGCCGAGTATGTCGGCGCGGCAGCAGGCGCAGGTTGGTCAACGGGAGCAGGGGCCGCTACGGGAGCTGGTGCCGGCGTTGAAGGTTGTTGTGCGACGGGGGCCGGCGCAGCGGGCTCCGTTACGCGACTTTTAACGAACATCACGCCAGAGGCGGCAAACAACCCGGCACTGCACAGAAGAACAAGCAGATGTGGCTTAAATGGCAACTTCATAAAATGACTCCAACGAGACAAGCGCTGTGCCGTGAGGCGTTCCTGTTGCCGCGAGTATCATGCACCCGTGTTTGACAGTTTTGACTTTTATTGGGGATTCAGCCGGCAGGTCCGTAAAAAGAGTGTGAGTATTTATTACACAATTATATCTGATGGCTAAAAAAACGCTGGAAAATTCAGCATGTCACGCTTGAAAATCAACCGCTTTACGGCGCCCTTTATCCCTCTGAAATGCGTCCCGCCTCGCCGCTACACCATTCTTAACGATTCAGCCAATTTTTTATGTTGCTTTTTTGTAAACAGATTAACACTTAAAGAAAATCCTGTTATTGTGCCTTATGCGGTACCGGGCATTTACCCTACTAACTACTGTCTCACAGGAGCGTGAAGAGAATCGCCCATCAACAAAAGCGCCGCATTATGACAATGAGAGCGAGGAGATATCGTCGTGCTAGAAGAATACCGTAAGCACGTAGCTGAGCGTGCTGCCCAGGGGATTGTGCCCAAACCTTTAGACGCAACCCAAATGGCCGCACTTGTCGAGCTGCTGAAGACCCCGCCTGTGGGCGAAGAAGAATTCCTGTTAGACCTGTTGATCAACCGCGTTCCTCCTGGCGTAGATGAAGCCGCATATGTTAAAGCCGGTTTTCTCGCTGCTGTCGCGAAAGGCGACACCACCTCCCCACTGGTCACGCCAGAAAAAGCCATTGAACTGCTGGGCACCATGCAGGGTGGTTACAACATTCATCCGCTGATCGATGCGCTGGACGACGCAAAACTGGCGCCGATTGCTGCCAAAGCGCTCTCTTCAACGCTGCTGATGTTCGATAACTTCTACGATGTAGAAGAAAAAGCCAAAGCGGGCAACGAATATGCGAAGCAGGTAATGCAGTCCTGGGCTGATGCCGAATGGTTCCTGAACCGTCCTCAGCTTGCTGAAAAAATCACCGTTACCGTCTTTAAAGTGACGGGTGAAACCAACACTGATGACCTCTCTCCGGCCCCGGATGCGTGGTCACGCCCGGATATCCCTCTGCACGCCCTGGCGATGCTGAAAAACGCCCGTGAAGGCATTGACCCGGATCAGCCGGGCGTCGTTGGCCCGATCAAACAAATCGAAGCATTACAGAAAAAAGGCTACCCGCTGGCCTACGTCGGTGATGTTGTCGGCACCGGTTCCTCCCGTAAATCGGCGACCAACTCCGTACTGTGGTTCATGGGCGATGATATCCCGCATGTGCCGAACAAGCGCGGCGGCGGTCTGTGCCTCGGCGGCAAAATTGCGCCTATCTTCTTCAACACCATGGAAGATGCGGGCGCGCTGCCGATTGAAGTCGACGTGTCGAACATGAACATGGGCGACGTGATTGACGTTTACCCTTACAGCGGTGAAGTGCGCAACCACGAAACCGGTGAGCTGCTGGCGACATTTGAACTGAAAACCGACGTGCTGATCGACGAAGTCCGCGCCGGCGGCCGTATCCCGCTGATTATCGGTCGTGGCCTGACCACCAAAGCGCGTGAAGCGCTGGGTTTGCCGCACTCAGACGTTTTCCGTCAGGCGAAAGACGTGGCGGAAAGCAGCCGCGGCTTCTCTCTGGCGCAGAAAATGGTTGGCCGCGCCTGCGGTGTGAAAGGTATCCGTCCGGGCGCGTACTGCGAACCGAAGATGACTTCCGTGGGTTCCCAGGATACCACTGGCCCGATGACCCGTGATGAACTAAAAGACCTGGCGTGTCTGGGCTTCTCTTCTGACCTGGTGATGCAGTCCTTCTGCCACACTGCGGCGTATCCGAAGCCGGTAGACGTGAACACGCACCACACGCTGCCAGACTTCATCATGAACCGCGGCGGTGTGTCGCTGCGTCCGGGCGACGGCGTGATCCACTCCTGGCTGAACCGCATGCTGCTGCCGGATACCGTCGGTACTGGCGGTGACTCCCATACCCGTTTCCCGATTGGTATTTCCTTCCCGGCGGGCTCTGGTCTGGTGGCGTTTGCTGCCGCGACCGGCGTGATGCCGCTGGATATGCCGGAATCCGTTCTGGTGCGCTTCAAAGGCAAAATGCAGCCGGGCATCACTCTGCGCGATCTGGTACACGCCATCCCGCTGTATGCAATTAAACAGGGCCTGCTGACCGTGGAGAAGAAAGGGAAGAAAAACATCTTCTCTGGCCGCATCCTGGAAATTGAAGGTCTGCCGGATCTGAAAGTCGAGCAGGCGTTTGAACTGACCGATGCGTCCGCCGAGCGTTCCGCTGCCGGTTGTACCATCAAGCTGAACAAAGAACCGATTATCGAGTACCTGACCTCCAACATCGTGCTGCTGAAGTGGATGATTGCAGAAGGCTACGGCGATCGTCGTACGCTGGAACGTCGCGTGCAGGGCATGGAAAAATGGCTGGCGGATCCGCAGTTGCTGGAAGCCGATGCTGACGCGGAATACGCGGCGGTGATCGACATCGATCTGGCGGATATCAAAGAGCCGATCCTGTGTGCGCCGAACGATCCGGACGACGCGCGTTTGCTGTCCGACGTGCAGGGCGAGAAGATCGACGAAGTGTTCATCGGTTCCTGCATGACCAACATCGGCCACTTCCGCGCCGCTGGTAAGCTGCTGGATGCGCACAAAGGCCAACTGCCGACGCGCCTGTGGGTGGCTCCGCCGACCCGTATGGACGCGGCGCAACTGACCGAAGAAGGCTACTACAGCGTGTTTGGTAAGAGCGGCGCGCGTATTGAGATCCCTGGCTGTTCCCTGTGTATGGGTAACCAGGCGCGTGTGGCTGACGGCGCAACGGTGGTATCGACCTCTACCCGTAACTTCCCGAACCGTTTAGGTACCGGGGCAAACGTCTATCTGGCTTCTGCTGAGCTGGCGGCGGTTGCGGCGCTGATTGGCAAACTGCCTACAGCGGAAGAGTATCAGACCTATGTGGCGCAGGTGGATAAGACGGCGGTGGATACCTACCGTTATCTGAACTTCGACCAGCTTTCTCAGTACACCGAGAAAGCGGACGGCGTGATTTTCCAGACCGCAGTCTAATGCGCTAACGCGTTTTGTGTAAAAACGCATCAATGCCCGGAGAAGTCTGCTTCTCCGGGCATTTTTATTTCTATTCCTTATACCCGCTACGCTTTTTTTCTGCCGCGCTGCTGCGATAATTACAGCAAGGCGCAATGCGGTATTGGCGCATTGCCGGGAGCAGAGGAAGACATTATGGATTACGAATTTCTGCGCGATATTACCGGAGTGGTAAAAGTGCGTATGTCCATGGGCCACGAGGTGGTGGGGCACTGGTTTAATGAAGAAGTGAAAGAGAACCTGGCCTTACTTGATGAAGTGGAACAGGCGGCGCGTGCGGTTAAGGGCAGTGAGCGCTCCTGGCAGCGAGCAGGGCATGAATACACGCTCTGGCTGGATGGCGAAGAGGTGATGATTCGCGCCAATCAGCTTGAGTTCTCAGGCGATGAAATGGAAGAGGGGATGAGCTACTACGACGAAGAGAGCTTTTCGCTCTGCGGCGTAGAGGATTTTCTGCAAGTGGTCGCGGCGTACCGTGAATTTGTCCATCAATCCTGAGAAATTTCAGATATCAATCAAGCCGGGTGAGACGAACCCGGCTTTTTTTTCACAAAAATGATTATTTGATTTTTATTGATCATTATTAAACTGTGATTTGCCGCGTTTGCGCTTTTATTTTGATTGAATATAATCGTTATGATTTTATTTAATCACAACATAACAACAGGCGGGAAGACCATGAACATCAAGAAGGCAATAGAACGTGTACCCGGCGGCATGATGGTTGTGCCGTTGGTTATCGGTGCCATTATCAACACTTTTGCCCCGCAGGCGTTGCAGATTGGTGGATTCACCACTGCTTTATTTAAAAATGGTGCAGCTCCCCTAATCGGCGCGTTCCTGCTCTGCATGGGCGCAGGGATTAGCGTAAAGGCGGCGCCACAAGCTTTGTTACAAGGCGGTACGATTACGCTGACAAAATTACTTGTCGCAATCGCGATTGGTCTCGGGGTTGAACATCTGTTTGGCGCGGAAGGTATCTTTGGCTTAAGCGGTGTTGCCATTATTGCGGCAATGAGTAACTCCAATGGCGGGCTTTATGCGGCGCTGGTGGGGGAGTTTGGCAACGAACGTGATGTCGGTGCGATCTCTATCTTGTCACTGAATGATGGGCCTTTCTTTACCATGATCGCATTGGGCGCGGCGGGTATGGCAAATATTCCTATCATGGCGCTGGTGGCGGTTTTGGTACCGCTGGTGGTAGGTATGATCCTCGGTAACCTCGATGCCAATATGCGTGACTTCCTGACCAAAGGCGGTCCGTTGCTCATTCCTTTCTTTGCCTTTGCGCTTGGGGCCGGTATTAACCTGGAAATGCTGCTGCAGGGCGGTCTGGCGGGCATTCTGTTGGGGGTGCTGACCACCTTTGTTGGCGGCTTCTTTAACATTCGCGCCGACCGTCTCGTCGGAGGGAGTGGTATTGCTGGTGCTGCTGCATCCAGTACTGCAGGGAACGCGGTAGCGACGCCGTTGGCGATAGCACAAGCCGATCCATCGCTGGCAGAGGTTGCTGCTGCGGCTGCGCCGTTGATCGCAGCGTCAGTCATCACGACCGCTATTCTGACGCCAATTCTTACCTCGTGGGTGGCGAAAAAGCAGGCGCGCCAGGCAGTTCAGGAGAACAAAGCATGAAAATGATCGTTATCGCCGATGATTTTACGGGGTCTAACGATACCGGCGTACAGTTGGCGAAAAAAGGCGCACGTACGGAGGTCATGCTCACACCTGCGCAGAAACCCTCTCGTCGCGCCGATGTTCTGGTCATCAACACCGAAAGTCGGGCGATGCCTGCAATGCAGGCCGCTGCAGCTGTACAACAGGCGTTAGCGCCATGGTGTGAAGAAGCAGTAACACCGCTGGTATACAAAAAAATCGACTCTACTTTCCGGGGCAATGTCGGGGCCGAAGTCACCTCAGCGATGCGTGCTGCTGGTCGGACGCTGGCCGTGATTGCGGCAGCGATCCCTGCTGCCGGGCGTACCACGCAGGATGGATTATGTCTGGTACATGGCGTGCCGCTGTTAGAGACGGAATTTGCCAGCGATCCAAAAACGCCCATTCACTCTTCTCGTATTGCTGAGCTGATCGCGTTGCAAAGCGATATCCCGGTACATGAGGTGTCGCTATCGGATGTGCGTCGGGGAAGCTTAAGTGCGCTGCTTCGCGCTTTTGCGACAGAAGGCGAATGCATGGTGGTTGTAGATGCAGTGGAAGAGCGAGATCTGTCGCTAATCGCACACGCTGTTTGCGAACAAAAACAGATGCCGTTATTGGTCGGGGCGGCAGGGCTTGCCAATGCCTTACCTGCCGGAACGTTTATGCAAGAAAAGCAGGCATTACCGGTGCTGGTCGTGGCGGGCTCAATGAGCGAAGCAACGCGACGTCAGGTGGAAAAAGCGTTGTGCCAGGGCCGGGCAACGGTGGTTGAAATCGATGCCGCGCGATTGTCTGCATCGTCATTTGAGCAGGAAATGGCCTCTGTTGTTGAACAGGCTTGCGCGCAGTTGAGCCAGCAACAGCACACGATCTTGCGCACCAGTCGGCGTGCAGAAGACCGGAATATGATCGACTCGCTGTGCGCCAACCTGGGGATGAGCCGGCAACAGTTGGGAGAGCTGCTGAGTCGGCGTCTTGGAGAGATAACATTGCGGATTATTGAGCGGGCGCGTATCGGCGGTTTGTTCCTGACCGGAGGCGATATTGCTACGGCGGTCGCCAGTGCGCTGGGGGCAGAAGGGTATCGCATTCAAAGTGAGGTTGCCCCCTGTATTCCGTGTGGAACATTTGTGAACAGCGAGATTGATGACTTGCCAGTGATCACCAAAGCGGGTGGATTCGGTTCCGACACGACCCTTTGTGATGCGCTTTATTTTATTGAGGAGATGTACCGTGGTAACTAAAACTATTGCGATTACGATGGGAGATCCGGCGGGGATTGGTCCGGAAATTATTGTTAAAGCACTGCGTGAAGATGACCTTAATGGCGCCCCGCTGGTGGTGGTTGGGTGCCTGCAAACTCTGCAGCGATTACAGGCCCAGGGGCTGGCTGAAGGGGTGACATTCCGCGCAATCGAAAAGGTTGCTGATGCCCGATTCGAACCGGGTACGATTCATGTGATTGATGAACCGTTGGCGCAACCCGACGAACTGGTCCCGGGAACAGTGCAGGCGCAGGCAGGCGATCTGGCCTATCGCTGTGTAAAACGGGCGACGGAACTGGCGATGAAGGGCGATGTGCACGCCATTGCGACCGCGCCGTTGAATAAAGAAGCATTACATCTTGGCGGACACAATTATCCCGGACATACGGAACTACTGGCAACGTTGACGGAAAGTCGTGATTACGCCATGGTGCTCTACACCGACAAGCTGAAAGTCATCCATGTTTCCACGCATATTGCTTTGCGCAAATTTCTCGATACGCTCAATGGGCAACGTGTTGAAACGGTGATTGGCATTGCCGATACCTTCCTGAAGCGCGTCGGTTTTGCGCATCCGCGTATTGCCGTCGCGGGGGTGAATCCACATGCCGGTGAGAATGGCCTGTTTGGTGATGAGGAAATCCGCATTGTCGGGCCTGCGATTGAGAATATGAAAGCGAAGGGGATGAATGTATACGGACCGTGCCCGCCGGATACTGTGTTTTTGCAGGCTTATGAAGGCCAGTACGACATGGTGGTGGCGATGTATCACGATCAGGGTCATATCCCGCTTAAGTTGCTTGGTTTTTATGATGGGGTAAATATCACAGCAGGTTTGCCGTTTATTCGTACCTCAGCCGATCACGGTACGGCATTTGATATCGCCTGGACGGGAAAAGCAAAATCTGAGAGCATGGCCGTATCGATCAAACTGGCAATGCAACTGGCGTAATTTACTGTTATGAAAGGCCAACACCGTCTGGATAAGATTGTGGCGTATTTGAAAAATCATACGCTGGTTACCGTGGAGCAACTGGTTGAGGCGGTTGACGCCTCTCCAGCAACAATCAGACGCGACCTCATCAAGCTGGATGAACAGGGCGTGATCAGCCGTAGCCACGGCGGTGTTGCCCTGCGACGTTTTGAAGCGGCGCAGCCGACCACCAATGAAAAGCAACTGCGATCGCCCGCTGAGAAACGGGCGATTGCGCGTTTTGCCGCCTCAATGGTGCATGCTGGCGATGCCGTGGTGCTTGATGCCGGTACCACAATGCTGGAGCTGGCAAAATGTCTGACCCATTTGCCGCTGCGCGTCATTACTGTTGATCTGCATATTGCCCTGTTTTTATCAGAATTCCGCCAGATAGAAGTGACGATAGTTGGTGGGCGCATTGATGACAGCAGTCAGTCCTGCATTGGTGAGTTTGGACGGAAAATGTTGCGTAGCGTCTATCCCGATATCGCCTTTATGAGCTGTAACACCTGGAGCATGGACAAGGGGGTGACCACGCCAACGGAAGACAAAGCGGGACTGAAGCAAGAAATTATTGCCAATGCGCAACGGAAGGTATTACTGGCGGATAGCAGTAAGTATGGCGCGCATTCGTTATTTAACGTCGCGCCGCTTAGCCGCTTTACTGATATTGTTACCGATGTGAATTTACCGCAAGGCGCAAAGGCTGAATTAAAAGCGCAATCCGTGGCCCTGACGCTGGTACAGCCAGAGTAACGGCGGTGGATTATTTAACGTAAGCCAACAGGCTCAGGGAATCACGCGCCAGCGCTTTGCATTTTTTTGCCGTTGGGATGCCGATACCGCTGAGATCGCGATAGCTGTCCTCACCTAGCGCCTTCATGTTGAAGGTGTCGTAATTACTCAGGTCCCACTGGTTTTGCTGGGCAAAAAAGACCAGTGCGCGACGGATCTGCCCATTTGGCAAATTCTGGTAACCACAGTCATTTTTCAGAAAAACAAAAACTGCCGTTAAATCGGCCATATCTTCGGCTTCGGACTCGCTCAGCGCGTAGCTATTTGCGCATACGGCCATCAGGCTGCCGAACAAAACTGTTCTGAAAAACGTCTTCATTGCTTCTACCACTGCATCACGGAATTTAAACGTTAGCACACTGCGAGCGAAGCGACGACCTTTATTATTAGCCGTTTACTTGACCTTCCCGTAAGGGGAAGGCTTATGCTTAAAAGATAGCCTGCTTAAGCTGCTGAATATAAGGAAGTGATTATGCAACGTCGTGACTTTTTAAAGTACTCCGTGGCGCTGGGCGTCGCGTCAGCATTACCTCTATGGAGCCGTAGCGTATTTGCCGCCGACCGTCCGGCATTGCCCATTCCAGACCTGTTAACCGCCGATGCTTCTAATCGCATTCAGTTGATTGCACAAGTCGGGCAGTCGAGCTTTGCAGGTAAAACCGCCACGACGTGGGGATATAACGGCAATTTGCTCGGACCGGCGCTAAAGCTGAACAAAGGGCAATCGGTGACGGTGGATATCCACAACCAGCTTGCCGAAGAGACGACGTTGCACTGGCACGGACTGGAAATTCCTGGTGAAGTTGACGGTGGGCCGCAAGGTATTATCCCGGCAGGCGGGAAACGCTCTGTCACTTTCACCCCGGATCAACGGGCAGCAACCTGTTGGTTCCACCCGCATCAGCATGGCAAAACCGGTCGTCAGGTGGCGATGGGGCTGGCCGGACTGGTGCTGATTGAAGATGAAGAGATTCACAAACTACTACTGCCGAAGCAGTGGGGCATAGATGATGTGCCGGTAATTATTCAGGATAAGCAGTTTTCCACCGATGGACAGATCAACTATCAACTGGACATGATGACCGCTGCCGTCGGCTGGTTTGGCGATACGCTGCTGACCAACGGCGCGATTTATCCTCAGCATGCCGCGCCGCGCGGTTGGCTGCGTTTGCGCCTGCTGAACGGCTGTAACGCTCGCTCGCTGAATATTGCCGCCAGCGACAATCGTCCTCTGTACGTTATTGCCAGCGATGGTGGACTGTTGGCTGAACCGGTCAAAGTAACTGAACTTCCCATGCTGATGGGCGAGCGCTTTGAAGTGCTGGTGGATGTGAGCGACGGTAAGGCGTTTGATCTGGTCACTCTTCCTGTCAGCCAGATGGGGATGGCGGTTGCGCCATTTGATAAGCCGCACCCGGTGATGCGCATTCAGCCGCTGTTGATTACCGCTTCCGCAACGCTGCCTGATTCGCTGACATCCATGCCGTCATTGCCGTCACTGGATGGCCTGACGGTGCGCAAACTACAGCTGTCTATGGATCCGATGCTCGACATGATGGGCATGCAAATGCTGATGAAGAAGTACGGTGGTCAGGCGATGGCGGGTATGGATCATGGGAAGATGATGGACCATATGAATAATGACAATATGGGCCACGGGAAGATGAATCATGGCAATATGAACCATGGCAACATGGGGAATATGCAGCATGGCAACATGAAGCAGGCGGGATCATTTGATTTCCATAATGCCAACCGGATTAACGGTCTGGCGTTTGATATGAATAAACCCATGTTCGCCGCGGCGAAAGGTCAGCATGAGCGCTGGGTGATTTCTGGTCAGGGCGACATGATGCTGCATCCGTTCCATATTCACGGCACCCAGTTCCGCATTTTGTCTGAGAATGGCAAAGCGCCTGCCGCGCACCGCGCGGGATGGAAGGACACGGTACGGGTAGAAGGCGGCGTCAGCGAGGTGCTGGTGAAGTTTGACCACAATGCGCCGAAAGAGCATGCCTATATGGCGCATTGCCATCTGTTAGAGCATGAAGATACCGGCATGATGCTCGGATTCACGGTATAAAAAAAGCCGGGTGGCGGCTTCGCCTTACCCGGCCTGTATGTCGCATCCGTAGGCCCGGTAAGCATAGCGCCACCGGGCTTTTCAGTTATTTAGCCTCGTCCGGCAACGCGTACGCCACGATATAATCGCCCATCTTCGTGCCAAACGACCCGTGACCTCCGGCGGAGATCACCACATACTGTTTGCCATTCACTTCATAGGTCATCGGTGTCGCCTGTCCACCTGCCGGTAGACGACCTTGCCACAATTTCTCACCGTTACTCATGTTGTAGGCGCGCAGATAGTTGTCGGCGGTCGCGGCAATGAACAGCACGTTACCGGCGGTGGAAATAGGCCCCCCCAGCATTGGCATTCCCATATTGAACGGCACCTGAACCGGCATTGGGAACGGCATGCTGTCCTGCGGTGTGCCAATACGTTTTTTCCACACCACTTCATTGGTCTTCAGATCCACGGCGGAGATGTAGCCCCAGGCTGGCTGCTTACACGGCAGGCCAAATGGCGACAGGAACGGATTCAGCGTGACGCCGAACGGCACGCCGTACTGTGGCTGAATCCCTGATTCTGTGCCGGTGCCTTTGGCATCTTTCGGCGGCTCCATCGGATTGCCTGGGCCGCGTGGGATCAGCTTCGATACAAACGGCAAGGCCATTGGGTTGGCAATCGCCACCTGACGGTTAGGATCAACGGAGATGCCGCCCCATTCGAACATCCCCAGGTTGCCAGGGAACACCAGCGTGCCCTGCTCTGAAGGCGGGGTGAAGATGCCCTCATAACGCAGTTGGTGGAACATCACGCGACACACCAACTGGTCGAACATGGTGGCGCCCCACATATCCGCGCCGCTCAAATCTTTCTGCGGACGGAAGGTGAGATCGGAGAACGGCTGGGTTTTGCTGACGTAATCACCTTTGGCTGCGCCCTGCGGCACCGGTTTTTCAGGGGCAGGTACCACCAGTTCACCATTACGGCGGTCGAGCACGAAGATGTTACCGGTTTTCGCCGGGGCGTAAATGACCGGGACTTTCTGCCCTTTAACGGTGATATCCGCCAGCGTCGGCTGCGCCGGTAAGTCCATATCCCATAGATCGTGATGAACGGTTTGATAGCTCCAGGCCAGCTTCCCGGTAGTGGCATTTAACGCCAGGATGGCGCTGGCATAACGTTCCTGCTCCGGCGTGCGGTTACCGCCCCAGATGTCCGGAGTGGTGACGCCCATGGGCAGATACACCAGATCCAGCTTCGCGTCATAGGCCGCAGGGGCCCAGGAGTTTGGTGAGTTAAAGGTGAACGTATGTTCATCTGACGGGATGAAATTGGGATCTTTGGCGCCTGGGTCGAACGCCCACAGCAGCTTACCGGTATTCACATCGAAACCACGGATAACGCCGGAGGTTTCGCGGGTGGAGAAGTTATCGGTCACCGACCCGGCAATCACGATGGTCTTATCAGTAATGATGGGCGGCGACGTCGGCTCATACAGACCCGGCGTGGTATCCGGCATGTTGGTCTGTAAGTTAAGGATGCCTTTATTGGCAAAGGTTGCGCACAGCTTGCCGGTTTCCGCGTTCAGGGCAAACAGACGGCCATCGTTCACCGGCAGGATGATGCGGCGCGGACAGTCAGCAACCACTTCCGGGCTGGCGTTATCGGCCCGTGCTTCATGATAAGAAACGCCGCGACAGGTCACGTGCTGGAAAGAGGTGTTGGTATTAAGTTGGGGATCGAAATGCCACTTCTCTTTACCACTCGCTGCATCAAGTGCAAACAGACGCTGGTGGGCGGTACACAGATAGAGCGTATCACCAACTTTGATCGGCGTGACTTCATTGGTGATTTCACCCGGATCGTTCGGCTGTTTTAAATCACCGGTACGAAATACCCAGGCTTCTTTCAATTGATGTACGTTGTCGGCGTTAATTTGTTTTAACGGTGAGTAGCGTTGACCTTCCTGATTGCGCCCGTAAGCGGGCCAGTCCTCGTCGGCCACCGGTGAAATTGCTTCGGCCGGGGTGGTATCCGCGCTCAGCGTGCCGTGTATTTCCTGCGGATCGTTGAAACCCGCCCAGGTCAGGATCCCGCCGCTAATCAGTAGTGCGACGACCAGCGCTGTTACCGCACCGCTGGAAGGTACGAGCAGATGGCGCCAGACGAGCGGCAGAATCAGCCAGATACCGAAGAAGACCAGGATATCGCTACGCGGTGTTAATGCCCAGAAATCAAACCCAACTTCCCATACGCCCCAAATCATAGTGGCGAGAAGCAGGACGGCATACAGCCAAAGCGCGGAGCGTTGACTACGCCATAGCAGGAAGGCCACGCCGAGCATGGCCAGACCCGCAATAGGGTAATACCAGGAGCCACCGATGGCGACCAGCCAGCCTCCGCCAATCAGGAGATAGAGTCCACAAAGTGCGGCGAACAGAGCACTCAGTGTCACGATAAGTCGTTGGGATCGTATGTTGTTATTTGCCATAAAAAATACCATCACAGGTGTTATTTCTTTAATAGCAGTTAATTATAGGAGTTAAAACGCGTGATGATTGTCACACAATGAACTTTATCAACAGATGCCGCGGATGAATGCTTTTGCTGGTATACTGCGTGCCTTGCGCTTAGATGCTCGCTTATTAAAAGTAAGCATTGAGTGATTTGTTTTTAAATCATATGGTTAGAGATATGAAACATACTGTTGAAGTCATGATCCCGGAAGCGGAGATCAAAGCGCGTATTGCTGAACTGGGACGTCAGATTAACGAACGTTATAAGGACAGCGGCAGCGATATGGTGCTGGTTGGTCTGTTACGCGGCTCATTTATGTTTATGGCGGACCTGTGCCGTGAAGTGCATGTCTCCCACGAAGTCGATTTCATGACTGCATCCAGTTATGGCAGCGGAATGTCTACCACGCGTGATGTTAAAATCCTGAAAGACCTGGATGAAGACATTCGTGGCAAAGACGTGCTGATTGTTGAAGACATCATCGACTCCGGCAACACGCTGTCTAAAGTGCGTGAGATTCTGAGCCTGCGCGAGCCGAAATCCCTGGCTATCTGTACGCTGCTGGATAAACCTTCCCGTCGTGAAGTGGATGTGCCGGTTGAGTTTATCGGATTCTCTATTCCAGATGAGTTTGTGGTCGGCTACGGCATTGACTATGCCCAGCGTTATCGCCATCTGCCGTACGTTGGCAAAGTAGTGCTGCTGGACGAGTAATTGGCTGGAGTGCCTGATGGCGCTTCGCTTATCAGGCCTGGGGCGCAGGTTTGTAGGCCGGGTAAGGCATAGCCGCCTCCCGGCAATGTCACATTATTTATGGTTGCAGTGTTTCTGGCTGAGGTTAGATAAGCCCTGGCGATAGCGCTGCTCCAGCGTTTCGCGGCTGGTGGCGGTGACGTCGAGATCGCGCAGCAGGCCATCATGAATACCGTAGGCCCAGCCGTGAATCGTGACTTTCTGACCGCGCTTCCAGGCGGATCGCATAATCGTTGAATGACCCAGGTTATAGACCTGCTCCATGACATTCAGTTCGCACAGGGTGTCCATGCGGCGTTCCTGCGGCATTTCGCCCAGCAGTGAGCTGTGTTTAAACCAGATATCGCGAATATGCAGTAACCAGTTATCAATCAGCCCCTGTTCTTTATTTTCAATAGCCGCCTGGACGCCGCCGCATCCGTAGTGGCCGCAAATAATAATATGTTCCACTTCCAGCACATCCACCGCATACTGAACCACTGAGAGGCAGTTCAGGTCGGTGTGAATAACCAGATTGGCAACATTACGGTGGACGAATAATTCGCCCGGTTCCAGACCGGTCAATCGTTCAGCGGGAACGCGGCTATCGGAACATCCAATCCATAGAAAACGTGGATTCTGCGCATGTGTCAGCGTTTCAAAAAATCCGGGATCCTCTTCTACCAGCATCTTTGACCATAGTGCATTGTTGCTGATGAGTGTATCTATGTCTTTCATGGAGTTGTACGACCCGAAACCAGATAAATTCGATGGGCTAATATAGGGTAACTCCAGCATTAATTAAACTATATATGAAATGTCAGAACGTAAGGTAAGTAAAAAACCATGACCATTGCTCTGGAACTTCAAGAACTTAAGAAAACCTATCCCGGTGGCGTGCAGGCGCTACGCGGCATAGATTTGCAAGTCGAAGCGGGTGATTTTTATGCGCTTTTGGGACCGAATGGCGCAGGTAAATCCACCACCATCGGCATTATCAGTTCGCTGGTGAATAAAACTTCCGGACGGGTAAGCGTCTTCGGATACGATCTCGATAAAGATACGGTTAACGCTAAACGTCAGCTTGGTCTGGTGCCGCAGGAGTTTAACTTTAACCCGTTTGAAACCGTGCAGCAGATCGTGGTCAACCAGGCAGGTTACTACGGCGTTGAGCATAAAGAAGCCGTTAAGCGTAGCGAAATATATCTAAAACAGCTCGACTTGTGGGAAAAGCGTAACGAACGTGCGCGTATGCTTTCCGGCGGGATGAAACGTCGTCTGATGATCGCTCGTGCGCTGATGCATGAGCCAAAGCTGTTGATTCTCGACGAACCGACGGCGGGCGTCGACATTGAGCTACGTCGTTCAATGTGGGGCTTTTTAAAAGATTTAAATGACAAAGGCACCACAATTATTCTGACCACCCACTATCTCGAAGAAGCGGAAATGCTGTGTCGCAATATCGGTATTATTCAGCACGGCGAGCTGGTGGAAAATACCTCCATGAAGAGCCTGCTCTCTAAACTGAAATCAGAAACCTTTATTCTCGATCTGGCGCCGAAAAGCCCGCTGCCAAAACTGGAAGGGTATCAGTATCGTCTGGTTGATACCTCGACGCTGGAAGTGGAAGTTCTGCGTGAGCAAGGGGTTAACAGCGTGTTCTCACAACTGAGCGCCCAGGGTATTCAGGTATTAAGTATGCGTAACAAAGCGAACCGACTGGAAGAACTGTTTGTTTCTCTGGTGCATGAAAAACAAGGAGATCGCGCATGATGCAGCTTTATTGGGTTGCGCTGAAAAGCATCTGGGCGAAAGAGA
Organism: Citrobacter sp. wls708; assembly: GCF_005281255.1. Taxonomy (NCBI): domain Bacteria; kingdom Pseudomonadati; phylum Pseudomonadota; class Gammaproteobacteria; order Enterobacterales; family Enterobacteriaceae; genus Citrobacter; species Citrobacter sp. wls708. The sequence goes on from NZ_SZXE01000023.1 coordinate 412,215, forward strand.
TCCACCGCTTTATGCGTATCTGGGTCCAGACTCTGGTTCCTCCCGTCATCACCATGACGCTCTATTTTATTATTTTTGGTAATTTGATTGGCTCGCGTATCGGCGAAATGCATGGTTTTAGCTACATGCAGTTTATTGTACCGGGGCTGATTATGATGGCTGTAATCACCAACTCGTACGCTAACGTGGCATCGTCATTCTTTAGCGCCAAGTTTCAACGCAATATTGAAGAACTGCTGGTCGCTCCGGTACCGACGCACGTCATTATCGCTGGTTTTGTCGGCGGCGGCGTGGCGCGCGGGCTGTGCGTGGGCATTCTGGTTACCGCGGTATCGCTGTTCTTTGTGCCGTTCCAGGTACATTCGTGGGTGTTTGTAGCGCTCACATTGGTGCTGACCGCGATACTGTTCTCGCTGGCGGGCTTACTGAATGCAGTCTTCGCCAAAACCTTTGACGATATCAGCCTGATCCCAACCTTCGTACTAACACCACTGACCTACCTGGGGGGCGTATTCTATTCGTTAACGCTGCTGCCGCCGTTCTGGCAGGGGCTGTCGCACCTGAACCCAATTGTCTACATGATCAGCGGATTCCGCTACGGCTTCCTGGGTATCCATGATGTTCCGCTGGTCACCACGTTTGGCGTGCTGGTGGTGTTCATCGCGGTGTTTTATTTGCTGTGCTGGTACCTGATCCAGCGTGGACGCGGTTTGCGCAGTTAATTCTTTCTTCCTCTCTCTGCTCGGGAGAGGAAGACTTTTGACGCTTATCACCATTATGGATTTATCACATTGATAAACTACTTGCCTGCTAAGGAGGAAGGCAATGTTAGGTTGGGTAATTACCTGTCATGACGATAAGGCACAGGATATGCTGCATCGTCTGGAGCAGAAGCACGGCCCGTTGGCCCAATGCCAGGCGGTAAGTTTTTGGCGTGGGCTCAGCTCAAATATGCTGAGCCGCATGATGTGTCACGCCCTGCATGCTACTGACTCAGGCGAGGGCGTGATCTTCCTGACGGATACCGCGGGGGCCGCACCGTACCGCGTGGCCTCGTTAATGAGCCACAAACACCCCCAGTGTGAAGTGATTTCAGGTATCAGCTATTCATTGCTTGAGCGAATGCTTTCGTCGCGGGAATCAATGAGCAGCTCTGCGTTTCGCGATTGCATTGTTACGCTTGGCGGGCCGGAAGTCTCAAGCCTCTGGCATCAACAACAAAAAAATCCCCCCTTCGTGTTGAAGCATGATTTGTACGAGTATTAATCGTTGGTATTGATGGCGCTTTTGCTACAATAGCCGAGGTTTCTCGCCTCGGTTCGGTTATCTCATATGGTTATGCGCGTTGTGCTTATTTTGTTGCTCCTGTCTTCTGGCAGCGTAGCTGCGGCTTTGCCTGCTCGCTACATGCAAACTACCGAAGCGGCTGCCGTGTGGGCGCAGATAGGTGACAAAATGGTGACGGTGGGGAATGTTCGCGCCGGGCAGATCCTTGCCGTAGAGCCGATAGCGGCTGACTATTACGAATTCACCTTTGGCTTTGGTACCGGGTTTATTGATAAGGGGCATCTGGAGCCTGTTCAGGGGCGGCAGAAAGTTGACGATGGTTTGGGCGATCTCAATAAACCCCTCAGCAATCAAAGCCTGATTACCTGGAAAGATACACTGGTTTATAATGCCCCGGATGTCGGTAGCGCCCCGTTTGGCGTGCTGGCGGATAATCTGCGCTATCCCATAATCAGTAAGCTTAAAGACCGACTCAACCAGACGTGGTACCAGATCCGCATTGGCGGCAGACTGGCCTATATCAGTGCTCTGGATGCGCAGGAAGATAACGGCATCCCGGTGTTAACCTATCATCATATTCTGCGTGATGAAGAGAATACCCGCTTTCGTCACACCTCCACCACAACCTCCGTACGCGCTTTTAGCAACCAGATGGCCTGGCTACACGATCGCGGCTACACGACGCTGACGATGTATCAACTGGAAGGCTATGTACGCAACAATATGAACCTCCCGGCGCGGGCGGTGGTGCTGACTTTCGACGATGGTCTGAAGTCGGTGAGTCGTTATGCTTATCCGGTGTTGAAACAGAACGGCATGAAGGCGACGGCGTTTATCATCTCGTCACGCATTAAGCGCCATCCGCAGAAGTGGGATCCGAAATCGCTACAGTTTATGAGCGTCTCTGAACTGAATGGGATCAGGGATGTGTTTGACTTCCAGTCGCATACCCATTTTTTACATCGAGTGGACGCTCATCATCGGCCGATCCTGCTGAGCCGCAACTATCACAACATTCTGTTCGATTTTGCCCGTTCGCGGCGGGCGCTGTCCCAGTTCAATCCTCACGTCCTGTATCTTTCATATCCGTTTGGCGGTTATAACGCCACGGCGGTAAAAGCGGCGGGCGATGCGGGATTTCACATGGCGGTAACCACGGTGAGAGGGAAGGTGAAGCCGGGCGATAATCCGATGCTGCTCAAAAGGCTGTATATTTTACGCACGGATTCGCTGGAAACGATGTCGCGGCTGATCGTCAATCAGCCGCAGGGGTAAGGACTATCAGGCAACCTGGACCGGAATAGCTTTCGCGGTGCGCTTCATTTCGTTGTCGCCTTCAAAGTAGGCCACTTTCGGCCGCCATGTCCGGGCTTCTTCATCAGACATGGTGACGAAGCTGGCGATAATCACAATGTCGCCAACCTCAGCGCAATGCGCCGCCGCACCGTTCACCGAGATGATTTTGGAGCCGCGTTCAGCCGCAATCGCATAGGTTGAGAAACGTTTCCCATTGGTCACGTTCCAGATATCAATCGCTTCGTTTTCCAGAATACCGGAGGCATCGAGGAAATCCTGGTCAATGGCACAGGAACCTTCGTAGTGCAGGTCCGCCTGCGTGACTTTTACGCGGTGGAGCTTGCCTTGCAGCATGGTGCGAATCATAACTTCTATACCCTGTCGTTTATCTTGGCTAAGCAGGCGCTTGAAGCCTGCTTTGGAAATTCTCAGGCAGTATTGCCCGATTTTTAACCCCTGTCTACTGGGCTAATGTAACGCTTTGATTATCGATCAAACGCGCCTGTCCCAGCCATGCGGCGACCAGAATGACCGCACGTTTGCTGTTTTCGGTGAGTTCAAGCAGCGTGTCGGCATCGCGGATCTGAATGTCGTCGGCGCGGAAGCCTTTTTCATTCAGTTCTTGCGCTGCAATGGCAATCATCTCGTCCAGGTCACGCTCACCGGCCTGTAACTTTTCGCCGATGCCGCTCATCACTTTGTATAATCCTGGGGCGATTTTACGCTGCTCTGCCGTCAGATACCCGTTACGCGAGCTGAGCGCCAGACCATCTTTGGCGCGGATAATCGGCACGCCGACTATCTCAATGTCGTAGCCCAGATCGGCGACCATTTTGCGAATCAGCGCCAGTTGCTGGAAATCCTTCTCGCCAAAGCAGGCGATATCCGGCTGGATCAGGTTGAACAGCTTGCTGACGATAGTTGAGACGCCGCGGAAGTGGCCCGGACGGCTGGCGCCTTCCAGCATGGTAGAGAGGCCGGGAACATCAACGTACGTCTGGCCTTCCAGCCCCTGCGGGTAGATTTCCTCAACGGCTGGAGCAAAAACATAATCGACTTTGCGCTTGTTCAGTTTTTCGCAGTCTTCCTGCAGCGTGCGCGGATAGCGCACCAAATCTTCCGGTCTGTCGAATTGCATCGGATTGACGAAAATGCTGACGATGACCACATCAGCCCGGGCTTTTGCCTCATCAACCAGTTTCATATGGCCGTCGTGCAGATTGCCCATAGAGGGAACCAATGCGACGCGTTTGCCTTCCTGGCGCAGACGACGGACATGCTGACGCAGCAGCGGCAGGGTTTCGATAATTAACACACCTGGACTCCTTAATGGAAACTGTGTTCTTCGCCCGGATAAACGCCGGACTCCACTTCTGCCATATACTGCCGTACGGCGGCGCGCATGTCGCCCGCTTCGGCAAGGAAATTTTTCGCGAATTTTGGAATATGACCGCCGGTGATGCCAAACGCATCGTGCATTACCAGGATCTGACCATCGGTGACGTTGCCCGCGCCGATGCCGATCACCGGAATCGACAGCGCTTCAGTAACGCGCTTCGCCAGTTCAACCGGCACGCATTCCAGCACCAACAGTTGAGCGCCTGCCGCTTCTAAGGCCAGCGCGTCATCCAGCAGTACCTGCCCGGCGTCGCCGCGGCCCTGAATTTTATAGCCGCCGAAGATATTCACCGATTGCGGCGTCAGCCCCAGATGACCACAAACCGGGACGGCGCGTTCGGTGAGCATTTTCACCGTATCAACCAACCATGCGCCGCCTTCAATCTTGACCATATTGGCCCCCGCACGCATCACGATGGCCGCGTTTTCAAACGCCTGTTCCGGCGTGGCATAAGCCATAAACGGCAGGTCGGAGAGCAGCAGGCAGTTCGGCGCGCCACGGCGAACGGCGCGGGTGTGGTAGGCGATATCTTCCACGGTGACCGGCAGGGTGGAGTCGTGCCCCTGAATTGTCATGCCCAGTGAGTCGCCCACCAGCATCACGTTGATGCCTTCATCGGCGAATAATTTGGCGAAGCTGTAATCGTACGCGGTAATGGTGGCGAAGCGTTTCTTTTCCTGTTTGCATTTCTGTAACAGCGAAATGGTGGTCGGTTTCATAACATTTCCTGATGATGAAAGTCATATTTACCGGCATTCTAACAGTCACATTCAGGGGGGCAATTGATTTAAGCAATCGTTTGGCGCTAAAGCAGTAAACGCTAAAGGGGAGGCTATGTTTTACCAGTGGACGGGTTTTGCCGCACCAAGATCGGTGAGATGCTGATGCAAGCTGATACCATCCGGAAAGATCAGATCAGGGGCGATCTCAAACAGCGGCCACAGCATAAAGCCCCGGTTTTTCATGTCGTAGTGCGGCACGGTCAGACGGTCGGTGTTAATCACTTCATTGCCAAACAGCATAATGTCGAGATCCAGCGTACGCGGACCCCAGCGTTCGGCCTTGCGCACACGCCCCTGCTGCAGCTCAATGCGCTGGGTATGGTTAAGCAATTCTTCTGGGGCGAGAGCGGTATCCAGCGCCACGGCGGCGTTCAGGTAATCGGGCTGATCCTGTGGGCCTAATGGCGGTGTGCGGTAAAATGAAGAGACGGCCACAATGCGGCTGTCGGGAATTTCACCGATCGCCTGTACGGCAGCATTCACCTGTTCCAGCGGGGAGGCGAGGTTGCTGCCAATAGCGATATATACCCGTCGTCTTTCAAGCTGCATCTGTGTTGGCTTTCCTCGCTCATCCCAGTCACGTACTGATGTACGCTCCCGGGAGTTCGCTGTGTCGCCGCCTTGATGCAACCCGAAATCCATTGGGTATTCGCGATTGGTCACGCGGATCCCTCGCGGCGTGGCGCGCGTTTACGTGGGCGACGATGACGACGACGTTCAGGCTCTTCATCCAGCTCGTTCAGCATGCCTTTTTGCTCCGGCGGCGCTGAAACCTGGAATTCACCCCACCATTGAGCCAGACGCTGCAGCTCGGCGTTGTTTTCCACTTCTGCACGCAAGGCCAGCAGGTCGTAGGCGGCGCGGAACTTCGGATGTTCCATCAGCTTCCAGGCGCGTTTGCCCTGACGACGGGACATGCGTAACTGCAACTGCCAGATATCACGGGTCAGCGAGGTTAATCGTTTCGGGATTGCCAGCGAGCGACAGGCTTCGTCGAGTACGTCATTCATTGCCAGTGCGAAAGCGTCGTAATAGGCCAGACCGCTTTCTTGCGCGATTTTCTGCGCGGCTTCCAGTAACGGATACCAGAACATGGCGGCGAACAAGAACGCCGGGTTAACGCGCATATCATTGTTAATGCGGTTATCGGTATTCTTCAGCACCTGGGCGATAATGCGTTCCATCGGGCTGTCACCATCTTCGGTGAAGTAGCGCGTAATGGTTGGGAACAGCGGCTGGAACAGGCTGTACTCACGCAGTTTTTTATAGGTTTCATACCCATAGCCCGCCTGTAACAGCTTGAGTGCTTCTTCAAACAGGCGTGCGGGAGGAATGTCGTTCAACAGCGTTGCCAGACGCGGGATCGGCTCTGCGGTTTCCGGGCTGATACGCATGTCGAGCTTGGCGGCAAAGCGCACGGCGCGCAGCATACGTACGGGATCTTCGCGATAGCGCGTTTCCGGATTACCGATCAGGCGAATGATGCCTTCTTCGAGATCCTGCATGCCACCGACGTAATCACGCACGGTGAAATCGGCCACGCTGTAATACAGGCTGTTGATCGTGAAATCGCGACGCTGGGCATCTTCTTCAATGGAGCCAAAGATATTATCGCGCAGCAGCATACCGTTTTGCCCGCGTTGCGACGTGGTGCGATCGGCTTCGCTGCCTTCATGATGGCCGCGAAAGGTCGCCACTTCGATAATTTCCGGGCCAAACATCACATGCGCAAGGCGGAAACGGCGACCGACCAGACGACAGTTGCGAAACAGTTTTCGCACCTGATCCGGCGTTGCGTTAGTGGTGACATCAAAATCTTTTGGCTTTTTGCCCAGCAAAAGATCGCGCACGCCCCCGCCAACCAGCCATGCCTCGTATCCGGCCTTATTGAGCCTGTACATTACCTTCAGGGCATTTTCACTGATATCTTTGCGGGAGATTGAGTGCTGCTCACGCGGGATTACCGTCATATGTGGACGGGCGACGGCAAGCTCGGCCTCGCGCTCCTCGCGGCTTAGCACCTTGCGGCAAAAATTAGCGACTCGGGTAAAAATAGTGCACCTCGGTAGTGTCAAACTTCAATCAGAACAAGTGTTGCTGTGTAAAAATAGCGGCTAATCATAGCTCAGCGTGGCGCATTTGAGAATGGCGTATTTACGATCGCTGATTCTGGCACCGTTGTCAGACTCCAGTTTTTGACGGCAAACTGAAGGATCTGATCGACCTGCATTTCCTGCCACGCGATATCCGCACGCTGGCCGAGAAAGCGCAGCGCGGCAATAATCACCGGACGTGGATCGCCTTGCGGCAGGGCAGGTGCATGATTTTGTTTGGAAAGTTTAGCGCCTTGTTCGTTAAGCGCCAGCGGCAGATGAATATAGTCTGGCGCCTGCCAGCCAAACTGCTGATACAACGAAATTTGCCGCACCGTCGGTTCTATGAGATCGGCGCCGCGCACAATTTCCGTCACGCCCTGGAAGTGGTCATCTACCACTACCGCGAGGTTATAGGCAAACAGCCCGTCGCGGCGGTGAATAATAAAATCTTCGCCAGCAAGTTGCGGGTCAGCCTGAATTACACCGCGTAGCCGGTCAGTAAACTGCAGCACGGGGCGGCGTTGCTTGATGCGGACAGCCGCCTGTTCTGGCCCGAGGCGTAACTCACGGCAGTGGCCGTCGTAAATACCGCCGACGCTTTGAATACGCGCCCGCGTACAGGTGCAGTAATAGCTCAGATCCTGCTGATGCAGCCAGCTAAGCGCCTCGCGGTAGGCTTCATGACGCTGGGATTGCCATAAAATTTCGCCGTCCCAGTGCAGGCCGTAATGTTCCAGCTGACGCAGAATCGTCTCTGCAGCACCGGGAACTTCACGAGGGGGGTCAATATCTTCAATACGTACTCGCCAGATGCCGCGCCGGGCACGGGCCTGCAGGTAGCTCCCGAGGGCGGCAATGAGTGAACCGAAGTGCAGTTCGCCGGAAGGGGAGGGGGCGAAGCGGCCAATATAGTGTGAATCGCTCATTTTGCGGGCTAACAAATAATAAGGCGGGAGAAACTCCCGCCTGTAGTAAACGTGGTAAAAATGACCGGAATTAACCTGCCATTTGTTTTTCGCGGATTTCTGCCAGCGTTTTGCAGTCGATACACAGATCGGCTGTCGGACGCGCTTCCAGACGGCGAATACCAATTTCTACGCCGCATGATTCGCAGTAGCCGAAATCTTCGTCTTCTACCTTCTTCAGCGTCTTCTCGATCTTTTTGATCAGTTTGCGCTCACGGTCACGGTTACGCAGCTCAAGGCTGAATTCTTCTTCCTGCGCGGCGCGGTCCACCGGATCAGGGAAGTTAGCCGCTTCGTCTTGCATATGAGATACGGTGCGATCGACTTCATCCCTAAGTTGATTACGCCATGCCTCAAGAATACGCCTGAAGTGCGACAGCTGGGCTTCGTTCATATACTCTTCGCCCGGTTTCTCCTGGTACGGCTCCACCCCAGCGATGGCGAGAATACTCAGGGACGATGTTTTACGGTTTTGCCCTTCTTGCATGTTGCTTCTCCTTAACACGCACTATCGATCCCCATGTTCGGGGGAAAAATCAGGTCGCTATAAATAGCAGATGCTTTTCCGGATAGCAATTATCTAAACGTAACACTTGACAACCCTGTGAGGAAAAGCGTATTTGCACACGCGCCCAGAATATTAATTAACCAGATGTTTACACCATTACAAGGTAATGGGCAACGGCTCTTTAAGAGTCATACCATGGGCAGAAAGTTCCGCTTTATAAACCAGAATTTCGACCCCCTTTTGCCGAGCTTCGACCAATAATTGCGCATATTTCGTATCAATATGGCGCGCGGGTGAAAACCGTGTAATGGCTGAATGTAGCACAGCGAAAAATATCACCGCCCGCTTACCTTCAGCCGCTACGCTCATCAATTCCCGAAGATGTTTCTGACCTCGTTCAGTGATGGCATCGGGAAAATAACCCTGATCTTTTTCCGCCAACGTGACTGATTTCACTTCAATATAGCAGTCAGGTCGGGAATCCGCCTGTAACAAAAAGTCTATACGACTCCCTTCGGCGCCGTATTTTACTTCACTTTTCAATATGCTATAGCCTGAAACTTCTGAAATTAGCGACTGCTGAATCGCCTCTTTCGCTAATCTGTTCGCCCACAGCGTATTAATACAAATAAATGCCCCGGATTGCGTTTGCGTTAATTCCCAGGTATGCGGGTATTTCCGTTTGGTATTTTCTGATGTTGAATACCAGACGGTATCACCTGGCGTTGCGCATCCGGTCATCGCGCCGGTATTTGGGCAGTGTAACGTTAACGTTGTGCCATCCGGTGTGATCACATCCGCTAAAAAACGCTTGTAGCGCTGGATGAGCGTAGCCGGTTGTAAAGGTGGAGAAAATTGCATGAACAGTCCCTTTGATTATTCAGTCAGCATCCAGCGTTGCAACTGCGTGTAACGCGTACGCCCCCGCGTGAATGTGGAGGAATAGAGCGCAAACCCGGTGACCGGGAACGACCAGCCAAAGCCGGGGGGCGGAATGGGAACCGCGTGTCCGGCATCGCGCAGCAGCGTGATATGCGGGTGAAACGGCTGTGGGCTTTGATAGCACCCGCTGCGTGAGGCCTGCGCCCGCAGCATATTCGCCAGTTGTAACAGTCCGCGCGGCGGCTGACGCATCCCCAGCCACACTACTCGCGAACGCAGCCATTGCCCGGCATCATCCAGTTTGAGCGTAAAACCGGGCTGGCGAATGCGTCCGGCTAGCTGCGACAACGCCTGTTGCTTCTCTGCGCTGACATCACCTAAAAAGGCCAACGTCAGATGCAGATTCTCGGCGGCGACGGGACGGCCTGCTTCAGGAGGGAACTGCGCGGCTCGCCAGTGGATTAACTGCTCCCGAACCTCGGCAGGCAATTCAATCGCAAAGAACAGCCTTTTTGGCTCAGACATGATGGATACTCGGTTATGAATTAACGCGATGCTACAATGCAGCGCGAAGAATGTTAACCCTCTGGAGCCATTTGTGACGTCGTTGCCCGTTGCCGCCGTAGTGCCTGAACTGCTTACCGCCCTTGATGCCTCGCCGCAGGTCCTGCTGACCGCGCCGACCGGTGCCGGGAAATCGACCTGGCTGCCGTTGCGACTGCTTGAGCATGGTGGCATCAAGGGGCGGATAATTTTGCTGGAGCCGCGCCGTCTGGCGGCACGCAATGTGGCGCAGCGGTTGGCGGAGTTGCTGAACGAAAAGCCCGGCGAGACCGTGGGGTATCGCATGCGCGCGCAAAGCTGCGTGGGGCCGCAGACCCGGCTGGAAGTGGTGACGGAAGGCGTCCTGACGCGCATGATCCAACGCGATCCCGAACTCACGGACGTCGGGTTAGTGATCCTCGATGAATTTCACGAACGGAGTCTGCAGGCCGACCTGGCGCTGGCGCTGCTGCTGGATGTACAGCAAGGTCTGCGTGACGATCTGAAACTGTTGATCATGTCCGCAACGCTCGATAACGGGCGCTTGCAGCAGTTATTGCCCGATGCGCCCATGATTATCTCTGAAGGCCGCACATTTCCGGTCGAGCGACGGTATCAACCGCTGGCGGCACATCTGCGTTTTGACGAAGCGGTGGCGATAGCCACGGCGGAGCTACTGCGCTATGAAAGCGGGTCGCTGCTGCTGTTTTTACCGGGCGTTGGGGAAATCCAGCGCGTGCAGGAGCATCTGGCAACGCGTGTGGGCAGCGATGTTGTGCTGTGCCCACTGTATGGCGCGCTGACGCTTGCCGAGCAGCGTCAGGCGATTTTGCCCGCGCCGCAAGGCCAGCGCAAAGTGGTGCTGGCCACCAACATTGCTGAAACCAGCTTAACGATTGAAGGTATTCGGCTGGTGGTAGACTGCGCTCAGGAGCGCGTGGCGCGCTATGACGCGCGCACTGGACTGACGCGACTGATTACCCAGCGCATCAGTCAGGCCTCGATGACGCAGCGAGCGGGACGCGCAGGGCGTCTGGAACCCGGAATTTGTCTGCATCTGCTGGCCAAAGAGCAGGCGGAAAGAGCGGCTTCGCAAGGGGAGCCGGAGATATTACAGAGCGATCTGTCTGGGCTGCTAATGGAGTTGCTGCAATGGGGATGCACCGATCCCGCGCAACTAAACTGGCTGGATACGCCGCCCGCTATCAACCTGCAGGCGGCAAAACAACTGTTGCAGATGCTGGGGGCGCTTGCGGGTGACAGGCTCAGCGCTCGCGGGCAGAAAATGGCGATGTTGGGGAACGATCCTCGCCTGGCGGCGATGCTGGTCAGCGCCAGCAATGATACCGAAGCGGCAACGGCGGCAAAACTGGCAGCGATTCTGGAGGAGCCGCCGCGTGGTGGCTGTACCGATCTGGCTGTGGCGTTTTCACGCAATCACCCCGCCTGGCAGCAGCGCAGCCAACAATTGCTGAAACGGCTCAATGTTCGCAGCGGACAGCCCGACAGTAGGCTGCTTTCCCCGTTGCTGGCGCAGGCGTTTGCCGACCGGATCGCGCGTCGACGCGGGCAGGAAGGGCGTTATCAACTGGCTAATGGTATGGGCGCAATGTTGGATGCTGATGACGCTTCCGGACGCCATGAATGGCTGATAGCGCCGTTGTTGCTACAGGGCAGCGCTTCGCCGGATGCGCGTATTCTGCTGGCCCTGCCGCTGGAGATTGACGTGCTGATGCAGACGTGTCCTGAACTGCTCCAGCAGTCCGACACTATCGAGTGGGATGAAACCCAGGGCACATTAAAAGCCTTACGCCGCTCGCGCATTGGTCAGCTCACGGTAAAAGTCCAGCCGCTGGCTAAACCCTCGGAAGAGGAGTTGCACCAGGCGATGTTGAATGGCATTCGCGATAAAGGGCTAAGTATGCTCAACTGGACGCCGGAGGCCGAGCAGTTTCGGCTGCGTTTGCACTGTGCGGCGACCTGGTTGCCAGAATATGACTGGCCCGCGGTAGATGAAGATTCTCTGCTGGCGACGCTGGAGACCTGGCTGTTGCCGCACATGAGCGGTGTGCACTCTTTACGCGCGTTAAAAGCATTAAATGTGGGTCAGGCATTGCGCGGTTTGCTGGACTGGTCAATGCTGCAACGTCTGGATAGTGAACTGCCGGCGCATTACACTGTGCCGACGGGGAGTCGGATTGCCATTCGCTATCATGAAGATAATCCTCCTGCGCTGGCGGTGCGGATGCAGGAAATGTTTGGCGAAGCGAGGACTCCAACCATCGCTCAGGGCCGCGTTCCGTTGGTGCTGGAGCTGCTGTCTCCGGCCCAACGACCGCTACAGGTGACCAGCGATCTGAGCGCGTTCTGGCAGGGATCGTACCGCGAGGTGCAAAAAGAGATGAAAGGGCGTTATCCGAAACACGTCTGGCCGGACGATCCGGCGAATACCGCGCCAACGCGGCGCACCAAAAAGTATTCGTAATGTAACTGTAGGCCGGATAAGGCGTTATGCCGCATCCGGCGAAAGAGCGGTAATAATTGAGAGATTTCTTCTTCTGTCGCAGGACGGAAGAACAGAGAATCGGGCCTTTGCGCCTGAATGTTGCGGAGAAAAAGCATGGCGGGGAATGACCGCGAGCCAATTGGACGTAAAGGGAAACCATCGCGTCCGGTAAAACAAAAGGTGAGCCGTCGTCAACTCAGAGATGAAGAGTATGACGACGATTATGATGATGATGACTATGAGGATGAAGAACCGATGCCGCGTAAGGGTAAGGGCAAAGGGCGTAAGCCTCGTGGTAAGCGCGGCTGGTTCTGGCTGCTGGTAAAACTGTCGATTGTCTTTTTGGTGCTGATCGCCATTTACGGCGTGTATCTGGACCAAAAAATTCGTAGCCGTATTGATGGCAAAGTCTGGCAACTTCCGGCGGCGGTATATGGCCGCATGGTTAACCTTGAGCCAGAAATGCCCATTGGCAAGAACGAGATGGTGAAGCTGCTGGAGGCCACGCAGTATCGTCAGGTGACGAAGATGACGCGTCCGGGCGAATTCACCGTACAGGCGAAGAGCATTGAGATGATTCGTCGCCCGTTTGACTTCCCGGACAGCAAAGAAGGGCAGGTGCGCGCGCGTCTGACCTTTGACGGCGATCATCTGGACACCATCGAGAATATGGATAACAACCGCCAGTTCGGTTTCTTCCGTCTCGATCCGCGTCTGATCACCATGCTCTCTTCACCAAACGGCGAGCAGCGTCTGTTTGTCCCGCGTAGCGGCTTCCCTGATCTGCTGGTGGACACGCTATTGGCGACAGAAGACCGTCACTTCTATGAGCACGACGGGATCAGTCTCTATTCCATTGGCCGTGCGGTGCTGGCGAACCTGACGGCAGGTCGTACGGTACAGGGGGCCAGTACGCTGACCCAGCAGTTGGTGAAGAACCTGTTCCTCTCCAGCGAGCGCTCCTACTGGCGTAAAGCCAACGAAGCCTATATGGCGCTGATCATGGATGCGCGTTACAGCAAAGACCGCATTCTTGAGCTGTACATGAACGAAGTCTATCTCGGCCAGAGCGGTGACAACGAGATCCGTGGCTTCCCGCTGGCGAGCTTGTATTACTTCGGACGTCCGGTGGAAGAGTTAAGCCTCGACCAACAAGCACTGCTGGTTGGGATGGTGAAAGGGGCGTCGATTTATAACCCGTGGCGTAACCCGAAGCTGGCGCTGGAGCGTCGTAACCTGGTGCTGCGTCTGCTGCAACAGCAGCAGATTATCGACCAGGATCTGTATGACATGCTGAGCGCGCGTCCGTTAGGCGTGCAACCGCGCGGCGGGGTGATCTCCCCGCAGCCAGCGTTTATGCAGATGGTGCGTCAGGAGCTACAGGCGAAGCTCGGCGATAAAGTTAAAGATCTCTCCGGCGTGAAAATTTTCACCACCTTTGATTCCGTGGCGCAGGACGCTGCAGAAAAAGCGGCGGTGGAAGGCATTCCGGTGCTGAAGAAACAACGTAAGCTGAGCGATCTGGAAACGGCGATTGTGGTGGTTGATCGCTTTAGCGGTGAAGTTCGCGCCATGGTTGGCGGGGCAGAGCCGCAGTTTGCGGGCTATAACCGTGCGATGCAGGCGCGTCGTTCAATTGGTTCTCTGGCGAAGCCGGCGACCTATCTGACGGCACTTAGCCAGCCGAAGCTGTACCGCCTGAATACCTGGATTGCCGATGCGCCAATTGCGCTGCGTCAGCCGAACGGCCAGGTGTGGTCGCCGCAGAACGATGACCGTCGCTATAGCGAAAGCGGTAAAGTGATGCTGGTGGACGCGTTAACGCGCTCAATGAACGTACCCACGGTGAATCTGGGGATGGCGCTGGGCCTGCCTGCCGTGACCGATACCTGGCTGAAGCTGGGCGCGCCGAAAGATCAGCTTAACCCGGTTCCGGCTATGCTGCTGGGGGCGCTGAACCTGACGCCAATCGAAGTGGCGCAGGCGTTCCAGACTATTGCCAGCGGTGGGAACCGCGCGCCGCTGTCGGCGCTGCGTTCGGTGATTGCCGAAGATGGCACGGTGTTGTACCAGAGCTTCCCGCAGGCTGAGCGTGCCGTTCCGGCGCAGGCGGCGTATATGACGCTGTGGACCATGCAGCAGGTGGTTCAGCGTGGTACAGGCCGCCAGCTTGGCGCGAAGTATCCTGGGCTGCATCTGGCGGGTAAAACCGGGACCACCAACAACAACGTCGATACCTGGTTCGCCGGGATTGACGGCAGCCAGGTGACCATCACCTGGGTGGGCCGTGATAACAACCAGCCAACCAAGCTGTACGGTGCCAGCGGCGCGATGTCGATTTATCAGCGTTATCTGGCTAACCAGACTCCAACCCCGCTGGTGCTGACGCCACCGGAGGATGTGGTGGATATGGGCGTGGACTATGACGGCAACTTCGTGTGTAGTGGTGGGATGCGCACGCTGCCAGTATGGACCACCGATCCTGACTCACTGTGTCAGCAGGGGGAAATGCTGCAGCAGTCGGGTAATCCGTTCGATCAATCTTCTCAACAGCCGCAGCAACAGCAGCCTCAACAGCAGCAACCGGCGCAGCAAGAGAAGAAAGACAGCGACGGCGTAGCGGGCTGGATTAAGGATATGTTCGGCGGAAACTAATCAATGCGTCATCTGGTTCCCTTACTCAGTAGGGAGCCAGATTGGCGTTTACCCTCCTGTCTTTATTATTTATTTCAGTAATGTGTTGTTGGTAATTATTTTTTTAATTTATTTTAGATTTCCTTAACTATTTGTTTATTATATTTCATAATTGATTATTTTCTTTAAAAACAATTGATTATGCATATCTCGGATATGAATTGTGTTCCTGATGATAATATTATGATATTAAATGTAATATAATATTTATGAATTAACGTTGTCCCTAAAAAATGTCTGCTTTTTGATTGTTGTTATTGTAGACATGGACATTGTCTTTTCTCTGTTAGTTATAAATAATATTTAGCATATGTAAGGAATACATTATGTATAAGAAGCATATTTCCACTTTGTTTGCAGGACTATTGCTTGCAACTGTGGCGACTCATGCCTTAGCGGTTGATACAGGAACTGTCACGTTTACAGGCAAAATTATTCCCGACACCTGCACCGTGGATGTCAATGGCGCAACTACCAGCGGTACGGTGACATTTAACCCTTTGAGCCAGACTGCGTTTGGCGCTGATAAGAAAGTGGGTGATTCTCAGAGTTTTGCGATTACAGTTGGTGCTTGTGATTCTGCAATTAGTAATCTGAATATTAAATTTAATGGCACACGTATTACGGGCTATGACGATGAAGTCCTGCAAGCGAGTGGTAGTGCGAAGAATCTCGGTGTTCGTTTATTACCGGAGAATAGCAGCAACTACATAAAATTTGATGGTTCAGATCCGGAATCGGCAACCAATAAATCTAACAGTGGCAGTATTGTCTTTAACTATACCGCAGAAGTCATTCAGGTGGGCTCAACATTACCAACTACCGGCGATTATAGCGCACAGGCAACATATACTCTGATGTATCGTTAATATTGATTGGCCTGAAAGGGCCAGTCTTTCAATGGAATGAAAAATGAAAAGACAGTTAGGTATCTTCTCTTTTTTATCGCTTTTTCTTATGAACATTGCACAAGCTGGTGTGGTCATTAGCGGCACACGTATTATTTATCCGGCCAGCCAGGCTGAAGTACAAGTTACATTAAAAAATAAAGATAATGATAAACGTTACCTGGTTCAAAGCTGGGTGAGTAACGTTGATGACAGTAAAGCACCATTTGTTATTACCCCACCGATTTACAAGCTGGAAGAAAATCGCCAGACGCTGCTGCATGTCGTGTATACCGGTGATAAAAGCGCCTTACCTCAGGATCGTGAATCCCTGTTTATGGCAAATGTGAAATCGGTATCTGCCATTCCGGAAGCGTTGAGAGATAACAACACCTTGCAGCTTGCGATTAAAACGAAAGTTAAATTATTTTATCGCCCAAAGGCTTTAAGCGATCACGCGGCTAAGAATGCCTGGCAGTCGCTACAGTTTAGTCATAATAACAATCAGCTTGTGATTAAAAACCCTACGCCATTTTATGTGACTTTTGGCCAGCTCACTGTCGGCGGGAAAGAAATTCAACAGGCTAAAAATCAGGATGTACCTTCTGCATTAAGCATGATGATTGCACCTTTTGGCGAGCAGCGTTATCCCCTGCCTTCTGGTGCCAAAGGACAGGTTAGCTGGACCGCTATTAATGATTATGGCTCTGAGACTGAACAACGTAAGCAGTCACTGTAGAGCTCTGCCAATATAAACCCCGCTGCTCATAATATGATTATTACATCGTTCATTGAATACTGATGTCTTTAATAAATTAAAAGGTGAAGATCTTAAAGGATCCATGTCTTCGTAAAAAATAAACTAGCCATCGGATGGGCAATATGTTTTCAATTCGCGTCTTGCGCACATTTACTTTTAATTCGTTGACCTTGGCAATACTGGCAGCAAGTGCTCCAGGGTATGCCGACGATTATTTTAACCTTAGTGCACTCGAAACCGATACTCCATTAGAAAATACGGGCGCGCTGGCCGCTTATTTACATAACAGTGGCCTGTTACCTGGTAACTATCTCACTTCTGTGGTTTGGGATCAGGAATTTATTGATAAAAGAAATATCAATTTTCTCCTTTCGAAGGACGGCAAAAAGCTGGTGCCGCAGTTCACTAAAGCAGAATTGCGCGAGTTGGGCGTTAAAGTTGACACCGTTCCGGCACTGAATCTGCTTGATGATAATTCACCTGTGGGGGACATCAGCGAATATATACCTGAGGCCCGTTATGACTTTAGTGCTGATACCCAGGTGTTGCAATTGCGTATACCGCAAATGTACCGAAATACTCAGATCTCAGGCGATACCAACCCAAAATACTGGGACGACGGTATTCCTGCGCTATGGACGAGTTACTACATCTCCGGTTCTCATCAACGATTTAATGGAGATGAAAGTTCTTCAAATTGGGTGAGTTTGAATTCAGGGATAAACCTTGGACCGTGGCGACTGCATAATATGGGAACCTGGGGCCAGGATAACGGCTGGCAATCGATCAATACCTCGCTGCAACGCGACATTAAACCGTTGCGCAGCCAGTTTGAAGCTGGGCAGACCTCGACCAATGGCGAACTGTTTGACAGCGTACAGATGACAGGGATCAAACTTGAAACCGACACCAGTATGTTGCCGAGCAGCCTACAGGGTTTTGCGCCAGTGGTTCGCGGGATTGCAAACAGTGATGCCAAAGTAACCGTCAAACAAAATGGTTATGTCATCTATCAGACGAATGTTTCTCCCGGGCCATTTGAAATTCGCGACCTGAGTCAGGTGACGGCAGGGGCCGATCTTGAGGTGACGGTTCAGGAAGCCGATGGTACGGAGCGCAGCTTTATTCAGGCCAGTTCTTCAGTACCGATTATGCTGCGAGAAGGGGCGATGAAATACAGCTTGGCGGCGGGGAAATATCGTGATGTCGATAATGGTGAAGAACCGGGATTCGGCCAGGCGACACTCATCTATGGTTTGCCCTACGGCATGACCGCTTATGGCGGTATGCTAGGTGCATCGATGTACCATTCAGCCTTAGTAGGGATGGGGGTCGATCTTCAGCAGTTTGGTTCACTTTCGACGGACGTTACTGCCGCCAAAACCGCGTTTAATGACGATCGCGACGACGCTCGTGGTCAATCATGGCGGGCTCAGTATGCCAAAGATTTCCCGCTGACCGATACGACCGTGACGCTGGCTAGCTATCGCTACTCCACATCGGGTTTTTACACCTTCCAGGAAGCGCTGGATCAGCGCAACAATAACTATGATAGCGACGATATTTACAGTTATCGCAGCACCAATAATCGTCGTAGTCGTCAGCAGTTTAGCCTTTCTCAGTCGCTGCATTCATGGGGCTCGGTTTATGCCAATGCATATCAGCAGGATTACTGGGGGATGGACGGGTATGAACGCAGTATTAGCCTTGGCTACAGTAGCAGTTGGCAGGGGATCAACTGGTCGGTGAACTACAACCTGACGAAGACGCCTTCGACGACTGACGATCAGCAGATTGCCTTTTCCATCAATGTACCTTTGGCGCGTTGGCTGTCGAATTCATGGGCTACTTATAATATGAACAGCACCAGACATGGCAATACATCGCATCAAGTGGGGATTAGCGGCACGCTGCTGGATGATAACAATTTAAGCTATAACCTTCAGCAAACCTACACCAATAGTGATGCTGGCAATGGCGCATATCTCTCATCGCGCTATCGCGCTTCGGTGGGCGAGTTCAGTTCCAGCTACAGTTATCAGAAAGATAACAAGCAGTGGAGCTATAGCGCACAGGGTAGCGTGGTCGCGCATTCGCATGGAGTCACGTTGGGTCCGTCTATACAGGATGCTTTTGCGATCGTGCATATTGCTGATGGCAATAATGTCAAAGTCCAAAATTCGTGGGGCGTTTATACCGATTATTGGGGCAATGCGGTTGTGCCTTCATTAACAAATTATCGGCGTAATACGATAACGGTTAATACGTATGGACGGGATGACATTGATATTCAGGATTCCTCATTAGACGTAACACCTACCAAAGGCGCGGTCGTTGCGGCGGATTTTACTGCTCGCACGGGTAAGCGTGCGTTGATAACGCTGAAGCGCAATCATGGCGTCGTGCCTTTTGGCGCGATGCTTAGTCTGTCGGAGAGCACCGCCATTGTGGGCGATGACGGTGAAGTTTATCTCACCGGACTTAAGGGAACCCAGACCTTTACCGTGCAATGGGGCGATGGACGAGAAGCAAGATGCGCTGGAAGCGTGACAATACCTGAAGAAGTACCGGCAGGTATTTATAAAGCAAACGTGCAGTGCCAGTGAAGACTGACTCTAAAAGAAAGGAATCTATAATGAATATTAAACCAGGCTATTTAGGGGCGCTGTTATTACTGATTAGCGGTAGCAGCTGGGCGAGTTGTTCTTTTACTCAGGGCGGTGTTGGGCCTGGACCTTTTACCATACCAGCGTTGGTGGTAAGCCAGGATGCGACGCCTGGTACGATACTTTATAGTCAAGAACTGGTTGGTTCTGCGATTAAATTGAAATGTACGGGAGTTGCTCCTATTTATAAAGGATACAGGTATCTGAGCACCCGTTGGGAAAATAGTGTTGGACTGTCAGCTGTTTATAAAACTAACGTTCCCGGCATCGGTATTCAGGCAAAATGGAACAACACCGGGAGATCGCTTGCTACAGACGGTAACTATATCCTCTCTTATTTTGAAGCTAAGGATATGACAGAAGATTATGAATATACTATTTCACCCCGAATAGGTATTAGGATTGTTGTCATCGGGCCCATTGAAAGCGGCACTATTGATGCCAGCCGTTTGTTGGCCGAATGGGTATATGACAACCAGACGGTTGCCCAACTCACCTTTAACCCTGTGAGCGTAAACGTGCAGGCTAACACCTGTAACCTTGTTGAGAAAAATATTTCCGTACCGCTTAAACAGATCACAACGGGTGAATTTAACAACGGTTATTCAGACGTTGTCTCAGATGATGCCTTCAAAATTCAGCTTGATGCCTGTAAAGCCGATATACAGGTTGATTATCGGTTTACGACCTCAGGGTCGACGGGGGTAACCAGCGGTAATATTCTTAGTATTGCTAGCGGAACGGACGCCGCCGAAGGCGTGGGAATTCAAATCCTTGATAACAATAACAACGTTCTCCAGTTTGATACGGATTATACCGCTGCCTCGAAAACGACAGAGAATCAGGCCATCACTATTCCTCTTCAGGCGCGTTATGTCAAAACGGGGACGGTCAAAGCCGGGCAGGTAGATGCCGTCGCGACGTTTGAAGTTTATTATCGCTAAGCGGTAATGACCTGCCAAATTTGGCAGGTCATTACCCAATTCCATCATCTTTCTATATCCCTTCTCCCAATCTGGTTATTTCTTAACCCCTTAGTTTTAGTAGGGGCGCGTATTGCTTGCGCTCGCAACAGCGTTTCGAATATCATACTCTCGTTATAAGAATAATTCTCGTTTACGTTATCATTCACTTTCATCAGAGAAATACCAATGGCGCGTATTAAAACTGCTCAGCCAAATTCCTCGCTGCGTAAAATTGCAGTTGTGGTAGCCACAGCGGTTAGCGGCATGTCTGTCTATGCACAGGCGGCGGTTCAACCGAAAGAAGAAACCATCACCGTAACCGCAGCGCCTGCTCCGCAGGAAAGTGCATGGGGGCCAGCGGCAACCATCGCCGCACGACAGTCTGCTACGGCGACCAAAACCGATACTCCGATTCAAAAAGTTCCTCAGTCTATTTCAGTGGTCACCGCTGAAGAGATGGCGTTACATCAGCCGAAATCGGTTAAAGAGGCGCTCAGCTACACTCCTGGTGTCGCCGTGGGTACGCGTGGCGCATCCAATACCTATGACTATCTGATTATTCGCGGATTCGCGGCAGACGGCCAAAGTCAGAACAACTATCTGAATGGCCTGAAGATGCAGGGTAACTTCTACAACGATGCGGTAATCGATCCTTATATGCTGGAGCGCGCTGAAGTGATGCGCGGTCCGGTTTCCGTTCTTTACGGAAAGAGCAACCCAGGCGGGTTGTTGAACATGGTCAGTAAGCGCCCCACGACAGAACCGCTGAAAGAAGTTCAGTTCAAAATGGGCACTGACAGCCTGTTCCAGACCGGGTTTGATTTCAGCGACGCGCTGGATGACGATGGCGTGTACTCATACCGCCTGACCGGCCTGGCGCGTTCCGCTAATGCGCAGCAGCAGGGCGCAGAAGAGCAACGCTACGCTATCGCGCCATCGTTCTCATGGCGTCCGGATGATAAGACAAACTTTACCTTCCTTTCCTACTTCCAGAACGAGCCTGAAACCGGTTATTACGGTTGGTTGCCGAAAGAGGGTACCGTATCTAAGCTGCCAAACGGTTCACGTCTGCCCACTGATTTCAACGAAGGCGCAAACAACAATACCTACTCTCGTAATGAGAAGATGGTGGGCTACAGCTTCGACCACGAATTTAACGACACCTTTACCGTGCGTCAGAATCTGCGTTATGCGCAAAACAAAGTTTCGCAGAACAGCGTGTATGGCTACGGCATGTGCTCAGATCCGCTCTATACAAAAGATCCGGCTAACAGCCCTTGTGCCAGCGTTCCTCAGTCAGATTGGGATCATACATTGACTCGTCAGTACGTTGACGATAATGAGAAATTGCAGAACTTTGCTGTTGATACGCAGGTGCAGAGCAAATTTGCTACCGGTTCCCTGGATCACACATTGCTGACCGGCGTTGACTATATGCGTATGCGTAACGACATCAACTCCTGGTTTGGTTGGGCTGGTTCTGTAGCGCCGTCAGATATCTATAACCTTGACCGCAGCGACTTTGATTTTGGCGCGCATCCTGGACCAGGTGCTCCGTATCGTGTTCTGAATAAACAGGAACAAACTGGTCTGTACGCTCAGGATCAGATGCAGTGGGATAAGGTGCTGGTTACTCTGGGTGGTCGTTACGACTGGGCTAAACAGGATTCTCTGAACCGCGTATCTGGCGTGCAGGACTCCCGTGATGACAGACAGTTCACCTGGCGTGGCGGTGTTAACTATCTGTTTGACAATGGTGTAACTCCGTATTTCAGCTATAGCGAATCTTTTGAACCGGCTTCCCAGACCGGGGCTAGCGGCAATATCTTTGCACCATCCAAAGGTAAGCAGTACGAAGCTGGCGTGAAATACGTGCCGGGCGATCGTCCGATCGTGTTGACCGGTGCGGTATACCAGCTCACCAAAACCAATAATTTGATGGCCGACCCGAATGGATCGCTTTTCTCGGTTGAAGGCGGTGAAATTCGTTCACGTGGTGTGGAAATTGAAGCAAAAGCGGCGCTGTCTGCCAGCGTTAACGTTGTCGGTTCTTATACCTACACCGATGCGGAATACACCACCGACACCAACTACAAAGGCAATACGCCTGCTCAGGTGCCAAAGCATATGGCATCCTTGTGGGGTGATTACACCATCTATGACGGCGCGCTCTCTGGCCTGACGCTGGGAACCGGCGCTCGTTTAACCGGTTCAAGCTACGGCGATCCGGCAAACTCCTTCAAAGTGGGAAGCTACACGGTGGTGGATGCGTTAGTGCGATACGATCTGGCGCGCGTCGGCATGGCGGGCTCCAACGTGGCGCTGCATGTGAACAACCTGCTTGATCGTGAATATGTCGCCAGTTGCTTCAACACCTATGGCTGCTTCTGGGGCGCAGAACGTCAGGTCGTTGCAACCGCAACCTTCCGTTTCTAATTTCTCTTTGGGCACGCTTTGCGTGCCCGTTTTACAAGTTGGCTGCTATGCAGGAAAACAGATCCCATCCCGATACCACTTTTGCGTTGCGTAATGTCTCCTTTCGTGTGCCTGGGCGCACGCTTTTGCATCCTCTCTCGTTAACGTTTCCCGTAGGAAAAGTGACCGGTCTTATCGGCCACAACGGTTCCGGAAAATCGACGTTATTGAAAATGCTGGGACGTCATCAGCCGCCGTCAGAAGGCCAAATCCTGCTCGACGAACAGCCGCTGGAGAACTGGAGCAGTAAAGCATTTGCCCGCAAGGTCGCCTATTTGCCGCAGCAGTTGCCGCAGGCAGAAGGGATGACCGTTCGCGAACTGGTAGCGATTGGCCGCTATCCGTGGCACGGCGCGCTGGGACGTTTTGGCGTGGCCGACAGAGAGAAAGTAGAAGAAGCCATTGCGTTGGTGGGCTTAAAACCCCTGGCGCATCGTCTGGTCGATAGCCTGTCCGGCGGCGAGCGTCAGCGTGCGTGGATCGCCATGCTGGTGGCGCAGGACAGCCGCTGCCTGCTGCTTGACGAACCGACCTCTGCGCTGGATATCGCTCATCAGGTCGACGTACTGGCGCTGGTGCATCGCTTAAGTCAGGAGCGCGGCTTGACGGTGGTTGCCGTACTGCACGATATCAATATGGCGGCCCGCTACTGCGATTATTTAGTTGCGCTGCGCGGCGGCGAAATGATTGCTCAGGGAACGCCTGCGGAACTGATGCGCAGCGAAACGCTGGAACAGATTTACGGTATCCCGATGGGCATTTTGCCGCATCCGGCTGGTGCCGCACCCGTGAGTTTTGTCTATTAATGATCGGATTACCTCATATTACCCGTCGGCGGCTGCTGACGGCGATGGCGCTGTCGCCGCTGCTGTGGCGGATGAATACGGCTAACGCGGCGGCGATTGAT
Organism: Citrobacter sp. wls708; assembly: GCF_005281255.1. NCBI lineage: Bacteria > Pseudomonadati > Pseudomonadota > Gammaproteobacteria > Enterobacterales > Enterobacteriaceae > Citrobacter > Citrobacter sp. wls708. Next base: position 435,833 of record NZ_SZXE01000023.1, read on the forward strand.
CCGCAACGTATTGTGGCGCTGGAATGGCTGCCGGTAGAGCTATTGCTGGCGTTGGGTTTTACGCCGTATGGCATTGCCGATATCCCTAACTACAAGCTGTGGGTTAATGAGCCTCCGCTGCCGGACTCGGTGATTGACGTCGGTCTACGTACGGAACCCAATCTTGAACTACTGACCGAAATGAAACCCTCGTTTTTGGTATGGTCGGCTGGTTATGGCCCCGCCCCCGAAAAACTGGCGCGGATTGCGCCTGGTCGGGGATTTAACTTCAGCGATGGCAAAAAGCCGCTGGCGGTTGCGCGTCAGTCGCTGCAGGAAATGGCGCAGTTGCTGAATCTGCCAGCTTCTGCTGAACGCCATCTGACTGAATACGATCGTTTTATCGCCAGCCTGAAACCGCGCTTTATCCAACGAGGCGCGCGCCCCGTGCTCCTGACGTCCCTGCTTGATTCGCGGCATATGCTGGTGTTTGGCCCGAACAGCCTGTTCCAGGAGGTGCTGGACGAATATGGGATACCCAACGCCTGGCAGGGAGAAACCAACTTCTGGGGGAGCACTGCCGTGAGTATTGACCGGCTTGCAGCCTATAAGGATGTTGATGTGCTGTGTTTTGATCACGGCAACAACAGAGAAATGGATGCGCTGATGTCTACGCCGTTATGGCAGGCGATGCCGTTTGTCCGTGACGGACGTTTTCAGCGCGTGCCTGCCGTCTGGTTTTATGGTGCAACGCTGTCCGCGATGCATTTTGCCCGCATCCTGGATAATGCACTGGGAGGCAAAGCGTGAGTAAACGAATTGCGCTGTTCCCAACGCTTCTTCTGGCGGTTCTGTTCGTCGCTGCCTGCTGGCTCACCTGGGTTAACTTCTCTGTGGCGCTACCGCGCAGCCAGTGGCAACAGGCCATCTGGTCACCGGATAACGATGCCATTGAGCAGATGGTTTTCCACTACAGCCTGCTGCCGAGGCTGGCGATTTCGCTATTAGTTGGCGCCGGGCTGGGGTTGGTCGGCGTGTTGTTCCAGCAGGTGCTGCGTAACCCACTGGCGGAGCCAACCACGCTGGGGGTCGCAACCGGGGCGCAGTTAGGTATTACGGTCACGACGCTGTGGGCGATTCCGGGGGCGCTGACCGCGCAATTTGCGGCGCTGGCAGGGGCCTGTATCGTTGGCGCGCTGGTGTTTGGCGTTGCCTGGGGCAAACGTCTCTCCCCCGTGACGCTAATCCTTGCCGGTCTGGTGGTCAGCCTGTACTGCGGGGCGATTAACCAGTTGCTGGTACTTTTCCATCACGATCAGCTGCAAAGCATGTTTTTGTGGAGCAGTGGCTCGCTGACGCAAACCGACTGGAGCGGCGTTCAGCGTTTGTGGCCGCAACTGCTGGGCGGCGTGATGTTGACGCTGCTGTTATTACGCCCAATGACGCTGATGGGACTGGATGACGGCGTGGCGCGCAACCTTGGGCTGGCGCTATCGCTGGCGCGTCTGGCGGCACTGACGCTGGCGATTGTCATCAGCGCCTTGCTGGTTAACGCTGTCGGAATTATCGGTTTTATCGGCCTGTTTGCCCCGCTGCTGGCAAAAATGCTCGGCGCCCGGCGCTTACTGGCGCGTCTGATGTTGGCCCCGCTGATCGGCGCGCTGATCCTCTGGCTCTCCGATCAAATCATTCTGTGGCTAACCCGCGTCTGGATGGAAGTCTCCACTGGTTCGGTGACGGCGCTGGTTGGCGCGCCGCTGCTGCTGTGGCTGCTGCCGCGCCTTAAGAGCATGAGCGCACCGGATATGAATGCCAGCAACCGCATCGCCGCTGAGCGTCAAAATGTCCTGATGTTTGCGCTGGCGGGCGGCGCAATTTTACTGCTGACGGTCGTCGTGGCACTGTCGTTCGGACGTGATGCGCACGGCTGGACATGGGCCAGCGGATCGATGCTGGATGAACTGATGCCCTGGCGCTGGCCGCGTATTCTGGCGGCGCTGATTGCCGGGGTGATGCTGGCGGTGGCGGGTTGCATTATTCAGCGTCTGACCGGAAATCCAATGGCCAGCCCGGAAGTCCTCGGTATTAGTTCCGGCGCGGCATTTGGCGTGGTGTTAATGCTGTTTCTGGTGCCCGGCAATGCCTTTGGCTGGCTGCTCCCCGCCGGGAGCCTCGGAGCGGCGGTCACTCTGCTTATCATCATGGTTGCCGCCGGGCGCGGCGGTTTTTCGCCGCACCGCATGCTGCTGGCAGGGATGGCGCTCAGCACGGCGTTTACAATGCTACTAATGATGCTGCAGGCCAGCGGCGATCCGCGCATGGCGGGCGTGTTGACCTGGATCTCCGGTTCAACCTATAACGCGACTGGCGAGCAGGTATTGCATACCGGGATAGTGATGGTTTTCTTGCTGGCGCTGACGCCACTGTGTCGTCGTTGGTTGACGATTTTACCTCTTGGCGGCGATACGGCGCGGGCGGTCGGTCTGGCGTTGACGCCGTCACGCGTGGGATTACTGCTGTTGGCGGCGGGATTAACGGCGACAGCAACCATGACGATTGGGCCGTTGAGCTTTGTCGGGCTGATGGCGCCGCATATTGCTCGCATGATGGGTTTTCGCCGGGCGATGCCGCATATGCTGATTTCGGCGCTGGCGGGAGGCGTGCTGTTGGTCTTTGCCGACTGGTGCGGCAGAATGGTGCTGTTTCCGTATCAGATCCCGGCGGGATTACTGTCGACGTTTATCGGCGCGCCGTACTTTATCTATCTGCTGAGAAAGCAGAGCCGCTGAGGCTGATTCTTTTCATGTAGGCCGGATAAGACGCTTTGCGTCGCCATCCGGCAATAAAAAAGCCGGGTGGCGGCTTCGCCTTACCCGGCCTGCTTTGTTTCTGTACGTTCTCTTTTACAGTTTCGCAAACACCCGACGCGCGGCGTCGATGGTGTTATTGATATCTTCTTCGCTGTGCGCCACAGACATAAAGCCCGCTTCGAAGGCAGACGGTGCCAGGTAAATCCCTTCATCCAGCATCATGTGGAAGAACTGCTTAAAACGTTCAACGTCGCATGCCATCACATCTTGATAGCAGGTCACGGTTTCTGCATCGGTGAAGAAAATCCCGAACATCCCGCCCACATGGTTAACCACCAGAGGAATGTTCGCTTCTTCGGCGGCTTCCAGCAGACCTTCCGCCAGACGCGTTGTCAGTTCATTCAGCGTTTCATGAATACCCGGTTGGGCCACTTCGTTCAGACAAGCAAAACCCGCCGCCATTGCAATCGGGTTACCAGACAGCGTACCCGCCTGGTAAACCGGACCGGTCGGCGCCAGCGCGTCCATCACATCACGACGGCCACCGAATGCGCCAACGGGCATCCCGCCGCCGATGATTTTACCCAGGCAGGTCAGGTCCGGAACGACGCCGTAATAATCCTGCGCACCGGCCAGCGCCACGCGGAAACCGGTCATCACTTCATCGATGATCAACAGCGCGCCAAACTCATCGCACAGCGCACGCAGGCCTGGCAGGAATTCCGGCAGTGGCGGAATGCAGTTCATGTTGCCGGCGACCGGCTCAACGATGATACAGGCGATCTCCTGCGGATATTGCTCAAACGCCGCACGTACCGAAGCGAGATCGTTGTAGGTGCAGGTCAGGGTGTGTTTCGCGAAATCAGCGGGTACGCCAGGGGAGTTCGGCTGGCCCAGCGTTAACGCGCCGGAACCGGCTTTGACCAGCAGGCAGTCAGCATGGCCGTGGTAGCAGCCTTCAAATTTGATGATCTTATCGCGACCGGTGAAACCGCGCGCCAGACGGATGGCGCTCATCGTCGCTTCCGTACCGGAGTTCACCATGCGCACCATGTCCATGGTCGGTACGAGTTCAGTGACCAGTTCCGCCATTTTCACTTCCATCTCGGTCGGCGCGCCGAAACTTAAACCGCGCTCTGCCGCTTCAATCACTGCATTACGGATTGCCGGATGGTTGTGACCCAGCACCATCGGTCCCCAGGAACCGACGTAGTCGACATAGGCTTTACCATCGACATCATACAGATACGCGCCGTCCGCTTTTTCGATAAACAGCGGAGTACCACCCACGCCAGTAAAGGCGCGAACGGGGGAGTTAACGCCGCCAGGGATAAGTTCGCGTGCTGCGCTGTAGAGATTTTCAGACTTACTCATGGATGGGGTCCTGGTTCGTAGAAAAAGTAAATGCCCGCTATTCTAGTTATTCAGAGAAGGTTATGAAAGTTTTACGCAATTGAAACAATGCGATTTGCAGGGGATTTTCGTGAAATGTGCGAGTAGAATGCCGATTCCGTATTTGTATTACCAATAAATGATCATCTGATGAAGACTGACACTCCCTCTTTTGAAGCACAACAAATTGTGCGTTTACGCCGCAGGGATCAAATCCGTCGACTCCTGGAACGAGACAAAACGCCGTTGGCGATCCTCTTGATGGCCGCGGTAGTGGGGACCGTGACGGGACTAGTGGGCGTGGCGTTTGAGAAAGCGGTGACCTGGGTGCAGAATCAGCGCATCGGCGCGTTGGCTCAGGTTGCGGACCATGCCATTTTGCTGTGGCCGCTGGCGTTTATCCTCTCCGCATTGCTGGCGATGGTCGGCTATTTTCTGGTGCGTAAATTTGCGCCGGAAGCGGGCGGTTCGGGGATCCCAGAGATTGAAGGCGCTTTGGAGGAATTGCGACCTGTGCGCTGGTGGCGCGTTCTGCCGGTGAAATTTATCGGCGGTATGGGCACGCTGGGCGCTGGGATGGTGCTCGGGCGAGAAGGGCCGACCGTGCAGATTGGCGGCAACATTGGGCGTATGGTGCTGGATATTTTTCGTATGCGCAGCGCCGAAGCGCGTCATACTCTGCTGGCTACCGGTGCCGCTGCGGGCCTGTCGGCGGCGTTCAATGCCCCTCTGGCGGGGATCCTGTTCATTATTGAAGAGATGCGTCCGCAGTTTCGCTATAACCTCGTGTCGATCAAAGCCGTGTTTACCGGCGTCATCATGTCGAGCATTGTGTTTCGCGTTTTCAATGGTGAAGCTCCGATTATTGAAGTTGGCAAGCTCTCCAATGCGCCGGTGAATACGCTGTGGCTGTATCTGGTGCTGGGGATTGTTTTTGGCTGCGTCGGACCGTTGTTTAATACCATGGTGTTGCGTACCCAGGATATGTTCCAGCGTTTCCACGGTGGTGAGATTAAAAAATGGGTGCTCATGGGCGGCGCGATTGGCGGCTTGTGCGGGATCCTCGGATTAATTAAACCTGAAGCAGCGGGTGGTGGGTTTAACTTGATCCCGATTGCTGCGGCGGGCAATTTTAGCGTCGGTCTGCTGCTGTTTATCTTTATTGCCCGGGTGATTACCACGCTGCTGTGCTTCTCGTCCGGCGCGCCTGGCGGGATTTTTGCCCCGATGCTGGCGTTGGGTACGCTGCTTGGTACCGCGTTCGGTATGGCCGCAGCGGCCTCTTTTCCGCAGTATCATCTGGAGGCCGGAACTTTTGCCATTGCCGGAATGGGGGCTTTGTTGGCGGCTTCGGTAAGGGCGCCGCTCACCGGTATTGTGCTGGTGCTGGAGATGACCGATAACTATCAGCTCATTTTGCCAATGATTATTACCTGTCTTGGCGCAACACTATTAGCCCAATTTATGGGCGGAAAGCCGCTATACTCGACTATCCTTGCCCGCACGCTGGCAAAGCAGGAAGCGGAGCAGGCGGCAAAAAGTCAGGGGACTACCGCTGGCGAGAATACTTGAACGAAATACCAGGGTATTAGATAATGGCTTTAACCATTGGGTTATAATTTGCCCAATTGCCAATGTCGTTTGGAGCAAAATATGAGTGATGACGTAGCGCTGCCACTGCAATTTACTGAAGCAGCAGCCAAGAAAGTAAAAAGCCTGATCGCTGATGAAGATAACCCGAATCTGAAATTACGCGTGTATATCACCGGCGGTGGTTGCAGCGGTTTCCAGTATGGTTTCACCTTTGATGATCAGGTGAACGATGGTGATATGACCATTGAGAAACAAGGTGTTGGTCTGGTGGTTGATCCGATGAGCCTGCAATATCTGGTGGGCGGTTCGGTTGACTATACCGAAGGTCTGGAAGGTTCCCGCTTCGTTGTGACTAACCCGAATGCTAAAAGCACCTGCGGGTGTGGTTCTTCTTTCAGCATCTGATTGCTGTCTGTAATACTGATGGTCTGATGTTGTAGGCCCGGTAAGCGCAGCGCCACCGGGCAATGTGCCGGATGGCGGCGTAAACGCCTTATCCGGCCTACATGTTCTGTATCGTCATATCAACGCCCGTTATCATCCAGCGCAAACGTCGGCAATTTCAAATGCCAGCGAATGGCGGCCAGTCGAATCAGCAGGGTGACAATCATCCCCATCATACTGGCGTTTTCCAGTGAAACATCAAAGGTATAAAACGCGGTCGCATGTACGATCCCGCCGATAATGCAGGCTGTAGCGTAGATTTCGGTGCGCAAAATCATCGGCACTTCACGGGCTAATACGTCACGAATGATCCCACCGCCAACGCCGGTAATCACGCCCATACAAATTGCCACCAGAGGCCCTGTTCCGGCAATAAAAGCTTTGTTGACGCCAATACCCACGAATACCGCCAGACCAACGGCATCCAGCACCGGCAGGATCCACTTCGGCAACCGTCGGGGCTGACGCACCAGCAGGATCGTCAGCATGCTGGTGATCATCGCCACCACCAGATCGGTAGGATCCTTAACCCAAAAAACCGGTCCGTTATCCAGCGCCATATCGCGGATCGTGCCGCCACCGACGGCTGTTACCACGCCTAAGACCAGAACGCCGAAGGGATCCATACGCAGTTTTCCGGCAAGCAATACGCCAGAGATAGCAAATACCGCGGTACCGACAATATCCAGCCAATAGACGAGCATGTTTAAATCCTCACAACAAACCTGGTGGGGGCAGGCGCTAATTTACCTGTGAAAGCGCATTGCAGAGTTGTTTTGCGGCGAGGATAATACGCGGGCTCGCACGTTCGAACCAATCACTATTAAGGGTAATAACCGGGATTTTAAGCTGATTTCCCCAAAATTGCTCAATTTTCAGCGTTTCGCCCGAACCACCGGTGGCAACGATAGCCTGCGGCGCTCTTGCCAGGACCTGTTCACGGCTAACCTGCGGCCATGGAACCCGACTGCCGGCAAAAATGTTTTCTCCGCCGCATACCTCAAGAACCTCATGCTGAATGGAGCCTTTTCCACTGGTAAACAGAGGATTCGCCCCAAACTGCAGAAACACGCGTTTTTTCGGTTTGTTGGCATACTGAGATTTTAGTAAAGCGTATTCATCAAGCAATGTTTTTGCCGCCTGTTTGGCCTGCTCTGGCCTGGGGCTCCATGGCGCCAATTGGCGTAGCGCATCGGCGACCTGCTCAATGGTAACGGCATCCACCCAAATGACTTTAATGCCCAGCGCGGTTAGCTGATTAACCTGCCGCTCAGCATTTCCTCCGCGCCAGGCGACGACCAAATCCGGTTTCAGCGCCACAATGCGTTCCAGATTCATGCCTTGCCAGGTTGAGACCTCTTCAATTTTTTGGGCCTCGGGCGGGTAATTGGAGTAGCTGCTGACGCCAACGGGCGTAATGCCTGCGGCAAAGGCGAGTTCAGTATTGGCAGGAGAAAGCGTAACAACACGCGGTGCGGCGTAAAGGAACGCCGGAAGAGTGAAAAGCAGGGCGACCAGCGCCCTGGAGAGTAATTTAGCCATGCGCCAGTTTCTGTACCAGCGTTTCAACCATCAGGCTTGACTGCTTCGCGGCGACCACCAGGAACTCGTCAAAGCTGAGATGGGACTGCTGATCGGCGACGTCGGAGATGGCGCGAACCACGACGAACGGCACGTTAAAATTGTGGCAAACATGCGCAATCGCGGTTGCTTCCATCTCAACGGCAATCGCCTGCGGGAAGTTATGCTTAATTTTAGCCAGGCCGACAGAGCCATTAATGAAGGCATCTCCGCTGACGATAAGCCCACGGACGGCATTCAGATTCAGTTCAGCAATGCAGGCTTCTGCTGCAGCAATCAGCGCAGGATCGGCTTTGAAACCCGCCGGGCAACCCGGTAGCTGACCAAATTCATAGCCAAATGCCGTGACGTCGGCATCGTGATAGCGCGCTTCATCAGAAACCACGATATCGCCGACTTTCAGCGTAGAGGCCAGGCCGCCCGCTGAACCGGTATTAATGATAGCGTCCGGCTTGCAGCGTTCAAGCAGCAACGTAGCGCCCAGTGCCGCAGCGACTTTACCGATGCCTGATTTCAGTAGCGCAACCTCAGTACCATTAAGTTGGCCGGTGTAAATTTCACAACCGCCGAGAGCGATGGTCTGACGGTTTTCGATTTTGTCACGCAGTAGCGTAACTTCTTCTTCCATTGCACCAATGATGCCGATTTTCATAGATTTACTCGCGATAAGCCAGATTTGAGGGCATAGTCTATCATGCGCTTACGGGGTAGCGCATTTCTCAGGCGGGAGAGGACATGGCACAGATCGATTTCCGAAAAAAAATAAACTGGCATCGTCGTTACCGTTCGCCGCAGGGCGTGAAGACTGAGCACGAGATCCTGCGTATTTTCGAAAGCGATCGTGGACGTATTATCAATTCTCCGGCAATTCGCCGACTGCAACAAAAGACCCAGGTCTTTCCGTTGGAACGTAATGCGGCGGTACGCACGCGTTTGACGCACTCAATGGAAGTTCAGCAGGTTGGTCGCTATATCGCGAAAGAGATCCTCAGCCGACTCAAAGAGCAAAAGTTGCTGGAGCAGTATGGTCTGGATGAACTGACGGGACCGTTTGAGAGTATTGTTGAAATGTCCTGCCTGATGCATGACATTGGCAATCCGCCGTTTGGTCACTTTGGTGAAGCGGCGATTAATGACTGGTTCCGCCAGCGACTGTACCCCGCAGATGCGGAAAGTCAGCCACTCAGCGATGACCGTTGCCTGGTGGCGGCATTACGTTTGCGCGAGGGCGAAGAGTCGCTGAATGATATTCGCCGTAAAGTGCGACAGGACCTGTGCCATTTTGAGGGTAATGCGCAAGGGATTCGTCTGGTACATACCCTGATGCGTATGAATCTTACCTGGGCGCAGGTTGGCGGTATTTTGAAATATACCCGCCCGGCGTGGTGGCGCGGCAATGCGCCCGCAACACACAACTATTTAATGAAGAAACCGGGTTATTATCTTTCCGAAGAATCGTATATTGAGAGATTACGTAAAGAATTATCATTAGCGCCTTACAGTCGCTTTCCATTAACCTGGATTATGGAAGCTGCTGATGATATCTCTTATTGTGTGGCCGATCTGGAAGATGCCGTTGAGAAAAGAATCTTTAGCGTCGAACAACTTTATCAGCATCTGTATGCGGCGTGGGGACACCACGAAAAAGGTTCCCTGTTCAGTCTGGTGGTAGAGAACGCCTGGGAGAAATCACGTTCAAATACATTAAGCCGGAGTACCGAAGATCAGTTCTTTATGTATTTACGCGTTAATACATTGAATAAACTGGTGCCGTACGCTGCCCAGCGATTTATCGATAACTTGCCGCAGATTTTCGAGGGATGTTTTAATCACGCGCTGTTAGAAGATGCCAGTAGCTTCAGCCAGTTGCTGGGCGTCTATAAAAATGTGGCGATAAAACATGTCTTTAGCCACCCAGACGTAGAGCAACTGGAGTTACAGGGCTATCGGGTGATAAGCGGGCTGCTGGAAATCTATCAACCGTTATTAAAAATGACTAAGTCAGATTTTACGGAACTGGTCGAAAATGAAAGAGTAAAACGTTTTCCTATCGAGTCCCGGTTATTTCAGAAGTTGTCTACTCGCCATCGCCTTGCTTATGTTGAGGCGGTCAGTAAAATATCGGCTAGTTGCGCTGAGTTTCCTGTTCTGGAATATTATTATCGCTGCCGTTTGATTCAGGATTATATCAGCGGGATGACAGATTTATATGCCTGGGATGAATATCGTCGGTTGATGGCAGTAGAACAATAAATAATCATTTGTAAAGATCGACAATAAAATTTTACTTTTTCCTTAAACTTAAATCTGGAACTTAGCGCTATAAAACGACTCTGACGTATACAGCAATTTTGCGTTACCTGTTAATCGAGAACGAAACACATGAAAAAAACCACATTAGCAATGAGTGCACTGGCTCTGAGTTTAGGTTTGGCGTTGTCCCCCTTGTCTGCAACAGCGGCTGAAACGGCGTCTTCAGCAACGACCGCCCAACAGATGCCAAGCCTGGCCCCGATGCTTGAAAAAGTGATGCCATCGGTGGTGAGTATTAACGTCGAGGGGAGCACGACGGTGAATACGCCGCGCATGCCGCGTAATTTCCAGCAGTTCTTCGGTGATAATTCCCCGTTCTGCCAGGACGGTTCTCCGTTCCAGAGTTCCCCGTTCTGCCAGGGCGGCGCACCGGGCGCTGACAACGGCGGCGGCCAGCAGCAAAAATTTATGGCGCTGGGCTCCGGCGTAATTATTGATGCTGCGAAAGGGTATGTTGTGACCAACAACCACGTGGTGGATAACGCCACGGTAATTAAGGTTCAACTGAGCGATGGTCGTAAGTTTGACGCGAAGATCGTGGGTAAAGATCCGCGCTCCGATATCGCGTTGATCCAGATTCAGGATCCGAAAAACCTGACGGCAATTAAGCTGGCGGATTCCGACGCGCTGCGCGTGGGTGATTACACCGTGGCAATTGGCAACCCGTTTGGTCTCGGTGAGACCGTGACCTCCGGTATCGTTTCTGCGCTGGGTCGTAGCGGCCTGAATGCGGAAAACTACGAGAACTTTATCCAGACGGATGCTGCGATCAACCGGGGCAACTCCGGTGGCGCACTGGTCAACCTGAACGGTGAGCTGATCGGGATTAACACCGCGATCCTCGCGCCGGACGGCGGTAATATCGGGATCGGTTTTGCAATCCCAAGCAACATGGTGAAAAACCTGACCTCGCAGATGGTTGAGTTCGGCCAGGTTAAACGTGGCGAGCTGGGCATCATGGGTACCGAGCTGAGCTCTGAGCTGGCGAAAGCGATGAAAGTTGACGCCCAGCGTGGCGCATTCGTCAGCCAGGTCATGCCGAACTCTTCCGCAGCGAAAGCGGGTATTAAAGCCGGGGATGTGATTACCTCCCTGAACGGTAAACCTATCAGCAGCTTTGCCGCACTGCGTGCGCAGGTGGGAACTATGCCGGTAGGCAGCAAAATTAACCTTGGCCTGCTGCGCGACGGTAAGCCTGTTACTGTGAATCTGGAACTGCAGCAGAGCAGCCAGACCCAGGTTGATTCCAGCTCTATCTTCAAAGGCATTGAAGGTGCTGATATGAGCAACAAGGGCCAGGACAAAGGGGTCGTGGTAAGCGACGTGAAACCGAATTCTCCGGCTGCACAGATTGGCCTGAAGAAAGGGGATGTGATTATCGGTGCTAACCAGCAACCGGTGAAAAATATCGCCGAACTGCGCAAAATTCTCGACAGCAAACCCGCTGTACTGGCGCTGAACATTCAGCGTGGCGACAGCTCCATCTATCTGTTGATGCAGTAATCTCCCTCAACCCCTTCCTGCACAGGAAGGGGTTTCTTTTTGTGATACCTCCCACAACTCCATACTTCTCTCTTCCGCTTTGTGCATTTGCACAATGTTGTCGCTTGTTATCTTCCTTATGCTTGAGCTCTGCTCACAGGAGGGTTTATGGCTGGCTGGCATCTTGATACCAAAATGGCGCAGGATATCGTGGCGCGTACCATGCGCATCATTGATACCAATATCAACGTAATGGATGCCCGTGGGCGGATAATCGGCAGCGGCGATCGCGAACGAATTGGTGAATTGCACGAAGGCGCGCTGCTGGTGCTTTCTCAGGGGCGGGTGGTCGATATTGACGATGCGGTTGCACGGCATTTACACGGTGTGCGACAGGGGATCAATCTGCCGCTGCGTCTTGACGGCGAAATCGTTGGCGTTATCGGTCTTACCGGCGAACCGGAACATCTGCGCAAATACGGCGAATTGGTATGTATGACCGCCGAAATGATGCTGGAACAGTCGCGTCTGATGCATCTTTTAGCCCAGGACAGCCGTCTGCGCGAAGAATTGGTGATGAACCTGATTCAGGCGGAAGAAAATACCCCAGCGCTAATGGAATGGGCGCAGCGTTTAGGCATCGATTTGAACCAGCCGCGCGTGGTAGCGGTAGTCGAAGTCGACAGCGGTCAGCTTGGTGTTGACAGCGCGATGGCTGAACTACAGCAATTACAGAATGCGTTGACCACGCCAGAGCGTAATAATCTGATTGCGATTGTTTCCCTGACTGAGATGGTGGTGCTGAAACCCGCGCTCAATCAGTTTGGCCGCTGGGATGCCGAAGATCATCGCAAGCGCGTTGAACAGCTCATTGCCCGGATGAAAGAGAACGGACAGCTGCGTTTTCGCGTCTCGCTCGGCAACTATTTTACCGGACCTGGCAGCATTGCCCGTTCGTATCGTACGGCGCGTACCACCATGATGGTCGGTAAGCAGCGGATGCCGGAAAGCCGAAGCTATTTCTATCAGGATCTGATGCTGCCGGTACTGCTGGACAGCCTGCGCGGCGGCTGGCAGGCCAATGAGCTGGCGCGTCCGTTGGTACGGTTAAAAGCAATGGATAACAACGGCTTGCTGCGTCGGACATTAGCGGCATGGTTTCGGCATAACGTTCAGCCGCTGGCGACCTCAAAAGCCTTGTTTATTCATCGCAATACGCTGGAGTATCGCCTGAATCGTATTTCAGAACTGACCGGGCTGGATTTGGGGAATTTTGACGACAGGCTGCTGCTGTATGTGGCATTGCAGTTAGATGAGCAGCATTGATTGCCTGATGGCGCGACGCTTATCAGGCAAAATGCCGGGTGGCGGCTTCGCCTTACCCGGCCTACGAATACATCCACTCGCGGTTATTTACGCGTCAGTTTTTCCAGATCGGCTTCAATTTCGCTGATCTTGTTGGTCACGACGCTTTCCAGATGACGTAAATCATCGAGGATCTTACGTTTAAGATCGACTTCGCTGCGATCGCGCTGGCAGATCTGATCCAGTTCATCGATCACATAGCGCAGGTTGGGGCTGATCTCCTGCACTTCTTTATAACCCTGGCCGACGCCATCGGCGACAACCGTTTTACGCTGACGGGGATATTTGAACTTCACGCTCTTGGCAAAAAACTCGCCTTTATCCTTCTGGAAATAGATTTTCAGGATATCGTTGTTGGCTTCTTGCCGCAGGCTGTAACGATCGATCTCTTCAGGATTAGTAATGCCCAGACTTTTCAGATTGTCATACATAGCGGTACCCTTAAGCTCACTATAACCATTGAATAATTAACGAAAAGCCTTGTTTACGCCACTCGCAGATGTAAAAAAAGCGGGCTAAGCCCGCTTTTTCAAATTGCTGTTAGTCGATGGTGCGTAACAGTTCGTTGATTCCCACTTTGCCACGCGTTTTGGCATCAACCTTTTTCACTATCACCGCGCAGTACAGGCTGTATTTGCCATCTTTCGACGGCAGGTTGCCGGAGACGACAACGGAGCCCGCCGGAACGCGGCCATAATGTACTTCGCCAGTTTCACGATCGTAAATACGGGTGCTCTGGCCGATGTACACGCCCATGGAGATAACGGATCCTTCTTCGACGATCACGCCTTCTACGACTTCAGAACGCGCGCCGATGAAGCAGTTGTCTTCAATGATGGTCGGGTTAGCCTGTAACGGCTCCAGTACGCCGCCAATGCCAACGCCGCCGGACAAGTGTACGTTTTTACCGATTTGCGCACAGGACCCGACTGTCGCCCAGGTATCAACCATCGTACCTTCATCAACATAAGCGCCGATGTTCACGTAAGACGGCATCAGCACGGTGTTACGGGCGATAAACGCGCCCTGACGTACTGCCGCAGGCGGCACCACGCGGAAACCTTCTTTCTGAAAACGCGCTTCGTCATAGTCGGCGAATTTCATCGGCACTTTATCGAAGTAACGGCTTTCCGCACCATCGATAACCTGATTATCGTTAATACGAAAAGAGAGCAGGACCGCTTTTTTCAGCCACTGATGCGTGACCCACTGACCCTCAATCTTTTCTGCGACGCGCAGAGCACCGGAATCCAGTAAAGAAATAACCTGATTCACCGCTTCGCGGGTTACGGTATCCACATTTGCCGGAGTAATGTCGGCACGGCGCTCGAAAGCGGATTCAATAACGTTCTGTAACTGCTGCATTGTTAAACTCTTTCCATAATAAATAAAAACATCACCCTTTATCGTTTGGATTGAGGGCCTCTGTCAACCGTTGATGCACTTCCTGCTGCAGCTCATTATTAAGGGCGCGCCGGTCGGCGGTGGCGATTATGAATAAATCTTCTACTCGCTCGCCAATTGTTGTAATTCGGGCGCCATGCAGCGAAATTCCCAGATCGGCAAAAATCTGCCCGACCCGCGCCAGCAGTCCTGGCTGGTCGAGAGCGATAAGCTCGAGGAATGATTTTCGATCGGTATGGGTCGGCAGAAAAGTCACTTCGGTATCGACGGTAAAATGGCGTAATTTTGCCGGCTGGCGACGCGGTTGCGGCGGTTGCCAGCTACGCTGAGTGATCGCCTGTTCCAGCCCGAAGCGGATCGCTTCGTGTCGGTCTGACGACAGCGGGCTACCGTCCGGCTCCAGCACAATGAACGTATCCATCGCCATTCCATCGCGGGTGGTGAAAATCTGCGCATCGTGGACGCTCAGATTACGCCGGTCCAGCTCGGCGCAAACGGCGGCAAACAGATACGGGCGATCCGGACTCCAGATAAAGATTTCCGTTCCTCCACGCGTTGCCTGCGGGCTAAGCAGAATGAGCGGCTCTTTGAGGTCATGTTGTAAGAGATGACGCGCATGCCAGGCCAGTTGATTTGGACTGTGGCGCACGAAATAGTTTGCCCGACAGCGTGACCAGATATGGTGTAGCGCTTCTTCATCAATGTTATCCATCCGCAATAACGCCAGCGCCTGAAGCTGATGGTGACGCACGCGCTCGCGCATATCCGGCGTGTTTTGCATCCCACGACGTAGCTGTTTTTCCGTGGCAAAGTACAGCTCGCGCAGCAGGCTTTGCTTCCAGCTATTCCACAGCGTTTCGTTGGTGGCGCAAATATCCGCGACGGTCAGGCACACCAAAAAGCGCAGGCGGTGTTCCGTTTGCACTTCTTCGGCGAATTGCTTAATCACTTCGGGATCCTGAATATCGCGACGTTGAGCGGTTACTGACATCAGTAAATGCTGGCGCACCAGCCACACGATCAGCTGTGTTTCGCGGGAGTTCAGGCCGTGCAGTTCGGCGAATTTGAGTACGTCCTGAGCACCGAGAACCGAATGATCGCCACCGCGGCCTTTGGCGATATCATGGAACAACGCGGCAATCAGAATCAGCTCCGGCTGCCGCAGGCGCGGCCACAGATCCACACACAGCGGATGGCGCTGGCGGGTCTCTTCGTTGGCAAAACTTTCCAGCTTGAGCATTACGCGGATGGTGTGTTCATCTACCGTATAGGCATGAAACAGGTCAAACTGCATTTGGCCGACGATATGCGACCATTGCGGCATATAGGCCCACAATACGCTGTGGCGATGCATCGGCAGCAGACCACGACTCACCGCGCCCGGATGGCGTAACATGCTGAGAAACAGCGAGCGCGCTTCCGGGATGTAGCATAACGGTTGCGTTAAATGACGACGGGCATGGCGCAGATGGCGCAGCGTGGTGGAGTAAATCCCACTGATTGCGCTGTTACGCACCATAATGTAGAACATCCGCAATATCGCTTCGGGTTTGCGGATAAACAGGTCATCGCTGCGCAGATCAATCAAGGAGCCACGCAGTTGAAAGTCGTCATCAATCGGACGCGGCTTTTCGTCGGCGGGCATAGCGAGGATCGCCTCGTCGAACAGCTGCAACAGCATGTGGTTCAGTTCGCTGACCCGTCGCGTAACGCGGAAATAGTCTTTCATCATCCGCTCGATTGGCTCGTTGCCCTCACCGCCGTAGTTTAGCCGTTGGGCTACGCTGAGCTGACGATCAAACAGCAGGCGGTTATCGTAACGACTCACGATCAGGTGCAGAGCAAAGCGTATGCGCCACAGGATATGCAAGCATTCATTCAGCTCGGCACGCTCCGCCAGCGTCAAAAAACCAAAACCAACCATTTCATCCAGCGACGTGGCGCCAAAATGGCGGCGGGCGACCCATTGTAGAGTGTGGATGTCGCGCAGGCCGCCGGGGCTGCTTTTGATATCGGGTTCCAGATTGTAGCTGGTGCCGTGATAACGCTGGTGGCGTTGATTTTGCTCTTCCACTTTGGCGGCGTAAAACTTATCGGACGGCCAGAAACCTTCGCTAAAAATATGCTTTTGTAGCTCAAGAAACAGCGCCACGTCGCCAATCAGCAGGCGTGTTTCTATCAGATTGGTGGCGACGGTTAAATCTGATAAACCTTCCAGCAGACACTCTTCCAGCGTACGCACGCTGTGGCCCACTTCCAGCCTCACGTCCCACAACAGCGTTAACAGCTCACCGACTTTTTCGGCCTGCGCGTCAGGGAGCTTTTTACGGCTGAGGATCAACAGGTCGATATCGGAAAGCGGGTGCAGTTCGCCGCGCCCGTAACCTCCAACGGCAACCAGCGCCAGGTCGGCAATTTGGCCAAAACCGGCTTCAATCCACAGGCGCTGTAGCAACTGGTCAATAAATTCGGTACGGGCCTCAATGAGCTGTTCAGCGGAAATTCCGCTGTCAAACGCTTCGCCTAACCAGCGCTGGAACGTGTCGATATGCGCTTTAATGCCGGCGCAGTTGAGATCATTCTGTGGCCAGGTTCCGGGGTTTTGCGGTTGGCCAGGCAGGGTGGGGAGGGCTGTATTTGCGTGCTGTTCAGGAAGAGTATTCATTATGCGCCACCCATTAAAAAGCCGGATGATGGCGTGAACGCCTTATCCGGCCTACGAAGTAGTACAATTTGTAGGCCTGATAAGATGCGGAGGCATCGCCATCAGGCAAAACATTATTCGTCGTGAGTGATGATCGCCGGGATGGTGTCATCCTTGCGTAACGTCAGGATCTCACAGCCGTTTTCCGTCACTACAATAGTATGCTCGTACTGAGCAGACAAGCTGCGGTCTTTGGTTTTCACCGTCCAGCCGTCTTTCATGGTGCGGATGCGGTAATCACCGGCATTCAGCATCGGTTCTACGGTGAAAGTCATGCCAGGCTGCAGTACCACGCCGCCGTCGTCCGCATCGTAGTGCAGAACCTGAGGCTCCTCGTGGAAGCCGCGACCGATACCGTGACCGCAGTATTCACGTACTACAGAGAAGCCTTCGCCTTCCGCGTATTTCTGAATCGCAGCGCCCAACGTGCGCAGGCGAATGCCCGGTTTAACCATCCGCAGCGCCAGATACAGGCTTTCCTGCGTTACACGGCACAGACGTTCGCCCAGAATGGTGGGTTTGCCGACGATAAACATTTTGGAGGTATCGCCGTGGAATTCGTCTTTAATCACGGTCACGTCGATGTTAACGATATCACCATCTTTCAGGTGCTTAGCGTCGTCCGGGATCCCGTGGCACACCACTTCGTTAATCGAGATACACACGGATTTAGGGTAACCGTGGTAGCCCAGGCACGCGGAAATGGCCTGCTGCTCATTAACGATATAGTCGTTACAGATGCGATCCAGTTCGCCGGTGCTGACGCCCGGTTTGATAAACGGTTCGATCATCTCCAGTACTTCCGCCGCCAGACGGCCAGCGACGCGCATTTTTTCGATTTCTTCAGGGGTCTTGATTGAGATAGCCATGAATTCTGTCCATCAGTGCCGATTATTTTCGGCAATAATTGTGTAAGTGCTGACAATGGTATCAGTCAGGGGTGTACCCTGCCAAATTGAGAATCATTCTGAACTTCGCCTTTCGTGCCACAGGTGCGTTGGCTACATTTTTTCACCCCAGTCACTTACTGGCCGTAAGCTCCCGGGGATTCAAAAATTTGCCGCCTGCCTGTAACACGAAATTCATCGTTCAATTCAGCACTGAGTGCCAACAATTATTGGTGTCGGTGGCGTATTTGTGGTATAAAGCGCGCCGGACTTCCGATCCATTCGAAGACTACACACGATGGACGGGAGCGACAAATCTCACTTTGTGTAACAACACACACGTATCGGCACATATTCCGGGGTGCCCTTTGGGGTCGGTAATATGGGATGCGTGGAGGCTTAACCCCAACTTTTATATATAGAGGTTTTAATCATGGCAACTGTTTCCATGCGCGACATGCTCAAGGCTGGTGTTCACTTTGGTCACCAGACCCGTTACTGGAACCCGAAAATGAAGCCGTTCATCTTCGGTGCGCGTAACAAAGTTCACATCATCAACCTTGAGAAAACTGTACCGATGTTCAACGAAGCTCTGGCTGAACTGAACAAGATCTCTGCTCGTAAAGGTAAAATCCTTTTCGTTGGTACTAAACGCGCTGCAAGCGAAGCGGTGAAAGAAGCTGCTAACAGCTGCGACCAGTTCTTCGTGAACCATCGCTGGCTGGGCGGTATGCTGACTAACTGGAAAACCGTTCGTCAGTCCATCAAACGTCTGAAAGATCTGGAAACTCAGTCTCAGGACGGTACTTTCGAAAAGCTGACCAAGAAAGAAGCGCTGATGCGTACTCGTGAGCTTGAGAAACTGGAAAACAGCCTGGGCGGTATCAAAGACATGGGCGGTCTGCCGGACGCTCTGTTCGTAATTGATGCTGACCACGAGCACATTGCTATCAAAGAAGCAAACAACCTGGGTATCCCGGTATTTGCTATCGTTGATACCAACTCTGATCCGGACGGTGTTGACTTCGTTATCCCGGGTAACGACGACGCAATCCGTGCTGTGACCCTGTACCTGGGCGCTGTAGCTACTACCGTTCGTGAAGGCCGTTCTCAGGATCTGGCTTCCCAGGCGGAAGAAAGCTTCGTAGAAGCTGAATAATAAGGCACGCTCGTTCGAGCCCCCTTATAAACCAGGTAGTATCACGTTTGGTTAGGGGCCCTTTAGGCCCCTTTTTCACTTTTAAATCTGTGCGGTTTCATGCCGGGCAGATCAAATCTTCCGAGGATTTTAGAATGGCTGAAATTACCGCATCCCTGGTAAAAGAGCTGCGTGAGCGTACTGGCGCAGGCATGATGGATTGCAAAAAAGCACTGACTGAAGCTAATGGCGACATCGAGCTGGCAATCGAAAACATGCGTAAGTCCGGCGCAATCAAAGCGGCGAAAAAAGCAGGCAACGTTGCTGCTGACGGCGTAATCAAAACCAAAATCGACGGCAACATCGCTTTCATTCTGGAAGTTAACTGCCAGACTGACTTCGTTGCTAAAGATGCTGGTTTCCAGGCATTTGCTGACAAAGTACTGGACGCTGCCGTTGCTGGCAAAATCACTGACGTTGAAGTTCTGAAAGCACAGTTCGAAGAAGAACGTGTTGCGCTGGTTGCTAAAATCGGTGAGAACATCAACATTCGTCGCGTGGCTTCCCTGGAAGGCGAAGTTCTGGGTAACTACCAGCACGGTGCGCGTATCGGTGTTCTGGTTGCTGCTACTGGCGCTGACGAAGAACTGGTTAAACAGCTGGCAATGCACGTTGCTGCAAGCAAACCAGAATTCGTTAAGCCGGAAGACGTTTCTGCTGAAGTGGTAGAGAAAGAATACCAGGTTCAGCTGGACATCGCCATGCAGTCTGGCAAGCCGAAAGAAATCGCAGAGAAAATGGTTGAAGGCCGTATGAAGAAATTCACCGGCGAAGTTTCTCTGACTGGCCAGCCTTTCGTTATGGAACCGAGCAAATCTGTTGGTCAGTTGCTGAAAGAGCACAACGCTGACGTAACTGGTTTCATCCGCTTCGAAGTGGGTGAAGGCATCGAGAAAGTTGAGACTGACTTTGCAGCAGAAGTTGCTGCGATGTCCAAGCAGTCTTAATTTTTAAAGGAGCCGCCTGAGGGCGGCTTCTTTTTGTGTCTGGCTTGTAAATTCAGCGAACCGCTATAGTGGTCATGCTGAAAAGCGACATACAATGTCGCCGGAATTAACTCATCTCATTCGTTGACAGTCTCAGGAAAGAAACATGGCTACCAATGCAAAACCCGTCTACAAACGTATTCTGCTTAAGTTAAGTGGCGAAGCTCTGCAAGGTTCAGAAGGCTTCGGTATTGATGCAAGCATACTTGACCGTATGGCTCAGGAAATCAAAGAGCTGGTTGAGCTGGGTATTCAGGTTGGCGTAGTGATTGGTGGCGGTAACCTGTTCCGTGGTGCTGGTCTGGCGAAAGCAGGGATGAACCGCGTTGTGGGCGACCACATGGGCATGTTAGCCACCGTAATGAACGGTCTGGCGATGCGCGATGCGCTTCACCGCGCCTATGTGAACGCTCGCTTGATGTCCGCCATTCCTCTGAACGGCGTGTGTGATAACTACAGCTGGGCGGAAGCTATCAGCCTGCTGCGTAACAACCGCGTTGTTATTTTGTCTGCGGGTACCGGCAATCCGTTCTTCACTACTGATTCAGCAGCCTGTCTGCGCGGTATTGAAATTGAAGCGGATGTGGTACTGAAAGCTACCAAAGTGGACGGCGTATTTACTGCCGACCCGGCTAAAGATCCTACGGCGACCATGTACGAACAGTTGACCTACACTGAAGTACTGGATAAAGAGCTGAAAGTGATGGATCTGGCGGCGTTCACGCTGGCTCGTGACCACAAATTACCGATTCGTGTCTTTAACATGAACAAACCGGGTGCGTTGCGCCGTGTTGTTATGGGTGAAAAAGAAGGCACGTTAATCACGGAATAATTCCCGTTGCGGCTAAATGCAGGTAATATTCCGCTTTAATGTCGCGGGATACGTCCCTCAAAATTAATCAAGACTATACTTGTCACAGCTTGCGTGGTGGGTGTGGTCTGACTGAAACGAGCTTTCAAGGATTCGTAACGTGATCAACGATATCAGAAAAGATGCTGAAGTACGCATGGACAAATGCGTCGAAGCGTTCAAAAATCAAATCAGCAAAATTCGTACGGGCCGTGCTTCTCCTAGCCTGCTGGATGGTATTGTCGTGGAATATTACGGCACGCCGACTCCGCTGCGCCAGCTGGCAAGCGTAACGGTTGAAGATTCCCGTACCCTGAAAATCAACGTGTTTGACCGTTCCATGGGACCAGCCGTTGAAAAAGCAATTATGGCTTCCGACCTTGGTCTGAATCCAAGTTCAGCGGGTTCCGACATCCGCGTTCCGCTGCCGCCGCTGACCGAAGAGCGTCGTAAAGATCTGACCAAGATCGTGCGTGGCGAAGCTGAAGGCGCGCGTGTTGCCGTACGTAACGTACGCCGCGATGCAAACGACAAAGTGAAAGCGCTGTTGAAAGATAAAGAGATCAGCGAAGACGACGATCGCCGCTCTCAGGACGAAGTACAGAAACTGACTGACGCAGCGATCAAGAAAGTTGATGCGGCGCTGGCAGAGAAAGAAACGGAACTGATGCAGTTCTGATTCATCTGTACGCTAAAAACGCCGCTTAGAAGGCCTGCAAAGGCTGGATGGCGGCGTTTTGCTTTTTTCTGTCTATACCCTATTTTTCTGGATGTCTCATGAAGCAATTAACCATCCTGGGATCAACCGGTTCCATTGGTTGCAGTACGCTGGATGTAGTACGCCATAACCCGGAAAAATTTCGTGTTGCTGCGTTGGTTGCGGGAAAGAATGTTGCCCGTATGGTGGAGCAATGCCTGGAATTTTCTCCTCGCTACGCGGTAATGGACGATGAAAAAAGCGCGGCATTGCTAAAATCGGCTCTGCTGGAGCAGGGTAGCCGCACTGAAGTTATGAGCGGACAGCAGGCTGCCTGTGATATGTCCGCGCTGGATGATGTTGATCAGGTCATGGCGGCGATTGTCGGCGCAGCGGGCCTGCTGCCGACGCTTTCGGCAATCCGCGCGGGCAAAAGCATTTTGCTGGCGAACAAAGAGTCTCTGGTCACCTGCGGACGTCTGTTTATGGACGACGTGAAACGCCACAAAGCGCAGCTTTTGCCGGTAGATAGCGAGCATAACGCGATTTTTCAGAGTTTACCGCAACCGATCCAACTCAATCTGGGATACGCTGACCTTGAGCAAAACGGCGTCGTGTCCGTACTGCTTACCGGGTCTGGTGGCCCTTTCCGTGAAACGCCATTGCGCGATCTGGTTGCTATG
This sequence comes from Citrobacter sp. wls708, assembly GCF_005281255.1. Lineage (NCBI taxonomy): Bacteria > Pseudomonadati > Pseudomonadota > Gammaproteobacteria > Enterobacterales > Enterobacteriaceae > Citrobacter > Citrobacter sp. wls708. Next base: position 458,201 of record NZ_SZXE01000023.1, read on the forward strand.
ACCCCCGATCAGGCATGTCGTCATCCGAATTGGTCGATGGGACGAAAAATCTCTGTCGATTCAGCCACCATGATGAATAAAGGTCTGGAATACATTGAAGCGCGTTGGTTATTCAATGCCAGCGCAAGCCAGATGGAAGTGCTGATTCATCCGCAGTCGGTTATTCATTCGATGGTACGTTATCAGGATGGCAGCGTTCTGGCGCAGTTGGGGGAACCTGACATGCGTACACCTATTGCCCATACGATGGCATGGCCGGAACGTGTGAAGTCTGGCGTTAAGCCTGTCGACTTTTGCCAACTCAGTGCGTTGACGTTTTCCGCACCTGATTATCAGCGCTATCCGTGCCTGAAACTGGCGATGGACGCGTTTGAGCAAGGGCAGGCGGCAACGACCGCACTGAACGCCGCGAATGAAATTACCGTTGCCGCATTTCTGGCGCAGCAGATTCGATTTACCGATATTGCCGATCTTAATTTATCCGTACTGGATAAGATGGATTTGCAGGAGCCGCAGAGCGTTGATGACGTGCTGAAGGTTGATACCATCGCGCGGGAAGTCGCCAGAAAAGAAGTGATGCGACTCTCAAGCTGATGATAATCCCTCTACGGAAGATCGTGCTATTTGTTAGCGTTGGGCTTCAGTGATATAGTCTGCGCCACTCGATCGCGGGTAGTTGCTTTTTTTCGGTCGGGTAAGCCGTGGTTTGACACGGCTTTTTTGTGGATGGGCTTCAGTATTCCTGAGTACCGTAAATCCTTTCAGGGACTAAAAACGCGTTATGTTGTCTGCAACTAAACCATTAAGCGAAAATTTGCCAGCACATGGTTGCCGCCATGTAGCAATCATCATGGATGGCAATGGCCGCTGGGCGAAAAAGCAAGGGAAGATTCGCGCCTTTGGGCATAAGGCCGGAGCAAAATCCGTCCGCCGGGCTGTCTCTTTTGCTGCCAATAACGGTATTGATGCGTTAACGCTGTATGCCTTTAGCAGTGAGAACTGGAACCGACCTGCGCAGGAAGTGAGCGCGTTAATGGAACTGTTTGTGTGGGCGCTTGATAGCGAAGTGAAAAACCTGCACCGCCATAACGTACGTCTGCGTATTATCGGGGATATCAGTCGATTTAACTCACGTTTGCAAGAACGGATTCGCAAATCAGAAGCGCTTACCGCCCAGAATACCGGGTTGACGCTGAATATTGCAGCGAATTACGGTGGACGGTGGGATATTGTCCAGGGAGTCAGGCAACTGGCACAACAGGTGCAGGAAGGTCTGCTGCGCCCAGAGCAAATCGATGAAGAGATGCTTGGGCAGCAAATTTGTATGCATGAACTGGCCCCTGTGGATTTAGTGATAAGGACTGGGGGAGAACATCGAATTAGTAATTTTTTGTTGTGGCAAATTGCCTATGCCGAACTTTACTTTACGGATGTTCTCTGGCCCGATTTCGATGAACAAGACTTTGAAGGTGCGCTGCATGCCTTTGCTAATCGTGAGCGTCGTTTCGGCGGCACCGAGCCCGGTGATGAAAAAGCCTGATGGGGGTCGCTTTTGCTGAAGTATCGCCTGATTTCTGCTTTTGTTTTAATACCCGTTGTCATCGCGGCGTTGTTTTTGCTGCCGCCGGTGGGGTTCGCCATTGTTACGCTGGTTGTCTGTATGTTGGCCGCCTGGGAATGGGGACAGTTAAGCGGTTTTACCACGCGTACACAGCGAGTCTGGCTGGCGGTTTTGTGCGGGCTATTGCTGGCGCTAATGCTATTTTTACTGCCAGAATACCATCGCAATATTCATCAGCCGCTGGTTGAGGTATCGCTATGGGCGTCGCTGGGTTGGTGGATCGTCGCGCTGTTACTGGTACTGTTTTACCCAGGTTCTGCGTCGGTCTGGCGTAATTCCAAAACATTACGCATAATTTTCGGCGTGCTAACCATTGTTCCTTTCTTTTGGGGAATGCTGGCACTACGGGCATGGCACTATGATGAAAATCATTATAGTGGCGCGCTATGGCTGCTGTATGTCATGATCCTCGTCTGGGGAGCGGACTCTGGCGCGTATATGTTTGGTAAGCTGTTTGGCAAACACAAACTGGCACCGAAGGTTTCTCCTGGTAAAACCTGGCAGGGTTTTATTGGCGGACTCGCCACTGCGGCCGTAATCTCATGGGGTTATGGCATGTGGGCGGATCTTGAAGTTGCGCCTGTCACCTTGCTCATTTGCTCCATCGTTGCAGCCCTGGCCTCCGTGCTGGGTGACCTGACTGAGAGTATGTTTAAGCGTGAAGCAGGTATTAAGGACAGTGGTCACTTAATTCCAGGACACGGCGGTATTCTGGATCGTATTGATAGCCTGACGGCTGCGGTACCGGTCTTTGCCTGCCTGTTGTTACTGGTATTCAGGACGCTCTAACGGATGGTCTTATGCTGAGTATTCTCTGGAATCTGGCTGCATTCATCGTCGCACTCGGTGTGCTTATCACCGTGCATGAATTTGGTCATTTCTGGGTTGCACGGCGCTGCGGAGTCCGCGTTGAGCGCTTTTCCATTGGCTTTGGAAAAGCGCTTTGGCGTCGTACCGATAAACTGGGTACAGAATACGTCATCGCTCTAATCCCCCTCGGCGGTTACGTCAAAATGCTGGATGAGCGCGCTGAACCGGTGGTACCGGAGCTGCGCCATTACGCTTTCAACAATAAAACGGTTGGGCAGCGCGCGGCTATTATCGCCGCAGGTCCGATCGCAAACTTCCTTTTTGCTATTTTCGCTTATTGGCTGGTGTTTATCATTGGCGTTCCTGGCGTTCGTCCGGTTGTTGGTGAAATAACACCCAACTCGATTGCTGCGCAGGCGCAAATTCAGCCTGGTACGGAACTAAAAGCGGTTGATGGTATCGAAACCCCTGATTGGGATGCCGTGAGACTGCAGTTGGTTTCCAAAATTGGCGATGAGCATACAACGCTCAGCGTGGCGCAGTTTGGCAGTAACCAGCGGCAGGACAAAACGCTGGATTTGCGCCATTGGGCATTTGAGCCAGACAAACAGGATCCCGTCGCCAGTTTAGGGATTCGCCCACGCGGTCCGCAGATTGAATCGGTGCTGTCAGAAGTGCAGGCTAACTCGGCTGCAAGTAAGGCGGGTTTGCAAGCTGGCGACAGGATCGTTAAAGTCAATGGTCAGCCGCTGACGCAATGGATGATGTTCGTGACGCTGGTGCGCGATAATCCGGATAAGCCGTTAGCGCTAGATATTGAAAGACAAGGCAGTTCCTTGTCTTTAACGTTAACCCCGGATTCAAAACAGGTTAACGGGAAGGCGGAAGGTTTTGCGGGCGTGGTGCCTAAAATTATTCCTCTGCCTGATGAGTATAAGACTGTACGCCAGTATGGACCCTTCAGCGCCATCGTCGAAGCCTCGGATAAAACGTGGCAGTTGATGAAGCTGACGGTCAGTATGCTGGGAAAATTGATTACCGGTGATGTAAAACTGAACAACCTCAGTGGGCCGATTTCTATCGCCCAGGGGGCTGGGATGTCAGCGGAGTTCGGGGTGATTTATTACCTGATGTTCCTTGCGCTTATCAGCGTGAACTTAGGGATAATTAACCTGTTTCCGTTGCCCGTTCTTGACGGGGGGCATCTGCTGTTCCTGGCGATTGAAAAGCTGAAGGGCGGTCCGGTATCCGAGCGGGTTCAAGACTTTAGTTATCGCATTGGCTCTATCTTGCTGGTGTTGTTAATGGGGCTTGCACTTTTCAATGATTTCTCTCGGTTGTAAGAGAGTGTTAGGAAGAACGCATAATAACGATGGCGATGAAAAAGTTGCTCATAGCGTCGCTGCTGTTTAGCAGCGCCACCGTATACGGTGCTGAAGGGTTCGTAGTGAAGGACATTCATTTCGAAGGCCTACAGCGAGTCGCCGTTGGTGCGGCTCTCCTCAGTATGCCGGTGCGCACAGGCGACACGGTTAATGATGAAGACATCAGTAATACCATTCGTGCTCTGTTCGCCACCGGTAACTTTGAGGATGTCCGCGTCCTGCGCGATGGTGATACCCTTCTGGTTCAGGTAAAAGAACGTCCGACGATTGCCAGCATTACTTTCTCCGGTAACAAATCGGTGAAAGACGACATGCTGAAGCAAAACCTCGAGGCGTCTGGCGTACGTGTTGGCGAGTCTCTGGATCGCACCACGCTTGCCGATATCGAAAAAGGCCTGGAAGATTTCTACTATAGCGTCGGTAAGTACAGCGCCAGTGTGAAAGCGGTGGTAACGCCGTTGCCGCGTAACCGCGTTGACCTCAAACTGGTCTTCCAGGAAGGTGTTTCGGCGAAGATCCAACAGATCAATATCGTCGGCAACCATGCCTTCTCGACTGACGAACTTATCTCTCACTTCCAACTGCGTGATGAAGTGCCGTGGTGGAACGTAGTGGGCGATCGTAAATACCAGAAACAGAAACTCGCGGGCGATCTCGAAACCCTGCGCAGCTACTATCTGGATCGCGGTTATGCTCGCTTTAATATCGATTCTACCCAGGTGAGCCTGACGCCGGATAAAAAAGGTATCTACATCACCGTTAACATCACTGAAGGCGATCAGTACAAGCTTTCTGGGGTAGAGGTGAGCGGTAACCTGGCCGGACACTCCGCCGAAATTGAGAGCCTGACCAAAATCGAGCCAGGCGAACTCTATAACGGCACCAAAGTGACCAAAATGGAAGATGATATCAAGAAGCTTCTGGGGCGCTATGGCTATGCCTATCCGCGCGTACAGTCGCAGCCTGAAATCAACGATGCCGACAAAACCGTTAAATTACGCGTAAATGTGGATGCGGGTAACCGTTTCTATGTGCGTAAGATTCGCTTTGAAGGTAACGACACGTCTAAAGACTCCGTTCTGCGTCGCGAAATGCGTCAGATGGAAGGTGCATGGTTGGGCAGCGATCTGGTCGACCAGGGTAAAGAACGTCTGAACCGTTTGGGTTACTTTGAAACCGTCGATACCGATACTCAGCGTGTTCCGGGCCGTCCGGATCAGGTTGATGTGGTCTATAAGGTGAAAGAGCGTAACACCGGTAGCTTTAACTTCGGCGTCGGTTACGGTACCGAGAGCGGCGTGAGCTTCCAGGCGGGCGTTCAGCAGGATAACTGGTTAGGTACCGGTTATTCCGTCGGGATTAACGGCACTAAAAACGACTACCAGACCTATACTGAGCTATCTGTCACCAACCCGTACTTCACCGTTGACGGTGTGAGCCTTGGCGGTCGCGTCTTCTATAACGACTTTGAAGCGGATGATGCAGACCTGTCCGACTATACCAACAAAAGTTATGGTACTGACGTAACGCTCGGCTTCCCGGTTAACGAATACAATACGCTGCGTGCTGGCCTGGGTTATGTACATAACAAACTGTCCAACATGCAGCCGCAGATCGCGATGGATCGTTATCTTGAGTCGATGGGACAACCCGCTGATACCAGCAGTTTTGCCGCTGATGACTTCACCTTCAACTACGGTTGGACGTACAACAAGTTAGACCGTGGTTATTTCCCGACAGACGGTTCGCGTGTCAACCTGAATGGTAAAGTGACCATTCCGGGTTCTGATAACGAATACTACAAATTGTCGATGGATACCGCGACCTACGTGCCGATTGATGACGATCACAAATGGGTTGTCCTGGGCCGTACCAAGTGGGGTTATGGTGATGGTATCGGTAGCAAAGAGATGCCGTTCTACGAGAACTTCTATGCTGGTGGTTCCAGTACCGTGCGTGGTTTCCAGTCGAATACTATCGGCCCGAAAGCTGTTTATAAAAATGGCGCCCACACGAGCTGGGACGATAATAATGATTACGAAGACTGTACTCAGGAAGCTGGCTGTAAATCTGATGATGCGGTAGGTGGTAACGCCATGGCTGTCGCCAGCCTGGAGTTTATTACCCCGACGCCGTTCATCAGCGACAAGTATGCCAACTCGGTCCGTACCTCGTTCTTCTGGGATATGGGTACCGTTTGGGATACGAACTGGGATCCGTCATCTGCGCCGTCGGATGTACCGGACTATAGCGATCCGAGCAATATCCGTATGTCAGCAGGTATCGCTTTACAATGGATGTCCCCATTGGGGCCGTTGGTTTTCTCCTACGCCCAACCGTTCAAGAAGTACGATGGAGACAAAGCGGAACAGTTCCAGTTTAACATTGGTAAAACCTGGTAATTGTTCTTCGCAAAGGAATGTAGTGGTAGTGTAGCGCTGACTTTAGGCGATCTTGCATGGGATCGCCTGGCCACGCAAAGAACTGTACCTTCGGGTGCAAATGGGATGGTAAGGAGTTAATTGTGAAAAAGTGGTTATTAGCTGCAGGTCTCGGTTTAGCGATGGCAACGTCCGCACAGGCCGCTGACAAAATTGCAATCGTCAACATGGGTAGCCTGTTCCAACAGGTTGCACAGAAGACAGGTGTTTCCGCTACGCTGGAAAACGAGTTCAAAGGCCGTGCCAGCGAACTGCAGCGTATGGAATCCGATCTGCAATCTAAAATGCAGCGTCTGCAATCAATGAAAGCGGGTAGCGATCGTACCAAGCTGGAAAAAGACGTTATGGCTCAGCGTCAGACTTTCTCACAGAAAGCTCAGGCTTTTGAGCAGGATCGTGCGCGTCGTTCCAACGAAGAACGTGGCAAACTGGTTACTCGTATCCAGACAGCTGTGAAATCTGTTGCTAACAGCCAGAGCATCGATCTGGTCGTTGACGCAAACACCGTTGCATACAATAGCAGCGATGTAAAAGACATCACCGCTGACGTACTGAAACAGGTTAAATAAGTAATGCCTTCAATTCGACTGGCTGATTTAGCAGAGCAGTTGGATGCAGAATTACACGGTGATGGCGATATCGTCATCACCGGCGTAGCGTCCATGCAATCTGCGCAAACTGGCAATATCACGTTTATGGTGAATCCTAAGTACCGTGAACACTTAGGCGTATGCCAGGCTTCTGCCGTTGTCATGACGCAGGACGATCTTCCTTTTGCTAAGAGTGCAGCGCTGGTAGTGAAGAATCCCTACCTGACCTATGCTCGTATGGCGCAAATTTTAGATACCACGCCGCAGCCCGCACAAAACGTTGCACCGAGTGCAGTGATCGATGCGACGGCGAAGCTGGGTAAAAATGTCTCTGTGGGCGCAAATGCGGTCATTGAGTCTGGCGTAGAACTGGGCGATAACGTGGTTATTGGCGCAGGCTGCTTCGTCGGGAAAAATACAAAAATCGGCGCAGGTTCTCGCTTGTGGGCGAATGTGACGATTTACCACGACATTCAGATCGGTGAGAATTGCCTGATCCAATCCAGCACTGTCGTCGGTTCGGATGGATTTGGTTACGCGAACGATCGCGGTAACTGGGTGAAGATCCCGCAGCTTGGTCGCGTGATTATCGGCGATCGCGTCGAGATCGGCGCTTGTACTACCATTGACCGTGGTGCCCTGGACGATACTGTGATCGGTAATGGTGTTATCATTGATAATCAGTGCCAGATTGCACATAACGTTGTGATTGGCGACAATACGGCGGTAGCCGGTGGCGTCATTATGGCGGGTAGCCTGAAGATTGGCCGTTACTGCATGATTGGCGGCGCCAGCGTGATCAATGGGCATATGGAAATATGCGACAAAGTCACGGTAACTGGCATGGGTATGGTGATGCGTCCTATCACGGAACCTGGCGTCTACTCCTCAGGCATTCCGCTACAACCCAATAAGGTATGGCGTAAAACAGCTGCACTGGTGATGAATATTGATGATATGAGCAAGCGCCTCAAAGCGATTGAGCGCAAGGTTAATCAACAAGACTAAAGCACCTTTTTTGCATGTCTGACTTTTCGGCCTGTCCCATTCATACGATTGCGACAGGCCGTGTTATTATTGCCTTTTAGTATATTTTGACAGGAAGAGTATTTTGACTACTAACACTCATACTCTGCATATTGAAGAGATTTTAGAACTTCTGCCGCACCGTTTTCCGTTTCTGCTGGTTGACCGCGTGCTGGATTTTGAAGAAGGTCGTTTTCTGCGCGCAGTGAAAAATGTATCCGTTAATGAGCCTTTCTTCCAGGGCCACTTCCCGGGCAAACCTATTTTCCCTGGCGTACTGATTCTGGAAGCGATGGCGCAGGCCACCGGTATCCTCGCATTTAAAAGCGTAGGAAAACTGGAACCAGGCGAACTGTACTATTTCGCGGGTATTGACGAAGCACGCTTTAAGCGTCCTGTCGTGCCGGGCGATCAGATGATCATGGAAGTGACTTTCGAGAAAACGCGCCGTGGCCTGACCCGTTTTAAAGGGGTTGCGCTGGTCGACGGTAAAGTTGTGTGCGAAGCAACGATGATGTGTGCCCGTAGCCGGGAGGCCTGATACGTGATTGATAAATCCGCCTTTATTCACCCTACCGCCATTGTGGAAGAGGGCGCCAGTATTGGCGCTAACGCTCACATTGGCCCATTTTGTATTGTTGGACCCCATGTTGAAATTGGTGAGGGTACCGTACTGAAGTCTCACGTTGTCGTGAATGGCCATACAAAAATTGGTCGCGATAACGAGATCTATCAGTTTGCCTCCATCGGCGAAGTTAACCAGGATCTTAAATATGCTGGCGAACCAACCCGCGTGGAAATTGGCGATCGCAACCGCATCCGCGAAAGCGTCACCATTCATCGTGGCACAGTGCAGGGCGGTGGAGTGACGAAGGTGGGCAGCGATAACTTACTGATGATTAATGCGCACGTCGCGCATGATTGTACGGTAGGCAACCGCTGTATTCTGGCGAATAACGCCACGCTTGCCGGACATGTTTCGCTGGATGATTTTGTTATCATCGGCGGCATGACTGCGGTGCATCAATTCTGCATCATCGGCGCGCATGTGATGGTTGGCGGCTGTTCTGGCGTTGCTCAGGACGTGCCACCGTACGTTATCGCCCAGGGCAACCACGCGACGCCGTTTGGCGTCAATATCGAAGGTCTGAAGCGTCGTGGGTTCACCCGCGAAGCGATTACCGCGATTCGTAATGCCTACAAAGCGTTGTACCGTAGCGGTAAAACGTTGGAAGAAGCGAAACCGGAAATCGCCGAACTGGCGAAACAGCACCCTGAAGTCCAGGCTTTCAGCGACTTCTTTGAGCGCTCAACGCGTGGTCTGATTCGTTAATGACTGAGCAGCGTCCTTTAACGATTGCCCTCGTCGCCGGAGAAACCTCCGGCGATATTCTTGGTGCAGGGCTAATCCGCGCACTCAAAGCTCGTGTTCCCAATGCGCGTTTTGTTGGCGTGGCGGGGCCGCTAATGCAGGCCGAAGGCTGTGAAGCCTGGTACGAAATGGAAGAACTGGCGGTGATGGGCATTGTTGAAGTGCTCGGACGTCTGCGCCGTTTACTGCATATTCGTGCCGATCTCACTCGTCGATTCACCGAGCTCAAGCCGGATGTTTTCGTTGGCATTGATGCGCCTGATTTCAATATTACCCTTGAAGGGAACTTGAAAAAGCAGGGCATAAAAACCATTCATTATGTCAGTCCGTCCGTCTGGGCGTGGCGACAGAAACGCGTTTTCAAAATAGGCAGATCCACTAATATGGTGCTGGCTTTTCTGCCTTTCGAAAAAGCGTTTTATGACAAATTTAACGTCCCGTGCCGCTTTATCGGCCACACCATGGCGGATGCCATGCCGTTGGATCCGGATAAACACGCGGCCCGTGATATTTTGGGTATTCCCCACGACGCGCATTGCCTGGCGCTGCTGCCAGGAAGCCGTGGCGCGGAAGTGGAGATGCTCAGCGCCGATTTTCTGAAAACGGCGCAACTGTTACGTCAGCATTATCCGGATCTCGAAGTCGTGGTGCCGTTGGTGAATGCCAAACGCCGGGAGCAGTTTGAGCGTATCAAGGCCGAGGTTGCGCCGGAGCTTTCCGTGCATCTGCTTAATGGCATGGGACGTGAAGCGATGGTGGCCAGCGATGCCGCACTGTTGGCTTCAGGCACCGCCGCGCTGGAATGTATGCTGGCAAAGTGTCCGATGGTGGTCGGCTACCGCATGAAACCCTTTACCTTCTGGCTGGCGAAGCGTCTGGTGAAAACGGATTACGTTTCGCTTCCTAACCTGTTAGCGGGAAGAGAACTGGTTAAAGAGCTGTTGCAGGAAGAGTGTGAGCCGCATGCGCTGGCGCAAGCGCTGTTGCCGTTACTGGCGAATGGCAAAACCAGCCATGCGATGCATGACACTTTCCGTGAACTGCATCAGCAGATCCGTTGCAATGCTGATGAGCAGGCAGCGGATGCAGTCCTGGAGTTAGCGCAATGATTGAATTTGTTTATCCGCATACGCATTTAGTGGCGGGTGTGGATGAAGTCGGGCGCGGTCCTTTGGTCGGCGCGGTTGTTACTGCTGCCGTTATTCTGGATCCGGCTCGCCCGATTATCGGTCTTAACGACTCAAAAAAATTGTCGGAAAAACGTCGCCTGGCGCTGTTTGATGAAATAAAAGAAAAAGCGTTAAGCTGGAGCGTGGGCCGTGCGGAACCGCATGAAATCGACGATCTGAATATTTTGCATGCCACCATGCTGGCGATGCAGCGTGCGGTCGCGGGGCTGCATATTGCGCCGGAATACGTACTGATTGACGGCAATCGTTGTCCGGCATTACCGGTACCGTCGATGGCGGTAGTCAAAGGTGATAGCCGCGTAGCGGAGATTAGCGCAGCGTCAATACTGGCAAAAGTGACCCGCGATGCTGAAATGGCAGCGCTGGATACGGTTTTTCCGCAGTATGGCTTTGCGCAGCACAAAGGCTATCCAACCGCTTTTCATCTGGAAAAATTGGCACTGTATGGCGCGACAGAGCACCATCGCCGCAGTTTTGGCCCCGTCAAACGCGCACTGGGACTCACGTCCTGATTCTTGTGTCGAAGGAATCTGAAGATGTCTGAACCACGTTTCGTCCACCTCCGGGTGCACAGCGACTACTCCATGATCGATGGGCTGGCGAAAACCGGGCCGCTGGTGAAGAAGGCGGCCGCGTTAGGCATGCCTGCGCTGGCGATCACCGATTTTACCAACCTGTGTGGTCTGGTGAAGTTTTACGGAGCGGGTCACGGCGCCGGTATTAAGCCTATTGTAGGCGCAGATTTTCATGTCCGCAGTGAACTATTGGGTGATGAACTCACGCAACTCACCGTACTGGCCGCTAACAATACCGGCTATCAGAACCTGACGTTATTGATATCAAAAGCCTATCAGCGCGGTTATGGCGCAGAAGGGCCGGTTATCGACCGCGACTGGCTGGTCGAGCTAAAAGAAGGTTTGATTTTGCTCTCCGGCGGCCGCATGGGCGACGTCGGACGTAGCTTGTTGCGCGGTAATAGCGCCCTGGTTGACGAATGCGTGGCGTTTTACGAAGCGCATTTTCCAAATAGCTACTTCCTTGAGCTGATCCGTACCGGCAGACAAGATGAAGAAAACTATCTGCATGCCGCGGTAGAACTGGCCGAAAGGCGTGGTTTGCCGGTGGTGGCGACCAACGATGTTCGCTTCCTGGAAACCGGCGATTTCGACGCGCATGAAATCCGTGTGGCGATCCACGACGGGTTCACCCTTGATGACCCTAAACGCCCGCGTAACTACTCCGCGCAGCAGTATATGCGCAGCGAAGACGAGATGTGCGAGCTGTTCTCCGATATCCCGGAGGCGCTGCAAAACACCGTCGAAATTGCCAAACGCTGTAACGTCACGGTGCGTTTGGGTGAGTATTTCTTGCCACAGTTCCCGACCGGCGATATGACCACCGAGGATTTCCTCGTGGCGAAGTCGAAAGAGGGGCTGGAACAGCGACTGGAGTTCCTGTTCCCGGATCCGGAAGAGCGCGCCAGGCGCCGTCCGGAATATGATGAACGTCTCGATGTTGAGCTACAGGTTATCAACCAGATGGGGTTCCCGGGCTACTTCCTGATCGTTATGGAATTTATCCAGTGGTCGAAGGATAACGGCGTACCAGTAGGTCCGGGACGTGGTTCCGGCGCAGGCTCGCTGGTGGCCTATGCGCTAAAAATTACCGACCTGGATCCGCTGGAATTTGACCTGCTGTTCGAACGTTTCCTGAACCCGGAACGTGTCTCAATGCCCGACTTCGACGTTGACTTCTGTATGGAGAAACGCGACCAGGTTATTGAACACGTGGCGGATATGTACGGTCGTGATGCGGTTTCGCAGATTATTACTTTCGGTACGATGGCGGCAAAAGCGGTTATCCGAGACGTGGGTCGCGTGCTGGGGCACCCGTACGGCTTCGTAGATCGTATTTCGAAACTGGTGCCGCCCGATCCGGGCATGACGCTGGCGAAAGCCTTCGAAGCTGAACCGCAACTGCCGGAAATCTATGAGGCAGATGAAGAGGTTAAAGCGCTGATCGATATGGCGCGTAAGCTGGAAGGCGTCACGCGTAACGCCGGTAAGCACGCCGGTGGCGTGGTTATCGCTCCGACCAAAATTACCGATTTTGCGCCGCTATACTGCGATGAACAGGGGCTGCACCCGGTTACTCAGTTTGATAAGAACGACGTGGAATACGCCGGCCTGGTGAAGTTCGACTTCCTGGGGCTGCGTACGCTGACCATCATCAACTGGGCGCTGGAGATGATCAACGCCCGCCGTGAAAAGAACGGCGAGCCGCCGCTGGATATCGCGGCCATTCCGCTTGACGATAAGAAAAGCTTCGACATGCTGCAACGCTCGGAAACCACCGCGGTATTCCAGCTTGAATCCCGCGGCATGAAGGATCTGATCAAACGTCTGCAGCCTGACTGCTTCGAAGATATGATCGCACTGGTGGCCTTGTTCCGCCCGGGCCCGCTACAGTCGGGGATGGTAGATAACTTTATCGACCGTAAGCATGGTCGCGAAGAGATTTCCTATCCGGACGTACAATGGCAGCATGAGTGTCTGAAGCCGGTACTGGAGCCAACCTACGGCATTATCCTGTATCAGGAACAGGTTATGCAGATTGCCCAGGAGCTGTCTGGTTACACGCTTGGCGGCGCGGATATGCTGCGTCGTGCGATGGGTAAGAAAAAGCCGGAAGAAATGGCCAAACAGCGCGGCACCTTTGAAGAAGGGGCGAAAAAGCGCGGCGTCGACGGCGAACTGGCGATGAAAATCTTTGACCTGGTGGAGAAATTCGCCGGTTACGGATTTAACAAATCACACTCCGCCGCCTATGCGCTGGTCTCTTACCAGACGCTATGGTTGAAGGCGCATTACCCGGCCGAGTTTATGGCGGCGGTAATGACGGCCGATATGGATAACACCGAGAAAGTGGTCGGGCTGGTGGATGAATGCTGGCGCATGGGGTTAAAAATCCTGCCGCCAGACATTAACTCCGGGCTTTACCATTTCCACGTTAACGATGATGGCGAGATTGTTTATGGCATCGGCGCGATAAAAGGCGTGGGTGAAGGGCCAATTGAAGCTATTATTGAGGCGCGCAACGAAGGCGGTTACTTCCGCGAGCTGTTTGATCTCTGTGCGCGTACGGATATCAAAAAACTCAATCGCCGGGTGCTGGAAAAACTGATTATGTCCGGGGCGTTTGACCGCCTTGGCCCACACCGCGCGGCGTTGATGAATTCGTTGAATGATGCGCTAAAAGCCGCCGATCAGCATGCGAAAGCCGAGGCTATTGGCCAGGCTGATATGTTTGGCGTGCTGGCGGAAGAACCCGAACAAATTGAACAGTCTTATGCCAACTGTACACCGTGGCCTGAGCAGGTAGTATTAGACGGTGAGCGTGAAACGTTAGGGCTTTACCTGACGGGACACCCTATCAACCAGTATTTAAAAGAAATTGAGCGCTATGTTGGAGGCCACAGGCTGAAAGACATGCATCCGACAGAACGTGGTAAAGTCACCACGGCTGCGGGGCTCGTCATTGCCGCGCGGGTAATGGTCACCAAGCGCGGCAATCGTATCGGCATCTGTACACTGGATGACCGTTCCGGGCGTCTGGAAGTTATGTTGTTTACCGATGCCCTGGATAAATACCAGCAATTGCTGGAAAAAGACCGCATACTTATCGTCAGCGGACAGGTCAGCTTTGATGACTTCAGCGGCGGGCTTAAAATGATGGCCCGTGAAGTCATGGATATTGACGAAGCCCGGGAAAAATATGCTCGCGGGCTTGCTATCTCGCTGACGGACAGGCAAATTGATGACCAGCTTTTAAACCGACTCCGTCAGTCTCTGGAACCCCACCGCTCGGGGACAATTCCAGTACATCTCTACTATCAGAGGGCGGATGCACGTGCGCGGTTGCGTTTTGGCGCGACGTGGCGTGTCTCTCCGAGCGATCGTTTGCTAAACGATCTCCGCGGCCTTATTGGTTCGGAGCAGGTGGAACTGGAGTTTGACTAATACAGGAATACTATGAGTCTGAATTTCCTTGATTTTGAACAGCCGATTGCAGAGCTGGAAGCAAAAATCGATTCTCTGACTGCGGTTAGCCGTCAGGATGAGAAACTGGATATTAACATCGATGAAGAAGTGCATCGCCTGCGTGAAAAAAGCGTAGAACTGACGCGTAAAATCTTCGCCGATCTTGGCGCATGGCAGGTAGCCCAACTGGCGCGCCATCCACAGCGTCCGTACACCCTGGATTATGTCCGCCTGGCGTTTGATGAATTTGATGAGCTGGCGGGCGATCGTGCCTATGCGGATGACAAAGCTATCGTCGGCGGTATCGCGCGTCTGGATGGCCGTCCGGTGATGATCATTGGTCATCAGAAAGGCCGTGAGACCAAAGAAAAAATTCGTCGTAATTTCGGCATGCCCGCGCCAGAAGGCTATCGCAAAGCGCTGCGTCTGATGGAAATGGCAGAACGTTTCAACATGCCGATCATTACCTTCATCGACACCCCAGGGGCTTACCCGGGCGTGGGCGCGGAAGAACGTGGTCAGTCTGAAGCGATCGCGCGCAATCTGCGTGAAATGTCGCGTCTGAGCGTACCGGTCATCTGCACCGTTATCGGTGAAGGTGGTTCCGGCGGCGCGCTGGCGATCGGCGTAGGCGATAAAGTGAATATGCTGCAATACAGCACCTATTCCGTTATCTCCCCGGAAGGTTGTGCCTCCATTCTGTGGAAAAGCGCTGATAAAGCGCCGCTGGCCGCTGAAGCGATGGGCATTATCGCGCCGCGTCTGAAAGAGCTGAAGCTTATCGACTCTATCATTCCTGAACCGCTGGGTGGCGCGCACCGTAACCCGGAAGCCATGGCGGCGTCACTGAAAGCGCAACTGCTGGCCGATCTCGCCGATCTTGATGTGTTAGGTAAAGAAGATCTGAAAAACCGTCGCTACCAGCGTCTGATGAGCTACGGCTACGCATAAGCTACATTAATTCTGAAAAGGGCCACAATGCTGTGGCCCTTTTTTTTACCTGCAGTTTGACCAGGCTATGCTTAACTGAGGTTTTTCCAGGAGGAACGCATGAATATCATTGCCATCATGGGACCGCATGGCGTCTTTTATAAAGATGAGCCCATCAAGGAACTTGAGCGTGCGCTACAACAGCAGGGGTTTCAGATTATCTGGCCGCAGAATAGCGTTGACCTGCTGAAGTTTATCGAACATAACCCGCGAATTTGCGGCGTCATTTTTGACTGGGATGAATACAGTCTGGATCTGTGCAGTGACATCAACCAGCTCAACGAATATCTTCCGCTTTACGCCTTTATTAATACCCATTCAACGATGGATGTCAGCGCTCACGACCTGCGCATGGCGCTGTGGTTTTTTGAGTATGCGCTGGGCCAGTCTGAAGACATTGCCACCCGCATCCGCCAGTACACCAGTGAATATCTGGATAACATTACGCCCCCTTTCACCAAAGCGCTGTTTACCTATGTGAAGGAAGGAAAGTATACCTTTTGCACGCCCGGTCATATGGCGGGAACGGCGTACCAGAAAAGCCCGGTCGGCTGCCTGTTCTATGATTTCTTTGGCGGTAATACGCTGAAAGCCGATGTCTCCATTTCAGTGACCGAGCTGGGCTCGCTGCTGGATCATACCGGCCCGCACCTGGAAGCGGAGGAGTATATCGCGCGCACTTTTGGCGCCGAGCAGAGCTATATGGTAACCAACGGCACGTCCACCTCCAATAAAATTGTTGGTATGTACGCCGCACCCACGGGCAGTACGCTGTTGATTGACCGCAACTGCCATAAGTCGTTGGCGCATTTGCTGATGATGAGCGATGTGGTGCCAATCTGGTTGAAGCCGACGCGTAATGCGTTGGGTATTCTGGGCGGTATCCCCCGTCGGGAATTTAGCCGGGCAAGCATTGAAAGCAAGGTAGAGGAGACCCCTCAGGCGCAATGGCCGGTGCATGCGGTGATCACCAACTCCACCTATGACGGCCTGCTGTATAACACCAACTGGATCAAACAAACGCTGGATGTGCCCTCTATCCATTTTGATTCAGCCTGGGTGCCATATACCCATTTTCATCCGATCTATCAGGGGAAAAGCGGGATGAGCGGTGAGCGCGTGCCGGGGAAGGTGATTTTTGAAACCCAGTCCACCCACAAGATGCTGGCGGCGTTGTCACAGGCTTCTCTGATCCACATTAAGGGCGATTACGACGAAGACACCTTTAACGAAGCCTTTATGATGCACACATCCACTTCGCCGAGTTACCCGATTGTTGCCTCAATAGAAACCGCAGCGGCCATGCTGCGTGGCAATTCCGGTAAGCGGTTAATCAATCGTTCGGTGGAGCGGGCGCTGCATTTTCGTAAAGAAGTGCAGCGGTTGCGTGAAGAGTCGGATGGCTGGTTTTTTGATATCTGGCAACCAGAAAGGGTGGATGAAGCAGAATGCTGGCCGGTAGCGCCCGGTGAAGACTGGCACGGATTTATCGATGCTGACGCCGACCACATGTTTCTTGACCCGGTGAAAGTCACTATTCTGACGCCGGGGATGGATGAACAGGGAAATATGAGTGAAGAGGGGATTCCTGCCGCGCTGGTGGCGAAATTCCTTGATGAACGCGGCGTGGTTGTCGAGAAAACGGGACCGTATAATCTGTTGTTCCTGTTCAGCATCGGCATTGATAAAACCCGGGCGATGGGCCTGCTGCGCGGACTGACGGAATTTAAGCGTTCGTACGATCTGAATTTACGCGTGAAAAACATGCTGCCGGATCTGTATGCTGAAGATCCTGATTTTTATCGTAATATGCGCATTCAGGATCTGGCGCAGGGGATCCATAGGCTTATTCGCCAGCACGATCTTTCCGGGCTGATGCTGCGGGCATTTGATACCTTACCGGAAATGAAAATGACGCCGCATCAGGCCTGGCAGCGGCAGATCAAAGGTGAGGTTGAAACGGTAGCGCTCGATCAACTGGTGGGGCGCGTTTCCGCCAATATGATCCTGCCTTACCCTCCCGGCGTACCGCTCTTGATGCCTGGTGAAATGATCACGGAAAAAAGCCGGGCTGTACTCGATTTCCTGCTGATGCTGTGCTCCGTGGGCCATCATTATCCTGGATTTGAAACCGATATCCATGGCGCTAAACTGGGTGAGGATGGCGTGTATCGTGTGAGAGTCTTAAAAATGGCATAACGACTTGCCTGAACCCATTGAGCGCGAGTAACGTGCTGAAAGAACAAACGAAAGAGGCAAAACGCTATGCTGGGATTAAAACAGGTTCACCATATTGCCATTATTGCGACGGACTACGCGGCGAGTAAGGCATTTTACTGCGATGTGTTGGGCTTCACCCTGATGAGCGAAGCCTACCGGGAAGAGCGAGACTCCTGGAAAGGCGATCTGGCATTGAACGGTCAGTATGTGATTGAGCTCTTTTCTTTCCCATTTCCACCTTGCCGCCCCAGCCGACCGGAAGCCTGTGGTTTACGTCATCTGGCGTTCAGTGTGGATGACGTAGAGAAAGCGATCGCGCATCTGGAAGCGCGCGATGTGAAGTGCGAGCCGATACGCATTGATCCGTTCACCGGCAAACGCTTCACGTTTTTTAACGATCCCGACGGATTACCGCTCGAACTGTATGAGTTGTAAGGCTTGTCATTATGGCGTTAGCCCGGTAACGTGCCGGGCAATGCCATTGTAAGTAACCATCATGACAACACTCACGCTGAACACTTCACTGCTGAATTCTCAATCGATTCTGGTCGCCTTTAGCGGCGGGCTGGACTCCACCGTGCTGCTGCATCAGTTAGTGCTATGGCGAGCACAGCACCCTGAGGTTACGTTGCGCGCAATCCATATTCATCATGGATTAAGTCCCCACGCGGACAACTGGGTGCAGCACTGTGAATCGATATGCGCGCAGTGGCAGGTGCCGCTGGTGGTTGAACGGGTCCGTCTGGAGGATGATGGTCTGGGGATAGAAGCTCAGGCGCGGCGGGCGCGCTATCACGCATTTGCACAGACGTTACTGCCGGGCGAGGTACTGATGACCGCCCAGCATCTGGACGACCAGTGCGAAACTTTTCTGCTGGCCCTTAAGCGTGGCAGTGGTCCTGCCGGGCTGTCCGCCATGGGAGAAAGCTCGCCGTTCGCCGGGACCCGGCTGATCCGACCGCTGCTGGCGCAAACGCGAGAGGCGCTGGAAGGGTGGGCGCGACAGCACCAATTATGTTGGATTGAGGATGAAAGTAATCAGGATGATACCTACGATCGCAATTTCCTCAGATTGCGCGTTACTCCCTTGCTGCAACTGCGTTGGCCGCACTTCGCGCAAGCCACGGCCCGCAGCGCCGCGCTGTGCGCCGAGCAGGAGAGCTTACTGGATGAACTGCTTGCCAGCGATTTAGCCGACTGCGTCACAGCCCAGGGCACACTTTTACTGGCGCCGCTTATGACAATGAGCAGTGTGCGGCGTGCCGCCCTGCTTCGCCGCTGGCTGGCAGGATTAACTGCGCCAATGCCTTCCCGTGACGCTCTGGAACGTATCTGGCAGGAAGTCGCGCTGGCGCGGGAAGATGCTTCCCCCTGTTTTCGCCTTGGAGAGTTCGACATTCGTCGTTATCAGTCACAGCTGTGGTGGGTGAAATCGGTCGATGGGCAAAGCGAAACCGTCATCCCGTGGACATGCCGGGAAACGCCGTTGACGCTGCCTGCCGGGTTAGGCTCGGTGCAACTCATCCCTGCTGGCGAATTGCGTATGCCGCAGGCAGATGAAGCCGTCAGCATTCGGTTTAAAGCGCCAGGCGTATTACATATTGTCGGGCGTAACGGTGGACGTAAATTAAAGAAAATCTGGCAGGAGCAGGGGATCCCGCCCTGGCGACGAGATACCACGCCGCTGTTGTTTTACGGCGAAACGCTGATTGCGGCTGCGGGTGTTTTTGTGACGCGTGAGGGAGCAGCAGAAGATAAAGAAGGGGTGAGTCTGGTTTGGCATGCCTGATGGCGGTGCGCTTATCCGACCTACATATCGCATGGAAAGTAGGCCGGATAAGGTGCTTGCACCGCCATCCGGCAACAAAAGAATCAGGATTCGCTGACGACCACGGTACCGATTTGCGGGTGGCTGAAGCTGGCAATTTTATCGAGGCGAAGCTCCCGGGTTTCACCTGCGACATCTGCGACCAGATATTCCACGTTTTTGCGTGAAACCAGATCGTTTGCTTTCGCTTGTAAAACTTCGCCATCTTTTAACGCCAACGTCAGTAACAAATGGTGCTGGCAGGCGAGTTCAAGATTGTCGTAATCATCACAGTTGATGGGTTGATACGTTTCATTCATTGACATAATCGCTCACCAGTAAGTTCGCGGCAGCATAGGCCGCTTTTTCCCTGACCGACTCTGAAAGGGCGCTGTCTGCCGCCATTTCATTAAGCACCTTCAATACGCAACCCAGCGCATCCGGGACATACCCTAAGTCTCCGCTGGCGATTTCCGCGTACCGCTTGCGTATTAACTCACAATATTTTTCCACATGCCCTCCTGTCAGCACTCTGACTTAACCGTGGATGCAAGTCTAAGCCTACGAAGATAAACTCTGTTTAGCAAGGTGACTATACCATACTCATTCAGGCAATATCAGCGGCCTTGATAGAGGTGCTGTTAGCAGCCTTTTGCCGCAGTTTTCGCTACAATGAGCGCCTGATTCGAAAGGAGTTCTCAAATGGCGCTTAAAGCGACAATCTATAAAGCTGTAGTCAATGTGGCGGATCTCGACCGCAACCAGTTCCTTGACGCAGCCTTGACGCTGGCGCGTCACCCTTCAGAAACCCAGGAGCGCATGATGCTGCGCCTGCTGGCGTGGATTAAATATGCCGATGAACGCCTGCAGTTCACGCGTGGCCTGAGCGCGGAAGATGAACCGGAAGCCTGGCTGCGAAACGACCATCTGGGCATTGATTTATGGATTGAACTCGGCCTGCCGGATGAGCGTCGTATTAAGAAAGCCTGCACTCAGTCTGCTGAGGTAGCCCTGTTTACCTACAACAGCCGTGCGGCCCAGATCTGGTGGCAACAAAACCAGAGTAAGTGCGCGCAGTTTAAAAATCTTACCGTGTGGTATCTGGATGACGAACAGCTGGCGCAACTGAGTGAATTTGCTGGTCGCACCATGGCGCTGCAGGCGACGATTCAGGATGGCGCTATCTGGTTGTCCGATTCTCAGAACAATCTGGAAATTCATCTGACCGCGTGGCAGCAGGGTTCATGATAGTCATCTCCCGAAACGTCTCTATCCCTGATAGTGAGCTGGAAATCACGGCGATTCGGGCGCAGGGCGCGGGTGGTCAGCACGTTAACAAGACCTCGACAGCCATCCATTTGCGCTTTGACATTCGGGCCTCTGGCCTGCCAGAGTATTATAAGGAACGCCTGCTGGCCGCCAGCCATCATCTGATTAGCGGCGATGGCGTTATTATCATTAAGGCGCAGGAATACCGTAGCCAGGAGCTAAACCGGGAAGCGGCAATATCCCGGCTGGTGGCGGTGATCAAAGAATTAACCGCAGTGCAAAAAAGCCGACAGGCAACGCGTCCTACGCGTGCTTCGAAAGAGCGTAGGTTGTCATCGAAGGCGCAAAAATCCACAGTGAAGTCACTGCGCGGGAGAGTTCGTCGAACGCAAGACTGACGAGCAGGAATAAAAATTTATAAGGAATTGATAGTGAAAACAGCAATATTGTCCGTCGTCGCTGCATGCACGCTTTTTTCCTTGATCGGCTGTAACAACCGTACTGAAGTCGAAGTACTACAGCCGACACGGGCGGCAGAATTAAAACCGATGCAGCAAAGCTGGCGAGGCATCCTGCCTTGCGCGGACTGCGAAGGGATTGAAACTTCTCTGTTCCTCGAAAAAGACGGAACATGGGTGATGAACGAACGTTATCAGGGGGTGAGGGATGAACCGTCGTCCTTTGCCTCTTATGGAACATGGGCGCGCACTGCGGATAAGCTGGTGCTGACCGACAGTAAAGGTGAAAAGTCGTACTATCGTGCTAAAGGCGAAGCGCTGGAAATGCTCGATCGTGAAGGTAATCCGATTGAGTCGCAGTTCAACTACACCCTTCAGCCCGTTTCCGCTAGCTTACCGGTGACGCCTATGCCGATGCGGGGCATGTACTTCTATATGGCTGACGCAGCTATCTTTACCGACTGCGCAACGGGTAAACGGATGCCGGTGGCGAATAACGCCCAGCTTGAGCGTGACTATTTAGCCGCGCGCGCGGAAAACGGGCAATCCGTATTGCTGACGCTGGAAGCGCATTTTACACTGGAGGCGAACCCGGACACTGGCGAGAAAGTGAAAACGCTGATGGCGGATAAAGATGCGAAATTTATCCCCGGTAAAGGATGTAATTAATTGATGAAAAAAAGGCCCTGATTATCAGGGCCTTTTGCTGATATTAGCCTTTAATGGCTTTTACCAGGTAGTCGACGATGTCGCCCGTTTTAATCAACTGCTTCTCGCCGTTACGACGGTATTTGTATTCGATATCGTCGTTGTCGAGGTTACGGTCGCCCAGCACGATAGTGTGCGGAATACCGATCAGTTCCATATCGGCAAACATCACGCCCGGACGCTCTTTACGGTCGTCCATCAGCACTTCAATGCCCTGCGCGCGCAGCTCTGCGTACAGCTTTTCAGCCAGTTCCTGCACGCGGTAGGACTTATGCATGTTCATCGGCAGAATCGCGACCTGGAACGGGGCAATGGCGTCTGGCCATACGATACCGCGATCGTCATAGTTCTGTTCGATAGCAGCAGCAACCACGCGAGTGACCCCGATACCGTAGCAACCCATGGTCAGGATCTGGTTACGGCCATCTTCGCCCTGAACGGCGGCTTTCATCGCTTCAGAGTACTTGGTGCCCAACTGGAAGATGTGACCCACTTCGATGCCGCGTTTAATCAGCAGCGTACCCTGGCCATCCGGACTCGGGTCGCCAGCGACTACGTTACGGATGTCCGCAACTTCCGGGGTGGCAACATCACGATCCCAGTTGATACCGAAATAGTGCTTACCGTCGATGTTGGCGCCGGCGGCGAAGTCGCTCATCACGGCAACGGTACGGTCGATAACGACCGGAATTGGCATGTTCACCGGACCCAGAGAACCCGGACCCGCTTTCACCAGTGCGCGAATCTCTTCTTCGGTGGCGAAGGTCAGCGGGCTGGCAACCTGCGGCAGTTTTTCCGCTTTGACTTCGTTCAGCTCGTGATCGCCGCGAACCAGCAGTGCAATCAGCGGAGACTTGCTGCCTTCAACCGCTTTCACCAGCAGGGTTTTTACGGTTTTCTCGATCGGCAGGTTGAACTGCTCAACCAGCTCGGCGATGGTTTTGGCGTTTGGCGTATCGACCAGCGTCATCTCCTGCGTTGCTGCCGCACGCGGCTCTTTTGGCGCAACGGCTTCGGCAAACTCGATATTCGCTGCATAATCGGAGGTGTCGGAGAAGATCACATCGTCTTCGCCGCTCTGCGCCAGCACCTGGAATTCGTGAGAGGCGCTACCGCCGATAGAACCGGTATCCGCTTGTACCGCACGGAAATCGAGACCCATACGGCTGAAGATCTTGCTGTACGCTGCGTACATCGCGTCGTAGGTCTCCTGCAGGGATTCCTGAGAGGTATGGAAAGAGTAGGCATCTTTCATCAGGAATTCGCGGGAACGCATCACGCCGAAGCGCGGACGAACTTCGTCACGGAATTTGGTCTGGATTTGGTAGAAGTTCAGCGGCAGCTGTTTGTAAGAGCTCAGCTCGTTACGAATCAGGTCGGTGATCACTTCTTCATGCGTTGGGCCAAGGACGAACGGGCGATCGCCACGGTCAGCAATACGCAGCAGTTCCGGGCCGTATTGTTCCCAACGGCCACTCTCTTGCCACAGCTCAGAGGGCTGAACGACCGGCATCAACACCTCGATCGCACCGGCGTTGTTCATCTCTTCACGCACGATGTTTTCGACTTTTTTCAGGACGCGCACGCCGGTCGGCAGCCAGGTGTATAACCCGGAGGCCAGCTTGCGGATCATCCCGGCGCGCAGCATCAGCTGATGGCTGATGACTTCGGCGTCGGCAGGTGTCTCCTTCAGAGTGGAGAGCAGATATTGGCTAGTACGCATGTTGTTACGGTTCCAGTTGAACGATCGAACAGGCTCAAGACGAGCCTGGCACAAAACAAAAGTGGTTTAGTTTACCAGCGAGAAAGGGATGTCAAAAGAGTACGCGACGCAAATTAGCGGGCTTCCAGAGCAAAGACCTCAAATCCTGACGGCGTAACGCGCCAGCGGACGTTAAAGTCCAGCAGCCAAACGGCGTAGGTTTTGCCTTCTTCCTCGTTTTTACGGTAGGCAGGACGGGGATCCTGCGCCAGCACTTCGGCAATAAACTGGCGAAGATGCGGATAACGTTTTTCCAGCCCAGCCAGTTGCCCGGCGATCTCTTCACTGAACGACACATCTACGCTGGCCTGCGGTGCATCCTGAGCATAGCTGGCGCGAGCATCGGGCAGCGATTCGGCAAATGGCAGATACGGTTTAATATCCACAACCGGCGTACCATCGACAAGATCCAGCCCGCCGAGCTCAAGGATGACGTGCTCTTTGTGGCAGCGGATACCTCGAAGCTCAACCAAAGACATGCCAACAGGGTTAGGACGAAACGTTGAACGCGTGGCGAAGACACCCATTCTGGCGTTGCCGCCAAGACGGGGAGGGCGCACGGTTGGACGCCATCCTCCTTCCATTGTCTGATGAAAAACAAAAATCACCCACAAATGGCTGAAGGCTTCCAGGCCGCGAACAGCTTCGGCCTGGTTATAGGGAGCGAGCAAATGCAGTTCGCCTCTGGCACTTTTCACCAGACCTGGCTGGCGTGGAACGGCGAACTTTTCTTTATAAGGTGAGCGGATAACGCCTATTTGCTCGAACTGAAAATGACTCATTTCGCCGAAATGTTCAGTGCAGAACCAATGCAAACCGCCTGACGATAGCAACCTGGCGTCCCGCTGGTGACTTCGCAACTGTGCAGCAATACCGCATTCGCTTTCATTTTAGAGGCGTTAATCTGCATGCGTTTACGTGCGGTTGGGATGCTCGGAGGGGAATCCTGGTTAGATGCCTGGCAGGATTCGCCGCTGACTTCGCCGAGATCGCGGAACGGTTTACCCACTAAATCTTCGGCGTTAGTAATGATTCTTACCGGCGCCGCGCGCGGTGCTTTTGGTTTTTCCGGCTCCGCTTTTGGCGGGGTAGCGGTGCTTTGAACGGGTTCAACAGGGGATCTGCTTAACATAGAACAGCCGCTCAGCATGAGTGCTACTAAACAGATCGGTAAAGCACGCATAATATTTCCTCAATGAATGATCTAAACGTCAGATATTGAATCAGGTGCTTGCATAAATGACAAGACGGGCAAGCGCCCGTCCTGATGATATTACAGATTCTGGAAACAGCCTAAAATTACCAGCCCTTAACAGCACCGCCGTTGAAGACTTTGTTCGCTGCTTCGTACACTTCGTCAGACTGGTAGGCCTGCACGAATTTCTTCACGTTCTCAGCATCTTTGTTGTCTTCACGGGTCACGATCAGGTTTACGTACGGAGAATCTTTATCTTCAACAAAGATACCGTCTTTTGCCGGGGTCAGGCCAATCTGGCTGGCGTAGGTGGTGTTGATGACCGCCAGGGCGATTTGCGCATCGTCCAGTGAGCGCGGCAGCTGCGGCGCTTCCAGTTCAACCAGCTTCAGGTTTTTCGGGTTTTCAATCACGTCCAGCGCGGTCGGCAGCAGGCCAACACCGTCTTTCAGTTTGATTAAGCCCACTTTTTGCAGCAGCAGCAGCGAGCGGCCAAGGTTAGTCGGGTCGTTTGGAATCGCGACCTGAGAACCTTCCTGCAGCTCATCCAGTGATTTGATTTTTTTGGAGTAGCCCGCAATCGGGTAAACAAAAGTATTGCCCGCGGCAACCAGCTTGTAACCACGATCTTTAATCTGCTGATCCAGGTACGGTT
This sequence comes from Citrobacter sp. wls708, assembly GCF_005281255.1. Lineage (NCBI taxonomy): Bacteria > Pseudomonadati > Pseudomonadota > Gammaproteobacteria > Enterobacterales > Enterobacteriaceae > Citrobacter > Citrobacter sp. wls708. The sequence continues at coordinate 483,740 of NZ_SZXE01000023.1, forward strand.
TGTGCTGGAAGGCGTTAGCATCAATGTCGCCTTTGCTCAGCGCTTCGTTAGGCAGGACGTAGTCGTTAAACGTGACCAGCTCAACGTCCAGACCGTATTTTTCTTTTGCCACTTTCTGCGCGACTTCTGCAACCTGTTGCTCTGCGCCAACAATAACGCCCACTTTGATGTGGTTGGGATCTTTTTCATCCTGACCGCAACCCACAAGTGCCAGAGAACCGATCAGGGCTCCAACTGCCGCAAAGGTTTTGAATTTGAACGCCATGCTTATTTCCTTTTCTTAATGAGTTTTTAGTGTTGTGTGCAACGTTATTTGTGCGTGACAACCCGGACGATGCGATCGCCGGATAACTGAATTAAATAAACCAGAACGACGAGCAATACCAGTACTGTATTCATCACGGTAGCGTTGTAGCCAATATAACCGTACTGGTAACCAATCTGTCCCAGACCACCTGCGCCGACGGCACCGCCCATCGCGGAATAGCCAACCAACGTGATGAGCGTGATGGTGGCGGCATTGACCAGACCCGGCAGCGCTTCTGGCAGCAATACCTTACGTACAATCTGCAACGGCGTGGCGCCCATCGCACGGGAGGCTTCAATCAGCCCGGTCGGGATTTCCAGCAGCGCGTTTTCCACCATACGGGCGATAAACGGCGCGGCGCCGACGGTCAGCGGGACGATAGCGGCCTGCAGCCCAATAGAGGTACCCACAATCATGCGGGTGAATGGAATCATCCACACCAGCAAAATAATGAATGGGATGGAACGGAAAATATTTACCAGCGCAGAGAGCGTACGGTAAAGCTTAGCGTTCTCAATAATTTGCCCAGGACGCGTAACGTACAGCAATACGCCAACCGGCAGGCCAATGACAAAACCAAAAAAACCGGACACAAAGGTCATTGCCAGCGTTTCCCATACGCCGCGAACCAGCAGCCACATCATCGGCTCAGACATAACCCAGTACCTCTACTTTTACATGGTGTTCCTGCAGCCAGTTAATGGCTGCTTGTGTATCTTCCTGTGTGCCGTGCATTTCAGTCAGCATAATGCCGAACTTCACGCCGCCGGCATAATCCATCTGCGCGCTAATAATGTTGTTATTCACATTAAAGCGACGGGCCGTCTCAGAGAGTAATGGCGCATCGACCGAATGACCGGTGAACTCCATGCGCAGCATTGGCACGCTGTCGGCTTGCGGCTCTGCTTTTAAACGTTCCAGATAATCTTCCGGGATATCCAGATGTAGAGTGGACTGGATAAACTTCTGTGCCAGCGGCGTTTTCGGGTGAGAGAAGACTTCGCTGACGGTGTCCTGTTCAATCAGTTCACCATTGCTGATGACCGCCACGCAGTCACAAATGCGTTTTACAACGTCCATCTCATGGGTAATTAGCAGAATGGTGAGACCCAGACGACGGTTAATGTCTTTCAGCAGTTCCAGAATCGAACGCGTGGTTGCCGGGTCGAGTGCGCTGGTGGCTTCATCGCAGAGCAACACTTTGGGATTACTTGCCAGCGCACGGGCGATCGCCACTCGCTGTTTTTGTCCACCGGAAAGGTTGGCCGGATAGCTATCGTGCTTGTCGCCAAGGCCAACTAAATCCAGCAGTTCTGTTACACGGCGTTTGATCTCTTCCTTTGGCGTGTTATCCAGTTCCAGCGGCAGCGCAACGTTGCCAAACACGGTACGGGAAGAGAGCAGGTTAAAGTGTTGGAAAATCATGCCGATTTGACGGCGAGCTTTGGTCAACTCGGACTCTGAAAGCGTTGTCAGCTCCTGACCGCCGACCTGAACGCTGCCTTCGGTTGGGCGTTCAAGTAAGTTAACGCAGCGGATAAGCGTACTTTTACCGGCACCGGAGGCGCCAATGACGCCGTAAATCTGCCCGGCGGGAACATGCAGGCTGACATTATTTAGCGCCTGAATGGTGCGAGTCCCCTGCTGGAACACTTTGGTGATATTCGAAAGTTTAATCATTGGTTATTTATTATCGTAATTAAGTTAGCCGTGGCATTTTCGTCTGTCTGGGACGGTCAAGGCCGTCAACAAGATGGATGTTAAGGCATCCAGACGTCTAAATCAATCTAGCTTTGCACGATGAGCACTTTCTTGCCCGCCGAAACATGCGATACTAGAGCCACATGCCTTATTCAGGAGCTATAAAAGGTGGCAAAGTCTGTACCCGCAATTTTTCTCGACCGTGACGGCACCATTAATGTGGACCACGGTTACGTACATGAGATTGATGAGTTCGAGTTTATCGACGGCGTTATTGATGCCATGCGTGAACTTAAAAATATGGGTTACGCGCTAATTGTGGTGACGAACCAGTCTGGTATCGCGCGCGGTAAATTTACCGAGGCACAGTTTGAAACGTTGACCGAATGGATGGACTGGTCGCTGGCCGATCGCGACGTTGATCTGGATGGTATCTACTATTGCCCGCACCATCCGCAGGGTACCGTAGAAGAGTATCGTCAGGTCTGCGATTGCCGTAAGCCGCATCCCGGGATGTTGATCTCCGCTCGCGACTTCCTGCACATCGATATGGCTGCTTCTTATATGGTAGGCGACAAAATAGAAGATATGCAGGCGGCAGCAGCGGCGAATGTTGGCACCAAGGTACTGGTGCGCACGGGCAAACCCGTCACGCCGGAAGCAGAAAATGCGGCAGATTTGGTTATAAATAGTCTGGCAGACCTGCCAAAGGCGATAAAAAAGCAGCAAAAGTAAGCGTTGTGGATAAAAGGTGAGCGGTTGGAACGAAAATGCATTTTTCCGCTTGTCTTCCTGAGTCGACTCCCTATAATGCGCTTCCATCGACACGGCGGATGTGAATCACTT
>NZ_SZXE01000033.1:0-121462 GCF_005281255.1 Citrobacter sp. wls708
CCATCATTATTTAAGCACAATGTCAGCTCCTCGCTCAAAGCGGCCTTATCAAATGAATGTAGGACAGGACTGGCTAGCAGCAAGAAGAAGACGGTTGGGCATCTGGCCCACATGAACGGCGGGTCCCTGAACGGAATTTTCGCTCACATGGTTGTCGCTTTTGAAATGCAGCGTGAACCACTCGTGACCTGCCATTGAGTAACTCCTAACTTCAAAACAACTTTATGAGGCTCGATCTGGCGGAGAGGGCGGGAGGACGTTAAGAAAAGTGACTATTCCACTCCCCCGGAAAGCGGCAACCAATAATGTTGCATGTGTAATCGAAGGATTCTCCCTTGTTTCTTCGTGATAATGCCAGCATTCACGCTAGCGGTGTGTTGGCTATCATATGGTTCTCTTTCTGGGAAAAGCGATAAGTAATTCTCGTTTCTGGCGGCAGGAATCATGTAAAAATCACTTTTACTGAATGAGAGTTAGCGCGAGTCTGCACGTCGCTAAGCGACGCCCTGATTAATCCGCTCAGTGAGACAGTGATTACACCTCCGATTCGTCATAAACAAGGAAAGACCATGTTCGGATTCTTTAAAAAGAAAAAACCTGACGCAGAGCCCGGGCAAGGTCCCCGACTGACGGCAAACCAGTTTATCGCGCTGACGCTGAGTGATGAAAAGCTATCAATGCCTGTGTATCTGCCGGGAATACGCAGTGAGGCCGAATGCGACGAACTGGGGTTATGGCCACTCATCTACATCTGGAATGTGGATCGTACTGCTGGCACGTTCAGCCTATCTATTAACGGTAAAGCCATTGCCCACCTCCTGGAGCCTTTTGTGCCCCGTGAAGAACCTGCGTATGTTGAAATACGTGATGAGGCGATGAAGGTCATCTCCGAGGCTTCAACGCGGTCCGTGCTGGCAACCATAGAGAAAACCGGCCTCATGCCCGATGTTTTATTCGCTTACCATGCTGAGGATGCACAGCAGTAGCAGGGCTGACAGTCGGGGAGTGTCTGAGATTACGCTAGGGATCCTGCCAGTCACTCCAGTCATCGCAACGCTAAATTCTCGTCAAGAAATACTCCAGGCTGCCGAAATATAAATAAGCGTTATTCATGAACATATCAAAAGGATGGATCCGCATGAAGAAACTCCTGCTTCTTGTTCCGCTCGTATTTTCTGCTCCGGTACTGGCTTCTGAAGTGACGGTGGGTCAGGTGTGTAAGGCTGCTTCAGCGGCGATGTTTGGCCGTGACCACAAAATCATGCAGCTGGACAAAGTCGAGTCAGGTATTGCTTATGTACATTATATCCGACAGAACGATAGCACCCGCTGGGCCATCAAGTGCAAACTTATCGGCAATCAAGTGATGTGGGCGTCTGACAACCCCGACAGCACCGGTCGGTGGCGGGATGATCCAGCAGACAGTACGGTCAAATATGCTGTAGAGGGTAAAAAAATCATTATTACAGAGGTCTACAGCGACGGTTCCAGTAGCTCCAATTCTTATCCGTTGAAGCAACTACAGTGACTACACACAAGTTTCTAATCATATCTTGTGAGCGGTCGGGTGCATTCGATTATGCGCATGACGCTTTTAGTGCGTGGCGTGAACGCGTTCAGCATACCTGCAACTTGATAGCTCGTGTGTAGGTAGCAAGGGGGAGCAGATCAATATGTCTATTTAATAATTCCATTTTTGAAAACCATCTGCTGAGTGCCGGAGACATAGTTCTGCACAATACCTAATAAATCTTTGGAGTAATCAATGATAGCTATTTGTACACCTTGAATCCATACGCGGATTTTTGCCTCTTCGCGCTGTATTGCAACTCGCAAAATTGATGTCTCATTAGACGAATTTTATCACATAGAATCATCTACATCGTTTCATATTTGATTCATGCAGCCAAAGGACGAAGAGCGCGACCTTAACCCGTTTAATCACCTCAAAGCCTTTCGTATAATGAGCTGAGACGCGCCCAGGCAAAAGGATTTCTTCATGGATTTATTTCCTGATATTGAACAAGCTGTGCCCTTACCCCATGAAGAAGTGCTCCGTTACATGGTATGTAAAATCCGAGATAACCGGTCGGAAGAGTGGCTTGCAGAGATGTGCAGGAAAAACAACCTTTCTGATGTCTGTCAGGAGTATCTTCACAGGGGAGTGCTGAAGGCTCTGGAGGGGGAACCTGATGTAAGCTTTTACCCACCAAGACTCACGATTGAGCTGGTCCCCCGGACATGCTGGTTCGATAACGTCAGAAGTGCGGTATCTTCAACGGACTGGAAACGGTTACGCCAACAAACGGCCAGATCAGCAGGGGGGAAATGTCAGATCTGCGGCGGAAAGGGACCCCGATGGCCGGTAGAGTGCCATGAAATCTGGCATTACGATGATGACAGGCAGTGTCAGACCCTCACCGGGCTCATCGCGTTATGCCCTTCATGCCATGAAGTCAAACACATGGGGTTCAGCGAGCTACGGGGTAAAAAGGACGAGGCGGTGGCTCATCTGGCTCTCGTCAACGGCTGGTCCCTTCAGGGCGCATTTGACTATGTGGATGAGGCCTTTGACGTGTGGCGGGAACGCTCTCGTTATGCCTGGCAACTGGATATCTCATGGCTCGAAACGCAGGGGATCAAACGCCAGGATGAGACAGCAGCAGAGGGCAATAATATCCCCGCTGATAATCAGCTTTCGCTTGAGCTTGAGGTTCCGCCTGTCGTGGTGGAGAGCGCCGCAGTGCCCACCGTCGTGGAGCAAGAAAGCACTTCTGACAATGTGGGGCAAATTCAGAAGGACAACCCTGTATCCCGCTCATCGTCCGTAGGGTCAACGTTCTGGTCAGTCTGCCTGCGGGTGTTCTGCCAGGTGAAAAAGGTGATACGGGAGCAGTGGTGATTAAATCCGTGGCGATGCAGACCCGGTGAGAGAGGCGAACGAGTTTAGCGCCGGATTAAGACGCACCACTGTTTCAGGACGGAATTTCGATCTGACTGGCGATGAGCGCATCCACTTTACTCTTACCGGTGTCAGCAGATCGACATCGGTCTCCGGTACATGCAGGGAGACGATGAGGCTGTAGCGCGCTTTAGAATCATAGCGGTTCAGAGTGAACCATGTTTTCCTCAACAATACCCCCAGGCAAGCGGTTTGGCTGGAGGCAAAGGAAGAGCAAAGCTTTCGCAGGAGATATGTCATTGATGTTTGCACGATGGTCTTCCGCTGTGTGCCAGAAGCGGGCGTTGCTAACACTTGAATGTACTCATCCGCGGGGCCCGGTCAGCGCAATATGGCAACTTAAGGCGCTGTCGTGACATCAGCTTGTAAAGTAGTATGTGTTCTTCTGCTGTTCACACTTAGGATACTCAATGACATTGCAAGCGACCTGGCTTGAACAGCCTAAGCCCGGAGATGAAAGGGAAGGTGTTTCGATCATCGACGTCAATCCCTTTGGCGCTAATGGAGAAAAGGATCGACGACTGTTAATCAGTAAGGGCGGTGAGCCCATTGTGATTTTACAGTTATTTATACGTGCCGATGAGGATGGCTGGCTGATTTCCAGCGCCTTTTGTGATTTCCTACTGAATGAATCCCAGGTGGCAATCATTTGTGGCGACCACTTTCATGTTGTTGAGGTGACCACACACTCGTTCAGAAGCCATCCACTAGGTGATTACGTTGTCCATATTTATTCAGTTCCTGACATCCATTCTGACAGGCTACATAATCGGGTTCTGGTCACCACTTACTACCACGTTTTTCTGTTGGATATTGCTGCGGGCATTCTCTGGAAATCCAGGCAGTGCGCCATTGATGGCGTGATCATTACATCGATAGAGAATGAGACGGTGCTGGCCTGGGAGAGTGGGACCCGCCAGGAGGTTGGGAACCTTTTAAGCTCGATCTTAAAACGGGCATCCCGATTTGAAGAAGGGGCCCCTCACACAGTCTTCGACCGGCGCGGACGTTGCATTCCAGCAATTATGGTCTTAAGAGTTAATGTTCGATTGTGATGAGGACAAACACTATGCTCCTGGAGACGCTAAAAAGACTTGCATGCTCTCTTCATAGCAGCAGGCGGAAAAATCGGGTATGGCTTGAACAGATACTCCACGAAAGATTTAACGAATAACACGCTCAGGTGTAGTCGTTGATCGTACTCTGACTATTGAAGCGCTTTTAAGTGAAGATAATGTTCCGGCTATTCTAAGTCCTGATTACCGGCTTATCAGCGTTGGAAATAATGACGCAATATTGCACTACATTGGCTGAATTGAAAGTAGCCATGATGTATTTTCATTATGGCCGGTTACGTTAGAATAGCCTGGTTGAAAACGATAGAGTTGGAGTAAAAATGTTTGCTGATTTTGGTATAGTGAATTTCTGGACGTACCTGCTAGGTGCGACGCTGATAGTCCTTGCTCCTGGTCCTGAAACCATGTTCGTGATTAAAACAAGCATTACGAGCGGCATCAAACGAGGTTTTGCTGCAATATTTTCCATTCTCATGAGTGACGTACTTCTGGTTCTGCTGGCATGGTGTGGGCTGGCAGCAGTCATAAGCTCAACTCCGGCCTTGTTTAACGCCATCAAATACGCCGGTGCTGCCTATCTATTTTATCTCGGTGTCCAGACGATACGCGCTATCTTTAAGCCAGCTGTCGAAACGAGTGAGGAAAAGAAATCTTTAGCTGATGCGGGGGGGATTATCGGACGAGGAATGCTGGTTACGCTACTGAATCCAAAGACGCTTCTGTTCTATATCTCATTCTTCGCCCAGTTCATCAATGTTCAGGCTGAACATTCCTGGATGGCGTTTATCATTCTTGCTGCAGTGATGTTCGCAATTACTCTCGTTTATTTCGGCTTTCTCGTTTTCTGCGGCTCTTATATGCTCAGCCGTCTGAAAGGCAATCGTAGGTTATCTGCCATCGGAAACGCGCTGGTAGGGATGTTCTTCATTGGATTTGCAGCAAGACTAGCAAGCGCAACTTCCTGACTGGATAGCTAAACCGCCGTGAGGCGTTTTTTTACGTTCTTCCTGGGATGGGACGTCCGCTCCTCGCTCAAAGTTGAGGTTTTTCCCTGCCGCATCATACATCAACGCATAGTTTCTATTAACTCTGGGCCTTGATTCTTAACATTCCCGACGGCACGCGTCACTGCGTGCCATATAAATTTATCAGCGGGCACGGAACCGTCAGCTACAATCTCCTCCGCTTCTTTCCCTCCAACGTCCTGTCTCATCCATTCGCGAGCAGCATCTGGTGATAGTACCAGTGGCCGCCTGTCGTGAATATCTACCAGTCCTTTGTCGGCCCCAGCTGTCACTATCAGGAAACCTTCTGCTTCATCTCCACGTTCGTATGGTGTGCTGCCGATCGCCGCCATAAAAATTGGCTGACCGTCTGCCCTGTGAATAAAGTAGGGTTGCTTTTTGTCCCCTGCCTTTTTCCACTCAAACCATCCATCAGCAAAGCAAATCGCGCGGCCATGCTGCCAAAGTTGTTTAAACATTCTGCTGGTGGCCGCAGTTTCAGACCGTGCGTTAATGAGCGGCGGTTTATCCCACCAACCGGGGGCGTATCCCCAGATCACTGGATCAAGATGCAGTTGCTCATCACGTTCGCTCAGAAGCAGAACTTTTGTTCCTGGCGCTACGTTGAATCGTCCGATGGGTTCTGGATCGTATGGAATGTCGCGTTCTGATTCATCAGCGAGCAGGGCAAGATAATCTTCACGCGTCATTGATTGAACGAAACGTCCACACATAGACACCTCCAGTCTCCATACTGAAAGTATAGGTACACAACGAATATCTTATAAAATACGTTCTGCAAAACAATTTAAATCTATCGGTGAATCATAAGCTTACAACACATCCCAAATGTTGATTTAGAGATGGCAAAATATCAATAAAACGCTTTTAATTCATGCTGATAGTGTAAAATCAGATGTATATCGGTCTGGTACATGGATATCGATACGACAGCGAAGTACAAATCTAATGGCGCAGTTCTTCCTCAAGCCCGTTATAGCGACAGCGTACGTCTCGATCCGTGGGTGTTTATGTTCTCTGCGGGTTATCGTTTTTAAATTTTTTTGCAAAACCTTTCGGCAAAACTGGTCATTTGATGACCAGTTTTGCCAACTCTTCAGCATTAACGAACATCATTCCAATGGTATTTTTTACCCGTTGTGTCCATGATGAAAATCTCCTTTTGGTAGTTTATTAACCAGGATTTCATAGACTTTTTCGCGTTGCCCTGACGATGGATGCCAAGCCACAATTCTGCAAGAGAGTTAAGATCATCGGCAGACCACGGCGTATTATAATCTCCAGTGAACTTTGTTTTCTCATCGACTAAATGGCTGTACCAAATATACATCGGGATTTGTAATGCCTCTTTCGGCGGTCTAACACCACCATGAGAATAAACCACCGAGCGAGCAGGATCACGGATCAGCGCATGATCGGAAAAATACATTACTGATGAGCGAGTGTTTTCCAGCGCATTGAATATAGTACCCATCAGTTCATCAGTATAGCGAATTGAGTTATCATAACAATCGTCAGCTTTACTCTGGCCAAATAAGACAGTATGATTTTCTGGAAAACGTTGACAGGAAGGTTCATGACTGCCATATAAATGCAGGACAATAAGTTTCTTACCTGGCTTCTGCAATGCCTTATGTAATAACGGCAACAACGCCTCATCATAGCCATATTCTATCCATTCATGCTGATGTGCATTCATGGCAATCCCGGTAATTATATTGTTATGCGCCCCTCCATTTCCCTGGCGACTGTACCAGTATGTATCATAGCCAGCCTGGTTGGTGATATTAATAATATTATCGCTGTAATTACGCGGGTGACGGGCTTGCACTGAGTCAGCAGTAAGTGCCAGGGGGACAGCCATGATTGTTACCGGTGCAGGCGCAATCGCGTTATGAAACAGTAAAAGTTGCTGCTTTTGTTTGATAAGTTCAGGGGTGGTATCCCTTGTGTATCCATATATCCCCATATTTAACGCACGCGCAGATTCCCCGACGATCAGTATATAGTTTTCGATCCCTGTATCAGTTACTGTTATCTTATAATTGGGAATGTTTTTACCGATATCAGAAATTATGGAGTTATCTTGCATAGCCTGCATAAACTCTTTTCCGGTACTTACTGGAGTAGAGCGGATGACTCGTTGCACCAGACTTTCAACATTACTTTTCCTTATCTGGTGGAGATAAGCTTGCGAAAACAAAAAGAAAATTATCAAGCCCAAAATAACTATTGGGTAGTGACGAAATCGATAGGGTACAGGTCTCGCGCCAGTGTTTATAGAGTAAATAAAAAACATTACAAGTGTAAAGAACGTAACACAGTCGCGCCAATATAATCTCAGCATCGCTATTGCTTCACTGGGAGTTGTATTTAAAACACTTAACGCAAATCCATAACTAAATTCTGAGTTGTAATTATTCCAGGCATGCAATTGAAGAGTGATATCAGCTGCGACGGGTATTAAAATTAAAGTAGCCAGAATGTTTCTGAAAAAGAGATACTGTAGGCATCGTAATGAAAGCATGATCATGAAAAAAACAAGCGTCCGATTAATCACAGTGTTATATTTTGCAGTTAATATATTAACACTAGCAATAATTAACACGGAAATAATTAGCGGAATAATTTTAAGTGGGCGTAAACCACTTCTGACCATTTGAAGGTTAAATTGGATAGACATGATTTTTAATTTATGGACCCAGATATCCTGACAAACAAAATATGTTTTAAACACAAGAATTTTCTTCTTATGTGCTTTTATTGTTTACTTATGCAATTATTGAGGATGAATAAGTTACATGTAGCAACCTCACAGACCTGTCTCAGGTGTGATCGCCGTTATGTCGTTTTATTCAATGCTATTTAGTCGTTATCCTGTGGTTTGATCCCTTTGGCTTTCTGAATATTTTTAAAGGTGAATTTGAGTTAAGTGCAAATATTCCTGGCGCATCCTGCATTTATAAACAACTAATTCACACGTTAATAACATGACCTAAGTGAAATTATTATGGCCTTGCAAAAATAACGCTATTGCTCTGACACTATAATGATTTTAGGCTTGATGAGCCAATGTAATATTCACATTTAATATGATATCTATGTAAATCATTACTAAAACTTTATGATATTGATGCATTCAGCGTTTCGCTGCTCATCTCTTAAACATTGCAAACAACGGCAACATCTCAGATCGAATGTGGGATGGGCAGAGCTATTCGCTACCTATGAATATGTTCTGTAAAAATACGAGGATACCGTGCCCGGTTTCAGCCATAACTGTGAAGGCTGTGATTAAGATTTGCCCCCTGAATCGTCAGTGGCGTATTTCTCTTCTTCGATGTAATGCTACTCTTTAAGCAAACTGGCTTTGAGGGTATTGACGATGCTAACCCGCCATCAACTCCAACAAAAAATCACGCTTCTGGAACCGTTCACCGGCGATGATACGGCCGAGTTTGCCGTAAGCGTGGCTCGTGAGCTGCTGAATTACATGGATAAAATGGAGATTCTGGAGAAACTTATGGCCACTCCGGTTAAACTGCCTTATTGCAGCGCCAGCCCGGTTTGTGAGATTGAAGCGGGGTACGCCGCCGGTGTAAACGACTGCCGTGAGGCTGTCCGTCGGGCAGGGTATCCCATTGAAGGCGATGCTTAGTTTGCATTTATGTTAACAAATATGTGCTTTTGTTGTATAAATCGGTAACTTCAGCGCGCGCAACGGCGGGCTTTTGACTCATCAGCGAAGGGGCGGTAAATATTCTCAATCAACGTACAGCGCAGTTATGCAACAACATAAACGGGTAACCGGTTTGGCAATATGTTAACTAGCAGGGTGGACTCGTGAAGATTGTGCAGGATAAGCTCAGAAACAGGCAGGCATTGCTGGTATCAGGGCTCATTACGTTGATATTTACTTCGTTATTTCTGTTTATTATCTATGAGCAGCGGATAGCGGCAGCCAGTGAAGGTGTTAATCGCCTGCAAGCGCGCATGATGGACATTTTTAACGATAACGAGTTGATCGCCGACGCGATTGGCGAGCGCTATCACCATATCAAAACGGGCGAGCAATGTGGCGAAATTTCACAATTTGTTCCCCGCAATGATGATGAATGGGGCATTAACGCCGACCCAAAGCGGCTGCATTCGGCGACGGGGACAATTATTGCCCAGCGAACCAGTCATAATGCGTTGTGTATGTATACGGCGGCGGAGTTTATTCGCGGGATGGTCAATGAGCTAAACCCGGGGAGCTTCGATGCGCATCGTTACATTATCGCCAAAAACTCAGATTATTTTTACTGGTTTATGGCTTCCGATTCGCGCAATTTCAGCTTCTCCAATTCTGAAATGGCGCGGGATATCACCAACTTTTTCTATCCACCTGTCGATTTCTATACCCGACTGTTGCAAAAAAACGTCAAAAACAAAGCCCTTAGTTCAACGAACTTCTATACCGATAAAATTACCGGTGAAAAAGCTTACAGCGTGGTGAGCTATATCTACGATCTGTCGGGTAAAGAGATATCAGACCAAATCGTGGCCTATCTGGTCTATGACCATTCAAAGCCGGAATTGCAGGAAGCGTTGGCTCAAGCCTTTGACTACCACCTTCCACCTGAGCTGAATGTGGAGTTGGTGAATTTGACCAACAATGAGAGCCTTTGTTTATCCGGTAGATGTACAGGCCAGTCCCGCTATATGGTGCGCAACTTTTCGGAGAAATATGCGCTGCACTATTCGCTGTCATTAGGCCGTTTTATGGTGCGTGATTCGCATGCCGGAATTGTGATCCTGCTGGCGCCGTTCTTCTTCGTCATCATCAGTTTCTCACTAAAATCCTGGCTGAATGAAAGCGACCTCAAGGTTTATATCGACACGCTGACCGGTTGTTTTAACCGCCGAATTCTCGACATCATCAAGCGTCGTGATTTATCGCACTGCTCGGTGGTGTTACTGGATTGCAATAAGTTCAAGGCTGTCAATGATACCTGGGGCCATGCGGCAGGTGACCGGGCGCTGCAAATTATCGCTAACCGAATGCTGTCTAACACCCGAACCAGCCACGATATTGTGATTCGTACCGGCGGGGATGAGTTTATGATCCTTCTGTTTCGCTCGCAGGCAAGTGACGCTAAGGCAATTGCGCAACGCATTAGCGGGCAGGTGACCAGCCATGTGTTTGTGGTGGACGGTCATACCGTGCCATTGTCAGTGTCGTGGGGGATTGCGGAAGTGAACGGCGAGCTGGATGTGGCAATTCAGAATGCGGATAACGCCATGTACAAAATGAAGAACACCAAAGAAGGGTAAAACCGCCAGAAGTCTCTGGCGGTTGATTTAGCTTAGTAAGGCGTGGCAGCTTTCATTGCGCTGACAAAGGCTTTCAACTCAGCCAGCATCTGCTCAGGTGCGGCAACATTCTTCTCAATGATTTTCACAATCGCTGAGCCGGAAATTGCCCCGGCAGCACCGGCTTCAATCGCGCCGGTGACTTGGTCAGGCGCTGAGATACCAAATCCCTGTAATGACGGAGGAGCACCGTATTCTTTCAGTTTTTCCACCAGATGATGGAGCGGTAACGCCGCACGATTTTCAGCACCGGTCACGCCAGCACGTGAAAGCAGATAGGTATAGCCGCGACCGTAAGAGGCAATCTGGCGGAGCAGTTCTTCATCAGCGTTAGGGGGGCAGATGAAAATAGGTGCAATGTTGTGGCGGAGTGCCGCAGTTCTGAATGGTCCAGACTCCTCAACAGGCACATCTGCCACCAAAACAGAATCCACACCGACTTTCTCGCACTGAGCGTAGAATTCGTCAATACCCTTGCTGAACACCAGGTTGGCATACATCAGCAGACCAATTGGAATGGTAGGGTGTTTCTGACGAATCAATGCCAGCATCTCAAAGCATTGTGACGGTGTCACGCCCGCGGCGAATGCCCGCAGTGTGGCTTCCTGTATGGTCGGACCGTCCGCCAGCGGATCGGAGAATGGAATGCCTAGCTCAAGCGCATCGGCACCGGCTTCAATCAGCGTATCAATGATTTTCAGTGACTGCTCAACCGACGGATCGCCCAGGGTTACGAAGGGGACAAAAGCACCTTCTTTGCGGTCCTTCAACTGTGCAAAAAGATTTTCGTAACGTTCCATCAGATTTCCCCTCGCGCTTTCAGAATATCGTGTACGGTGAAAATGTCTTTGTCGCCGCGACCGGAGAGATTTACCACCAGTAACTGCTCTTTTTCCGGATTTTCACGCATCATTTTCAGGGCGTGTGCCAGGGCATGGGAGGACTCCAGCGCCGGGATAATCCCCTCATGTAAACACAGCGTTTTGAAGGCTTCCAGCGCTTCATCGTCGGTGATTGAGACATAATCGGCGCGACCGATGCTGTTCAGGTATGCATGCTGCGGCCCGACAGACGGGAAATCCAGACCTGCGGAAATAGAGTAAGACTCTTCAATCTGTCCTTCTTCGGTCTGCATCATCGGGGATTTCATGCCAAAGTAAATCCCGACACGACCGTGTTTTAACGGTGCGCCGTGTTCACCGGATTCGATCCCGTGACCGCCTGGCTCTACTCCAATCAGACCGACGCTGGTTTCATTAATAAAATCGGCAAACATACCAATGGCGTTAGAACCACCGCCCACGCAGGCGATAACAGCGTCCGGCAAACGACCTTCTTTTTCCAGGATCTGCGCTTTTGTTTCTTCGCCGATCATGCGCTGGAATTCACGTACAATGGTCGGGAAGGGATGCGGTCCTGCCGCCGTCCCGAGCATATAGTGCGCGGTATCGTAGCTGCCAGACCAGTCGCGCAGGGCTTCGTTACAGGCATCCTTCAGCGTTGCAGAACCGCTATGAACAGGAATGACTTCTGCCCCCATCAGACGCATACGGAAAACGTTAGGCGACTGACGCTCAACGTCTTTCGCACCCATATAAATACGGCACTTCAGACCCAGCAGCGCACTGGCTAGCGCCGATGCGACGCCGTGCTGACCTGCGCCGGTTTCGGCGATGATTTCCGTTTTCCCCATACGCTTCGCCAGTAACGCCTGACCCAACACCTGGTTAGTTTTGTGCGCGCCGCCGTGCAGTAAATCTTCACGCTTAAGATACAGCGTGGTGTTGGTCCCGTGAGTAATGTTCTGGCATTTTGTCAGCGCGGTTGGACGACCAGCATAGTTTTTCAGCAGATCGGTAAACTGCGCCTGAAACTCAGGATCTTTTTGCGCGCTGACGAAAGCTTCTTCCAGTTGACGCAGAGCAGGCATCAGAATTTGTGGCACATACATACCGCCAAATTCACCAAAGTACGGATTGAGTAATGTTGTCATGTCCTTTTCCTTAATATGCGCGCAGCGTCTGAAAGACCGAAGCCAGAAGTCGTGCATCTTTGATGCCCGGCTGTGACTCTACGCCAGAATTAAAATCGAGCCCGGCACAGCCGGTTTTTGCCGCATTGACACAGTTATCAGCGCCAAGTCCGCCAGCCAGTAAAACGTTTTCCAGCGATTGCCCGCCTAAAAGAGACCAGTCGAAGCGTTGACCGCTACCACCCTGGCCGTTGTCGAGCACGTATTTATCGACATGCTGATAATCCCGGTCTGGCAACGTTTCGCCAACACTCAGCGCTTTCCAGATTTGCACCTGTTTGGGCAGCGCATCGCGCAGCGCGTCAACATAGGTCTGATCTTCGCTCCCATGCAGTTGCACCGCAGTCAGTCCCAGGGCCAACGCTTTATCGCCCACCTCGGTAATCTCGGTGTTGCGGAACACGCCGACATACTGTAATGGCGCGCCGCTCATGACTTCCCGCGCCTGCTCAACGCTAATCGCGCGCGGAGATGAGGGCACGAAAATCAACCCGCCATATATGGCGCCCGCTTCATATGCCGCGTTTGCATCCTGAGCCCGGGTCAAACCGCAGACTTTGTTCTCGCCAAGCAGAACCCGACGCACAGCGGCGTGCAGGTCATCATGCGACATCAGCGCAGAGCCAATCAGAAAACCGTTGGCGAAGTGGCTGAGTTCGCGTACCTGGCCGTAGGTATTAATACCGGACTCGCTGATGACGGTTACGCCATGGCCCAGACGTGGCGCCAGTTGGCGGGTGCGATTCAGATCAATCGACAGGTCACGTAAATCGCGGTTGTTAATACCGACGACTTTCGCGCCAAGCGCAATCGCGCGTTCCAGCTCTTCTTCGTTGCTGACCTCGGTCAGAACACCCATTTTCAGGCTATGGGCCACGGCGGCGAGTTGACGATATTGCTCATCGTCCAGTACTGACAGCATCAGCAGGCAGGCGTCCGCCTGGTAGAAACGCGCCAGGTATATCTGGTAAGGATCGATAATAAAGTCCTTACACAGGATGGGTTGCGACGCGATACGGCTGACGATGGGCAGGAAATCAAAGCTGCCCTGGAAATATTTTTCATCGGTCAGTACGGAAATCGCTGAAGCATAATGTTTATACACGTCCGCAATCTGTGCCGGGTCGAAGTCATCACGGATCACACCTTTCGATGGCGAGGCTTTTTTGCACTCCAGAATAAAGGCGGTACGTGCGCCTTGCAGCGCATCGTAGAAATCACGAGCGCTGGGTTGTACGTCATTCTGAAAACTGGCCAGCGGTTGTTGCTGTTTACGGGCTTCTACCCAAATCGCCTTGTCAGCGACAATTTTCGCTAAAACGGTTTGCATCATTTACCCTCTTGCTGCCAGCGCAGTAACACGGTCGTAGGCCGCGCCGCTACGCAGCACATTAATCACGGTTTGCGCATTAGTTTTTAAATCTTCTTCACCGTGCAGGCGCATTAACATGGCGACATTCGCGGCAACGGCTGCTTCGTGAGCGGCTTCACCTTTACCTTGTAACAAGCGACTAAGAATGTCACGGTTTTCTTCCGGCGTACCGCCCGCCAGCTGTTCCTGATGGTACGGCGTCAGGCCAAAGTCTTCCGCCGTCAGTTGATAACTCTTGATTTCGCCATCATGCAGCTCTGCCACAATAGTCGGCGCATGCAGCGAAACTTCATCCATGCCGCCGCTGTGTACGACCGCGGCACGTTGATACCCCAATACGCGAAGCGTTTCGGCAATCGGCAGCACCAGTTCCGGGCTGTAAACGCCGATCAGCGCCAGCGGCGGATGCGCCGGGTTAATCAACGGACCGAGCACGTTAAACAGCGTGCGGGTTTTTAACTGTTGGCGTACCGGCATGGCGTGGCGAAAACCGGTGTGGTATTTCGGTGCAAACAGGAAGCACACGCCGAGGTCGTCAAGCGCCTGACGGGATTTATCGGCGTTCATGTCCAGATTAATGCCAAATGCCGCCAACAGATCCGAAGAACCCGATTTACTGGAGACGCTGCGGTTGCCGTGCTTCGCCACTTTTAGTCCACAGGCCGCCGCAACAAAGGCGCTGGCCGTGGAGATATTGATACTGTTGCTGCCGTCGCCGCCGGTACCGACAATATCGGCAAACAGATAATCAGGACGCGGGAACGGGGCGGCGTTTTCCAGCAGTGCGGTTGCCGCGCCGGCAATTTCATGCGGGTGTTCGCCACGAATTTTCATGCTCACCAGGGCCGCAGCGAGTTGTTCCGGCTTCAGTTCACCGCGTACTACGGCCGAGAACAGTTGGTGGCTTTCCTGTTGGGACAGCGTCTGAGCCTGATACAGTTTCTCCAGAATAGGTTGCAGCGTATTGGTCTGTTCGAGTTTCTGTTGCGCCCATGCCAGCGTTTGCTCCAGCAGAAGCGCGCCCTGGGTGGTGAGGATCGATTCCGGATGGAACTGGAAGCCACACACGCGGTCGGTATCGTGACGGACCGCCATCACCATGCCGTTAAAGTGGGCGTTGATGGTCAAACCGGCTGGAACGTTGCTGCCAACAAGCGAGTGGTAACGCGCTACCGGCAATGGATTTGCCAGACCGCTGAACATTGCCTGACCGTCATGTTCAATACTGGATGCTTTACCGTGCAGGATCTCTCCGGCCTGACCGACATAGCCGCCGTAGGCTTCAACAATCGCCTGATGCCCCAGACAAATACCAATAATCGGCAGCTTACCGCGCAGGCGGGTTAACAGCTCCGGCATGCAGCCCGCTTCGCTTGGCGCACCGGGTCCCGGAGAGAGCATCAGCACCGGGTTTTTCATGGTTGCTAAGCGGTCAATTAACGTCTGGGCCGGAATATGGTTGCGGTAAATCACCACGTTGTGACCATTAGTACGCAGCTGATCCGCCAGGTTATAGGTAAATGAGTCGATGTTATCGAGCAGCAGAATGTCAGCCATTAGAAGGTCTCCTGTGCGTGGTGCGCGGTGGCGATAGCACGTAAAACCGCACGCGCTTTATTACGGGTTTCATCGGCTTCAGACTGCGGTACAGAATCCAGAACAATCCCGGCACCGGCTTGTACGGTGGCAATACCGTCTTCCACGAGTGCGGAACGAATCACAATACAGGTATCCAGATCGCCATGGGCGGTAAAGTAGCCTACCGCGCCGCCATAGCTGCCACGGCGACGACCTTCTGCCTCGGCGATAAGCTGCATGGCGCGAACTTTCGGCGCGCCGCTTAGCGTGCCCATATTCATACAGGCGCGGTACGCATGCAGTACATCCAGATCGCTACGCAGTTCGCCGACCACGCGGGAAACCAGGTGCATCACGAAGGAGTAGCGATCCACTTTGGTCAGGTCTGCAACGTAGCGGCTGCCCGGCGTACAGATGCGCGCCAGGTCGTTACGCGCAAGGTCAACCAGCATCAGGTGCTCGGAAAGCTCTTTATGATCGGTACGCATCTCCAGCTCGATACGGCTGTCGAGATCGCGGTCCAGCGAGCCATCCGCACGGCGACCGCGCGGACGCGTCCCGGCAATCGGGTAGATCTCAATCTGCCGGCTGGTGGCATCATATTTCAGCGAGCTTTCCGGGGAGGCGCCGAACAGCGTGAAATCGTTGTCCTGCATGAAAAACATATACGGGCTGGGATTACTTTTCTTCAGCACATAGTAGGCCGCCAGCGGTGACGGGCAGGGCAATGAGAAACGGCGGGACGGAACCACCTGGAAAATCTCGCCTGCGCGAATGGCTTTTTGCATCCCGCGCACCACAGCGCCAAATTCTTCATCGCTCTGGTTACATTCGCAGCGCATCTGCGGAATTTCTGTCACGGGCAGTGGCGGAGCTGGCTCGGTAAGCTGCTGGCTCAGTTGCGCCAGACGAGCGTTCAGACGCTGTTTTTCGCCATCGCTGGGGGTAAATACGCTGGCCTGAATGCGGGTACTTTTCTTTTGGTGATCGATGACCATCAGCGTTTCAGCCAGATAGAAGCAGTAGTCCGGGCAACGGTTACCTGCTTCAAGCTGAGGTAAATCTTCAAAACCGGCGACCAGGTCATAGGAAAACAGACCGCCGAAGAACATCGCTTCACGTTCTTGCGCAGGGACGTTGACCAGTTCCTGCAATAAACGGAAAGCATCAAATACGGAAAGGGAACATAAGCGGGCGTCTTCATCCAGCAACGGGCTTACATTGGGAAATTTCAAATGGCGTATGTTCGGCTGTTGTTCGTTTTCAACGCCAGCAGGCAGCGCTGCATCCAGCAGGGGCAGCAGCGATGCGCCGTTCGCGGAGAGCGCCTTAATAGTGACAGTGTCACCCAGGGCGGTGATGCGTAACGCGCTGTCGACCAGCAACAGGCTCTTCAGATCATCTTTGCTGTTGATATCTGCAGATTCAAGCAGCAGTGTCGCTGGACGAGCGCCACATACCTGATGAAACAGCGCCGTCGGATTCTCACGGTAGGCGGCATCGCAGGTAAGCAGTTCGAGTGTCGGTTTTGGTGTTTGCATCGTTGTTCTCATTAATTTTGTTCAAAAAAAAGCCCGCTCAGTTGGCGGGCCGGGTATCTGGTTGCATATTGCAGACGTAAGACACTGCCCGAAATCAGGAAGTGCGCCACCAACCGTGCAGAACAAATGTTGCTTTCATCTCAGATACCTTCTTCATGTGAACTTGCGTACTAGTTAACTAGTTCGATGGAGTAAAGTCAACACCTGATTTCAGTAAATTTGTCGAAACCGCTATGATGGGCGTGTTACGACATTTATTGAAATGGGAGCCGCCTTGAGCGACACGAATTACGCAGTGATTTATGACCTGCACAGTCATACTACAGCCTCCGATGGGCGATTAACCCCTGAAGCCTTAGTACACCGTGCGGTAGAGATGCGAGTCGGCACACTGGCGATCACCGATCATGACACCACGGGCGGTATTGCGGCGGCAAGAGAAGAAATTTCACGTTCGGGTTTAGCGTTAAATCTGATCTCGGGCGTCGAGATTTCAACGGTGTGGGAAAATCATGAGATCCATATTGTGGGTCTGAATATAGATATTTCTCATCCATTGATGTGCGAGTTTTTAGCGCAACAAACGGAGCGCCGTCAGCAGCGCGCGCGCTTGATTGCTGAACGACTCGACAAAGCGCATATCCCCGGCGCATGGGAAGGCGCGTTGCGTCTGGCAGATGGCGGGGCGGTCACGCGGGGACATTTTGCGCGTTTTCTGGTGGAATGCGGAAAAGCCACGACTATTGCAGATGTTTTTAAAAAATACCTTGCCCGTGGGAAAACCGGTTACGTTCCGCCGCAGTGGTGTACAATAGAACAAGCTATTGATGTCATTCATCATTCTGGCGGTAAGGCAGTTCTGGCTCATCCGGGGCGGTACGATCTTAGCGCTAAGTGGCTGAAAAGACTGGTTGCATACTTCGCTGAACACCGCGGTGACGCGATGGAAGTGGCGCAGTGCCAACAGTCTCCCAATGAACGCACCCATCTGGCGACGCTTGCGCGCCAGCATCAATTGTGGGCATCGCAAGGTTCTGATTTTCATCAGCCCTGCCCGTGGATTGAACTGGGTCGTAAACTCTGGTTGCCCGCAGGCGTAGAAGGCGTCTGGCAACTTTGGGAACAGCCTGAGATTACAGAGAGGAAACTATGAGCCAGTTTTTTTATATTCATCCCGAAAACCCGCAGCAGCGGCTGATCAATCAGGCCGTTGAAATCGTGCGTAAGGGCGGGGTGATTGTCTATCCAACCGATTCCGGCTATGCGTTGGGCTGCAAAATTGAAGATAAAGGCGCAATGGAGCGCATTTGTCGCATTCGCCACCTGCCGGACGGACACAACTTTACGCTGATGTGCCGTGACCTGTCCGAACTGTCGACCTATTCGTTTGTCGATAACGTGGCTTTTCGTTTGATTAAAAATAACACGCCGGGCAACTACACCTTTATCCTGAAAGGGACGAAAGAAGTGCCACGCCGATTGTTGCAGGAAAAACGTAAAACCATAGGCCTGCGTGTGCCGTCGAATCCGATTGCGCTGGCGCTGCTGGAAGCGCTGGGCGAACCGATGCTTTCCACGTCACTGATGCTGCCGGGCAGTGAATTTACCGAATCTGACCCGGAAGAGATTAAGGATCGTCTGGAGAAGCAGGTGGAGTTGATTATCCACGGCGGCTATCTCGGCCAGCAGCCGACCACGGTCATCGATTTAACTGACGATTCTCCGGTGGTCTTGCGTGAAGGCGTCGGCGACGTTAAACCTTTCTTATAAGGGCGCGAACCGCTATACTACGCGGCCTTAAAATGGCGCTGACTGGCGCCGTTGATTCTCCTGTTCGACGCCTGTGAAGGCGACATCTAAAGGAAGCTCTATGAGCGAAAAGTTACAAAAAGTGCTGGCGCGCGCCGGCCACGGTTCTCGCCGTGAAATTGAAACCATTATTGCCGCGGGTCGTGTGAGCGTTGATGGTAAAATTGCCACGCTCGGCGATCGCGTTGAAGTGACGCCGGGTCTGAAAATCCGTATCGACGGTCATCTGATTTCGGTTAAAGAGTCTGCGGAACAAATCTGTCGCGTTCTGGCCTATTACAAACCAGAAGGTGAACTGTGTACCCGTAACGATCCGGAAGGTCGTCCGACCGTGTTTGATCGTCTGCCAAAACTGCGCGATGCGCGCTGGATTGCCGTTGGGCGTCTGGATGTGAATACCTGCGGTTTACTGTTGTTCACTACCGACGGTGAACTGGCAAACCGTCTGATGCATCCAAGCCGTGAAGTTGAGCGTGAATATGCGGTGCGTGTGTTTGGTCAGGTTGATGACGCGAAACTGCGCGATCTGAGTCGTGGCGTACAGCTGGAAGATGGTCCGGCGGCGTTTAAAACAATCAAGTTCAGCGGTGGTGAAGGGATCAACCAGTGGTACAACGTCACGCTGACCGAAGGACGTAACCGTGAAGTACGTCGCCTGTGGGAAGCTGTAGGCGTGCAGGTAAGTCGTCTTATCCGTGTCCGTTACGGCGATATCCCGCTGCCGAAAGGCCTGCCGCGTGGCGGCTGGACGGAGCTTGATCTTGCGCAGACCAACTATTTGCGTGAACTGGTGGAGCTGAAGCCGGAAACGACCTCTAAAGTTGCCGTCGAGAAAGATCGTCGTCGGATGAAAGCGAACCAGATCCGTCGTGCGGTGAAGCGCCACTCACAGGTCGGCAGCAGCCGTCGTCCGGGCGGTCGCAGCAACAACGGTTAATCATGACCAGGCCTGATAAGCAAAGCGCCATCAGGCGTTAGCGTGGAGCCGGATGCGGCGCAAGCGCCTTATCCGGCCTGCTGTCAGTAATCAATTCCCATCTGAGCTTTCACGCCCGCTTCAAACGCGTGCTTAACCGGGCGCAGCTCGCTGACCGTATCTGCTAACTCAAGAATATCGCGATGACATCCCCGACCGGTGATGATCACCGTTTGATGGGCTGGGCGCGCATTTAAGGCATTGATAACCTCTTCAAGCGGCAGATAGTCGTACGCCACCATATAGGTCAGTTCGTCGAGGATAACCATATCCAGTTGAGCGTCAGCCAGCATTCGCTTTCCATGTTCCCATACGGCCATACAGGCTGCGGTATCCGACTCGCGGTTTTGCGTGTCCCAGGTAAATCCTGTCGCCATAACCTGAAACTCTACGCCATGGGGTTCGAGTAAGTTTCGTTCACCGTTTGGCCAGGTACCTTTAATAAATTGCACCACGCCGACTTTTTTACCATGGCCCACCGCGCGCGTGGCGGTCCCGAACGCTGCGGTGGTTTTACCCTTACCGTTTCCGGTGAACACGATAATGATCCCGCGCTCATCCTTTGCAGCGGCAACGCGGGCATCAACCCGCTCTTTAACGCGCTGCTGGCGTTGCTGGTAGCGTTCTTCACTCATTGAGCTATTCCTGGTTTACGGCCCGGTTGGGCATCGAAAGTCATACCGGTTTTACGGCGGCTGTCATCGCCCATCAGCCACAGATAGAGCGGCATAATATCGGCGGGAGTTTTCAATTTTTGCGGATCTTCAGTTGGAAATGCGCTGGCTCGCATGCCGGTACGCGTACCGCCTGGATTGATACAGTTTACGCGCAGGTGACGGTTCTGATATTCATCTGCCAGAACCTGCATCATGCCTTCGGTAGCGAATTTCGAAGTGGCATACGCTCCCCAATTGGCGCGTCCCTGGCGACCGACGCTGGAAGAGGTAAAGACCAGCGATCCGGCATCGGATTTCAGCAATAGCGGCAGCAATGCCTGGGTCAGCATAAAGGTGGCATTCACATTTACCTGCATGACATCTTGCCAGACCTGCGGATTTTGTTCGCTCATCGGACAAATATCACCCAGTAATCCGGCATTATGGAGAACACCATCCAGACGTGGAAAATGTGCGGCAATGCGCTGTGCAAGCTGGTGGCATTCTTCAGACGTACAAGTGAGCAGATCCAACGTGAACCAGTGTGGCTGCGTACCGTTTTCATCGGCAATAGTGCGGGCAACCTGGCGCAGTTTTTCTTCGTTACGCCCAAGCAGAATCACGGTCGCGCCATATCGCGCATAGGTCTGTGCGGCTTCACGTCCGATACCATCACTGGCACCGGTAATCAGAATAATGCGGTCCTGTAAAAGGTCTTGTTTAGGTTGGTAATGCACGGCTACTCCTCGGCAACGCTCTGGCCTTCTCGTTCGCGATAACGTTTCGGCTTTATGCCTTAAACCCTGTTCTTTTTCAATCAGCCAAAGGCAATAACACCGCAAAATGAACACTTTGTCATGCTTTTTGCTGATTCTGCGCCAGGATGGATGAAGCAAGACGGGTTAAGCAGCCTGTTGTACACTGAGCGGAAATAGCGTTGTTTAACCAAGGTGGGTCTCGTGGAATTGTTGTCTGAATATGGGCTGTTTTTGGCAAAAATTGTCACTGTCGTGGTGGCTATTGCGGTAGTTGTGATGCTGATTGTGAACGCGACACAACGCAAGCGTCAGCGCGGGGAGCTGCGGGTTATTAACCTCAGCGAGCAATATAAAGAGATGAAGGATGATCTGTCGCTGGCGCTACTGGACGGGCATCAGCAAAAATTCTGGCATAAGGCGCAGAAAAAGAAACAGAAACTGGAAGCAAAGGCAGCCAAGGCAAAAGCGAAGCTGGGAGACAGTACATCATCTGATAAACCACGTGTATGGGTGCTGGATTTTAAAGGCAGCATGGACGCCCATGAGGTCAGCGCGTTACGTGAGGAAGTGACGGCGGTGTTGGCGGTCGTTAAACCGCAGGATCAAGTGGTGGTTCGCCTGGAAAGCCCGGGCGGTGTGGTTCATGGTTATGGTCTGGCTGCGTCGCAGTTACAGCGTTTGCGCGATAAGCAGATTCCGTTGACCGTAACGGTGGATAAAGTCGCCGCGAGCGGTGGATATATGATGGCCTGCGTAGCCGATAAAATTGTCTCAGCGCCGTTTGCTATTGTCGGCTCTATTGGCGTCGTGGCGCAGATCCCGAACTTTAACCGCTTTCTGAAAGGGAAGGATATTGATATCGAACTGCACACCGCCGGGCAGTATAAGCGTACGCTGACGCTGCTGGGTGAAAATACGGAAGAAGGGCGGCAGAAATTCCGCGAAGATCTGAATGAAACCCATCACCTGTTTAAAGATTTTGTGCAGCGCATGCGTCCGACTCTGGACATTGAACAGGTAGCCACCGGCGAACACTGGTTTGGGCAACAGGCGCTGGCAAACGGGCTGGTGGATGAAATCAATACCAGCGACGAAGTGATCCTCGGGCTAATGGAAGGTCGCGAAGTGTTAAGCGTTCGCTATATGCAGCGCAAAAAACTGATGGATCGTTTTACCGGGAGTGCGGCCGAGAGCGCCGATCGTTTGCTACTGCGCTGGTGGCAGCGAGGACAAAAACCGCTGATGTAAAATTGTCATTGCCGGATGGTGATGCTAAAGCATCTTATCCGGCCTTGAGGATCGTAACATCCCGGGCCGGATAAGGCGGAGCCGCCATCCGGCAAATCATTTCTTGAATTAATCGATCAAGTGATACTTTTCAGAAAGTACGTGCGCCAGGTGCTTAAACATATTAAACACCGCCGTACTCTTGGGCGTCGGAAGCCCTTGTTCGTCTAAAAAGTAATCTCCGCTGAAAACCAGCACGCCATTTCGCTGCGTAACGCCGGTGGCGACAATCCCCGCCAGCGTGTCCTCATGCTCACGAATGATTTTGTTGGCTTCAATCAGCAGCGTTTCGCGATCGATAGGTTGCGTGTCTTTATGCATTATTTACTCCTTAAACAAGGACATTAGTCTACGCCGAGCCCGGCTTATGGGCAAATATTCCCTGACATAAATGAAGGTCTTACGTCGGGGTTGCAACTGGCGGGATTTGTTTTTGCATGCTAATAAAGTTGCGTAACGCATTTTATCAGGTACAGTGTGACGCTTTCGTCAATCTGGCAACAGATTTGCTTGACATTCGACCAATACTTCGTCGTGCTATAGCGTTTGTGAGCAAAAAAGCCTGTTAACTCAGTTACATGAGAGTTACATTACAAGCGCGAAAAAGTTTAAGGGGTTGATATCCGCCGACGCAGAGACCATATCAATGTCTCGTCGCCAGTGGAAGGTGAATCAACGTGCGACGCATTCTGGAAGAATCAAATTAGGTAAAGGTGAATATGGGTAAAGCTCTTGTCATCGTTGAGTCCCCGGCAAAAGCCAAAACGATCAACAAGTATCTGGGTAATGACTACGTGGTGAAATCCAGCGTTGGTCATATCCGTGATTTGCCGACCAGTGGCTCAGCAACTAAAAAGAGCGCCGACTCAACCTCCACCAAAACGGCTAAAAAGCCCAAAAAGGATGAACGTGGCGCTCTCGTCAACCGCATGGGTGTTGACCCGTGGCACAACTGGGATGCGCGCTATGAAGTGCTGCCTGGTAAAGAGAAAGTTGTTTCTGAACTGAAGCAACTGGCTGAAAAAGCCGACCACATCTATCTCGCAACCGACCTTGACCGCGAAGGGGAAGCCATTGCATGGCACCTGCGGGAAGTGATCGGCGGCGATGACGCACGCTACAGCCGTGTGGTGTTTAACGAAATTACTAAAAACGCTATTCGTCAGGCGTTTGAAAAACCGGGCGAACTGAACATCGACCGGGTTAACGCGCAACAGGCGCGCCGCTTTATGGACCGCGTGGTGGGCTATATGGTGTCGCCGCTGCTGTGGAAAAAAATTGCGCGTGGTCTGTCAGCAGGCCGCGTACAGTCGGTTGCCGTGCGTCTGGTGGTTGAGCGCGAACGCGAAATCAAAGCATTTGTTCCAGAAGAGTTCTGGGAAATTGGTGCTGACACGACCACGCCTGGAGGCGATGCGTTGCCGCTTGAGGTGACGCACCAGAATGATAAACCGTTCCGCCCGGTCAATCGGGAACAAACGCTTGCCGCTGTCAGCCTGTTGGAAAAAGCGCGCTATAGCGTCCTGGAACGTGAAGATAAACCGACCAGCAGCAAGCCGGGCGCGCCGTTTATTACCTCCACGCTACAGCAGGCTGCGAGCACGCGACTGGGCTTTGGCGTGAAGAAAACCATGATGATGGCGCAGCGCTTGTATGAAGCGGGCTACATCACCTATATGCGTACTGACTCAACCAACCTGAGCCAGGATGCGGTGAACATGGTTCGCGAGTACATCAGCGATAATTTTGGCAAAAAATATCTGCCGGAGAGCGCGAACCAGTACGCCAGCAAAGAGAACTCTCAGGAAGCGCACGAAGCTATCCGTCCTTCCGATGTCGCCGTACAGGCGGAATCGCTGAAAGACATGGAAGCTGATGCGCAAAAACTGTACCAGCTGATCTGGCGTCAATTTGTTGCCTGTCAGATGACGCCGGCGAAATACGACTCCACCACCTTAACCGTGGGCGCGGGTGATTTCCGCCTGAAAGCGCGTGGTCGTATTCTGCGTTTCGATGGCTGGACCAAAGTGATGCCTGCATTGCGTAAGGGCGATGAAGATCGCATCTTACCGGCCGTGGATAAAGGCGATACGTTGACGCTTGTCGAACTGACGCCAGCGCAACACTTTACCAAACCGCCTGCACGTTTCAGTGAAGCCTCGCTGGTTAAAGAGCTTGAAAAGCGGGGTATTGGTCGTCCATCAACGTATGCGTCGATTATTTCCACGATTCAGGATCGCGGCTATGTTCGTGTTGAGAACCGTCGCTTCTATGCTGAAAAAATGGGTGAAATCGTCACCGATCGTCTGGAAGAAAACTTCCGCGAATTGATGAACTACGATTTTACCGCGCAGATGGAAGACAGCCTCGACCAGGTGGCGAATCACGAAGCCGAATGGAAAGGCGTACTCGACAACTTCTTCACCGATTTTACTCAGCAACTGGATAAAGCCGAAAAAGATCCTGAAGAGGGCGGTATGCGTCCGAACCAGATGGTGCTGACCAGTATTGATTGCCCGACCTGCGGACGCAAGATGGGTATTCGTACCGCCAGCACCGGCGTTTTCCTCGGCTGTTCCGGCTATGCGCTGTCGCCGAAAGAGCGTTGCAAAACCACCATTAACCTGGTGCCGGAAAACGAAGTGCTGAACGTGCTGGAAGGCGACGACGCGGAAACGAACGCTCTGCGCGCCAAACGTCGCTGCCAGAAGTGCGGTACGGCGATGGACAGCTACCTTATCGATCCAAAGCGTAAGCTGCATGTATGTGGTAATAACCCGACCTGTGACGGCTACGAGATCGAAGAGGGTGAATTCCGCATCAAGGGTTATGACGGTCCTATCGTTGAGTGCGAAAAATGTGGTTCTGAAATGCACCTGAAAATGGGGCGTTTCGGTAAGTACATGGCGTGTACCAACGACGAGTGCAAAAACACTCGTAAGATCCTGCGTAACGGTGAAGTCGCTCCGCCGAAAGAAGATCCGGTTCCGCTGCCGGAACTGCCGTGTGAAAAATCTGACGCGTATTTTGTGTTACGTGATGGCGCTGCAGGTATCTTCCTGGCGGCAAATACGTTCCCGAAATCACGTGAGACCCGCGCGCCGTTAGTGGAAGAACTGTACCGCTTCCGCGATCGTCTGCCGGAAAAACTGCGTTATCTGGCAGACGCGCCGCAGACTGACCCGGATGGCAACAAGTCCATGGTTCGTTTCAGCCGTAAAACCAAGCAGCAATACGTTGCCGCTGAGAAAGACGGTAAGGCGACCGGTTGGTCAGCGTTCTTTGTTGACGGTAAATGGGTCGAAGGGAAGAAATAACGGCATTCCGCCTGAATTCTTCCTTAAAGGGTCGCGTAAGCGGCCCTTTTCGTTTCTGGCGTATTATTTTTTGTCATGCCTATACAGCTTACATAGAAATGATATAGTGGTTATAGTTAACACGTTTTTTATTATTAAATCGTATTAGCAGCGCTAACGAGCCTGCTCTGAAACGATGATCTGATGGCATAAATCGGGATGGCTTGACATGAAATTACAGCAGCTTCGCTACATTGTTGAGGTGGTGAACCACAACCTTAATGTCTCCTCAACGGCGGAAGGGCTTTATACCTCCCAGCCAGGCATCAGTAAGCAAGTTCGTATGCTTGAAGATGAACTTGGCATCCAGATTTTTGCCCGTAGCGGCAAGCACCTGACGCAGGTTACGCCAGCGGGGCAGGAAGTCATCCGTATTGCGCGTGAGGTTCTGTCGAAGGTGGATGCCATTAAGTCGGTGGCCGGCGAACATACCTGGCCGGACAAAGGCTCGTTATACATCGCGACGACCCACACGCAAGCACGTTACGCACTGCCAAACGTGATTAAAGGTTTTATTGAGCGTTACCCTCGCGTCTCTTTGCACATGCACCAGGGATCGCCGACGCAAATCGCCGAAGCGGTATCGAAAGGGAATGCAGACTTTGCCATTGCGACAGAAGCCCTGCATCTGTATGACGATTTGGTGATGCTGCCTTGCTATCACTGGAACCGCTCGATCGTCGTGACGCCGGATCATCCGCTGGCGGGAAAAGCGTCCGTTTCTATTGAAGAGTTAGCGCAGTATCCGCTGGTCACCTACACCTTCGGTTTTACCGGGCGTTCGGAACTGGATACCGCGTTTAACCGTGCGGGTCTGGAACCGCGTATAGTATTTACCGCGACTGATGCCGATGTCATTAAAACCTATGTGCGTCTGGGGCTTGGGGTGGGGGTGATTGCCAGCATGGCGGTTGATCCCGTCTCCGACCCTGATCTTGTACGTGTTGACGCGCACGATATCTTCAGTCATAGCACCACCAAAATTGGTTTTCGTCGCAGCACGTTTTTACGCAGTTACATGTATGATTTTATTCAACGTTTCGCGCCGCACCTGACGCGAGATGTGGTGGATACTGCGGTAGCGCTGCGTTCTAACGATGATATAGAAGCCATGTTTAAAGATATTAAATTGCCTGAGAAATAATACCGGCAGTTACCTCGTCGGTATCCTTCTGCATAAAGCGATACCGACGGGAGACGCTGAATTAATCGATAATTTACAGTGAATAAATTAACCATATATAGTTTATGGAAAAGGTTCTCTAAAGTAGTTTCAAATTAGTCAGCTTGCCAAAAATTCCTTTCAAATATTGATAACCGATCAAACAATCGATTTATTTATCAGGACGAGTCCGAAAATTAACTGGCTTTTTTTTGCCTTTTTTATTAGGATTCCTCCTATCTGATGATTAATTGTACCGATTGTTTGGTGCCTAAATGATAAGTAATTTCGATAGTATGAGGTTAGCGATGCCTTCAGGAAACCAGCCAGCACGCAGGGATCCCGTGATGAAACGTAAAGCCTGGTTTGCTGTTTTTCTCGGCTCCGCAGTGTTCTGGATTGTCGTCGCGCTCGTGGCCTGGCAAGTGTGGGGGTAGGTCATGTCCGCACCGGAACAACACACCACCGTGACGCCAGCTCCCCATGAAAATGAACCAGATAGCAATACCGGCGCAGAGAATGGGCCGGAAATCCCCACCTCCTGGACGCTTTCCCCTGAACAACGCGCGTTTATTGATCTGTTTACTGATGATGAACAGAAACAGTAATTAATACGAATTTTATCGTCATTATTATTCGTCCTCTGTCTGATATCTCGTATGACTTATTGCGTACAATCGCGATGTCCACTCTAATCAGCATATTATCGACTACCAACATGCCTGTTACACATTAACGCTATCAACTTCCGCTCTCGAATCTTCCCCGCGTATTTCACACCGCACTCCGATCTTCCGATGTTTACACTTTTATCAATTTGAGTTGTTATCAAAGCGTTACATTTTGTTTGTGTTATCTTTAATACTAACCCTGAAGAAAATCAGGGGATCTAACCCTGTCATTTAAGGAGGAGCTATGTCGTCGACCCTACGCGAAGCCAGTATGGACACATTGCAGGTTAATGATAAAACCTACCGTTACTACAGCTTGCCTCTGGCCGCACAAACACTGGGTGATATCACCCGCCTGCCCAAATCGCTAAAAGTTTTGCTGGAGAACCTGCTTCGCTGGCAGGACGGAAATACCGTTACCGAAGACGATATTCATGCACTGGCGCGTTGGCTGAAAACCGCGCATGCCGACCGTGAGATTGCCTATCGACCCGCTCGCGTTTTGATGCAGGACTTTACTGGCGTACCCGCAGTGGTCGATCTGGCCGCTATGCGCGAAGCGGTAAAACGTTTGGGCGGGGATACGGCAAAAGTGAATCCGCTTTCGCCAGTGGATCTTGTCATTGACCACTCCGTAACGGTGGATCGTTTCGGTGATGATGACGCTTTCGAAGAGAACGTCCGTCTGGAAATGGAACGTAACCATGAGCGCTATGTGTTCCTGAAATGGGGACAGCAAGCATTCAGTCGCTTCAGCGTTGTGCCGCCGGGAACGGGGATTTGCCACCAGGTTAACCTTGAGTATTTGGGTAAAGCCGTCTGGAGCGAATTACAAAACGGTGAATGGGTGGCTTATCCGGATACGCTGGTCGGTACCGACTCCCATACTACGATGATAAATGGTCTCGGTGTGCTGGGCTGGGGCGTCGGCGGCATTGAAGCCGAAGCCGCGATGCTGGGCCAGCCGGTCTCTATGCTTATCCCTGACGTGGTGGGCTTCAAGCTGGTAGGTAAACTGCGGGAAGGTATCACCGCGACCGATCTGGTGCTGACCGTCACCCAAATGCTGCGTAAGCATGGTGTGGTTGGGAAATTTGTTGAATTCTATGGTGATGGCCTGGATACCTTACCGCTGGCCGATCGGGCAACCATTGCGAACATGTCGCCGGAATATGGCGCAACCTGTGGTTTCTTCCCGATTGATGACATCACGCTTGAATATATGCGCCTGAGCGGACGCAGTGAGGAGCAGGTCGACCTGGTCGGCGCTTATGCTAAAGCGCAGGGGATGTGGCGTAACCCAGGCGATGAACCTGTATTTACCAGTTCGCTGGAGCTGGATATGGGCAGTGTGGAAGCGAGCCTTGCCGGACCGAAGCGTCCACAGGATCGAGTGGCACTTGCAGATGTCCCGAAAGCGTTCTCGGCGAGTAACGAGCTTGAGGTGAATAGCTCGCTAAAAGATCGTCAGCCGGTGGATTATACGATGAACGGGCATCAATACCTGTTGCCGGATGGCGCGGTGGTGATTGCGGCGATCACCTCCTGTACCAACACCTCTAACCCAAGCGTATTGATGGCGGCGGGGCTGCTGGCGAAGAAAGCGGTTACGCTCGGTCTGAAACGTCAACCCTGGGTTAAAGCCTCGCTGGCGCCTGGCTCTAAAGTCGTTTCTGACTATCTGGCGCAGGCCGGGTTCACACCGTATCTTGACGAGTTGGGCTTTAACCTCGTGGGTTATGGCTGTACCACCTGTATAGGTAATTCCGGACCGTTGCCCGATCCTATTGAGACGGCTATCAAAAAAGGCGACCTCACGGTCGGCGCAGTGCTTTCCGGCAACCGTAATTTTGAAGGCCGCATCCATCCGCTCGTCAAGACGAACTGGTTGGCGTCACCGCCGCTGGTAGTCGCTTACGCGCTGGCGGGGAATATGAATATTAACCTGACGAAAGACCCGTTAGGTCATGACAGAAAAGGCGATCCCGTTTACCTGAAAGATATCTGGCCAACTGCCCAGGAAATCGCCCGGGCCGTTGAGCAAGTCTCTACCGCGATGTTCCATAAAGAGTATGCCGAAGTATTTGAAGGCACGCCGGAATGGAAAACGATTCAAGTTGATCGGGCTGATACCTATGGCTGGCAGTCTGACTCGACTTATATCCGTTTGTCGCCGTTCTTTGATGGTATGCAGGCTACGCCGGATCCGGTACAGGACATTCATGGCGCACGCATTTTGGCGATGTTAGGCGACTCGGTGACCACCGATCACATTTCTCCTGCCGGTAGCATTAAAGCGGATAGCCCGGCCGGTCGGTATCTACAAAGCCACGGCGTTGAGCGCAAAGACTTTAACTCCTACGGTTCCCGCCGCGGAAACCATGAAGTGATGATGCGCGGTACTTTTGCCAATATACGTATCCGCAATGAGATGGTGCCTGGCGTGGAAGGCGGAATGACGCGGCATTTACCGGGGACGGAAGTGGTAGCTATCTATGATGCGGCCATGCAATACCAACAGGAGAATGTTCCGCTGGCGGTCATTGCCGGTAAGGAATATGGTTCTGGCTCCAGTCGTGACTGGGCTGCGAAAGGCCCACGCTTGCTGGGTGTGCGCGTGGTGATTGCTGAGTCCTTTGAGCGAATTCACCGTTCTAACCTGATCGGCATGGGGATTTTACCGCTTGAATTCCCACAGGGGGTTACGCGTAAAACGCTGGGATTAACCGGTGAGGAAGCGATTGATATTACGGATCTGCAAAACATTAAACCGGGGGCGACAGTTCCGGTAAGTTTGACCCGTGCGGATGGGCATAAAGAGGTGATTTTATGCCGTTGCCGCATCGATACCGCGACGGAGTTAACGTATTACCAGAACGATGGCATTCTGCACTACGTCATTCGTAATATGTTGAACTGACATGTAAAAAGCCTGCGTGAGCAGGCTTTTTTCTGTACCGGGTAAATGGAAATTATTTATTTAACAAATGGCCCATTTTCGCGGCTTTGGTATCCAGATAATGTTCATTATTCGGGTTACGGCCCACAATCAACGGCACGCGTTCAACGATATTGATACCCGCCTCGGTCAGAATTTCCACTTTCTTCGGGTTATTGGTCAACAAACGTACCTCGTCAACGCCCAGCAACTTGAACATGTCCGCACACAATGTGAAATCACGCTCGTCTGCTGCAAAGCCTAACTGATGATTGGCTTCAACGGTATCATAACCCTGGTCCTGCAGCGCATAGGCGCGAATTTTATTTAACAGCCCAATGTTGCGCCCTTCCTGACGATGATAGAGCAGAATGCCACGCCCTTCTTCGGCAATATGCGACAGGGCTGCTTCGAGCTGGAAACCGCAATCGCAACGCAGGCTAAACAGCGCATCGCCAGTCAGACACTCAGAGTGGACACGCGCCAGGACAGGCGTTTGGCCTGTAATATCGCCAAAAATCAGTGCGACATGATCGTGTCCGGTTGCCAGTTCTTCAAATCCCACCATCAGGAAATCACCCCAGGGGGTTGGCAGTTTGGCTTCTGCCACACGTTTAAGCTGCATGTAATTCTCCAGATTATGCTGGCACTGTCGTGCCGTCGCCTGTTGGCTTCTGTTCTGTATTGCACTATTTTGCCATAAGCCAGCGATGTTCACCTAATTGCGACAACGGATTCGCTTTTGGAATGGCACAAAATTGTCAATTTTCCCGGCGTGCGCATTTTTCAGTTATGATTGTGAGACTTATCAACGAAAGGAGAGGCAATGCTTTCAATTGCAAAGCGCACCGCAGTCGGCGCCGGACTGCTGCTTATCATGCCGGTTGCTGTATGGGTATCAGGCTGGAACTGGCAACCTGGGCATAATGTCTGGTGGTTAAAATCCCTGTTCTGGGTAACGGAAACGGTGACACAGCCATGGGGGATTATCACTCACGTAGCGCTCTGTGCATGGTTTTTATGGTGTCTGCGTTTTCGTCTGAAAGCGGCGGTAATGCTGTTTGCGATCCTGGCGGTGGCGATTTTAGTTGGGCAGGGCGTGAAGTCATGGGTTAAAGATAAGGTGCAGGAACCGCGGCCATTTGTTGTATGGCTGGAAAAAACGCACCATATTCCGGTGGATGAGTTCTACACTTTAAAACGTAAAGATCGCGGGAACTTAGTCAAAGAACAATTAGCCGAACAGCGGGACGTGCCAACGTTTCTACGTAAGCACTGGCAAAAAGAAACAGGATTTGCTTTTCCCTCCGGGCATACAATGTTTGCTGCCAGTTGGGCTTTGCTGGCGGTAGGATTGCTGTGGCCGCGCAGACGTACGCTGACTATAGCATTCTTACTCATCTGGGCGACGGGGGTGATGGGGAGCCGCTTGCTGCTGGGAATGCACTGGCCCCGTGATTTGGTGGTCGCAACGCTGATTTCCTGGCTGTTGGTGACCCTGGCAACCTGGCTTGCGCAGCGGATATGCGGGCCCTTAACACCGCCAGTGCAGGAGACAAAAGAAATCGCGCAGCGTGAGCAAGAAAGTTAGCTATGATTGATTTTTCGAATTTTGCCCTTAAATCAGAAGGCATAAAGCGCTTTTCCATTTCGCACTCGGTGTGAAAATGGTAATTTAAAGGGCTCAACGCGGTAAGTTGGACACGATTTATTCGCTTAAACCACATAACGGGAAGTAATGTGAAATATTTACTCATTTTCTTACTGGTGTTGGCGATTTTTGTTATTTCGGTGACATTAGGTGCGCAAAACGATCAACAGGTTACGTTTAATTACCTGCTGGCTCAGGGTGAGTATCGTATCTCTACGCTGCTTGCTGTATTGTTTGCCGCAGGTTTTGCGATTGGTTGGCTAATTTGCGGCCTTTTCTGGCTGAAGGTTCGAGTGTCTCTTGCGCGCGCCGAACGTAAAATCAAACGACTGGAAAACCAGCTTGCGCCTGCGACCGACGTTGCGGTACCCGCCGATTCGTCGGTTGTAAAGGAATAATTATTTATGTTGGAGTTGTTGTTTCTGCTTTTACCTGTAGCCGCTGCCTATGGGTGGTATATGGGTCGCAGAAGTGCGCAACAAACAAAGCAGGATGAAGCCAACCGACTTTCCCGTGACTATGTCGCCGGGGTTAACTTCCTCCTGAGCAACCAACAAGATAAAGCGGTGGATCTGTTCCTTGATATGCTGAAAGAGGACACGGGTACCGTTGAGGCTCATCTCACCCTCGGAAACCTGTTCCGTTCGCGCGGTGAAGTCGATCGTGCAATCCGCATCCACCAAACGCTTATGGAAAGTGCCTCGCTGACATACGAACAGCGCTTGCTGGCAGTGCAACAACTGGGCCGCGACTACATGGCCGCAGGCCTGTATGACCGTGCGGAAGACATGTTCAATCAGCTTACTGATGAAACAGATTTTCGCGTTGGGGCATTACAACAGTTGCTGCAAATTTATCAGGCAACCAGCGAATGGCAAAAAGCCATTGACGTTGCAGAGCGTCTGGTAAAGCTTGGTAAAGACAAACAACGCATTGAGATAGCGCATTTCTATTGCGAACTGGCGTTACAGCAAATGGGCAACGACGATATGGATCGTGCCATGACGCTGTTGAAAAAAGGGGCGGCAGCAGACAAAAACAGCGCCCGCGTTTCCATTATGATGGGGCGCGTATATATGCTGAACGGCGATTACTCCAGGGCGGTTGAAAGTCTGCAACGGGTGATTTCTCAGGATAAAGAGCTGGTCAGTGAAACGCTGGAAATGCTGCAAAGCTGCTACCAGCATCTGGGCAAAAACGATGAGTGGGCAGAGTTTTTACGCCGTGCGGTTGAGGAAAATACCGGTGCCGCCGCTGAACTGATGCTTGCAGATATCCTTGAGGCGCGTGAGGGGACTGATACCGCTCAGGTTTATATTACTCGTCAGCTGCAGCGCCATCCTACGATGCGTGTATTCCACAAGCTGATGGATTATCATCTTAACGAAGCAGAAGAAGGGCGCGCCAAAGAGAGCCTGATGGTGCTGCGCGATATGGTCGGGGAGCAGGTACGTAGTAAGCCGCGCTATCGCTGTCAGAAATGCGGGTTTACCGCTTATACGCTGTACTGGCATTGTCCATCCTGCCGTTCATGGTCAACCATTAAACCTATTCGTGGGCTTGATGGGCTGTAATTTTTAAAAAAGCTTCAACTTAGTTACAACATCCTTATAGGGTATAATCGTCCCATCATCAACCTCCACAGCCGGTTCGCCTGGCAGAAATGTAATCGCGCCTGTTAATTTTCTATTGCCGCAGGTAGAATGCACGCCGTTTACCCATTTTGCGCCACCGGTGGCGCCCATCCTCAGGAAGGTCTGGTCATGACGTTTACTGCTTCATCTTCTTCTCGTGCTGTTACTGATTCTCCTGTCGTTGTCGCTCTTGATTACGCAAATCGTGATAAAGCATTAGCTTTTGTCGACAGAATTGATCCTCGTGATTGCCGTTTGAAAGTGGGCAAAGAGATGTTCACGCTTTTTGGACCTCAGTTGGTTCGCGAACTACAACAGCGCGGTTTTGACGTCTTTCTGGATTTGAAATTTCATGATATTCCCAATACAACTGCACATGCCGTAGCTGCGGCTGCCGACCTTGGCGTGTGGATGGTTAACGTACACGCCTCTGGCGGGGCGCGCATGATGACGGCAGCCCGTGAGGCCCTGGTGCCTTTTGGTAACGATGCGCCATTGCTGATTGCTGTGACGGTGCTGACCAGCATGGAAGCCAGCGATCTTGCCGATCTCGGTGTGACGTTGTCACCTGCGGAGCATGCTGAAAGACTGGCGCGTTTAACCCAACATTGCGGGCTGGACGGAGTCGTATGCTCTGCCCAGGAAGCGGTACGTTTCAAACAGGCGTTTGGACAGGCATTTAAGTTAGTGACCCCGGGTATTCGTCCTGAAGGCAGCGAGGCGGGCGATCAGCGTCGTATTATGACGCCAGAGCAGGCGCAGTTAGCCGGTGTGGATTACATGGTGATTGGTCGTCCGGTCACGCAGTCTGCCGACCCGGCGCAGACGCTGAAGATGATCAATGCCTCTCTGAAACGAGGTGTGTAAATGAGCGATTCAAACTCTCGCCTGGTCTATTCAACCGACTCCGGACGCATTGATGGACCGAAGGTCGCCCCTGAACGCCCAAAGGGTGATGGTATTGTCCGCATTCAACGCCAGACCAGCGGTCGTAAAGGCAAGGGCGTGTGCCTGATCACCGGTATTGATCAGGATGATGCGGAACTGGCCAAATTAGCCGCGGAACTGAAGAAAAAATGTGGTTGCGGTGGGGCGGTAAAAGATGGCGTGATTGAAATTCAGGGCGATAAACGTGACCTGATAAAATCATTGCTGGAGGCCAAAGGCATGAAAGTCAAACTGGCTGGCGGTTAATAAAAAAGCCACGGAGATAATCCGTGGCTTTTTAAAATACAGAGCTGAAAAAGTAAACGTTTAATTATATCGAGCCGGTCAACCGTAAATTATTTACCTACCTGATGGCCAATAATACCACCAACAGCAGCACCACCCAGCGTACCCAGCGCGCTGCCATCGGTCAGGACTGCACCACCTACTGCACCCGCACCAGCACCGATAGCGGTATTGCGATCGCGTTTGGACCAGTTAGAGCAGGCGCTCAGAGACATTGCCAGAGTAAGCGCCAGAATGGCTGCGGTCATTTTTTTGCTCGTTACTAACATAATACTTTCTCCTGAATTATTGATTCACGGAATCCAGTGTTCTTTAAGGATAGCGTTAAATCGCGACTATCAAAGATATTTCCGTGAAACCGTTTAGCGAAGGCATGACAACCAATATCCTGCAGTTGGATGTTCGCTCCTGTTATATCGCTAATATTAATTCTACGAGTTTATCCTGTTAACAACAGGTAAAAAGTCTTAATTGGGTTGTCAGATAACTCTCAGAGAGGAGATGATTTGCCTGCCGACAAATCATCTTGCGCAGCCATTATGCGTTGGTATCAATGATATTGACGGTTAATCCTGAATGCTCAAGCTGCATTTGTACGCTGGCGCTGAGCTTAGAGTCCGTCACGACGCGACTGAATCGTGCTAAAGGCCCCAGGGTATAAGGATGAATGGCGTCAAATTTTGAGCTGTCGGTAAGCACAATAACCTCTGCGCCTTT
Source organism: Citrobacter sp. wls708 (assembly GCF_005281255.1). NCBI lineage: Bacteria > Pseudomonadati > Pseudomonadota > Gammaproteobacteria > Enterobacterales > Enterobacteriaceae > Citrobacter > Citrobacter sp. wls708. The sequence continues at coordinate 35,790 of NZ_SZXE01000033.1, forward strand.
CTCCAGTACCGCATTAACCACATCAGAACGCATCATATCGCGTCCGGTGAAGCCGGTTTCTGCCTGCCAGCCATCAATGCCGATGAAGGCCTTACTGAAGTGTACCTGCTGGATAAACTGGCGAGTCAGGGGGCCGACCATGCTCTCACTTTTCTTCTGATAAATCCCGCCGAGGAGAATCACTTCACAGGGTGTTTCTTTGAGCAGGTGAGCGATGTAGCTGCTCACCGTAATGATAGTGACATCTTTTTGCTCCGCCAGGGTTCTTGCCAGGAGCGCATTGCTGCTGCCATTCTCAATGAATACTGACTCGCCGGGGCTGACTAGTGATGCAGCGAATTCGGCCAGCTCACGTTTTAGCGTGAAATTGGTCATCATGCGTGTTTCCACATCATCGCTGTTCAATGAAACAGCAAATCCGTGCGCACGGCGTAAATAACTCTGTTTTTCCAGCGTATTCAGATCCTGTCGAATCGTCACTTCTGAAACACCGGTGATTTTTGCCAGATCGGCGACGCTCATCTGACCTTTATCGGTCACCATCTGCAAAATGGATTGTTGTCGGGAATTCATAGTATTAATTTTTATAGCAATATCGTATCGGAAAATAAACGGAAGTCTGCTGATAGCAGTAACATCAAGAGAGCGATGTCATCAGATCTCCCACGGAGCTTTCTGTTTAGTTGACAAAGATTGAGTATCTTCTTTGACCGTGTTTAACAGTTCAGCCTTCAGAATTTCGAGATTGTGGATGGCTGAGTGGTAATCACCTGCAACGAGGATATCCAGCACGGTATCAATGCGTTCGGCCAGACGCTGAGCGTCGATATCAGACATGGTCATCATCCAAAGGGCAATAGAGTTTGAATTTCATGATGCAGAATTTCATGGCAAAAGAGAAGGGAAAAATAGTATTAACCTGAATGATTGAAGAATATTATATATTCTGTGATTACATACAGATAGAATCATCACGTATTGTCCATTTATGGCTATTTTCTCCGAGGAATCTTTCTGCATTATCGCGTTTTTTTATTCAGGTGTCGTCGATACCATCGTTCAAACGCAGCTGCAGGCATCGGCTTGGCGAATAAAAATCCCTGACGCTCATTGACGCCGTTCTTGGTCAAAAACGCATCCTCTTTTGCACTTTCAACGCCTTCGGCGATGACCTGCAGGTTGAGCGCCTGCGCGACCGCGACAATGGCCCGCACCAGCGACTGCGAAATAGGTTGCTTGTGCACATCTCTGACAAAGGTTTGATCCAGTTTTATCGCATCAAGCGGGAAGCGGGCCAGTTGAGATAGCGACGAATAACCAGTGCCAAAATCATCCAAATGGATTTGTGCCCCCAACTGGCTAAATTGCTGAATAACGGATAGTGCCAACTGCTCATTTTCAATCAAACTGCTTTCCGTTAATTCAACATCGATCGGGCAGTATTCAAAGTTGAGATCGTGAAGCACCTGCTTGAGAGCGGTAAATAGCGTCTGGTCGGCGAGCTGGCGCGCAGACACGTTTACCGCCACGCGTAGATTTATCCCTTTGGCACGCCATTTTGCCACCTGGCGCACGACGTCCAGAATAACCCATCGACCGAGCGGAACGATGAGCCCTGATTCTTCGGCGTAGGAGATAAACTCCAACGGCGGTATGAGACCACGTTCCGGGGACTGCCAACGAACCAGAGCCTCCAGACTACGAACTTCTCCGCGCCAGGTTATTTTTGGCTGATAGTGGATAACCAGTTGATCGTTTTCCAGCGCCTTACGCAGATTGGTATCCAACCACAAATATTCAAAAACCCGTTGATTCATTTCCGGTGAGAAGACGCAAAACTGACCACGACCGCCTTCTTTTGCTGTGTACATGGCCGTATCCGCGTTACGGATGACGCTCTCGCCGTCCTGTCCATGCTGTGGCGCGAGAGAAATACCGATTGAACATCCGGTATAGACTTCTATCAGTCCAATGCGAAAAGGTTGACGCAGGCGCGTCAGGATACGCGATGCCGTAGCCTCCAGCGCGCCCTGGGACGTTTCGGTGGCAAGGACAATGAATTCATCACCGCCAAACCTGGCCAGTAGCTGGTTGTCGTCGAGGCAACTGAGGATAGCCAGCGACACGCTTTGTAACAACTGATCGCCAAACATATGACCGTAGGCATCGTTCACCTTTTTAAAGTTATCCAAATCGAGATAGACAATCCCAACCTGCGTATCGCCCGCGTTTTCAATAGCGTTGCTGATCAGCTCGTGAATTGCGTTGCGGTTCGGTAAACCAGTGATGGAGTCGGTATTGGCCAATACCCGTAGACGTTCCTGCGCGCGGCGCTCTTCAGTAATATCGGTACCGGAACAGATCAGAAATATTTCGTTCTTGCCGCTACCGTTATGCACAAACTTATTGCGGAACAGAAACAGACGCTGGCCTTTGCAGGTTTTAACCCAACGTTCGACCTCATAAGAGTTACCTTCGCGAAAAAACACCTCAATGTTGCGCCGTGAGGCTGCGGCCTCGCGCCGGCTCATAAACAGCGTGAAAACGCTTTGGCCAATCACTTCGCGCTCTTTGAGACCGGTGTACTCTTCGCACAGGCGATTAAAACGTTGAATGTTGCCCATACGGTCAAGAATGACAATGACGGAGTTAGCTTCAGAAACGACCTGCTCAGCGAAAGAGAGGCCGTGAGCCAGGTCGCGCGCGACGGAAGGGGTGTCATCCCAGGCGGATGCGCTTCCCGCCCATTCGCGCTTATTGATTTTCCTGCCGACCAGATGCACGGGAATGTCGTCATCTTCAATGGGAAGCGTCATCAACAGGCTCGATGTAATCACCGTCATTTCGCGAATGCGGTCGGCTTGCTCAGCTGACAATTCGATGGTCTGATCGACTGCTGACGCTTCGTCGATAGAGAAATGCAGGATGTTGCAATCCTCTGACAAACGCCAGTAGGGGTTATGAGTGCCCACATAGCTATACAACGTAACCCGCTCCCGGACGTCTTTCATGATGTGTACTATCCCGTTTAAAGCGCATAGAGCCTCAAAAGTATAGTTAGCCATGATTCATACAGGGTGACTATGGCTGAACGTATTGTTTTATTTATGTATTTATATGTAATGCAGAATCTAAAAAAAGCAAAGCTAGCGGAACTGAAAATAGTAAAAAATAAATTAGACCGGATGAAAGAAGTGTAGTGCGTGGTGGAGATTTGGGAGGGAAAAGAAAACGACCTTTCACAGAAAGAGAAAGGCCGTTAGCTTTATCAGTATTACACGGCTGGACGTGCGATAACGCTGCGGGTTTCCATCCGCACTTCGGCAATGGTTACATCAATCACATCCGTGACTTTGTAAACCACTTCACCTTTGATTTGTACGGTGCCGCTTTCCTGGCTGCATACCAGTTCGTCACGAACAGCATGCAGGAACGGGGCCGGAATAAATGCGACTGCGCCATTATCCACTAAACGCACTCGCATACCGCCGCGGCTGACGTCAATGATCTCGGCCGCGAAGCGGACGTCGGTGCCGGCTTTGTCGCTCAAGAAGCGGGCGTATAACCAGTCACCCACATCGCGTTCAGCCATGCGGTTCAGACGACGACGTTCGGCCATTTGCAGGGTCGTATCATCCTGCGGACGGGCAATCGTTTCGCCTTTGATGACGGCCTTAAGCAGACGGTGGTTGATCATGTCGCCATACTTACGAATAGGAGAGGTCCAGGTGGCATATGCTTCCAGACCCAGCCCAAAGTGCGGACCTGGTTCGGTGCTGATTTCAGCATACGACTGGAACCGGCGGATACGGCTATCGAGGAAACCGGAAGGCTGCGCATCCAGTTCGCGGCGCAGTTTGCAGAAGCCTTCCAGCGTCAGGACCTCTTCGGCATCTACATGCATACCATGGGTTTTCAGTAGCGCTGCCAGTGCGTCAGCGTTTGCCGGATCAAATCCCATATGGACGTTATAAATTCCAAAGCCCAGCGTGTCGCGAAGAACGCGTGCAGCACAAATATTTGCCGCAATCATTGACTCTTCCACGATACGGTTAGCGATGCGACGCGGTTCCGCCACAATATCCAGCACTTCGCCTTTTTCACCGAGGACAAAACGGTAATCCGGACGATCTTTAAATACTAACGCGTGGTTGTGACGCCATTCACCACGGCTCAGACAAATACGATGCAGCAGACGGATTTGTTCAGCAATCGCGTCGCTTTCAGGCTGCCAGTCGCCGGTGCCTTCCAGCCAGTCGGAGACGTTGTCATAGGCCAACTTCGCTTTAGACTCGATAGTCGCAGCGAAGAAGGTGATGTTGTCTTCAATCGTACCGTCGGCGGTAATGATCATGCGGCAAGCCAGAACCGGGCGTACTTCGTTCGCGCGCAGAGAACAGAGATCGTCAGACAGTTCACGTGGCAGCATCGGGATATTGAATCCCGGCAGATAGTTGGTGAACGCACGAATCTTCGCCGTTTTATCCAGTTTGCTGCCTTCTGCAATCCAGGCGGTAGGATCGGCAATAGCAACGGTTAACTGTAGCTTGCCATCGGCCAGTTCTTCAGCATACAGCGCATCGTCCATATCTTCGGTGCTGGCGCTGTCGATGGTGACGAAATTGAGGGCGGTCAGGTCCTGACGCACCAGACCTTCGTCCAGCATTTCGGTCGCAACGCCGTCCGGTGCTTCTTTTTCGAGATTATGGCGCGCCAGCGTGACCCACCACGGGACAAAATGATCGTCCGCAAAGGTGATAAATTGGGTTAGTTCAGCGTAGAAGGTGCGATCGCCTTTCAGCGGATGGCGGCGCATTTCTGCCACGGCCCAGTCACCTTCTTTAAATTCATGCTCAACGCCACGGGCGGCGCGACAAGGGATCGCCTCTTTCAGTAACGGATGATCCGGCACAATAGACAGACGGTCATTTTTGCCCTGAACTTTACCCACGAAGCGCGTCAGGAAGGGTTCGATTAGCTCTTCCGGTTCAGCAGACTCACGATCTTTTTCCGTATGGATCACCGCAACAATACGGTCGCCATGCATCACTTTTTTCATCTGCGGCGGTGGAATGAAATAGCTTTTTTGTGCATCGACTTCCAGGAAGCCAAAGCCTTTTTCCGTGGCTTTTACCACCCCTTCAGCACGTGGCGTCTGGGAATGTAGTTGCTGTTTAAGCTGCGCTAGCAGCGGGTTGTCCTGAAGCATAATTGTCTATTTTCGTGGCTAAAAGAGCGGCTGACAGTTTTACGCGATTCTGTCAGTTGCAGCAAGCGCTCTTTAAGTAAGTGGATCGGTTAATACGTCTCGCCCAGCGCGATTTTCAAGCGATTTAACCATCCGCATAATCCACTCCAGGCCAGCAGGTTAATCGCCTGTTCTGAAGAGATACCCTGATCGAACAACGGTGTTAACAGTGCGGCGCTAAAGCGGTCGGGCGCTCGGGTGAGCCATTGTACCGCCTGCAGGGTGACGCGCTCAACCGGATGTCGTTGTTCCCAGCGCTGCAATTCACGTTCATCCTGACGAAGGACAGTGATGATGTCAGTTAATTCATATGCCGTATGCGCATGTTCATTAAAGCAGGACACGCTGCCGTTGATGCGTGATGTCATCAGGGTCGTCAGAGAAAATGCCCGCGTCGGCATATCGCTGCGTAGCGTGCTGGAAATCAGTGACCCAAGTAAATCTAAAACGGCAGGTGAATGTGCTAGCAGGGGGAGCAGCGCGTGCAGTTCGTTGGGATAATCCGCGCGCGGTTTCGCGCGGGTATGCAGCTGTTCGGGTTCTAATGGCGCAGCGTGCCAGCTGGCGTTGGTGGCGCTAAATGGCGAAGCGTGAGCGAATTGCTGTATATCCAGGCCCGGTATTCGACGTACCGGGTGAGCGCTGCAGGCCTGAAGTAATGCGACTACCCGGGCCTGAAAACCGACGAAGCCGATGATTTGATTCATCAATATGCTATCGCAGCTGGTCAGCCCGACCGCATCCAGGTGCTGACGGTCCCGCTCGCCGATCACAGCCGGTGAACTGGCGAGCTGGCGCGCATATTGGGTGATTTGCGCCAGTCGATGATTACTTTCGCGAGACGAATCAGGACCCGGCAGCGGCGTTAAGCGCGCGGCATAGTGATTACACAATCGCTGCACGCCATACACCTGAGCGACGGTCAGGGCTGTACTCATCCGTTCATAGGCGCTGAACGTATGCATCCGATCCAGTACGACGTGAGCGGGGAAAAGAAGTTGGGCAAGTTTACGGGCAGGGGTTAACCAGGATTGAAAGGGTAAAAGCACGTCATGAGGTATCGCCAGGTCCAGTAAAAAGCTGTCGTCAACATGAGCGGCCTCCGGCACCAGCGGCAGAACATCTTGCGGATACGTGCTGGATTGCGTCTCATGATACCAGTGGCTTTTGCCTACAATGCGGCGTTGTTCCATGGGCGTTCCTTGGTCTAAAAAGTGGCGACCCGGACACGTCGTCATACATCTACGCCGGATCGTTTGCGCTGCAATATCCTGACGTAAGCCGATGAGGGGATGAAAGATTGTTACGTGATAATAAATATCGGAAAAGTATATATGGCACAGGGCAGTGGAGGAGGAGGTGAAATCATGGGCGACGGCAGGCCGCCCACAGAGGACTAAACGATTATTTCAGATCCAGCTCGTTCATCGCTGCAATGCTGAAGCCACCATCCACGTGAACGACTTCACCAGAGATGCCGGCAGAAAGATCGGAGCACAGGAATGCTGCGGAATTGCCTACATCTTCAATCGTCACGGTGCGGCGAATCGGCGTCACCGCTTCACAATGCGCCAGCATTTTACGGAAATCTTTGATGCCGGAAGCGGCAAGAGTGCGGATAGGACCTGCGGAGATGGCGTTCACTCGTACACCTTCAGGACCCATTGCGTTAGCCATGTAACGGACGTTGGCTTCCAGAGACGCTTTCGCCAGACCCATCACGTTGTAGTTAGGGATTGCGCGCTCTGCACCCAGGTAGGATAGCGTCAGTAGCGCAGAGCCAGGGTTAAGCATAGAGCGGCAAGCTTTTGCCATCGCAACAAAGCTGTAAGCGCTGATGTCATGAGCAATTTTAAAACCTTCGCGGGTGACCGCATTCACATAGTCGCCATCCAACTGGTCAGCAGGCGCGAAACCGATGGAATGCACGAATCCGTCGAATTTCGGCCAGGAGTGGCTCAGTTCAGCGAACATCGCATCGATGCTGGCATCTTCGGCAACATCACATTGTAGTACGATGCTGGACCCCAGTTGAGCGGCAAATTCCTCCACTCGGCCTTTTAGTTTGTCGTTCTGGTAGGTGAACGCCAGTTCAGCGCCTTCACGATGCATTGCCTGAGCGATTCCCCAGGCAATGGACAATTTACTGGCAAGACCCGTCACCAGAAGACGCTTACCGGAAAGAAAACCCATAGCTTTAATCCTTATGGTCATTGCTTCTTCGTAGCAATCAATGCGTGATGATTGCCATGTCAAAAACGCGCGAAATTGGGCTGAAATTATATCCTACTCATTGTTCCTTTTAGAATGGTTATCAACTCTAAATGCCCCTTACCATTCATTGCAAATGGCGAGGATATTACTTCCCCTGGTTGTGCTTTGCCCGACCCGTATTGCATTGAAGACAATGAGAAAATACAAGGCTTTAAAGGCGCTAAAATGGTATTATTAAGGCGCTAGCTGATGTTAATAAACATAGCAAGGTAGGAACTTTCTTAAAACAAAAAACATGCATATATTCAGATTGTTATGATATATTGTTTTTATCGATCAATATCGATACATTGATCGATATTATTGATTGATTGTGATTAAAAGTGCATTATCAGGAAGTTATGATCAATTGGAGTGGTCTTATGCACTATCATTTCATCGCGGAACCGATGAGAGACACAACAAATAAGTTGCTGGGCGTGGAGATGATCGCCCGGTTTGCTGCAGATACGGTTCGCCCATTGCATGCAGATTTCGTCGTTTCAGCGTGGAATAGCGAACAAAAGCGTAATTTCATGCTCAAGCAAATTCAGTTAATTGCCGAAAAGCGTGATTGGTTTGAGAGCAACAATCTGCTCTGTACCCTTCATCTCATCGATGAAATGGCACTTCTGGCGATTGGTGATCCGGTCATCAAGTCGGCCCTACACGCAATGCCCTTTATTGCACTGGAACTGTCAGAGCGTTTTCTGTCGAGTACGATTTGCCTGAATAATCTGCTGATTAATTCACTCTGTAACGGCCCAAACGCGCTATGGCTGGGCGATCTCGGCTCCGGTAACGTCGGGGCAAGTCCGCTGGTTTGCGGTCATTTTGACGTGGTTAAATTGGATCGCGGTTTCTTCCTTGAACAGGTAGAAAAGCCGATGTTCCCGGTGCTTATCAAAAACATCCGGGAATATTGCGATCACGTTGCGGTGGAGGGGGTCGAAACATCACGACTTATCGATGACGTCAGCGCGGCAGGTGTCTGGGCGATACAGGGGAGCGTTTTTCCGTCAGTCGTTTTTCACGAGGTCGAGACACTGCTCTTACCCGGTGTTGGTCACTGATGGCGCAATTGCCCTCCGGTTTCGGAGGGCAGCGGCTTTGTTAGCGATCTTTCCGCCAGGCGTCGGCGGTGAGCGCCTCGCCAAAATGCCCTGCAATCAGACGACGAGTCAGCTCATGCAGCGGGGAGGCCAGAACATCCGCGGTACTGCCACGCTCAACAACTTCACCCTGATGCATGACTAATACTTGATCGCTAATGTGCTTCATCATGCCGATATGTTGAGTCACATAGATATACGAAATCCCCTGTTTTTCCTGTAATTCCAGCATCAAATTGATGAGCTGCGAACGCATCGACATGTCCAGAGAGGCAAGGGCCTCGTCGGCGATAATCACTTTAGGTCGTAAAATAAGCGCGCGGGCAAGCCCCAGACGCTGTTTTTGTCCCGGCGCCAACATATGCGGGTAATAGCTCACATGGTCAGGTAACAGTCCAACCATGCGCATCGTTTCTATAATCTGTTTGCGACGCTGTTCAGGTTCCAGGTCGGTGTTCAGACGCAGCGGGAAATCAAGGATTTGTGAAATACGCTGACGAGGGTTAAGCGATGTTGACGGATCCTGAAAAATCATACGGATACGCTGACTACGGAATGAATAATCACCATACTGGAGCGGATGATCGTCAATCAGCAGTTCACCGCTGGTGGGTTCAATCATGCCAGCTAACATCTTTGCCAGCGTGGACTTACCGGAACCATTCTCACCAATGACCGCGAGTGTCTGACGTTCGCGCAGGGTAAAGCTGAGTGGCTTAACGGCCTCAACGGTCTGGCGGCGAAATAAACCCGTCCGGTAGCGAAAGGTTTTGCTCAGATTGCGAACTTCGAGCAGGGTTTCTACCATCTCACTCTCTCTCCATGTTCAGCGGGAAATGACAGGCGTAGAGGTGATTCTTTGCTCCGGTCAGTCGTGGGGTTTCAATACATTCACGCTGAGCATAAGGGCAGCGCGGCCCCAGACGGCAGCCGATGGGTAATTGTTCCAGCAATGGAATCGCTCCTGGCATGGTATTCAGACGACTTTTATGCGGCATCGCGCTACCAAAATCAGGAATGGCGCGGATCAACGCTTGCGTATAAGGATGATGTGGAATCGTCACCAGATCTTTACTGGGCGCCGTTTCCACCGTTTGTCCGCAATACATTACGTTGATTTTGTCCGCCCACTGGCTGAGCATTTGCAGGTCATGGCTGATCAACAAAATGGTAGTATTACTGTTTTGGTTCAGCCGGGTCAGCAGGCGAAATATTTGCGCCTGGGTCGTTGGCTCCATCGCGTTCGTCGGTTCATCGGCAATCAGCAAGCGCGGCTGATTCGCCAGTGCAATAGCGATCATTACCTTCTGACACTCGCCGTCAGTCAGTTCATACGGGAAGCTGCGCATGGCATCTTTATGATCTTTTATCCCGACGCGGTGCAAAAGCTCAATCGCCCGGCGTTTGCGCCAGCCGATGCGCTGCCACCAGCGCCCCTTATAGGTCCAGGCTGGAATATTTTGCATCAGCTGTCGCCCAATACGCTCGGACGGGTCAAGACACGATTGTGGTTCCTGAAAGATCATGGAAACGTTATGACCGACCAGCTTGCGTCGTTCACGCGCGGAAAGGCGCAGGAGATCGATGTCATCAAAGCGCATACGGTCTGCGGTTACGCGCCAGTTATCCTTGGCGACGCCGCAAATAGCCTTGGCGATCAGGCTCTTGCCGGAGCCGGACTCGCCGACCAGTCCGCGGATTTCCCCCTCATTGAGGGTCATGCTGACACGGTCAACCGCTTTTACCCAGTCGTCGCCGGTTCTGAATTCAATGGTCAGGTTGCGGATATCGAGTAATGGCATTATTCCACCCCCGCAATAATTGCGCGGCGCACGCCATCACCCAGCAGGTTAACCAGCAGCACGCTTATCATGATCGCCGCGCCTGGCAGCATCACTGTCCACGGTGCGACATAAATCAGCTCCAGCGCGTCGCCGAGCATGGCTCCCCATTCCGGTGATGGCAACTGCGCGCCAAGGTCAAGAAAACCCAGCGCGGCGATATCCAGAATCGCCATCGACAGCGCACGGGTGATTTCAGTGATAAGCCCGGCGGTAATATTGGGCAGAACGGCGAACCACAGAATATTGAGCGTGGTTGCGCCATCAAGGCGAGCGGCAATAACATACTCTTTTTCCAGCTCGTCATGCACCATGCTGTAGACGGAGCGAACCATCCGCGGCAGCAGCGCCAGCCAGACGGCAAACATCGCGTGAGTCAGATGCGGACCGGCAAAAGCCACCACAATAATCGCCAGCAACAGTGAAGGGATCGACAGCAGAGTGTCCAGAATGTGATTGAGCACCGCGGAACGCAAACCGTGCGTTGCTCCGGCAACCACCCCCAGTAACAAGCCACACAGCGTGGCGGCGAGAGTTACGACAAACGCACCGCCCACGGTTGGGGCCGCACCGCTGAGCAGGCGACTTAAAACATCACGCCCCAGGTCATCAGTCCCGAGGAAGAAAGAGACTTCGCCATAGCGCGACCATGACGGCGGTAAAAGCTGATAACCGAGAAACTGCTGGTCGATGCCGTAAGGCGCGAACCAACCACCAAAAATACACAGAATCGCCAGTCCCGCACAGCCATACAGGCCGATCATTGCGGTTGTATCGCCGTAAAAATTGCGCCATGCGGTGCGCAGCGTACCAGGCGGGCGCTTTTCGCTGTAGACGCTATCGTAAGGCATACCATTCCTTATGTTTCAGAGGGTTAGCCATAGCACCCAAAATATCAGAGATGACGTTAACGATGATAACCAGTGAGCCTATCACCATCACACCCGCCGAAATCGCCGCGTAATCCTGCTGGCGAATCGCGTTAATCAGCCAACGGCCAAGACCTGGCCAGCTAAAGACCATCTCGGTGATCATCGCCAGCGTCAGCATGGTGGAAAACTGTAACCCCAGGCGCGGGATAACCGGTGGGAGAGCGTTGTGCAGTACGTGACGTCGTAAAATTGTTAACCGTGACAAACCACGAGTAGCCGCCGCTTTAACATAGTTTTGATCAAAGACCTCAATGGTGCTGATACGCATCAGACGAATAACTTCCGTCGTCGGTGCAACGGAGAGCGTTAACACCGGAAGCACCATATGGCGGATCGCACTGACCAGCATTTCATCGCGCCAGGGCGAGTCGGTGATCCAGGCGTCGATAATGGCAAATCCGGTAACGGGCTTAACTTCGTAGAGCAGATCAAAACGCCCGGAAACGGGCAGCCAGCCGAGGGTCAGTGAGAAGAGCAACGTCAGCAGCAGCGCCAGCCAAAAAACCGGAATAGAAAAGCCCATCAGAGCCAATGCGCTGATGCAACGATCCTGCCATTTATTACGTGTTATGCCCGCCAACATGCCTATCGGGATCCCGACCATCAGTGCAAAACCAAAGGCCAGAATGCACAGTTCCATTGTCGCCGGAAACACCTCTTTGAGTTGTTCTGAGATCAACTGGCCGTTAATACTGGACACACCAAAATCCCAGTGAATCAGGCCATTGAACCAGAATACCCATGCGTTCCACAGCGATGCGCCCTGTAACGGCGCATGAGGTGTGAAGTAGCTCAGGCTGAACCCAATAAAAGTCAGGAAGAACAGGGTGACCAGAAGTAATAAAAAACGGCGCAGGGTGAAGATAATCATGGTTTTTTCACCTCGTCAGCCTTTTCCCTGGAAACCCCGGCAAAAGAAGCGTTGCCGAACGGACTGAGCACCAACCCTTTGATGTCATAGCGATAAGCCTGCAAACGAAGCGAAGAGGCCAGCGGCAGGATCGGCAACTCGCGCGCAAGAATATTTTGCGCTTCGTCGTAGGCATCAATTCGCGAGGAGAGTTGTTGCGAAGAGAGGGCTTTGCGCAAAATGCTGTCAAACTCCGGATTGCACCAGTGGGCAAAGTTGGTCTGTGAGTTAATGGCGGCACAACTGAGCATCGGTCGGAAAAAGCTGTCAGGATCGTTACTGTCAGTTGCCCAGCCGGACAACGTCAGATCATGGTTCATATCCATTAATCGCGCCTCCTGAAAACGACCTTCTACCGGGATGATCTTCACTTTCACACCCACCTGAGCCATATCAGCCTGAATCAGCTCTGCGGTTTTCAGCGGGCTTGGGTTCCAGGCCTGAGAACTGGTGGGGACCCAAAGTTGTAACGTCAGATTTTCCAGCCCCAGCGCTTTTAACTGCTCGCGCGATTTTGCCGGGTTGTACTCAGTAATTTTAGCTTCGTTGTCATAAGCCCACGAGGCGCGAGGCAAAATAGATGCCGCGGTTTCCGCCGTACCGTAGTAAATAGATTGCATTAACCGTTGGTTGTTAATGGCCAGCGCTAGCGCATGTCGTACGGCAGGGTTGTTCAACGGCGGTTTATCCGTGTTGAACGCCAGATAGGCGATATTCATCCCAGGACGCAACGTCAAACGCAGTCGAGGATCATCACGCAATATGCTGAGCTGGCTGGCAGCTGGCCAGGCCAGCACGTCGCACTCGCCGGTCAGTAATTTCGATAAACGGCCAGTTCCGCCAGAGCCGAGATCCACCACGACTTGTGGCATCAAGGGGGTACCTCGCCAGAATTTTTCATGCCGTTGCAGGCGAATATATTGGCCTGCACGATTTTCTGAAAGTTGGTACGGACCTGTGCCGACGGGTTGTCGGTCAAGTAATTCCTGGCGATCTTGTTTGGCTAATTTGGCGGCATATTCTGCCGACATCACCGAGGCATAATGTGTGGCAAGGTGCCACAAGAAGGAGGCGTCGGGTTGATTTAAGCGAAATTCAACGGTGTTGTTGTCCAGCTTGCGCACGCTTTGGACGTTATCGGCGAACTGCAGGCTGTCAAAATAGGGAAAACTGCTGCCATTGATATTGTGCCACGGATGTTGGCGATCAAAGATGCGCTCGAAGGTAAATACCACATCGTCCGCATTCAGTTTGCGGGTGGGCGTGAACCAGGCTGTCTTTTGAAACGGAACATCGCGACGTAAATGGAAGCGGTAGGTTGCGCCGTTATCCAATACTTCCCAGCTTTCAGCCAGTTCTGGCACCAGGCGATAAGTATAGGGATCGACATCAAGCAGTCGGTCATACAATTGGGCCGCTAATGTGTCTACGATGAGACCGCTGCTCGCTTTTTGTGGATTGAACGTATTGACCTGCCCGCTGACGCAATAGACAAAGCCACTGTCACGAATATCAGCGTACGAGGCCTGCTCAGGCGCAGCTGCAGCCTGACCACTCAGAAGTCCAGCCATCACGATCAGAGATGATAAAACCAGGCGCATAATTTTAAAGGGTTATATATAAAGAAGCTATCTTACTAATACTTAATGACATTTGCCATTACCGTTTGTGTTTGGGGGCTGCAGGGTTGATAACCGCGAATTCAACATCGCCAGTTGGTCAAAATTCATACCTGCTATCCACTTTGCATATCCTCTATTAGCTATCTTAGCATTTTCATGGCACCTCTGACTCGCTTAAACGCCGGATTCAATGGCGGGAGGTGTCTGACGGGAAAAATGAGTCTGTTGTGTGGGAGGAATGTCTGCAGAATCAGAGGAAAATAAACAAGAATGAGGCGGGAAGAGTGAATATCTTCCCGTATGTCGAATTACTTCTGGATTTTATTAACGCGTACCACCGGCGGTTGCATTTTAGCGTCAAGGCTACCGTTAATCCTGATCATTTGATCGGGTTTTACCGTTCGGCCATCAAAGACGGCAAGCGGAATAAGGGTATTGATCGTGCCGGTTTTGTCACGGAAGATAAACTTATCTCCTCCTTGATCCTCAATGAGATTACCCCGTAAAGAGATAGTCGCTCCGTCATGCATAGTTTTAGCTTGTTGGACGGTCATGATTCTTGCATCTTCAGTGCCGCGATATCCTTCATCCAGTGCGTGGGCAGGTGGCGGGGCGGTATCTTTTTTCAATCCACCATTATCATCGGCAAACGCTGATGGCAATAAAAAACAACACAGTAAGGGGGCGAAAGATATTTTCATAGAGCCTCCATAGAAATTGATTTGACTTATTAAGTTTGGTTGCTATTTATTAATCTGGCGAGTGGGATAAGTCTCAAATGATAATTTTTCAATAAAACAAAGGATTGGTGTGATATAAGCGAGGCGGTGAAATGAACAGAGAGAAAGCCCATTTGCAAGGAGTGAAAGAGAGTCAGCGTTTTCTGAATTTTGAATCAGGCTTTCACAAGATTGGTTTTATCTGTTTGCTCTGCATTGTATTACTTGCTACTGCGGGAGCGTTTTCCGGCGGGTATTTAAGTGAGGTAACGAGAAAAAACACCTTAAAGACAACAGAGTTACAATTCGAAAAATTTGGTCGTTTGCAAACGGAATTTAAATTTAAAATCTCGGCACAGAAGCATGATTCTGTGAACATGACGTTGCGCATTGGCGGCGATTTCAACAACTTTTATGAGATGGAAAATATTTGGCCGCAGCCAGACAGCATGTACAGCAAGGGTAATCATCTTTACCTTGTCTACAATGATTCTGAAGCAACGCAGGATTTTACTGTCTGGCTGCAGGTTACGCCCGTGAAGCCAGGAAGTGTAATGAGTTTTCTCCAGCTAAATGGCGAACCTGAAATCCGCTTCAGACAATTTATTTATCCTTAGGAGGTGGGTATGGAGATGGTCTTCCGGGCATTAGCCATTTACCTTATTTTGCTGGTGGTTTTCAAAATAGCCGGTCGCCGGGCATTGTTACAAATGACCAGCTTCGATCTGATTTTATTACTGATTATCAGTGAAGCAACTCAGCAAGCCTTATTGGGTAATGATTTTTCGCTAACCGGCGCCATGATCACGATTGTCACACTGGTTACTATTGATATTCTGTTTGGTTTCATTAAGAAAAAGGTAGGTGGGGCAGAATCTGTACTGGATGGCTCTCCGGTTATCCTGCTTGATCACGGGATCCCTTTATTGGATAAAATGAAGAAAGTGGATGTTTCTCTTGACGATATATTAGTCGCTGCGCGGCAAAATCAGGGGATTACCGAATCCAGTAAAATCAAGTATGCCATTCTGGAACGTAACGGACATATTTCTGTCATTCCTGAAGAGAATTAGCGAGGCGGTAATGAACACGGAGTACAATGACGCAAAAACACGCAATGAACTGACGAAACGGGTTGCAAAAACGCTTATTGATCGCGGTTTAACGTTGACTACCGCAGAATCTTGTACAGGAGGAAACTTGGCCGCCGCGCTTTGTGCACAGGCGGATACCGCAGAATTTTATGATATCGGCGTTATAACCTTTAGCGATCGCGCCAAGCAGAAAATGCTCGGCGTGCGGGCCAGTACGCTGGAGAAATATAGCGCCGTTAGTGAGCAAACGGTCAGTGAGATGTCTGCAGGGATACGTGAGCAAGCCGAAACCGACATCAGCATAGCCATTAGCGGATATGCGGGGCCGGAGGGTGGGGAGGATGGTACTCCTGCAGGAACGGTGTGGTTTGCGTGGAATTTCCGCGGGCGGATAATAACAAAACGGGAATATTTTTCCGGGGATTGCCAGGACGTTATAGAAAAGGCGGTACGTTTTAGCCTGGCGGTATTGGTTGAAGAAGTTTCAGCCTGGAAGAACAAATAAATAAACCAGGACTTATCCGAGTAAATATCTCAACGCAATGTGAAGTTATCATCGTAAGGACCAGGTTAATATTTGGCAAAAATTAAGTTGTGGGTAAATTATAAAGGTCATGTCATTCATTTTGTTCTACGCTTATTAGTCTTTGCGATGAATGATGACTCATGAGAGGTGATTGAATGACTGACCTAAATAAAGGAAAACAGACCACCAATAAAACTAATTCAGAACGTTTTCCGCAGCCGCCTTTTCCACATCAAAAACAACCTTTTCCGGGTCTGGCTGGAAAAATGCAACCGCGTCCCGATCATGGCGAAGAAAGCTATCAGGGAAGCGGCAGGTTAAATGGTCGCAAGGTATTAATTACCGGAGGTGACTCAGGTATTGGGCGTGCTGTTGCCATTGCTTATGCCCGCGAAGGCGCCGATGTCGCGATTAATTATTTACCTGAAGAAGAGGACGATGCGCGTGAGGTTGTCGAATTGATAAAAAAAGCAGGGAGAAAAGTCGCGGCGATTCCCGGTGATATTCGTGACGAAACTTTCTGTAACCATCTGGTAAAACAGGCGGTAGAAGCGCTGGGAGGGTTGGATATTCTGGTGAATAACGCCGGTCGTCAGCAATTTTGCGAATCGATCGAAGACCTCACCACAGAAGAGTTTGATGCGACATTCAAGACCAATGTCTACGCCATGTTTTGGATCACCAAAGCGGCTGTTCCTCATTTCTCACGAGACAGCGTGATTATTAACACCTCGTCGGTACAGGCTTATGAGCCAAGTGAGATCCTGCTTGATTATGCTCAGACCAAGGCGGCGATAGTGGCATTTACTAAATCGCTGGCAAAGCAACTGGCACCCAAAGGGATCCGTGTGAATGCTGTCGCGCCTGGACCGTACTGGACGGTATTGCAGTGTTGCGGCGGCCAGCCACAGGAAAAAATTGAGAAATTTGGCGCAAATGCGCCGCTCTGTCGGCCAGGCCAACCGGTAGAAATTGCCCCTCTGTATGTCACTTTAGCGGCTGAAGAGAACAGCTATACATCCGGTCAGGTATGGTGTTCTGACGGGGGGACCGGAACTCTCTGACGTCTATGTTCGCTGAGTCGAAACGTCCGCGGGGGAAAGCCAGCGCGGACAATACTGTTTAAGGGCAGGGGGCGGCAGGCACCGCTCTCTGAATATTAACCAATGACAGCGATGCCAAGACGTTCCAGGATCAACGATGCCTGGTAGCTGTCCAGTTTGACGCCTTGCAAATCAACACCCCGGACATCGAGATCGCCCAGTTCTGAATTGGTCAAATCACAGTGCGTAAAGTTTGCGGCCCGCCAGTCGAACGACGAAAACTCACCGCCGGAAAGATCTGAACCACTGAACGTCGCCCCCAGTACCTGAGTACCCATCCAACGGTTTTCCCACAGCTCGCACTTTTCCAGTACGACTTTTGAAAAGTTGGCGTAGCTTAAGTTGGTATTGGTGATATAGGCGCTACAAAACCAGGTGCGTGTGGTAATCATATTCATAAAGCTTGCGCCGCGAAAATCTGAACCTTGTGCGCGGCAGTGGCGAATTTCGATTCCCAGCGCGCTCACATTCCTGAAATCCGCCATGGAGAGATCACAACTTTTGAAAATGGCATCTTTCAGGATAGCGCGACTAAAATTACACCCTTTCTGGCTTTCTCGATCATAGAACTGGCAGCCAATAAACTCAGTGCCGCTGAGGTCGGCACCCGAAAAATCACAGTTGAAAAATGTGCTATTTTCAACTTTCGCACCAGTGAATCTGTTTCTGTCAATTTTTTCGCCAACTAACGCCAGAGTCATCATGATTAACCTGTTTTTTTATACAGTAATTGCATCATGGTAAACTGTTTTAACCCTCGCGTCCAACGTCTGCCCCTGTACGCTAAATTTGGTGTTTCTTGAGTAACGCACGGAGCTGATGGTAGGTCAGACCTAATAATTCAGCGGCTTTTTTCTGATTAAATTTTGCCTGCTGTAAGCTGGTTTGCAAAAATTCCTTCTCCTGCTGCTGTTGGAACTCACGCAGATCCAGCGGTAAGGTTACGGATGCAGGTCTGGTTTCCTGCGCCTGCGGCGGTGTGGTGTGACGCCTGAACGGGTCAATCACAATCTCATTCAGCGGGTAATCGCTGGTCCCGTGTCGGTAAACTGAACGCTCCACGACGTTTTTCAGCTCACGAATATTGCCCGGCCAACGGTAGTGGAGGAGCGTTTCTTTGGCCTCGTCGGTGAACCCTGGAAACAACGGTAACCCGATCTCACGGCACATCTGAATGGCAAAATGTTCAGCCATTAACATGATGTCGCTTTGACGTTCGCGTAACGGTGGGAGTTGCACCACATCAAAAGCCAGACGATCCAGCAGGTCCGCGCGGAACGTGCCTTCACTTACCATGCGCGGCAGGTCGGCATTGGTTGCGCAAACCAGTCGTACGTTGACCTGCAGCGGCTGGCTACCGCCGACGCGTTCCAGCTCTCCGTACTCAATAACGCGCAGCAGTTTTTCCTGTACCAGCATCGGGGCGGTCGCCAGTTCATCAAGAAATAGCGTGCCGCCATCGGCGCGTTCGAACCGACCCGGATGACGTTTCTGCGCGCCAGTAAAGGCGCCAGCTTCGTGACCAAAAAGTTCGGAATCGAGTAAATTTTCGTTGAGCGCCGCGCAGTTAAGTGAAATAAACGGGCCTTGCCAGCGGGTGGAGAGATAGTGCAGGCGGTTGGCGATAAGCTCTTTCCCCGTACCGCGTTCCCCAATGACCAGCACAGGTTTATCCAGCGGCGCAAGATGAGAAACCTGCTCCAGAACTTCAATAAAGCTGTTCGCTTCGCCCAGAAGATTATCTTTGTATCCTGCCATGATGAAATTCACCATTTGTTAGTGTTATTCACCAATTTACCCTATTTATCCCGGCAGGTAAAATTGGATATTTTCAAATAATTCAATAGATTAAAAAGTTGGCATGCGAAGTGCATTAGAACAGCAGCAGGGCATTGCCCGATATCAGAACAGTAAGTGAGGATTACATTATGGGTATTTTTTCTCGTTTTGCCGACATCGTGAACGCCAACATTAATGCGTTGCTGGAAAAGGCTGAAGATCCGCAGAAGCTGGTGCGGTTGATGATCCAGGAAATGGAAGACACGCTGGTTGAAGTGCGCTCAAACTCCGCACGCGCGCTGGCAGAAAAGAAACAGTTATCGCGTCGTATCGAACAGGCCAGCGCCCAACAGGCAGAGTGGCAGGAAAAAGCAGAGCTGGCGCTGCGCAAAGAGAAAGAAGATTTGGCGCGTTCTGCGTTAATCGAAAAACAGAAACTGACTGACCTGATTGCCTCCCTGGAGCATGAGGTAACGCTGGTTGACGATACGCTGGCGCGCATGAAAAAAGAGATTGGTGAACTGGAAAACAAACTTAGTGAAACCCGTGCTCGTCAGCAGGCGTTGATGCTGCGCCATCAGGCGGCAAGCTCTTCCCGTGATGTTCGTCGTCAACTGGACAGCGGCAAACTGGATGAAGCGATGGCGCGCTTTGAATCTTTTGAGCGCCGAATCGATCAAATGGAAGCTGAAGCTGAAAGCCATAACTTCGGTAAGCAGAAGTCTTTGGATCAGCAATTTGCTGACCTGAAAGCAGATGATGAAATCAGCGAGCAGTTGGCGCAATTGAAAGCCAAAATGCAGCAAGACAAGCAATAATAATATCTGGCGGTGCCCGAACGCGCCGCCGCTCATCACCTGTAAGGAGTACTCATGAGCGCGCTATTTCTGGCCATCCCGTTAACCATCTTTGTGCTGTTCGTCTTACCGATTTGGCTCTGGCTGCATTACAGCAATCGTTCCAGTCGCGGCGAGCTGGCGCAAAGTGAACAACAGCGTCTGGCTGAACTTAACCAGGACGCACAGCGGATGCGTGAGCGCATTCAAGCGCTGGAAGACATCCTTGATGCTGAACATCCAAACTGGAGGGACCGCTAATGGGGGGCGTTAATCTGAACAAAAAACTGTGGCGTATACCGCAGCAAGGCATGGTGAAAGGGGTTTGCGCGGGTATTGCGCATTATCTCGATGTTCCTGTGAAACTGGTGCGGATCCTGGTGGTGCTGTCCATCTTTTTTGGTCTGGCCTTTTTCACCTTTGTCGCCTACATCGTACTGACGTTTGTGTTGGATCCGATGCCGGACAACGTGGTTTCCGGAGAACAGCAGCCATCAAGCGGTGAGCTGTTGGATGCTGTCGATCGTGAGCTGGCTGCAAGTGAAAAGCGTTTGCGTGAGATGGAGCGTTATGTGACATCTGATACCTTCACATTACGCAGCCGTTTCCGCCAATTGTGAGGTTAAAAATGAATAATCGCTGGCAACGTGCCGGGCAAAAGGTAAAGCCGGGCTTTAAAATAGCAGGTAAGCTGGTGCTGCTGACTGCGCTGCGCTATGGCCCGGCTGGAGTAGCAGGGTGGGCCGTGAAGTCCGTGGCCCGACGTCCGCTAAAAATGTTGCTGGCGTTAGTACTTGAACCTTTGTTGAGCCGGGCAGCGACAAAATTGTCGAAACGCTATTCAGGTAATCAACCCTGATATCCGAAACAACAAAAGCAAGCAACAATTAATCAACATTCCCTCAGTTAATTTGCGGCAGCTCACAAATACGATTTTTTGGCTGCCAAAATTCTTTTATAACCCCCCTCCAGGCCACCTCAGCTGATTGACAGCTTATTTCCGGCAGAGTAGTCTCTTGCGTCATGGGACCGCTACCACGAGAAATGAAGGTGAACCAAAAAATCCAAAAATGTCTGAGTGAAGTCTATGGCGACACATTTTCTTCACTTCACTATGAAGCGCTGGTTGCGCGTTTAGAAAAATCACAAAAATTAATTAAAAAAAACCGTAAAGCGCATTGGGATGAAGGTGATGTCGTTCTGATCACCTACGCCGATCAATTTTACGCGGAAGATAAAAAAACGCTGCCAACGTTTAATCAGTTTTATAATGAATGGCTTAAGTCGACATTTTCTCATGTGCATCTGTTGCCATTTTATCCGTGGTCATCGGATGATGGTTTTTCAGTAATTAATTACTATCAGGTTGCCGAAGAAACCGGTGACTGGAATGATATTAAGCAATTAGCTGAATCCAGTCGACTGATGTTTGATTTTGTTTGTAACCATATGTCAGCTAAAAGCGAATGGTTTAATAACTATTTGCAACAGCTTGACGGTTATGAAGAATTCTTTATTGCGATGGATCCTGATACGGACCTGAGCAACGTCACGCGCCCACGTGCATTACCGTTACTGACCCCGTTTACGCTGAAAGATAATACTGTGCGTCATCTCTGGACGACATTCAGCGACGACCAGATCGATCTCAACTATGCCAATCCATTGGTATTACTGGCGATGGTCGATGTACTGCTGAGTTACCTGGAGCAGGGCGCTGATTATGTCCGCCTGGATGCGGTTGGTTTTATGTGGAAAGAGCCAGGGACAACCTGTATTCACCTGGAAAAAACGCATCAGCTTATCAAACTGTTCCGCGCTATTGCTGATTGCGCGGCACCTGGTACGGCGATTATTACTGAAACGAACGTTCCGCATAAGGATAACATTTCCTATTACGGTAATGGCCGCGATGAGGCGCACATGGTGTACCAGTTCTCGCTGCCGCCGTTGGTGCTGCATGCGGTGCAACGCCAGGATACAACGACATTGTGTCAGTGGGCGCAATCACTGGAACTGCCATCGACTGAGACCACATGGTTTAATTTCCTCGCATCGCATGACGGAATTGGCCTCAACCCGTTACGGGGCCTGTTACCTGAAGATGAAATCATGCGACTGGTGACGGAATTACAACAGGAAGGCGCCCTGGTTAACTGGAAGAATAATCCTGATGGTAGCCGAAGCCCGTATGAAATTAACGTAACCTATATGGATGCGTTAACGCCGGGTAATAGCAGTGATGCTGAAAGATTTTCCCGCTTTATACTTGCCCATGCCATTTTGCTGAGTTTTCCTGGTGTGCCAGCGATTTATATTCAAAGTATCCTCGGATCGCGCAATGACTATGAAGGTGTGGAAAAACTGGGTTATAACCGGGCGATCAACCGTAAAAAATATCATATAAGACAAATAGAAACGGAACTGGCCGATGAAACTTGTTTGCGTCACGCCATTTACCATGAGTTATCCCGATTAATTGTTCTGCGGCGTAATAACAAAGCATTTCATCCTGATAGTGATTTTAAGATTAACAGTGTTACACCGGCCGTTATGCAAATTAAACGTACGGCAGAAACAGGCGAAGAAATTACTGGTTTATTTAATATCAGCGCTCAGACACAAACCATTAATATTGATATTGAAAATGGATTTGATTTGATTAGCGAAGAAAGTATTTCGGGTAAGGAATTAACGTTACACGCCTGGCAGGTTATGTGGATTAAGAAATAAAAAGGAACATTCCATGCTTAAAGCTAAAATTGTGCTGATTTCAGCACTGGTGTCCTGCGCCCTGGTTACCGGGTGTAAGGATGATAAAAAATCCTCTGTCGCGATTGAATTTATGCACTCTTCTGTAGAACAGGAGCGGCAGGCGGTTATTGCCAAACTGATTGAGCGCTTTGAAAAAGAGAACCCCGGTATCAGCGTCAAACAGGTTCCTGTTGAAGAGGATGCTTACAACACCAAAGTGATTACCCTCGCACGTAGCGGTTCACTTCCTGAAGTCATTGAAACCAGCCATGACTACGCGAAAGTCATGGACAAGGAATCGCTTATCGATCGCAAAGCGGTGGCGCAGGTCATCAACGGTGTGGGTGAAGACGCGTTTTATGATGGCGTACTGCGTATTGTGCGTACCGAAGATGGCTCTGCATGGACCGGGGTACCGGTTAGCGCCTGGATTGGCGGGGTCTGGTATCGCAAAGATGCACTGGCAAAAGCAGGGCTGGAAGAGCCGAAAGACTGGCAGCAACTGCTCGAAGTGGCGCAGAAGTTAAACGATCCGGGCAGTAAAAAATATGGTATTGCGCTACCTACGGCGGAAAGCGTATTGACCGAACAGTCCTTCTCTCAGTTCGCGCTCTCTAACCAGGCTAACGTTTTCGATGCGCAGGGAAAGATCACGCTCGACACGCCGGAGATGGCCCAGGCGTTGCAGTATTACCGCCAGCTTGCGATGAATACCATGCCGGGATCTAACGACATCATGGAGGTCAAAGACGCTTTCATGAACGGCACTGCGCCGATGGCTATTTATTCCACCTATATCCTCCCGGCGGTGATTAAGGAGGGGGATCCTAAAAATGTTGGTTTTATGGTTCCGACGGAAAAAACGTCTGCCGTCTACGGCATGTTGACATCGCTGACCATAACCGCAGGTCAAAAAACCGAAGAGACAGAAGCCGCAGAAAAATTTGTCACCTTTATGGAGCAGGCCGACAACATTGCTGACTGGGTGATGATGTCCCCTGGCGCTGCGCTCCCGGTCAATAAAGCAGTGGTGAATACCGCAACGTGGAAAGATAACCCTGTTATTAAAGCACTGGGTGAATTACCCGATCAACTGATTGCCGAACTGCCGAATATTCAGGTGTTTGGCGCAGTCGGCGATAAGAACTTTACCCGCATGGGCGACGTTACGGGTTCCGGTGTCATAAGCACCATGGTGCACAACGTCACGGTAGGAAAAGCCGATCTTTCAACGACGATGAAGGCAAGCCAGACCAAACTGGATGACCTTGTTGAACAGCGCTAATGGGGAAATGGAAAGCCGTGATGAATAAGTTCTTCTCAGGTCGATCGGATATGCCATTTGCCATGCTGCTGCTGGCGCCCAGCTTGCTCTTGCTGGGTGGTTTAGTCGCATGGCCGATGATATCTAACATCGAAATCAGCTTTATGCGTCTGCCGCTTAATCCACAAATTGAGTCAACATTTGTCGGCTTGAGCAACTATATCCGTATCTTAACCGATCCCGGATTCTGGCATTCGCTGTGGATGACGGTCTGGTATACCGCGCTGGTTGTTGCCGGGAGCACGGTGCTGGGACTGGGAGTGGCGATGTTTTTTAACCGTGAGTTTCGTCTGCGGAAAACGGCGCGCTCGCTGGTGATCCTCTCTTACGTAACGCCATCAATTTCGCTGGTGTTTGCCTGGAAATACATGTTCAACAACGGCTACGGCATTGTGAACTACCTCGGCGTGGATCTGCTGCATCTGTACGATCAGGCGCCGCTGTGGTTCGACAATCCCGGCAGCAGCTTCGCACTGGTTGTACTTTTCGCCATCTGGCGCTACTTCCCGTATGCCTTTATCTCATTTCTGGCGATTTTGCAGACTATTGATAAATCGTTGTATGAGGCGGCGGAAATGGATGGCGCGAACGCCTGGCAACGGTTTCGTATCGTCACGCTGCCAGCGATCATGCCGGTGCTGGCGACCGTAGTCACGCTGCGTACGATCTGGATGTTCTATATGTTCGCCGATGTTTATCTGCTGACCACTAAAGTCGATATTCTCGGGGTCTATCTCTATAAAACGGCGTTTGCATTCAATGACCTGGGTAAAGCGGCTGCTATTTCTGTCGTCCTCTTCGTCATCATTTTCGCTGTTATCCTGCTGACCAGAAAACGGGTGAACCTCAATGGCAACAAATAAGCGCACGCTTGGCCGCATCGGCTTTTACTGTGGATTAATTGTCTTCCTCGGTATCACGTTATTTCCGTTTTTTGTGATGCTGATGACCTCATTTAAAAGCGCAAAAGAGGCGATTTCACTGCATCCCACGCTGTTACCTCAGCAATGGACGCTGGAACATTACATCGACATTTTCAACCCGATGATCTTCCCGTTTGTTGACTACTTCCGTAATAGCCTGGTGGTATCGGTCTCGTCATCGGTGGTGGCGGTGTTTCTCGGCGTCCTCGGAGCGTATGCGCTGTCCCGCCTGCGTTTTAAGGGGCGGATGACCATCAACGCCAGCTTTTACACGGTGTACATGTTCTCGGGGATTTTGCTGGTGGTGCCGTTGTTCAAAATCATTACGGCCCTCGGCATTTATGACACCGAAATGGCGTTGATCATCACCATGGTGACCCAAACGCTGCCGACAGCCGTGTTCATGTTGAAAAGCTATTTCGACACCATTCCGGATGAGATCGAAGAAGCTGCGATGATGGATGGATTAAATCGTCTGCAAATTATCTTTCGCATCACCGTCCCGTTGGCCATGTCTGGTCTGGTTTCGGTCTTTGTGTACTGCTTTATGGTCGCGTGGAATGACTATCTGTTTGCCTCGATTTTCCTCTCCAGCGCCAGCAATTTTACCTTACCGGTCGGTCTGAACGCGCTGTTCAGTACGCCTGACTATATCTGGGGACGCATGATGGCCGCATCGTTGGTCACCGCATTGCCGGTGGTCATTATGTATGCGCTTTCCGAACGTTTTATTAAGAGTGGTTTGACCGCAGGCGGCGTGAAAGGCTAAGCGGCCAGTTTAATTAAGGAGTTGTAAATGAAGAAGTTAGTTGCCACCGAACCGCGTGTTGCAGCGCTGGTGGAATATGAAGACAGAGCGGTATCCGCCAATGAAGTGAAAGTCCGCGTACGTTTTGGCGCACCCAAACATGGCACTGAAGTAGTCGATTTCCGCGCTGCCAGTCCGTTTATTGATGAAGATTTTAACGGCGAATGGCAAATGTTTATGCCGCGTCCGGAAGGGGCGCCGCGCGGAATCGAGTTCGGTAAGTTCCAGCTTGGCAACATGGTTGTGGGCGATGTCATTGAGTGTGGTAGCGATGTGACCGATTACGCTGTCGGCGACTCTGTCTGCGGATATGGTCCACTGGCAGAAACGGTCATCTTTAATGCCGTGAACAACTACAAACTGCGCAAAATGCCGGAAGGCAGTTCGTGGAAAAATGCCGTGTGCTATGACCCTGCACAGTTCGCTATGAGCGGTGTGCGTGATGCCAATGTGCGCGTCGGTGACTTTGTGGTCATCGTCGGGTTAGGGGCAATTGGCCAGATCGCCGTGCAACTGGCTAAGAAAGCGGGAGCGTCAGTGGTGATTGGCGTGGATCCGATTGCCCATCGTTGTGATATCGCGCGTCGCCATGGGGCTGATTTCTGTCTGGACCCGATTGGCACTGACGTGGGCATGGAAATTAAAAAGCTGACCGGCAAACAGGGCGCGGATGTGATCATCGAAACCAGCGGCTATGCGGATGCGCTGCAATCAGCGTTACGCGGTCTGGCCTACGGAGGCACCATCTCCTATGTCGCCTTCGCAAAACCTTTTGCCGAAGGATTTAACCTGGGCCGTGAAGCGCATTTCAACAACGCCAAAATTGTCTTCTCCCGCGCCTGCAGTGAACCAAATCCAGATTATCCGCGCTGGAATCGCAAGCGCATTGAGGAGACCTGCTGGGAACTGTTGATGAACGGTTATCTGAACTGTGAAGAACTTATCGATCCGGTAGTCACCTTCGCCAGCAGCCCGGAAAGCTATATGCAGTATGTCGATCGCCATCCGGAACAAAGCATCAAAATGGGCGTGACGTTTTAATTAAGGAATGCAGAAAATGAAAATCGGAACACAGAATCAGGCTTTTTTCCCGGAAAATATTCTCGAGAAATTCCGTTACATCAAAGAGATGGGTTTTGATGGTTTTGAAATTGACGGCAAATTGCTGGTCAACAATCTTGAGGAAGTGAAAGCGGCGATCAAAGAAACAGGTCTGCCCGTGACCACCGCCTGCGGGGGCTATGACGGTTGGATCGGTGATTTTATCGAAGAACGTCGTTTGAATGGTTTACAGCAGATCACCCGCATTCTTGAAGCGCTGGCCGAAGTCGGCGGGCAAGGGATTATTGTCCCTGCCGCCTGGGGCATGTTTACCTTCCGCCTACCGCCGATGACCTCTCCGCGTAGCCTGGAAGGCGATCGCAAAGCCGTCAGTGATTCATTGATTTATCTCGATAAAGTCGCCGAACGTACGGGCACGGTGGTGTATCTCGAGCCACTCAATCGCTATCAGGATCATATGATCAACACCCTGGCGGATGCTCGCCGCTATATCGTGGAAAACAACCTGAAGCATGTGCAAATCATTGGTGATTTTTACCACATGAATATCGAAGAAGACGATATGGCGCAGGCGCTGCACGATAATCGCGATCTGCTGGGTCACGTGCATATTGCGGATAACCATCGTTATCAGCCGGGGAGCGGTACGCTGGATTTCTCTGCGCTGTTTGACCAACTGCGTGAAGATAATTATCAGGGTTACGTAGTGTATGAAGGACGGGTACGGGCGGAGAACCTGCCGGAAGCATACCGTCAGTCGCTGGCCTGGCTGCGTACCTGCTAAGAGGATTTCCGTGAAAAGTGCACTGACAAGCGCTCCGCTACGTGTCGCCATTATCGGCGCCGGGCAGGTAGCGGATAAAGTTCATGCTTCGTACTACTGCACCCGCAACGATCTGGAACTGGTGGCTGTCTGTGACAGCCGCCTGTCACAGGCGCAGGTGCTGGCAGAGAAATACGGTAATCCGCAGGTTTGGGACGATCCGCAGACGATGTTACGCGAAGCAAAGCCAGATATCGTCAGCATCTGTTCGCCCAATCGTTTTCATTATGAACACACCATGTTGGCGCTGAACGCTGGCTGCCATGTGATGTGCGAAAAGCCCCCCGCCATGACGCCAGACGAGGCGCTGGAGATGTGTAAAACGGCGCGGCGGATGGGAAAAGTACTGGCATATGATTTTCACCATCGTTTCGCACTGGATACCCAGTTGCTTCGCGAACAGGTGATGGCAGGCGCGCTGGGCGAAATCTATGTCACTAATGTCCGCGCTTTGCGTCGCTGCGGCGTACCCGGCTGGGGTGTTTTTACCAACAAGGAACTGCAGGGCGGTGGGCCGCTGATTGATATCGGTATCCATATGCTTGATGCCGCGATGTATGTGTTGGGCTTCCCGGCGGTAAAGCGTGTTAACGCGCACAGCTATCAGCGTATTGGCACACGTAAGAGCAGCGGCCAGTTCGGGGCATGGGATCCCGAGACGTACACCGTTGAGGATTCTCTGTTCGGCACGATCGAATTTCATAACGGTGGGATCCTGCGTCTTGAGACCTCTTTCGCGCTGAATATTCCTGAACAATCGATTATGAACGTCAATTTCTGCGGCGATCTTGCCGGGGCGACCTTATTTCCGGCGCAGGTCTATACCGATCGTGACGGGACGCTGGATGTGCTGTTCCAGCGCGAAATAGCCGATGACAATCGTCATTTTCGCAGCATGGAGGCCTTCGTGAATCACGTTCAGGGCGAGCCTGTCGCTATTGCGGACGCAGAGCAGGGCGTCGTTATTCAACAACTGGTTGCCGCACTGTATGAATCGGCTGAAACAGGAACATATGTAGACTTATGACGAAGCCAGTAATGCTAACCGAACCGGCTTTTTGCCCACACAGCCTCAACAAATATGCGTCGCTGATGACGCTTGGCAACGGCTATATGGGGATTCGCGCCAGCCACGAAGAAGCCTACACCCTACAAACTCGCGGCATGTATCTGGCGGGACTGTATCACCGGGCGGGGAAAGGTGAAATTAATGAACTGGTTAATCTGCCTGATGTGGTGGGTGTGGAGATCGCGCTTAATGGCGAGATTTTCTCACTAACCAGCGGCGTGATTGAGCGCTGGCATCGTGAACTGGATTTTGCCAGCGGAGAATTACGCCGTACCCTGGTCTGGCGAGCGCCCGGCGGCGCACGTTTCGCTATTGAGAGTCGGCGGTTTGTCTCGGCGCAAAAACTGCCGCTGTTTGCTATGGAAGTTGCCGTTACCCCGCTGGATGGTGATGCGAGCATTGGCATCTCAACCGGGATTGATGCCACGATCACCAATCATGGACGTCAGCATCTGGATGAAACGCAGGTCCGGGTATTTGGTCAGCATCTGCTGCAAGGCATTTACACCACCCAGGACAATCGCAACGATATCGCGATCGCGACGTTTTGCGACGTAGACGGTGCGGCGCAGCGCTGCTTCACCGCCAAAGAACGTCGGTTGTTACAACACAATACCGTGCAGGCGAAAACCGGACAACGCGTTACGCTGACGAAAATTAGCTGGATCGACTGGGCGAGCGAGCGCAGCCTGTCGCTGGAAACCTGGGCACGCCAGTCGCTACGTAATCTGGAAGCGTGCGCCCAGCAGGGATACGATGCGCTGCTGGCGGAGTCGACCGCTAACTGGCATGCCTGGTGGCAAAGCCGTCGCGTTCAGGTCACCAGTAATGATATGAGCGATCAGCGAGCGCTGGATTATGCGCTCTATCATTTGCGTGTAATGACGCCAGATCACGATGAGCGCAGCAGTATTGCGGCGAAAGGTCTGACAGGCGAAGGGTATAAAGGTCACGTTTTCTGGGATACCGAGGTCTTTCTGTTACCGTTCCATCTCTTCACCGAGCCGAAAACAGCAAGAAGTTTATTACGTTACCGCTGGCATAATTTGTCGGGCGCGCGTGAGAAAGCCCGCCGCAACGGTTGGCAGGGGGCGCTGTTTCCCTGGGAGAGCGCGCGCAGCGGTGAGGAGGAGACGCCTGAATTCGCGGCGATCAACATCCGTACCGGGCTGCGGCAGAAAGTGGCCTCCGCACAAGCTGAACATCATCTCGTGGCGGATATAGCCTGGGCGGTGATCAATTACTGGCATGCCACCGGGGATATGAACTTTATGTCCCGTGAAGGTATAACGCTGCTTCTGGAAACAGCGAAGTTCTGGATCAGCAGAGCCGTCATGGTTAATGACCGTTTAGAGATCCACAATGTAATTGGCCCGGATGAATACACAGAGCATGTGAACAACAATGCGTTCACCAACTACATGGCCTGGTACAACGTGGAGCAGGCGCTCGGTTTTGCGCGTCGCCTGGGCTGTAGCGATGAGACCTTTATTCACCGTGCTGAGCATTTTTTACGCCATCTGTGGCGACCGGAAGCGTTGTCCGATGGTGTGTTACCTCAGGACGACACCTTCCTGAGCAAACCGGTTATCGATCTGTCCAGTTACAAAGCGAAAGCGGGCAAGCAGACGATTTTGCTCGATTACTCCCGTGCAGAGGTCAATGAGATGCAAATTCTCAAACAGGCCGATGTGGTGATGCTGACCTATATGCTGCCGGAGCAATTCAACCCGCAAACCTGTCTGGCGAACTTGCGCTTTTACGAGCCGCGCACCATTCATGACTCGTCTTTGAGTAAGGCTATCCATGGGATTGTGGCTGCACGTTGTGGTGATTCAGAGCAGGGGTATCGCTTCTGGCGTGAAGGATCGCTTATCGATCTCGGAGACGATCCACATAGCTGTGATGACGGTATCCACGCTGCGGCGACGGGGGCCATCTGGCTGGGCGCAATTCAGGGATTTGCTGGCGTGAATGTTCGCCACGGGGAGTTACATCTTGCCCCTGCATTGCCTGACCATTGGCAAACTCTCTCTTTCCCACTGCGTTGGCAGGGCGTTGATATGCAGGTCACTATCAATAAAGCAGAGATCCGCATTAGCAGCACTGAGCGTATTACCTTGTGGGTTAATGGCGAAAAGATCGCCGTCCAGGGGACGTCAGCGATTACCTATGACGGTATTATTACGTCTATTTATGGGACCGCTACCACAAAAAAGGACGATGAATGATACTCAAACCACAGGCCATCATTTTTGATTTGGATGGCGTGATTACCGATACCGCGCATCTGCATTTCCTGGCGTGGCGGCAGGTAGCCGACGAAATAGGGATTGCGATCGACGAAGCATTTAATGACAGCCTGAAAGGGATTAGTCGTGGCGAGTCACTGCAGCGTATTTTGCACCACGGCGGAAAGGCGGGGGAGTTTACTCCCGAGACTTGCGCACAATTGGCTGAGAGAAAAAATCGTCTGTATGTCCATTCTTTGCGCCAGTTAACGGTTAACTCGGTATTGCCGGGGATTCGCGAACTGTTAATGACATTACGGGAAGAGCGGATTCCGGTGGGGCTAGCCTCAGTGTCGCTCAATGCGCCCACTATTTTACAGGCGCTTGATCTTAGCGCTTGTTTTGACTTTTGTGCGGATGCGGCGCTGATTACCCGTTCGAAACCGGATCCGGAGATTTTTCTGGCTGCCTGTGCGGGTCTTGGCGTTGACCCGCAGCAGTGCATTGGCATAGAAGATGCTCAAGCAGGCGTGGATGCGATCAACGCCTGCGGCATGCGCTCTGTTGGCATCGGTACGGGGCTGAACGGGGCAAACTTGCAGCTCCCTTCAACCGAATTTCTGACGTGGCCGTGCTTATCGGCTTTCTGGCAACACGACAAGTAAAGGATTCAACATGGCACAGCTTTCGTTGCAACATATTCAAAAAATTTACGACAACCAGGTGCACGTCGTTAAAGACTTCAATCTGGAAATCGAAGACAAAGAGTTTATTGTTTTTGTTGGGCCTTCCGGTTGCGGGAAGTCTACGACGTTGCGCATGATCGCCGGCCTGGAAGAGATCAGCGGCGGCGATCTGCTGATTGACGGTAAACGGATGAATGATGTGCCGGCGAAATCGCGCAATATTGCGATGGTTTTTCAGAACTATGCGTTGTACCCGCACATGACCGTCTATGACAATATGGCGTTTGGCCTGAAGATGCAGAAAATTGCTCCGGCGGTGATCGAGGAGCGCGTTAACTGGGCGGCGCAAATCCTTGGCCTGCGCGATTATCTGCAGCGTAAACCTGGCGCGTTATCCGGCGGTCAGCGCCAGCGCGTGGCGCTGGGACGTGCGATTGTTCGTGAGGCGGGGGTCTTCCTGATGGATGAGCCTTTATCGAATCTCGATGCCAAACTTCGCGTGCAGATGCGGGCAGAAATTAGCAAACTGCATCAGAAACTGAATACCACCATGATATATGTTACCCATGATCAAACCGAAGCCATGACGATGGCGACGCGTATTGTGATTATGAAGGATGGTATTGTTCAACAGGTTGGCGCACCGAAAACGGTGTATAACCACCCGGCAAATATGTTCGTCGCCGGATTTATTGGCTCGCCGGCCATGAATTTTATTCGTGGCGCGATTGATGGTAATAAATTCGTTACCGAAACGCTGAAGTTAACCATTCCCGAAAATAAATTAGCACAGCTAAAAGCGCAGGGTTATGAGCATCAGGCCGTTACGCTGGGTATTCGTCCTGAAGACATACATCCGCAGCCTAATAATGAAAATAATGTATCAGCAAAAATTAGCGTCGCAGAATTAACAGGCGCTGAGTTTATGCTTTATACCATCGTTGGGGGGCATGAGTTAGTGGTCCGTGCTGGGGCAGTGAATGATTATCACGCAGGAGAAAATATCACTATTCATTTTGATATGGCGAAATGCCATTTCTTTGATGCTGAAACTGAAGTGGCTATTCAATAAAATTCTGGGGGGATAACCCCCCAAACCTTGGTGTTTTTTTTAGAGTATTTTAACAAGGAATAATAATGAAAACCCTACTGTCCGCTACTGCGCTGATTATGAGCGCAGGAGTGGCCTGCGCGCAGGCCGCTGAAAAAAATGACTGGCGCTTTAATATCGGTGCCATGTACGAAATAGAAAACGTTGAAGGTCAGGGCGAAGATATGGATGGACTGGCTGAGCCGTCAGTCTATTTTAATGCGTCCAATGGACCATGGAAAATATCTGTGGCCTATTATCAGGAAGGTCCGGTTGATTACAGCGAGGGGAAACGCGGTACCTGGTTTGATCGCCCGGAACTGGAAGTTCGCTATCAATTCCTCGAAAGCGAGGATGTTAATTTCGGCCTGACCGGTGGTTTCCGTAATTACGGCTATCACTATGTTAATGAACCAGGAAAAGACACTGCCAATATGCAGCGCTGGAAAGTTCAGCCGGACTGGGATATTAAACTTAGCGACGATTTGCGTTTTAGCGGCTGGCTGGCAATGTATCAATTCGTCAATGACTTGAGTACCACGGGTTACTCAGATAGCCGCGTTGAAAGCGAAACCGGTCTGAATTATACCTTCAACGAAACGGTGGGCTTAACGGTCAACTATTATCTCGAACGCGGTTTTAATCTGGCGGACTCGCGTAATAATGGTGAGTTCTCAACCCAGGAAATTCGTGCTTACTTACCGTTGTCTTTCGGCAATACCACCCTGACGCCGTACACCCGTATTGGCCTCGACCGCTGGACGAACTGGGACTGGCAGGATGATCCAGAACGTGAAGGGCATGATTTCAATCGCCTTGGTTTACTGTATGCTTATGATTTCCAGAATGGTTTATCAATGTCACTGGAATATGCCTATGAATGGGAAGATCACGACGAAGGTGAAAGCGACAGATTCCATTATGCGGGGATTGGTGTGAATTACGCATTCTAAAATGTGCAGGGGCATTGTTATGCCCCTGTTTTTACACCAGTGAGTCGGCCAACGATATTTGCGTACCCACGGTGATGTTCTGCAATCCTTTCTCACCGGCAATCAGATTAAATAATAAATTACAGCTTTGTTCGCCGAGTTGCTGGGTTGGGACATCAATGCCTCCCGGCACGGGTGTCAGCATAAATGACAGCAGTTCATTACTGTAGCCTACAACGGCAAGCTGTTGCGGAATGGCGATATTTTTCTCAGCCGCCACGCGATATAAACTCATTAACTTTAAACTGTCGGTGGCAAATACTGCGTCGGGTAACGGTTGTTGACTCAGTAATTTCCGCGAAGCGAGCAGGGCGGTCTCATGAGTATAACCCCCATCAATAATCCACTCATCGCGTATTTGAATATTATGTGCCTGAAGACTGGCTTTATACCCGTTGACGCGATCGATGGAAACATGAACGTCAAGCGGGGCATGTAAACAGGCAATATTACTGTGGCCGCTCTCAATAAGCGCATTTGTCAGTGTGATGCTGTCACGATAGTTATCAGTGTCTACAGAATACACATTGGCATACTCTCCTTCCACTTTACCAATAACCACGACCGGGACGTTATATTTATCCAGTCTTGCAAAAAAAGATTCATCGGCGGGAGAACTCAGCATAATGATGCCTTTGATCAATTTTTGCTTAATTTTACTCTCACATTTTTGTAAATCATCTTCGGTGCTTCGCGACGTCTGTAATATGACATCAAAACCGACTTCTTCGGCTTTGGCCGTAATAGCATGCAGCACTTCAGAGAAAAAGGGATTACCGGCGGTTGTTTTGGCAGAACGGGTTGATATCACCATTATTGCGTCAAAGCCGGAAGAGGTGAGCGCCCGAGCCAGTTTATTGGGCTGATACTGTAACTCATCAATAGCGCGCAGCACTTTTTCCAGCGCTTCCGGCGAGATGTTGGTTTGCTTATTCAGCACGCGCGATACCGTGGATTTTGATACGCCAGCGGCTCGTGCAATATCATAAATGGTAGGAGACATAGATCCCAAGCTCCGTCCGAGAGTCAATGGCGGACATATTATGGAGTTCAATGCCGAATGACAACAATCACAGAATGCTGACAGAAAAATCAAAAGACACACCGCACAATGTGTTACCTGAAGAACAATGCGATCTGCTGGTGTGTACGATGATAATGCAGTCGCAATATTTTCTTAAGAACTGGCGTATAGTGTTGTAGTGAAATCCAACTATCGATCAGGAAGATATTATGTTTAAAAAAGGCGTATTAGCGTTGGCTCTGGTCATTGGCATGCCGGTTTATGCTGCCGAACACTGGATTGATGTTCGTGTTCCTGAGCAATACCAACAGCAGCATATTCAGGGGGCCGTCAATATTCCGTTAAAAGAGATGAAGGCGCGTATCGCAACAGAAGTGCCTGATAAGACCGACACCGTGAAGTTGTATTGCAACTCCGGGCGTCAGTCGGGGCAGGCGAAGGATATGCTCGTTGAAATGGGCTACACGCAGGTGACGAATGAAGGTGGAATCAACCAGATCGCGCTGCCAAAAGTAGAGAATAACTAAACCATCCGTATATCTTCTGTAACAGGCGGCAGGAATAATGCCGTCTGACACCGTTCAGGTAGTTGATAAATAAGAATTGACCCCTATCTTTACTTCCTGTTTGTTATAATTTCTTCGGTTCCTTCAGCATAACGGGATGGCGATGAAGCGACTTAAAAATGAACTCAATTCGCTGGTTAATCGCGGCGTAGATCGGCATTTGCGCCTGGCTGTCACCGGGCTTAGCCGTAGCGGTAAGACTGCGTTCATCACCGCGATGGTAAACCAGTTACTCAATATTCATGCCGGTGCGCGACTGCCGTTGCTCAGCTGCGTGCGCGAAGAACGTCTGCTCGGCGTTAAACGGGTTCCTCAACGTGATTTTGGCATTCCGCGCTTTACCTATGATGAGGGACTGGCTCAACTGTATGGTTCTCCGCCAGCCTGGCCGACACCGACGCGCGGGGTGAGCGAAATTCGCCTGGCGCTGCGCTACAAGTCCAATGACTCTTTGCTGCGCCACTTCAAAGACACCTCCACGCTATACCTGGAAATCGTCGATTATCCGGGCGAGTGGCTGCTCGATCTACCGATGCTGGCGCAGGATTACCTGAGCTGGTCGCGGCAAATGACCGGATTATTGCAAGGTCAGCGGGGCGAATGGTCGGCCAGATGGCGACAGCTATGCCAGGGGCTGGATCCGCTGGCCCCTGCTGATGAAAACCGTCTGGCGGAAATTGCCGCCGCGTGGACGGAGTATTTGCATCAGTGCAAACAGCAGGGACTGCATTTTATTCAACCAGGACGCTTTGTCCTGCCGGGAGATATGGCGGGGGCGCCCGCGCTGCAATTCTTCCCGTGGCCGGATGTGGAAGAATACGGCGAATCTAAGCTGGCACAGGCGGACAAACACACCAACGCAGGCATGTTGCGCGAGCGGTTTAATTACTATTGCGAAAAGGTTGTGAAGGGCTTTTATAAGAATCACTTCCTGCGTTTTGATCGCCAGATTGTACTGGTGGATTGCCTGCAACCGCTCAACAGCGGGCCACAGGCGTTCAATGATATGCGTCTGGCGCTGACCCAATTGATGCAAAGCTTCCATTACGGGCAGCGTACGCTGTTTCGTCGGCTGTTCTCTCCGGTGATCGACAAACTGTTATTTGCCGCCACCAAAGCTGACCATGTCACGGTCGATCAGCACGCCAATATGGTGTCGTTGCTCCAGCAACTGATTCAGGATGCCTGGCAAAACGCCGCGTTCGAAGGTATTAGCATGGATTGTCTGGGCCTGGCATCGGTACAGGCAACCACCAGCGGCCTGATTGATGTGAAAGGCGAAAAGATCCCGGCGCTGCGTGGCAATCGCCTGAGCGATGGCGAACCGCTGACCGTCTATCCTGGTGAAGTGCCCGCACGACTCCCAGGACAGGCATTCTGGGACAGCCAGGGATTTCAGTTTGAAGCATTTCGCCCGCAGGTGATGGATGTTGATAAACCCTTACCGCATATCCGTCTTGATGCCGCGCTGGAGTTTTTAATAGGAGATAAATTGCGATGAGCGAGCCGTTAAAACCGCGTATCGATTTCTCAGGTCCGCTGGACGTGGAACAAAACACGGCGTTTAAAGCGCAGCAAATGTTCAATGAAACGGAAGCGCAGACCTTTGCTCCGGCGACACTGGATGAGCCTCTGGAAGACGAAGGTCAGGCAGAAGCGGTGATTGATGCTGCCTTGCGTCCTAAACGCAGTTTGTGGCGCAAAATGGTGATGGGCGGGCTGGCGCTGTTTGGTGTGAGTGTTGTCGCACAGGGCGTACAGTGGACCATGAATGCCTGGCAGACTCAGGACTGGGTCGCGCTGGGAGGGTGCGCCGCGGGCGCGCTGATCGTCGGCGCAGGCGTGGGTTCAGTGGCGACCGAGTGGCGCAGGTTGTGGCGTTTGCGCCAGCGAGCGCATGAACGTGATGAAGCGCGAGACCTGCTTCATAGCCACGGAACAGGAAAAGGTCGCGCATTTTGTGAAAAGCTGGCGCAGCAGGCGGGTATTGATCAGTCCCATCCGGCGTTACAGCGCTGGTATGCCTCTATCCACGAAACGCAAAACGATCGTGAAATCGTCAGCCTGTACGCCCATCTTGTGCAACCGGTGCTGGACGCGCAGGCGCGACGTGAGATCAGTCGTTCTGCGGCTGAATCCACGCTGATGATTGCCGTCAGCCCACTGGCGCTGGTGGATATGGCATTTATCGCCTGGCGCAATCTGCGGCTGATTAATCGTATTGCCTCGCTGTATGGCATTGAGCTCGGGTATTACAGTCGTCTGCGTCTGTTCCGGCTGGTGCTGCTGAATATCGCCTTTGCCGGCGCCAGCGAATTGGTCCGCGAGGTTGGTATGGACTGGATGTCGCAAGATCTGGCGGCGCGCTTATCCACACGTGCTGCGCAGGGTATTGGTGCCGGGCTGTTAACGGCGCGTCTGGGTATTAAAGCGATGGAACTCTGCCGTCCGCTCCCGTGGATCGATGACGATAAACCACGACTTGGGGATTTTCGCCGCCAGTTGATTGGTCAGGTCAAAGAGACCTTACAAAAGAACAAATCTCCGCGTGAAAGTTAACTGGAACAGGGCGTCGATGGTATAACTTTACGCCGCGGCGCCCAATTTTCCAGCGTGCTGTCAATATTTGTTGACAGAGTTCTTCCTGCAAACCAAATACTGTCTTATCATTTAACACATAATCCCTTGTCCAGGTGAAGGTTCCTATGCGTTTGGAAGTCTTTTGTGAAGACCGACTTGGTCTGACCCGCGAATTGCTCGATTTACTGGTGCTAAGAAGCATTGATTTACGCGGTATCGAGATTGACCCCATCGGGCGAATTTACCTTAATTTTGCGGAGCTGGAGTTCACCAACTTCAGTAGTCTGATGGCTGAAATCCGCCGTATTTCAGGAGTTACGGATGTACGTACCGTCCCCTGGATGCCTTCCGAACGGGAACATCTGGCGCTGAGTGCGCTGCTCGAGGCATTGCCTGAACCCGTTCTTTCTCTGGATATGAAAAGCAAAATTGAGATGGCGAACCCTGCGAGCTGTCAGCTTTTTGCTCACTCTCAGGAGCGGATGCGTAATCATACTGCCGCCCAGTTAATCAATGGTTTTAACTTCCAGCGCTGGCTCGAAAGCAATCCGCAGGATTCACATAGCGAGCATGTCGTGATTAACGGACAGAATTTCCTGATGGAAATTACGCCAGTTCATTTGCAGGGTGAAAATCAGGAGCAAATGCTGACGGGAGCCGTCGTCATGCTGCGTTCCACCATCCGGATGGGGCGTCAGTTGCAAAATATGACCACGCAGGATCTGAGCGCGTTTAGCCAGATTATTGCCGTCAGCGCCAAAATGAAGCATGTCGTAGAACAGGCCCGTAAGCTGGCGACGCTGAGCGCACCGCTGCTGATCACCGGTAATACCGGTACGGGTAAGGATCTCTTTGCCCATGCCTGTCATCTGGCGAGCCCGCGTGCGGCGAAGCCGTATCTGGCGCTGAACTGTGCGTCGATCCCTGAAGACGCGGTCGAAAGCGAGCTGTTTGGTCACGCAGGGGAAGGTAAAAAAGGGTTCTTCGAGCAGGCTAACGGCGGCTCGGTGCTGCTGGATGAGATTGGCGAAATGTCGCCGAGCATGCAGACCAAATTGTTGCGTTTCCTCAATGACGGGACCTTCCGCCGGGTTGGCGAAGATCATGAAGTCCATGTCGATGTACGTGTGATTTGCGCCACGCAAAAGAACCTGGTGGAGCTGGTGCAGAAAGGTTTGTTCCGCGAAGATCTGTATTATCGTCTGAACGTGCTGACCCTCAACCTGCCGCCGCTGCGCGATTGTCCGCAAGATATCATGCCGCTCACCGAACTGTTTGTGGCGCGTTTTGCCGATGAACAGGGCGTACCGCGTCCGAAACTGTCCGCGGATCTCAGTACGGTATTAACCCGCTACGGTTGGCCAGGTAACGTGCGTCAGCTTAAAAATGCCATCTATCGGGCGTTGACCCAGTTAGAGGGATATGAGTTGCGGCCACAGGATATATTATTGCCAGATTACGATGCGGCAACGGTTGCGGTCGGAGAAGAGGTGATGGAAGGCTCGCTGGATGAAATTACCAGCCGCTTTGAACGCTCTGTACTGACGCAGTTGTATATGAATTACCCCAGTACGCGCAAACTGGCCAAACGACTTGGTGTTTCACATACTGCGATCGCTAACAAGTTACGCGAGTATGGTTTGAATCAAAAGAAAAGTGAAGAATAAAGTATTATTGCCAATCCTGATTATGGGGTTGGCATTTTTTATTTGTTCATATTATTAATTTATTTTAATGTATTTATATTGAATATTAATACTCATGTGACCAGTATCCCTCATTCTTAATTAATTATCCCTGTAGTTGCTATTCATTTCACTCATTCCGCATTCCTCTTACAATTAACCGCATTTTGAATAATGCGATTATTAATAAGGGATGATTATGAAACTTAATATATTTACCAAAACAATAATTGGAATGGGCGCATTATGCGCCGCAGCACCCGTATTGGCTCTTGAAGCCTGGAGTGGACAAGAAGGAACCGGCCCTTACGAAGTTATTTATGACAGCGGCGTCTATACCAATGCCTGGTGGGTTGGCGCATCGGATTGTCCGGGAAATGCCTCAGGTGATGAAGCTAATAATCCCTGGCGTTTTGAACGTGATGCAACCGCTGCAGAAATCGCAGAATACGGTAACCCGACAACCTGCGATACTGGCGGCGGAACGGTAACCTATCCGGATTACAGTAGCGCAAATGCCTACAATGCCAATGATATTGTTACCTACAACGGTGCGACCTGGCAGACTTCTACCGCACAGAGCGCATACGGTTTCACGCCGGGGGCAGCCAATCCATGGGAAGTGTATGCGGAAGTCGCGCAGTGGTCGGCAACCACGACGTACAATAAAGGCGATAAAGTTCAGAAAGACGGCCAGGAATATGAGGCGCTATTTTATACCATTGGCGATGATCCTTCCCTGGAGGCAAACCAGAACCCGTCTGGCACCAATGGTCGCCCGTGGAAACCGCTGGGTGCTGTCGTAACGTATACGACGGATCAACTCAATAATGCGCCTGAATTTAATTCTTCAACGCTGTATGAAAGCGGGACACTCATTCGATATAACGGCGAAAACTATGTTTCCCAGGCTAAAGTCCAGAAAGTCACGCCAGCCGATACCAATCCGTGGAAAATTTATATTGACTGGTCCGGCACTAAAGCAATGGTCGGGACACCTTCATCTGCGTGGCCTGCTCATGTCTACGCGCCGTATGTCGACTATACCCTGAACTCGCTGCCAGACCTTGCCAGTCTTGCCAAAAACCAGAATGTGACCCACTTCACCATGGCCTTTGTGGTGGCGAAAGACGCTGATACCTGTCTGCCAACCTGGGGCACGGCCTACAACATTAATGACTACACGCAGTACAGTAAAATTAAAGCGCTGCGTGAAGCCGGCGGAGATGTCATGG
This sequence comes from Citrobacter sp. wls708, assembly GCF_005281255.1. Lineage (NCBI taxonomy): Bacteria > Pseudomonadati > Pseudomonadota > Gammaproteobacteria > Enterobacterales > Enterobacteriaceae > Citrobacter > Citrobacter sp. wls708. Next base: position 76,617 of record NZ_SZXE01000033.1, read on the forward strand.
TCTCCATCGGTGGCGCCAACAACTCGCCGTTGGCGGCAGCCTGTACCGACGTATCACAACTGCAGCAGCACTATTATGACATCGTTGAAAACCTCAACCTGAACGTGCTGGACTTCGATATCGAAGGGACCTGGGTTGCCGATCATGACTCCATTAACCGCCGTAACGAAGCTGTTAAGGCCGCGCAGGATCAATGGAAAGCAGAAGGTCGTAGCGTAGGGATCTGGTACACGTTGCCTATTCTGCCGACAGGTCTGACCGATGACGGTCTGTATGTACTGAACGATGCGAAGGCCAAAGGTGTAAATCTGGCGGGCGTAAACGTGATGGCGATGGACTACGGCAGCAGTATCTGTCAGTCCGACGGTACGGAAGGGCAGAATATTCATGGCAAATGTGCAACCTCAGCCATCGAAAGCCTGTTCAGCCAGTTGAAGCAGATCTTCACCGATAAGAGCGATGACGAGTTCAACGCCATGATGGGCGTTACGCCGATGAACGGCTACAACGACGTGCAGGGCGAAGTGTTCTATCTGTCGGATGCGAACCTGGTGATGGACGATGCCAAAGATCGCGATATGGGCATGATAGGCATGTGGTCGATGATGCGTGACCAGCCGGGTGTTGCCGGTCAGGTATCACCAGAACACAGTGGGTTAACGGAATCTCAGGCACCGCAATACGCCTTCAGCGAAGTGTTTGCACCGTTTACCCATAGCGATGAGACACCGGCAGAGACGGAAATAAAAGACGTCAACGTTGACAAATCGAAATCTAACCCGGAATTAAAATGGACGCAAAATACTGCCAGTATTGAGAGTGGGGAGTATACCGTTACATTGCAACACGATGGCTGGAATATTGATGCCGTTGGTGAGCCGTACTATTTCGGTAAATACGGCAACAAAGGGAACGACCAGGTAACGATAACCGATTCAGGTAATGGTTATTCCACGGTTAAGTTATCCATAATGTCTGGATTCATTACCGAAGGGCATAACGTTACAGTTACCGATGCGAAAGGTAACGTTGTGTTAACTTATCAGTACACGCTTGAAGATGTGAGTACGGGCAACCCTTCGCAAATTGCATCGTCAGAGACGTCGGTTAAAAATGGTTCGTTGACGTATACGATTAATGCAAGTACGTCGATGATGATTACTTATCAGTACGTTAACTTTTATTACGATTCAACCGACGCGAAAGGAAAAACGACCACCAATTTTTGTGGCTCATGGTTCCATGGGGGGGTCAAGAAGTCCGGTAAAGGTTGTTCCACGGTGTTGAATTCGCAGCGGGGTTACTGGTCGCCTTCTGAGACTATCTCTGTGAATAAACTGAAAGCGGGTGATAAAGTTTATGCGGCTACCGCCGACGGCAGTAGTGAAAGTGCAAAAATATTTACCGTGCTGGATTCGATTACCTTAACGGATGAGATGTTAAAAGCGTCCAGGTAAGAAAAAAAGTCCTCACCTTCAAAGCCGTAACAGCAATGTTACGGCTTACTTGTTGTCTATGGAAAACCCCCAGCCTGGCTGGAGGGGCTGTGCACAATAAAAAACCCCGCCGTAGCGAGGTTGAGAATGTGTTGTATAAAAGGCTAAGTACTTATTACGCTTTCAGTACGTCCAGAGCGGCAGTGTAATCCGGCTCGTTGGTAATTTCATTGACCAGTTGGCTGAAAATAACGTTGTCATTCTCGTCGATAACCACCACGGCGCGCGCGGCCAGCCCTTTTAATGGGCCTTCAGCGATTTCAACACCATAGTTTTTCAGGAATTCTGCATTGCGCAGGGTGGACAGCGTGATAACGTTGCTCAGACCTTCCGCACCGCAAAAACGAGAATGGGCAAAGGGCAGGTCGGCCGAAACGCACAGTACGACGGTATTGTCGATTTCTGTCGCCAGTTGGTTAAACTTACGTACCGATGCCGCGCAAACGCCGGTATCGATGCTTGGGAAAATATTCAGCACTTTGCGCTTGCCGGCGAACTGGCCCAGCGTAACGTCAGACAGATCTTTAGCCACAAGGGTAAAAGCCTGAGCTTTGCTTCCTGCCTGAGGAATGGAGCCAGCGACTGCAACCGGGTTGCCCTGGAAATGAACGGTTTGTGACATGGTTATCTTCCTGTTTACATATAGTTAACGTCGAGGCTAGTTTATGCCATCAGCAGTTAACACGGCAAACGCTATTTGCGGATATCCGCTTCAGGGACTGCACTAAGGAAAACGAATGAGAACAGTAAAGGTATATGAGGAAGCCTGGCCGCTGCACACTCCCTTTGTTATTGCCCGTGGGAGCAGAACCGAAGCGCATGTGGTGGTGGTCGAAGTGGAAGAAAATGGTGTCACAGGCGTCGGAGAGTGTACGCCTTATCCGCGCTACGGTGAAAGCGATGCCTCAGTGCTGGCGCAAATTATGAGCATTGCGCCACAACTGGAAAATGGACTGACGCGTGAAGAACTGCAAAAGCTGCTGCCAGCGGGAGCGGCGCGTAACGCGGTGGACTGTGCGTTGTGGGATCTGAATGCGCGACAACAGCAGTTGTCTCTGGCTGAGCTGGTGGGTTGCGAACTGGCTGAGGTGGTGACGACAGCGCAAACGGTGGTGATTGGAACGCCCGAACAGATGGCGGCGAGCGCGGCAGCACTGTGGGAAAATGGGGCGAGACTGCTGAAAGTCAAACTGGATGCCCGTTTAATCAGCGAACGGATGGTTGCCATTCGTGCGGCTGTTCCTGATGCCACGATCATTGTCGACGCGAACGAATCCTGGCGGGCAGAGGGCCTGGCCGCGCGCTGTCAGCTTCTGGCTGATTTAGGGGTTGCGATGCTGGAACAACCGCTCCCGGCGCAGGATGATGCCGCGCTGGAGAATTTTGTACATCCGCTACCGATCTGTGCAGATGAAAGTTGCCACACCCGCAGCAGCCTGAAAGCGCTGCACGGGCGCTATGAAATGGTCAATATCAAACTGGATAAAACAGGGGGCCTGACCGAAGCGCTGGCGCTGGCCATCGATGCACGCGAGCAGGGGTTTGCGCTGATGCTGGGCTGCATGCTGTGTACATCCCGGGCGATTAGCGCGGCGTTACCCCTCACGCCGCAGGTCAGTTTTGCCGATCTCGATGGACCTACCTGGCTTGCCAGCGACGCGGAGCCATCCCTGCATTTTACGACCGGACAGCTTCATCTCTAGGGTGCCAACGCAGGAGATTGGACATGGCCAGCAGGTATTTCTCGCTCGCTTCATCGGATGAAATGGGCGGAAATTCGGCGGTGATACAGTGCAAGTTCAGGTCGGCGCACCAGCTACCAAAAGAGCCAGGCGTTTCGTAACCTACGCTGGTGACAAGCGGCAATTCAAATGATTGCGCCAGCCATGCGCCTAACTCGCTGCGTCTGGGATCTTCAATACAGGCCAGCGGATCGTGAAAAGAAACCACCCAGGCGGGATGAATCCGGTGAATAAGCTGACACAGCGCCTGGGTTTCTGGTTCTGACCCCGGATGCTCGCCGGTCAGCAAAACCACGTCGCGTTCTTCTGCGCTACTGTTCCAGCGATATACCGTTTCACCCTCTTTCCAGTTTGCGGCAGGAAAGTTACGGTTAAGATCTACGCCGTTCGCATTTGCGCGTAGCCCAAGCTGGCAACCGTCGGGGTTCACCGCCAGCACCACATGGTGACGACGCAGGGAAGGGTTAAGCGTACGCAATGCGCAGGAAAGGGTGACGACAGATGAGTTTTCGTCACCGTGCGTACCTGCCAGTATCAGGCCGCTTTCATGATCGGCTGCCAGCGCAGGAAACCAGATTAGCGGTGCGCCTAACGATGAACGTCCGTAATGTTCGGTTCCTGGCGGAAATGCGCCGCGCTCGGCACGGGGACGGGTAGCGGTCATAGTCATCTCTGAATGCTCGAATAGTTACTCGCAGTGTTGTGCAAAATGTATGGATAATCAAATCGTTTTCACACACTTATCTTTTCAGGTGTAATATCACTTTCTTGTCGGAAGTTAATTGCATTTCCTGCTGGCGATACAAATAATTACACATTCACTTAGTAGCCGGAATTGAGGGTATTTTATGCAGCATTCTGTTTCAGTAACCTGTTGTGCGCTGTTGGTTAGCAGCATTTCCTTATCCTGGGCTGCTGATGTTCCCAGCGGAACGGTACTGGCAGAGAAACAAGAACTGGTGCGGCATATAAAAGATGAACCGGCGTCGCTTGATCCGGCAAAGGCCGTCGGACTTCCTGAAATTCAGGTTATTCGTGATTTATTTGAAGGGCTGGTCAATCAGAATGAGAAGGGAGAAATTGTTCCTGGCGTCGCCACCCAGTGGAAAAGTAACGATAACCGCATCTGGACGTTTACGCTACGCGACAATGCGCAATGGTCCGATGGTACACCGGTAACGGCGCAGGATTTTGTCTACAGCTGGCAGCGTCTGGTTGATCCCAAAACACTATCACCGTTTGCGTGGTTTGCTGCGCTGGCGGGTATTAGCAATGCTCAGGCGATCATCGATGGCAAAGCCGCGCCTGATAAGCTTGGCGTTAGCGCGGTCGATGCGCGTACATTAAAAGTTCAACTGGATAAACCGCTCCCCTGGTTTGCCAATCTGACGGCAAGTTTTGCATTTTATCCGGTACAAAAAGCCAATGTTGAGAGCGGCAAAGAGTGGACCAAACCGGGTAATCTGATTGGTAACGGCGCCTACGTGCTCAAAGATCGCGTCGTAAATGAAAAACTGGTCGTTGTACCGAATACGCATTACTGGGACAACGGCAAAACGGTTCTGCAAAAAGTCACCTTCCTGCCCATTAATCAGGAATCGGCAGCCACTAAGCGCTACCTTGCGGGTGATATTGATATCACGGAATCCTTCCCGAAAAACATGTATCAGAAACTGTTGAAGGATATTCCGGGCCAGGTTTATACCCCGCCTCAGCTTGGCACTTACTATTATGCCTTTAATACCCAGAAGGGACCGACTGCCGATTCCCGCGTGCGCCTGGCGCTGAGTATGACGATCGATCGTCGTTTGATGGCGGAGAAAGTATTAGGTACCGGCGAGAAGCCCGCCTGGCATTTCACGCCGGATGTTACGGCAGGATTTGTACCTGAACCTTCGCCGTTTGAGCAAATGAGTCAGGAAGAGTTGAATGCTCAGGCGAAAACCCTGCTGCGTGCAGCAGGCTATGGTCCACAGAAACCGCTTAAACTGACGCTGCTGTACAACACCTCTGAAAACCACCAAAAGATTGCTATCGCAGTGGCTTCTATGTGGAAGAAAAACCTCGGTGTTGACGTAAAACTGCAGAATCAGGAGTGGAAAACCTATATCGACAGCCGTAATACCGGCAATTTTGATGTGATCCGCGCTTCCTGGGTGGGGGACTACAATGAGCCTTCTACGTTCCTGTCGTTATTAACATCGACCCATACGGGCAATATCTCCCGCTTTAATAATCCGGCATACGATAAAGTATTAACTCAGGCTACGTTGGAAAATACCGAGAAGGCGCGGAATGCGGATTATAATACGGCAGAGAAAATTCTGATGGAACAGGCACCTATTGCACCAATTTATCAGTATACCAACGGGCGGTTAATTAAACCGTGGCTGAAAGGGTACCCGATTACTAACCCTGAAGATGTCGCATACAGCCGCACAATGTATATTGTGAAGCACTGATTGAGATGTACCAGGTTACCGGCATGGACAGAGTGGTCCACTGCCGGTCAGCCTTGGGAATAAACAACGGGGGCGCGCTCCACACCCAGCCAGTCCTGTCCTGATGCGTTCATAAAGGCTGATATCGCAGCCTTTATCCTTTCTTACCCTCATCTTTAACAGAACAACCTCATCTGTATTAATGAATGCCATGCATAGGTCAAATCAGAGATGACTGGGTAATCACGGCGGAGTTTCTGGCCTAAAATAGTGTTTTAACATGACAGGGGCTAGGCCGTGGAATACTCAGTACTAAGTAACAACTGCAGAATGCCGATGGTTGGTTTTGGCGTTTTTAAGGTCACCGATAAGGAAGAGTGTAAGCAGTCAGTTTTAAGCGCTATTCGCACTGGTTACCGCCTCATCGATACCGCAGCCGTATACAGCAATGAAGATGCCGTGGGTGAGGCGGTTCGTGCAGCCATCGCCGAAGGTTTGTGTACCCGCGAGGAGTTATTTATCACTTCTAAGCTGTGGGTCCAGGATATGGCCAACTACGATATGGCTAAAGCCGGTATTGAGGCGTCGCTGAAAAAATCGGGCCTGGAATATTTTGATCTTTATTTATTGCATCAGGCCATGGGCGATTATTTCAGCGCCTGGCGCGCTCTGGAAGAGGCTTATGAAGCCGGTAAACTGAAGGCCATTGGCGTCTCCAACTTCTATGCGCATGTGTTAGCTAACTTCTGTGAAACCGTCAGAATTCAGCCGATGGTGAACCAGGTAGAATTGCATCCTTACTTTGCGCAACCTGTAGCCATTGAAACGATGAAGCGCTACAACGTTCAGCCTGAAGCCTGGGCGCCGTTAGGCGGTGGGAGGCATAAACCATATGAAGATGAAATGCTTCAGGGGATTGCGGATGCCCACCAAAAAACCGTTGCTCAGGTTGTTCTGCGCTGGAACGTGCAGCGCGGCGTGACGGTGATTCCTAAATCCACCCGGCAGGAGCGTATTGCAGAGAATTTTGCCATCTGGGATTTCTCACTCACGGATAGTGAAATGGCGCAAATCAGCGCGCTGGATCTAGGCTATGTGGGTGAGGCGGTGAAGCATTTTAATCCTGAATTCGTTCGCGGCTGCCTTGGCGTTAAAATCCACGACTGACCGTGTTGAAAATGTCGCGAGCTCGTAAAACGGACAACTTTTTTGACTGCGTTAAAATGGCTGGTGTGATTATCCGCCAGCCATTTTAGGTTTCCGGGGGCTGGTGTTCCCGGCAAATCAGCAACGAATCCTCTTCACTTAACACCTCTTTCGTCAGATTACAAAATCCCTGTCCACCCGTTTTTTGGTGGAATCGACAGCTATGGCAAAGACCAAAGCCAGGCACATTGTTGGTCTGCTGGATCCCACGTAACAGTTCAAATAGTAGCTCTTTAAGTACCGTCGCGCGTTCACCCATCGCCGTTTCACCTGCCACTAAAAACGTCGGCGGGAGCAGGGCATCCAGTAACGTACCGGCTGATTCAGTTAACTGTAAATGTACGCTGCGTTTATCGCGGGCATCCTGCTTGCGAACAATCAGTCCTTTGCTTTCCAGGAGCTTCAGCGATTGCGATACGGTGCCTTTGGTGAGACCGAGGTAGTCCGTTACGCCAAGCGGCGTATTGGAATAACGGTTGCAACGGGCCAGATACATTAACGCGCTGAGTTGTACCGGCTGCAGATCCGCCAGTAATGGATGTTGGCGAAACCACATCCGTGTCAGGCTGGAAAGCCTGTCCAGGACATCGAAAAGTGACATATCGTGCATAACAACTTCCTCCTCGACATATAGTATCGATTAAAAACTATATTGACAAAGCATAAAAGTGGCGTAGCATGACTTATAGTATCGAGTCGATACTATAAGTTAAAAGGAGATCCATCATGACGAAAGCCCGTTTTTATCATGCCGGTTGCCCGGTTTGCGTTTCCGCAGAACAGGCGCTGCTTCAGCATCTGTCCTCTGATGTTGCAATCGATGTTATTCATCTGGGAGAACAACCTGGCCGGGTTGCGGAAGCCGAACTGGCTGGCGTGAAGTCCGTTCCGGCGCTGGTGATCGACGGCAATGTGCTGCATATCAATTTTGGCGCCCCCATTGAAGCGCTGAAATAACCCGGTACGTTCGGGAAGTGGCATAAGCAATTTCCCGAACATACGGAGCTGTAAGGAAGGGACGTTATGAATGCGACGGGAAAATACCATCCGATAGATTGCGATCTTCATGATTATCTGGAGGTCGCCTGCCTGTACCATTATTGGTTGCGTATTGAGCTAACCGATGGCACGTGTATGGATGCCAGAGCGTTGACCACCTGCACCACCAGAGATAAAGAAGAATTTCTGCTGGTGGAATGCCATAACAACCAACAAAAAATTCGTCTGGATCGTTTGTCTGCGATCGCTACGCTGACGGCCGGGGCGACGTTTAGCGTCGTGAGCTTTCGTTGAGTAACGTCGCAACAAATTCGCTGCTGCTATACGGTATAAATACGAATGTCATGCGCCTGGAAAGCCGTGGCATACTCTTTGCTGATATTTTCCTCCACGACAATCACATCAATATTGCTGCTTTCGGTGACGACATAACGGGCGACGGCCGGGATCTTTTCCGCCGTCAGTGCGACGATAGTTTCATTGCACTGTTTGATTACCGCCTTTTTGAACTCGCAATCCGCATAATCAAATCCGGTTAAGCCGGATTCTGGCGACATCGCGCAGCCGCCAATAAAACCCTGATCGAATAAGATGTTCTGCACTTGTGCGGTAGCGGTGGACCCCACACATCCTCCCGAGGATCTCTGCACCGCGCCGCCCAACATGATGACCTCAAACAGCGGTTTTTCCAGCAAAACGGCGGCAATCTCTGGTGAGTTGGTCACTACGGTTAATGCCAGTTCGGCCGGCAGGGCTTCAGCCATCGCTAAATTTGTGCTGCCCGTGTCGATAAAAATGCAGCTTCCGGATTTGACCAACCGGGCGCACCTCTGCGCGATACTGCTTTTTTTCGCCATATTAATGCTCTTGCGTACGGCGATGTCTTCGGATTCAGGAAGGGTAATGACCGCGCCACCATAAACCTTTTTACACACGCCATCTTTACTCAGCTCATGCAGGTCGCGGCGGATCGTATGTTCAGAAACGCCTAACCGACTGGCGAGCTCGGAACAAATAACTCTGCCGTTTTCCTGCAAGATCTGATAGATAAGCGCCTGGCGCTGTTCCGGGAAAGTAGCATAATCGAGCATAAATACTCCAGTTAAATAAAAATATCGAGCAGCATCACGCATGATCGTGCATTATGATTAACGATGTCAACATTCTTGAGAACATACTGTTCGGAATACAACGAGAAGAGGTTCGCGATGAAGATTGCGCATATGGCTTTATGGACACAGGATCTCGAGCAGCAAGCGCGTTTCTGGGTCACGTTCTTTGACGGCAAGATTAACGAAAAATACTGTAGTCAAACCAACCCTGGATTTGAATCTTATTTTGTTCGTATTGGTGATGAGATAGCGATTGAAATAATGACCAAACCGGGCCTGACAAGATGGCAGCCAGACAATAACACCTGCGGATGGGTGCACCTTGCACTCTCTGTCGGCTGCGCGGCAAAAGTTGATGCCATCGCGAAACGCGCTCAGGAACAGGGGATTTTAATTTCTGCTCCACGAACTACCGGTGATGGCTATTACGAAGCGGTAATACGAGATCCTGATGGTAATTTCATTGAGATTGTCGCCTAAAGGTGTACAAATTTCCCTGCTGATAAATGGCATCGGTGGCTGATTATTGATGAATATTGTTCATAGGTTCGTTCTTATTTAACCCTCTAATCATCGGTGCGTTGGGTCTCTATAATTTTACTGTTTCAGTACCCACCGGCAGTACGCTGGCGTTATTTTGGAGAATCAAACATGCAACATCAACTGGATGCCAGACAGCAGGCAATCATACCTATTGCCGCGTTCACCGCTACAGGTCAGAGTGAAAAACTGGATGCAGCATTAAATGCCGGGCTGGATGCGGGACTCACCCTCAATGAAGCGAAGGAAATTCTGCAACAGCTCTATGCTTACTGCGGTTTCCCCCGCAGCCTGAACGGACTTGCTTGTTTAATGTCCGTGGTTAAAAACCGTAGAGAAAGAGGAATTACCGACCCAGAGGGAAATCCGGCCACGCCGCCGACGGAGGGCTGGGACAGTTTCCTGGCGGGGAGTTGCACCCAGACCCAGCTCGTCGGACATCCGGTCAGTGGGCCGCTGTTCGATTTTGCGCCTGCTATTGATGTCTGGCTAAAGGCACATTTATTTGGCGATATTTTTCAGCGTGATGTCCTCAACTGGAAGATGCGGGAGCTGGCGACGATTTCTGCGTTAGCGGTATTAGGCGGTGTGGACAGTCAACTGAAGAGCCATTTTGCTATCTGTCTGAATATCGGCATTACCACTGACCAACTCATTGAATTTATTGCAATACTCGAACAGCATTGTGGTAGTGAGATAGCAACTAATGCCCGCGCGGTTGTTGATGAATGTCGCGGTTAAGGTAATACCTAATCCCTGAGGAAATCTTAATGGTCATGAACGTGAAGGGTTATGCCGCTCTGGCGGTGAAAGAAGATCTGGTTCCACACAGCTTTGTTCGTCGCGATCCGCGCGAAGATGACGTGGTGATTGATATCTTATACAGCGGTGTTTGTCACTCAGATATCCACAATGCCTATAATGACTGGGGCGGGGCTAAGTATCCGATGGTGCCGGGACACGAAATCATTGGCCGTGTGGTGCATGTCGGGAAGTCGGTGACCAAATTTGCCGTAGGCGATCTCGCCGGGGTTGGCTGCATGGTTGACTCATGCCAGCACTGTAGCGCCTGCGAACAGGGGCTAGAGCAATATTGCGAAGAGGGTAACACGCTCACGTATAACGATATCGATCGTCATGATGGCCTGCCTACCTTCGGGGGCTATTCCGACAAGATTGTCGTTACCGAAAAGTTTGTTGTGAAGGTTCCAGAAGGGATAGATTTACGCGGCGCCGCGCCGCTGCTTTGTGCCGGGATCACCACATGGTCGCCGCTGCGTCACTGGCAGGTTGGAGAGGGCAGTAAAGTCGCGGTTGTTGGGTTGGGCGGCCTCGGGCATATGGCCATCAAACTCGCTAACGCATTGGGGGCTGAAGTTACGCTGTTCACGCGTTCGCCAGATAAAGAAGCAGATGCCAGACGTCTGGGTGCCAGTCACGTTGTGCTTTCCACTGACCCTGAGCAGATGAAGGCCGCCGGTAATCAGTTTGATCTGATTATTGATACTGTCCCGTATGTCCACGACCTGAATCCCTATATCCCAACGTTGGCGCTAAGCGGTACGCTGGTGCTGGTTGGCTATCTGGGCGCATTGGATCCGTTCCTGAATACGGTTCCACTGATTCTCGGGCGGAAATCCGTCGCGGGTTCGGTTATTGGTGGGATTGCAGAAACGCAGGAAATGTTAGATTTTTGCGGCCAGCATGGTATTACAGCCGATGTCGAAGTGATCAATATTCAGGATATTAATAGCGCCTGGCAGCGGATGTTGAAAAGCGATGTGAAATACCGCTTTGTGATTGATATTGCCTCGCTGAAATAACGCTAAAAAAGACGCGGATTTCCGCGTCTTTACGTTTGTTAGTGTGTCGATGGCGATACTTCAGGATTATCCATATACAGCGTCTGGCTGGGGAAGGCGAAGTCGGCGCCGTTTGTCTGGACTATCGAAATAATTTTCAAATAAACGTCCTGTTGTACCGCAAGCCATTCCTGCCATACGGTAGTTTTCGTGAAGCAGTACACCATGATATTTAACGATGAATCAGCAAATTCATTGAAATAGACCAGTAGAGTTTGTTTCTGGTCTATCCCCGGATGATTTTGCAGCATTTGTCTGACCGCCTCGACAACTGCCCCAATTTTATCGGCATCTTCATATCGCAATCCGATCACCGTTTTGATTCTTCTGTTGGTCATACGCCCTGGATTTTCTACGCTGATTGAGGAGAAAATCGAGTTTGGGACGTACAAGGGGCGATGATCGAAGGTGTTTATTTTGGTCATTCGCCAGCCAATTTCTGTCACTGTGCCTTCAATATTACGGTCCGGGGAACGGATCCAGTCACCGATGCTAAACGGTCTGTCGAAATAGAGCATAATGCCGGAGAAAAAATTGCTCAGAATGTCTTTACCTGCCATACCTACAGCGATACCACCGATGCCGCCAAAGGTTAGCAGACCCGATAAGCTCATGCCGAAATGTTCGCCATACAGCAAAATGATGGCGACCACGATGGTAATCTTAATGATCCGCGACAGGATCCTCGCGCTGGTAATATCTCTGCCTTTATTAATCTGCGTCTTTTCAAACTGATTAATCACCAGAAAAAGTTTGATTGTCAGAATCAGCGCAATTAACGAGGTGCAGATAAAATCGACTACGCTGGGAGAGATAAATTTCAGGTCGTAACTCTCGATCACGTTATTGGCAATACTGCCGAAGGTTCCAATGATAATGGCATAGACGAAAAATTGTGCCGCATGAAATATGAACCCTTTGCAACGTCTTTCACCACGGTGAAACCAAACGCTCATCAGCACCAGTGCGGTAAAGCAACTGAGAATTACCGTCAAATTAAACGCATTATTCATAAACAGTTCAGCGATCATGATCCTTCCTGGCAGCTCCGTGGTTGCTAAATATCATCTGACATCCCGCTCATCGGATATTTTACGCAGTTTTGGCGCTCAGATCATTAATCAAAGGGCGAGAGAAATAATGCAATCAGCGCTATTTTCAGCGCAATCACGCAGGCGTCACTGATGAAGGGGCGTTATGTAGCAGACAGTAAGCTGATGTCATGGTATTGTTAGCGCGAAGTAACAAGATTTTCATCTGCAAAAGGACAGTACTATGATCATGGCTAAGCTGAAGACAGCGAAGGGACGAAAGTTTTTGTTGTGCCTGCTTGGAGTGTTTATTATCGCAGCGTCGGTAGTCACGCGAGCGACGATCGGCGGCGTTATTGAACAGTATGACATTCCGCTATCCGACTGGACCGCCTCAATGTATGCCATTCAATCTGCAATGATTTGTGTCTACAGCATGGTGTTTACCATTCTGCTGGCCATTCCGCTGGGCATCTATTTTCTTGGTGGCGACGAGAAACACTAAGTGTTTGTCATGCCGGATGAATATCCATCCGGCATTGTATGGTGTGGTTAGTCGTCTTCGTCGTCATCCAGTTCAACTGGCGTCTGATACTGATCCGGCTTGATAACCAGCAGGTCACAGCGTAGATGATCGATAACCTGCTCAGCAGTATTACCGAGGAATGCAGCAGAGATACCGGTACGTCCGACGGTACCCAGGACCACGATGCCCGCCTGTAAGTGTTCGGCTAAATCAGGAATAACCTCTTCAGGCAATCCTTTTTCAACGTGCGTTACTTTCTCATCGATACTGAATTTCTGGCGTAATGCCTTCATTGCCAGCAGATGCTGTCCACGGATTGCATCGTTATATACGCTGGGATCAAATTCAGGGAGCTCAATCGCAATGTTTATGGGGGTAACAGGGTAGGCGCCAACCAGATGCACTTCGGTATGGTTAACCTGTTCCGCCAGTTGCAGCGTTTCTTTGACCAGTTTTTCATTAAGCGCGTTGTGATAGGCCTCTTCACTGGCGAGGTTCACCGCAACCAGCGCTTTACCGCCTTCAGGCCACGGCTGGTCTTTAACCATCCACACCGGGCTTGGGCATTTACGCAATAAATGCCAGTCGGTCGGGGTGAAAATTACGGCTTCCAGACGGTCGTGTTGGTGCGCCATTTTTAGCACCAGGTCATGCCTGGCGCTGATGACTTCCTGGATGATGGCTTCAAAGGGGCGGTTGTGCCAGACCACTTTGATCTCAATAGGGATCCCTGCTTCGATGTAGTATTTCGCTTGTTCACGAATCCACGCTGTTCGCTGGCTGATGACACCCTGACGCATTGCCGTACGCTCATCGGGCGACAGCAGGGTAGTCATCTCATAGGAAAAGTCATAGATCGGCAAAAAGGCTTTAATTTTGCCACCAATCCGTTGATGCAAATAAACAGCTCGCCGTAATGCTGGTTGATCGTCCTGGTTCGGGTCGATGACGACCAGCATATTTTTATACATAGCCATACAGGGTCTCCTTACAACTGTCATCGCAGTTTGTAATTAAAAGAGTAACCCAATAATGTGGATTGAAACAGGGGAGAACCTCCTGCCAGATCAATAAATCGGGAAAATTTAGTGATTTGACAGAAGGATAACAGAGATACTTGCAGAACGATTATGCAACGTTACGCGTGTGGCCAGCAAGAACTGCCAGCGCATCGCTATTCTCAATAGTGATGTATTTGCCTTTTACCGCCAGCATACCGCTTTTCTGGAAACGCCCCAGCAGGCGGCTAATAGTTTCAACCGTCAGACCGAGGTAGTTACCGATGTCGCCACGAGTCATGGTCAGACGGAATTCACGAGGCGAGAATCCACGTTGGGCGAAGCGGCGGGACAAATTGTAAATAAAGGCCGCCAGGCGCTCTTCAGCGTTTTTCTTCGACAACAGCAGGATCATGTCCTGGTCGCCTTTGATTTCGCCACTCATCAGACGCATCATCTGTTGACGCAGATTCGGCATTTTGCCGGACAGGTCATCCAGAGTTTCGAAAGGAATCTCACATACCATTGAGGTTTCCAGAGCCTGGGCAAAGCTCGGGTGATGACCGCTGCCAATCGCGTCAAAACCTACCAGGTCACCTGCCAGATGGAAACCGGTGATTTGCTCATCGCCTTGCTCGGTAATGGTATAGCTTTTAATCGTTCCGGAGCGGATAGCATAGAGTGATTTAAGTTCATCACCTGCTTTAAAGAGCGTCTGCCCCTTTTGGATAGGCTTTTTGCGCTCGATGATGTTATCGAGCTGGTCAAGCTCATGCTCGTTAAGTGTGAACGGGATGCAAAGCTGGCTGATGCTGCAATCCTGGCAATGGATAGCACAACCGCCAGACTGAATGCGCCGTATAATTCGCTTTTCCGGGATCATAGGTCTGCTCAAGCCGTAATTGATATTTGTCAATTTTAACATCTTTTTGGTGAGCACGTAAGCCTGAGCTACTCCCAATAGAGAATAATTCAGGCATAACTGGGTTGAATGTTTGTATCTACCTGATTAACCGTACTTTATTTAAGGCTGTATTATGTGGAAGTGTGATGAATAAGGCATTAATTGCCTGGATTCTAGAGTAGTAAATAGCCTTCATGACGCAACAGCCACTCTTTTCGCTGCACACCGCCGGCATATCCAGTCATAGTACCGTTACGCCCAATGACGCGATGACAAGGCACGACAATACTTACCGGATTTGACCCATTCGCCGCTCCGACGGCTCTGGCAGCGCCAGGGCGTCCCAGTTGTTCGGCCAGTTGACCATAATGCATGACTTGTCCACAGGGAATGGTACGTAACGCTTGCCAGACTTCACGCTGGAAGGGGGTACCCGCGGTGGCGGTTTCCAGCGTGTCAATAATACTAAGGTTTCCGGCAAAATATTCAGCCAGCTTATCACTCAATCCACCGGGGTTTTTGGCAGCGATACGCTGATAACCTTCAGTGCGGTAATGAATGTCCAGCAACTGCACCATACGATCGCTGTGTTGATCCCATTCGACCGCGCGCAGACGAAATTGCTCATCGCAAATGATCCACAGCGGGCCCAGCGGCGTGGCGATGGTGTCTTCCAGTAAGTTCAGCATCCGTTTCTCTCATTGCAACATTACAGGCAAGATGACACATTATCACGCCAGTTATCGTCGCAGCTATACCTCTAAAATGGATATCCGTTTGTTGGAAGTAGATCGCTTCCACTACGTGAACCTGGTGAATTATTGGAAATAATCGTAAACCGTTGTCGGTATAATAGTGCACGGTTATGATAAGACCCGTCGCAATATGCTGGAGGATGAAACATGAACCTTGATGACGCATCGTTGTTTCTTGACGCGATGGGGGATGTTCAACCGCTGAAAAGCCGCACCGAGGTGCACTGGCAGCCTACACGCAATCTCCGCGCTCCGGCTCGTATTGATACGCTGCAATTGGATAATTTTCTCTCAACGGGTTTTCTCGATATTGTCCCGTTGAGCGTACCATTGGAGTTTCGCCGCGAAGGTTTGCAGCACGGTGTGACTGACAAACTACGAACCGGTAAATATCCGCAGCAGGCGAGTCTCAATCTCGTCCGTCAGCCCGTTGAAACCTGCCGTCAGATGCTCTTCAGTTTTATTCTGCAGGCGCAGCAAGAAGGGTTGCGTAACGTGTTGGTGATACACGGCAAGGGGCGCGACGATAATTCTCATGCCAACATTATTCGCAGCTATGTAGCGCGCTGGCTGACGGAATTTGAAGATGTACAAGCCTACTGCGCCGCACTGCCGCATCACGGCGGCAGCGGAGCATGCTATGTGGCATTACGTAAAACCGCGCAGGCAAAACAGGAGAACTGGGAGCGTCACGCTAAGCGCAGTCGCTGACCGACATAAACATCAGGCGGCCAGCACCCGGTTCCGCCCTTCGTTTTTGGCTTTGTACAGCGCGTCGTCTACGCGTTTGAATAGCTCATCGATACTTTCATTGGTTTCGTGCCGCGCAACGCCGATGCTGACGGTAAAGCGGGGAAGGCCAGGAAGCGTCACCTTGGCCACCGCCGCGCGTATTACTTCTGCGAGATTAAGGGCAACCTCCAGTGAGGTTCGCGGCAGAAGGAGTACAAACTCTTCCCCTCCCCAGCGAAAAATCAGGTCGTCTTTTCTCGCGCAGGACTCCAGCGTTCGCGCCAGAGCGCAAAGCACATCGTCACCTCTTAAATGACCGAAGAGATCGTTAATGCTTTTAAAGCGATCGGTGTCGATTAATAGCAGGCTGTAGTCCTGCGTCAATGACATCGCGTGCGTCTGTTGTGGTTCGGTTACCTGATAAAAATGTCGGCGGTTCAGTAATCCGGTCAGGGCGTCACGCAGGGCCGCTTGTTCGAGTTCCTGCTCCAGCCTTTTTTGTTCGGTAATGTCATGAATAATGCACAGCATGAGCTTATTGCTGTAGATTTCGATCGGTCCGGCATAAGTTTGCACGTGACGTAAGGAGCCATCTGCAAGCTTATGGACAAAATGCAATGGCTTATGACCGCCGGGCAGATGGGCGATTTCATGCATCACCGGTAGGATATGACGGCCCAACATGTTGATTTCCCATGTATGTTTCTGGCACATCACATCATGGCTGTAACCATAAAAATTCAGTGCGCTGAGATTCGCATCGACGATCAAACCATCGCGGGACGGATCGATAAGTAACATCGGCGCCGCATTGGTCTGGAAGAAGCGCGCGTAAAATCCCTGCTTGTTTCGCTGATAGTTCGCAGAACGACTGGCTTTCAATCCCTGCGCGGTCGGTGTTTCAATGCCTTCGAAAATAATGATGTCCCCCATATCCGGGAGCGACTTAATGGACAGGCGGCTGGCCATCGCGATTTCTTCACCGTTGCGATAAACCGTGAGAATTTCCACAATAGGGTGATGATTTTTCAAGTCACTGAGATACATGGTTAAATCATTTTGGGCATATGTCGAGAATATGCCTTTTCGCAGTGTAGCAAAACAGGAATCCTGCATTAGCTCCCGTGCAACGGTATTAGCGAACACAAGTTCTTCGGTATGTGGTGAAACAATCCACACCGGAAGAGTTAATAAGTCCAGTGAGTGCAGCGCGTTTATACTCATCGATAATCCCGTTATCTTATCTGCTGTGTTGCCCATTTAATGGCGAATGTTTTTATATTACCGTCTCATGATGTTATTGATTGTCGGTGAGACAAGGAGTACAACTGGCTTTAGTCTGATGTTGTTATCCATTCATGCTACAGGCTATGCCAATAATAGTAGACACTATTTTGGTATTTTTACTGTTATCGCTAAAATCTTTGGCAAATAGACTTCCAATTTTTAATGTCAGTGCCGGACGTGATTTAATCATCAGTATATTTGAATGAATGGCGCTGGAATCATCAACAAAAATGGTGATCCCCATACACACTGTCGCGCCACCAGATACCCGCCAGAAGGTAGATCAACGTCGGCCAGAGATCGCCACCTTGCTGTACTCATGCTTTTACAATGTGTATTAGTTAGAACATGAAAATATTGATATTAATGCGGTAATGCTTATATAAGTATTCATGCTAATTATAATTCTGTACATTTTGTATTCTCTGTGTGCTCACCATCACAATAATCTGATAACAAGCCTGGCAATCATTTTTGGTAGAACAAACCACCAGATTAAGGCAAATAATCAGCATCATTCTGTGATTTAAGTGAAAGGGCTGCTGACTCTTATTGAATATTCGCCTTTCGTATCAGGGTAATGGCAATTTGCATGGCAGGTGCTATAAAAAATAATATTCACCTCATTTTCTTGGTAAACAGGGCTAAAATGTTAAATAATATTAGCGTCAGGACTTTTATTGTTTTATTTCTGGTAATAACAGCAGTGGCTCTTAATGTGGTGGAGATAATACTTGCAGCCGGTATTGATGTTATTATTGGCAGCAATTTGGTAAGTTTCATTTCTCTATTATGTCTGTGGTGGTATATGACCAAATATCTGGTGATGCCGATTAATACGGTTAAAAGAAGTATTGAAGAGGTTACGTCCGGAAATCTGGCGATCAGCATTCCAGAATTTGGTAATAACTGCGCGGGTAGACTTATACCAGGCATCAATAGCTTATCAAGTAATATTTCAACACTTGTGAATGAGATCAGGATATCCTCACAAACGGCGATGGCGCTCTCAGAACAGCTTGCAGAACGCAGCGCTGAGCTTTCAGTGAAAACAGAACAGCAATCCGGAGCATTAATGCAGACGGCTGCCAACATGGATGAGATCGCGGTGAATACGCGAAATAATGCTGATAACACGCAAATAGCCAGCGCCCAGGCGACAATTGCTACACAGTGCGCCCGACAGGGAGGCGAATTAATGGTGCAGGTGGCGGCAAATATGCGTTCAATCACCGAATGCGCGGAGCAGATGACCGAAATTATTACGCTGATAGATGGTATCGCATTCCAGACAAATATTCTGGCATTGAATGCAGCGGTGGAAGCGGCGAGGGCCGGGGAGCATGGAAAAGGGTTTTCCGTTGTGGCTGGTGAAGTAAGGAAGCTGGCGCACCGCAGCGCAGATGCAGCTAAAAATATTAAACAGCTGATTGCCCAAACCCATCAAAATGTTCAGCAAGGCGCGGCTATCGTACGCGAAGCAGAAAAAAATATGCAGGATATCGTCGGGGGCGCCGGACAATTAAACCAGTTGATGGGTGAGATATTAACGACTACCCAGGAGCAGGAGAAAGGGATTATCAGGATCACTCATGCTCTGGCCGAGTTGGAGAACGTAACCCAAAGTAATGCCGCCATGGTGGATGAGCTTTCTGATTCCTCGGGCATCCTGAAAAACCAGGTGATTGATCTCCAGTCCCGAACCCATCAATTTCGCTTAAGTAAAACTCTTGAGCCTGCAATACGCCAGCGAGCATAACAGGATCTCTCTCACCACAAGCGTCGCATTCGTCGGCGCTTTTTCTGTTATCAGATACTTTTATGAATCATTTCAGCGCAATGGGACAATGAGATATTGCTTAACCCATTCTGACGGCTAGACTATCGAAAAAAGCTGAATGTTTGTGGAGGCGCTGTGGAAGCCATTAAGGGAACGGATGTTAATGTGCCGGATGCCGTGTTTGCCTGGCTGCTGGATGGCCGTGGCGGGGTGAAAACGCTGGAAAATAACGATGTTATCGACGCTCAGCATCCCTGCTGGCTACATCTTAATTATACCCATTCTGAAAGTGCGCAATGGCTGGCGACCACGCCTCTGCTTCCTAATAATGTGCGTGATGCGCTGGCGGGTGAAAGTACGCGCCCACGTGTAAGCAGAGTCGGGGAAGGTACGTTGATCACGCTGCGTTGTATTAATGGCAGCACCGACGAGCGACCTGACCAACTGGTCGCTATGCGCTTGTATATGGATGAACGTCTGATTGTCTCAACGCGCCAGCGCAAAGTACTGGCACTGGATGATGTGGTCAGCGATCTCCAGGAAGGTACAGGGCCGGCTGACTGCGGTAGCTGGCTGGTGGATGTCTGCGATGCGTTAACCGATCATGCCAGCGAGTTTATCGAGCAACTGCACGACAAGATTATAGACCTGGAAGATAACCTGCTCGATCAGCAAATCCCCCCGCGCGGGTTCCTGGCATTACTGCGCAAGCAACTGATTGTGATGCGCCGCTATATGGCGCCTCAGCGCGATGTCTATGCGCGCCTGGCGAGTGAGCGTTTAGCCTGGATGACCGACGATCATCGGCGACGGATGCAGGATATCGCCGACAGGTTGGGAAGAGGGCTGGATGAGATAGACGCCTGTATCGCCCGGACCGGTATCATGGCGGACGAAATTGCGCAGGTTATGCAGGAGTCTCTGGCGCGCCGAACCTATACAATGTCCTTGATGGCGATGGTTTTCCTACCCAGTACATTTTTAACCGGACTGTTTGGCGTTAACCTCGGTGGTATCCCCGGCGGCGGCTGGCAGTTTGGTTTCTCATTTTTCTGTATTCTGTTAGTGGTCCTGATTGGTGGTGTTACTTTATGGTTGCATCGTAGTAAATGGTTGTAACAACAACATTTTTTAGTGGCTTTTGCGCATGAAAACGGCCAGGTTTTTGAGCGAAGTCAATAAACCATCTACCTATTCGGGGCAATATCTCACTCGCAGGTGAATGCAACGTCAAGCGATGGGCGTTGCGCTCCATATTGTCTTACTTCCTTTTTTGAATTACTGCATAGCACAATTGATTCGTACGACGCCGACTTAGATTAGTCGGCTTTTTTTTGCCTGCAGGAAATCAGCGTCTACCCTAAAAGAGTCAACCTGATGACTGGAGGGCTATATGACCTGTCTGATTGCAATGCTACAGTGGCAAGTACCAAACGCTGATTCGCTACCCACCGACCCGGTTCCTGTTCCCGATCCGCTACCTCGTCCGCAGCCGATGCCGGATCCGCCACCGGATGAGGAGCCGATTAAATTGTCGCATCGCGGGCGCAGATCTGCGAGGATACGCGCCTGCTGAATGTGAGTTTTTACCGCGAGATTAAATTGTGACCGCTTTTTCAACCCTGAATGTTTTACCTGCCGCCCAACTCGAGAACCTCAACGAGCTGGGCTACCTTGAAATGACGTCTGTTCAGGCTGCTGCGTTACCGGCAATCCTGGCGGGGAGGGATGTTCGCGTGCAGGCTAAAACCGGCAGTGGCAAAACGGCTGCTTTTGGTCTGGGGTTGTTGCAGCATATTGATGCCGCGCTGTTTCAGACGCAGTCTCTGGTGCTGTGCCCAACGCGTGAGCTTGCCGACCAGGTGGCAGGGGAACTGCGTCGTTTAGCGCGCTTTCTGCCAAATACTAAGATCTTAACCCTGTGCGGCGGCCAGCCCTTTGGCGCACAGCGTGACTCCCTGCAACATGCGCCACATATTATTGTCGCCACGCCGGGGCGTTTACTTGACCACCTGCAAAAAGGCACCGTTTCTCTGGATGCCCTAAATACGCTGGTGATGGATGAAGCCGACCGTATGCTGGATATGGGGTTTAGCGACGCGATTGATGAGGTGATCCGCTTTGCGCCTGCGTCACGTCAGACCTTGCTTTTTTCTGCGACCTGGCCGGAGGCGATTGCCGCCATCAGCGGCCGGGTACAGAAAGATCCGCTAACGATCGAAATTGATACGGTTGATGCGCTGCCAGCTATTGAACAGCAGTTTTTTGAAACGTCCAGCCACGGCAAAATTCCGTTGCTGCAAAAATTGCTCAGCCAGCACCAGCCTGCATCCTGTGTGGTTTTTTGTAATACCAAAAAAGATTGTCAGGCCGTATGCGATGCACTGAATGCGGCGGGGCAAAGCGCACTCTCATTGCATGGCGATCTTGAACAGCGCGATCGCGATCAGACGCTGGTACGTTTTGCCAACGGTAGCGCACGTGTACTGGTCGCTACCGATGTGGCCGCGCGTGGCCTGGATATCAAGTCGCTGGAACTGGTGGTTAATTTCGAACTGGCGTGGGATCCGGAAGTTCATGTCCATCGTATTGGCCGTACCGCTCGCGCTGGCAACAGCGGTCTGGCGATTAGCTTCTGCGCGCCGGAAGAAGCGCAACGTGCCAATATCCTGGCTGAAATGCTGCAGCTAAAACTGAACTGGTTGCCAGCGCCGGGCAATGGTTCAATTCTGCCGCTGGATGCTGAGATGGCTACGTTATGCATTGATGGCGGTAAAAAGGCTAAAATGCGTCCCGGCGATGTTCTGGGCGCTCTGACCGGTGATATTGGTCTGGCTGGCGCTGATATCGGCAAAATCGCCGTCCATCCGGCGCATGTTTACGTCGCTGTTCGCCAGACTGTGGCGCATAAGGCATGGAAACAATTGCAAAACGGTAAGATTAAAGGCAAGACCTGCCGCGTTCGTTTATTGAAATAAATGCGCGTCGGAGCGCCTGATGGCGCTCCGCTTATCCGGCATGATAAGTTACTTCACTTCCACCACGTTCAGGCGCAGCGCATCCAGTTGAGCATCATCCTCTTCTGGCTGCCAGCCCGCGGGTTGCAGCGGGATCTCTTCGCGGTCAAACGCTAAATCACCACCGTCCACCACCTCTGAACCGTGTTTAATGCCTTTAAAATCGAACAGATTGATATCACTCAAATGAGAAGGCACAACGTTCTGCATTGCGCTGAACATGGTTTCAATGCGGCCTGGATAGCGTTTGTCCCAGTCGCGCAGCATATCAGCGATGACCTGACGTTGCAGATTAGGCTGGGAGCCGCACAGGTTACACGGAATAATCGGGAAACCTTTCGCTTCGGAGAAACGCTCAATATCTTTCTCACGGCAGTAGGCCAGTGGACGGATCACGATGTGCTTACCGTCATCGCTCATCAGCTTCGGCGGCATACCTTTCATTTTCCCGCCGTAGAACATGTTTAAAAACAGCGTTTGCAGGATGTCATCACGATGGTGGCCGAGCGCAATCTTGGTGGCGCCTAACTCGGTTGCCGTGCGGTACAGAATGCCGCGACGCAGGCGAGAGCAGAGCGAGCAGGTCGTTTTGCCTTCAGGAATTTTATCTTTGACGATCCCGTAGGTGTTTTCTTCGACGATTTTATACTCAACACCCAACTGTTGCAGATACTCCGGCAGAATATGCTCCGGGAAGCCGGGTTGTTTCTGATCGAGGTTAACCGCAACTAAGGAAAAACTGATCGGGGCGCTTTGCTGCAAATTACGCAGGATCTCCAGCATGGTATAGCTGTCTTTCCCTCCGGAAAGGCATACCATAATGCGATCGCCGTCTTCGATCATATTGAAGTCGGCAATCGCTTCGCCCACGTTGCGACGCAGACGTTTTTGCAATTTGTTCAGGTTGTATTGTTCTTTCTTGCTAATATCTTGATTTTGCGACATTTAATAGAGGCTCAATTCATAGTGTGGCATCAGAAGAGTATGCATCACGCCGGATAGTCCGGCAAAAGAAGTCTGATATAAAAACCGTGGCGTGTATGGTACGGATAAGCGGGAAAAATGTCAGCACATTTAGGACAGGAATCGGGGGTATGAAGGGGAAAACAAAAAGCCCGCCACGATGTGCGGGCCAAACAGCTTAGCGGACAACCAGAACTGAACACTCAGCATGACGCACCACGGCCGCGGCGTTAGAACCCAGCAGGTAAGTGGTGATGTCAGGTCGGTGAGAAGCGATAATGACCATATCAGCCGGTAATTTTTTAGCCATCTCCAGAATTTTATCTTTCGGCGCACCTTCCGCGACATGAACGTGCACTCTGTCCGTTGGGATATTGAACTTCTTGATAATCTCTTCCAGTTGAGATTTCGCTTCGGCTTTCAGATCGTCCATGGCCGGTAACTCTGCCGAGTAGGCCAGTCCCAGGGAAGCGTAATAGGGCAGTGACGGAATAACGGTCAAAAAATGGACCTGCGCATCGTCAATTTTTGCTTCTGCTTCAACATGGGCAATAACGCGTTGAGTTAATTCTGAGTCTGAAATATCGATGGGTACAAGAATCGTTCTGTTCATAAAACCTCCTGTTTAAGTATCCATCTAAAGCTTACCGCGTAATGGCACTTTATGTACAATGACAAAGATCACATTTTGGCATCACTTTATTTTGATTTCAGGGAATTTTCCTTTTATTACCCCATCATAAAATCGACCTTTAGAGACTACGCTCAGGAAATCACGAAAAATACGGGCAGGCACATGCTGGTATTGCAGCGTAGACAATTGATGAAAGCGAATTTCAAGCGTGCAGGAGGATTCGTCATAACCGACGGATGCAATACGGGATGATTTTACAGGGTGATGATTCATTGCAGGTATCCTCTACTACAGGTCTTTATGCAATATATCATCTATCAGGGATGTGTTTTGAAGCAACAGATATAATGTTTTGATCTGGATAAAACAGAATTGCGATAACAGAAAGAAAACCCGCCGTTGCCGGCGGGCTGACAAAATTAGAACTGGTAAACCATACCCAGAGCTACAGTGTCATCGGTAGAGATGTCATTGCGAGTGTAGAAGCTGTCGTCTTCGTCCAGCAGGTTGATTTTGTAATCAACGTAGGTGGAGAAGTTTTTGTTGAAGAAGTAAGTCGCACCTACAGAAGCATATTTAACCAGATCTTTATCATCGTTACCATTTACAGTAGCCAGATCGCTACCTTTAGACATCAGGAAAGACACTTCCGGACGCAGACCGAAATCGAACTGGTATTGCGCAGTAACTTCAAAGTTCTGAGTTTTGTTGGCAATAGTGTAATCACTACCGTCAGAGCCGCCGTACGGGGTCATATTACGGGTTTCGGAGTACATGGTTGCCAGGTAGATGTTATTCGCATCGTATTTCAGGCCAGCAGTCCACGCGTCAGCTTTATCGCCACCAGCGGTAGAATGGTTCACCTGCTCGTTGGTACGGTCAGAAGAGGTATAGGCAGCACCGAAGGTTACGCCCATACCCAGATCGTAGGTAGAGGAGATACCGAAACCGTCACCGTTGGAATTCTTCACATTACGGTCGCCACCATTGTTGGTGCCTTCCTGCTCATCACTTGTCTGTTCGTTCGCGCCCTGATACTGCAGTGCAACGTTCAGACCGTCAACCAGACCAAAGAAGTCGGTGTTACGGTAGGTCGCTACGCCGTTAGCACGACCGGTCATGAAGTTATCCGCTTTGGTGTAGGAGTCACCACCGAATTCTGGCAGCATATCGGTCCAGGCTTCCACATCGTACAGTACGCCGTAGTTACGACCGTAGTCGAATGAGCCGTAGTCACCAACTTTAATACCCGCGAACGCCAGACGAGTCCAGGAGTTACCTTTATCGTTTTCGGTAGTGTTAGCCTGAACCTGATATTCCCACTGGCCATAGCCGGTGATCATATCGTTAACCTGGGTTTCGCCTTTGAAGCCCATACGCATATAAGTCTGATCGCCATCGCTGTTCGCGTCGTCAGAGAAGTAATGCAGGCCGTCTACTTTGCCATAGAGATCTAATTTGTTGCCGTCTTTATTATAAACTTCAGCAGCGTGAGCCGCGCCTGCAGCCAGCAGGGCAGGAATTACGAGAGCCAGTACTTTTCTGTTCATTGAAATAATCCTTTAGTTTTTTTATTAACCTGTGACTACCCATGTAGGGAGTAAAAGCATGCTAAAGGAGAAGTTCCGTAAACAGATAAATATGAATTGTTACGTCTTAAGTAAAACCTTAAATAAATAATTCTACAGAAACAGTGATAATTATTATGAATGTATGGATTTAATATATATAAAATAAAAATTATACAAGTGAATTTTGTTGAGCTATTCTGCGCGTGTTATATGCCTTTATTGTCACGTTTTATTTTTTCGTTGTCGTATTGATAGCCAATATTAATTAGCCAGCGAATAAATTGACAAGCCCGAACAACTGTTCGGGCTTTTTTTTCGTTCCACTTTAATAGTGATCTAAACGTATTACTCGGTTCCGCTCTTTTCCGCTTTACCTGCCAGTTGCGCCAGGAAATCGTAGCGTTTTTGCAGATCGGCTGTTGCGTCTTTCCACAGCTGTTCAGCGACTTCAGGCTGTTGGGCATTTAAGCGGCGGAAGCGTTGCTCGTTAAGTAAAGTTTCAGCCAAAGCATCTGACGGCGGGCGAGAATCCAGCGCCAGCGGCAGTTTACCTTCGTCTGCACGACGCGGATCAAAGCGATACAGCGGCCAGAATCCGGTTGCCGTGAGCTGACGCATCTGATCGTGGCTCAACGCGAGATCATAACCATGCTCCTCACAAGGGCTATACGCGATAATCAGCGACGGCCCCGGATAGGATTCCGCTTCCTGGATAGCTTTAACCGTCTGGTTCAACTGGGCGCCCAGGGAAATCTGTGCGACATAAACATGCCCGTACATCATCATACTGACGCCAAGATCTTTACGAGCCTTACGTTTGCCGTGCTCCCCAAATTTAGTGACAGCCCCAAGAGGCGTAGCTTTTGACGCTTGCCCACCCGTGTTGGAGTAACACTGGGTATCCAGCACCAGAATATTGACGTTCTCGGTCAGGCTAAGAACGTGATCCAGCCCGCCGAAGCCAATATCGTAGGCCCAGCCATCGCCGCCAATCAGCCAGATGGATTTCTCAACCAGCGCGTCGGCATCGGTTAACAACTGCTGTGCGCCTTCGACATCTTTCAGGTGCTCGCGCAGGGCCGCGACTTGCTCACGACGGACCTCCGGCGTGGCTTCTGCGTGCAAAGCGTCATTGAGTTCAGCCGGGATGTTATCGGCAAACTGCTCCAGCAGACGCATAACGCGCGCCCGGTGTTGATCCACCGTCAGACGGAAGCCCAGACCAAACTCGGCGTTATCTTCAAACAGCGAGTTTGCCCATGCTGGCCCTCGCCCATTGGCATCGGTGGTGTATGGCGTTGAGGGCAGGTTACCGCCATAAATTGATGAACACCCGGTGGCATTCGCAATCAACATGCGGTCACCGTACAACTGCGTAAGCAGTTTGATATACGGCGTTTCACCACAGCCTGAGCAGGCGCCGGAATATTCAAATAGCGGTGTAATCAACTGCGAGGTGCGAATATCAATACGTTCCAGTTTGGTGCGATCAATCTCCGGCAGATCGAGGAAGAAGTCATAGTTAACTTTTTCTTCTTCGACATGCTCAAGGCGCGACATCATATTGATGGCTTTGATCTCAGGATTTTGGCGATCTTTCGCCGGGCACACTTCGACGCACAGATTACAACCGGTGCAATCTTCAGGCGCAACCTGCAGGACATATTTCTGGCCGCGCATGTCGCGTGATTTCACATCCAGAGAATGCAGGCTGGCAGGGGCGTTTTCCATCGCTTCTGGGGAAACCACCTTGGCGCGGATAGCCGAGTGCGGGCAGGCGGCAACGCAGTGGTTACATTGCGTACACAGCTCTTCTTTCCAGATTGGGATCTCTTCGGCGATATTGCGTTTTTCCCAACGCGTAGTCCCCATTGGCCAGGTACCGTCCGGCGGCAGCGCGGAAACGGGCAGTGCATCGCCCAGACCGGCGAGCATTGCTGCGGTGACGGTTTTCACGAAATCTGGTGCGGCATCAGAAACCACCGGTGGGCGGTTGGCGCTATGCGGATCAACAGGCTGCAGGGCCACTTCGGCGACGGATTCACGCGCCAGAGCCAGCGCCTGCCAGTTACGTTCGACCAGATCCTGGCCTTTACTGCTGTAGCTTTTCGCAATCGCCCCCTGCAACTCTGCCAGCGCGCTGTCGCCTGGTAAAATTTGCGTCAGGTGGAAGAACGCCATTTGCATCACGGTGTTTATACGCGCCGCCAAACCACACTCACGGGCGATTTTAGCCGCATTAATCACGTAGAAACGGGCTTTCTTCTGATTCAGCACCGCCTGAACTTCCTGCGGCAGACGCGCCCAGACTTCATCCACACTGTATGGGGTATTAAGCAGGAATATACCGCCAGGTTTCAGGCGTTCGGCCATCTGGTACTTATCGATAAATTGCAACTGGTGGCAGCCGACAAAATCGGCTTGTGAAACCAGATACGCAGAACGAATGGGGTGCTCACTGACGCGCAGGTGGGAGACGGTCAGGCCGCCTGCTTTTTTCGAGTCATACACGAAATAACCCTGCGCATACCATGGCGTAGAGTTACCGATAATCTTGATATTGTTTTTGGTGGCCGACACGCTGCCATCGCTACCCAGGCCGTAAAACAGCGCTTCGAGCTTAGCGGTGCCGGGCAGGGTGTTTTCCGGCAACGGCAACGACAGGTTGGTGACATCATCATAGATACCGACCGTGAAGCGTGGTTTAGGTTTCGTGCTATTCAACTCATTAAAGACCGCCATGACGCAGTCGGGGCCAAACTCTTTGGACGAAAGACCATAGCGTCCGCCAATCACACGCGGTAAGGTTTCTCGTTCGCCACAGTTAAACGCTTCCGCCAGCGCGGTCATGACATCCAGATATAATGGTTCTGCCTGCGCGCCGGGTTCTTTGGTGCGATCCAGAACGGCGATGCTGCGCGCGCTTTCCGGCAGCGCGCGCAGTAAATGCTTGGCGGAGAAGGGGCGGAACAGACGGACTTTCAGCACACCCACTTTCTCGCCGTGCGCCATCAGCTCTTCGACAACTTCTTCACTGGTGCCAATCGCCGAGCCCATTAAAATAATGACGCGTTCTGCCTGCGGATGACCGTAATATTCAAATGGCTGGTACTGGCGGCCCGTGGCTGCGGCGAAGTCGTTCATCGCCTGTTCTACGTGATCGTAAACCGCGTTGTACCATGGGTTTGTCGCTTCGCGTGACTGGAAGTAGGTGTCCGGATTCGCTGATGTACCGCGGATAACCGGATGCTCTGGATTTAGTGCCCGAGCGCGGTGAGCATCAATCTCCGCCTGAGGCATCAGCCCGAGGATGGTGTTATCAGCCAGCGGCACAATTTTATTGATTTCATGTGATGTACGGAATCCATCAAAGAAATGAATAAATGGAACCCGGCTTTTCAGGGTGGCCATTTGCGAAATTAGCGCAAAATCCTGCGCTTCCTGAACGCTACTGGCGCACAGCATCGCGCATCCGGTTTGGCGTACAGCCATCACGTCGGAATGATCGCCAAAGATCGATAACGCGTGCGTGGCAATAGTTCGCGCTGCAACGTGCAGTACAAACGGGGTCAACTGACCGGCCAGTTTGTACAGCGTTGGGATCATCAACAGCAAACCCTGTGATGAGGTAAACGACGTAGAGAGCGCACCGGTCTGCAACGCGCCGTGAACGGTCGCAATCGCACCGCCTTCCGACTGCATTTCTACGACGCGAGGGATATCTCCCCACACGTTCTTAAGCCCGTTTCCGGCCCAGGCATCGGCCTGTTCCGCCATCGTCGAACTGGGCGTAATCGGGTAGATGGCGATAACCTCGCTAGTACGAAATGCGACCGAAGCAACCGCACCATTACCGTCAATTGTGATCATACTGACACCCTTACATTGCGCAAAAAGAGGGACACGCGAAAGCGTTGCGAGTCCTGTAATTATCCTTCTATTTTAGCAAAAGCCATTCAGGCGCATTTTCGCTTTTGTGTCCCTGGAATAAAGAGAATGTATGGTTTGATCAAAGGAGGAGCCAAAAAATTGCCAGAAAATGTAAACAGCGCGCATAAATGCGTGGTTTGCCTCTCGACGGCGGTGTCTCTGCTGCCTATTATTTATGGCTGTGTCGTTTGGTTAATCTTCAGAGGGGAGTAAGATGCGCGCAGCGTTTTGGGTAGGGTGTGCCGCGTTATTATTATCGGCGTGTAGCAGTGAACCTGTTCAGCAGGCAACGGCAGCACATGTCGCACCGGGCATGAAGGCAGCAATGTCCAGTTCTGGAGAAGCAAATTGCGCCATGATTGGTGGTTCGCTCTCCGTTGCCCGTCAACTGGATGGCTCAGCCATCGGGATGTGCGCGCTACCCAACGGCAAACGCTGTAGTGAGCAGTCGCTTGCCGCCGGAAGCTGTGGGAGCTATTGAGCCTGCGCGTTCATTACATTAAATCCGCAAGTTTATACGTCAGCGTTTGTTCTGCTGTCGCCAGTGTCAACTGGTCAGCAGTCAAATCTACCTGTGCGCCTTGCTTAAACATTTCGCTGACGATACCGTCGAGCGCGTTAAGCTGTGGATCGGCGCACATCATGCGGGTCATCGCCATATCTTTCACCTTCAACTCGCCGTCGGACAACTTGCCCTGACCGTGGAATTGATTACACATCTTTCCCGATACCGTCATGTTTTCGCCAAAACTCAATTCGGGTGGGTTGTTAGCGACGGTAACGGTTTTACCATTCACGCTCTGCAAAACGAAACGGTGATGCTGTAACTGGTCGCGATTGACGGAAATGTTTCCACTGCTCACACAGCCAGCCATCAGCGTGCTGAGGGCAATCAACGTGACAACTTTCTTCATTAACATTCTCTAATTTCGTGACTGGAATACATTCAATATGATACTGACTGTTTTATCATCGGCAATTGTCTGAAAATGCCCCCCTTAAATCAGGGGAGCACAGGGATTAAAAGAGGGCGTTTGGACAGGTTTCGCCTTTGGAGATTTGTTCCAGATTTTGCAGTGTCGTTTCAGAAATGCTGGTCAACGCTTCGGCGGTCAGAAACGCCTGATGCCCGGTAAATAGCACGTTATGGCAGGCTGACAGGCGACGGAACACATCATCCTGAATCACATCATTGGATTTATCTTCAAAGAACAGATCGCGTTCGTTTTCATACACATCCATACCCAGAGAACCAATTTTCTGGTTTTTCAGGGCATCGATAGCCGCCTGTGAATCGATCAGCGCTCCGCGACTGGTGTTAATAATCATCACGCCGTTTTTCATTTGCTCAAAGGCTTCCTGATTGAGCAGATGATAATTTTCCGGCGTTAACGGGCAGTGCAGGGAGATAACGTCGGACTCAGCAAACAGTGTTTTAAGATCGACATATTCCACGCCTAATTCCAGAGCAGCGGCGCTTGGGTAGGGATCGAACGCCAGCAGGCGCATACCAAAACCTTTCAGGATCCGCAGCGCAGCAATACCGATTTTACCGGTACCAATCACCCCGGCCGTTTTGCCATACATGGTAAAGCCGGTCAGCCCTTCAAGAGAGAAGTTGGCATCACGGGTACGTTGATACGCGCGATGAATACGGCGGTTCAGGGTCATCATCATGCCAATCGCATGCTCAGCGACGGCTTCAGGCGAATAGGCAGGGACGCGTACCACCTGCAGACCCAGCTCTTTTGCCGCGTCGAGATCGACGTTATTGAACCCGGCGCAGCGCAGGGCGATATATTTCACACCCAGCTTTTTCAGTTCTTCCAGAACCGGTCGGCTGCCATCGTCGTTGACGAAGATGCATACAGCTTCGCAACCATGGGCTGTTTTAGCTGTTTTCTCCGTCAACAGAAAGTCAAAAAATTCAAGTTCAAAACCAAAAGCCTCGTTAACCTGCTGCAGATACTTTTTGTCGTACTGTTTTGTACTATAGATGGCGAGTTTCATAAGACTTTCTCCAGTGATTTTGACGTCACGTTAATCCAATTAAAATTATTTTACAAAATCTAAAAAGTTATTGATAGTCATAGAAGTAATGAATGTTTAAAGCGTATCTTTTGTTAGTGTGGGCAGGTTACGCGATTTCAACAACTGGATATTTTCCATTCGCTGAGCAGGTAGTGTGGGCAAAAAGCCAGGTGATTCACATCCAGACAGCTACGCTTATACAGGTAGCAGATATCGGGAGGAGTTATGCTAACTCACTCTGAAGCAAAACGATGGGCCACCTTAATGCTTAAGGCGGCTTTATGCGATGGAATGAAACCTGAAGAAATTTCCCGCCAGGTGCATCTTGTCTGTGATCATCATGGCAAGGAGTGTCTTGAAGAACTTATAGAAGAAATACTGATAGAGGCTGGTCGGATAGGACCTAAACATAGCGATGGACAACTGAACCATCATTGAGTCCGAATCCACGCGCTACTGTGTTGGAATCATTCCTGACGGCACGTGTAACAGCGTGCCACATAGCGCTGTTATCTGTCCTTAATGTGGGAATATGCAGTTAAACATGCCACAATACAGGCCTAAACCGGCTTAAATTTTGCTAATTCAGGATATTAACTACCCATGAAGGGTAAATATAAAGCCGTTCTGGCACTCCTCTTATTATTGATTCTCGTGCCGCTGACGCTGGTGATGACGCTTGGCCTGTGGGTCCCGACCCTGGTGGGCGTCTGGTTACCTGTGGGGACACGTATCGCGCTGGATGAGAGTCCACGGCTGACACGGCATGGGCTGCATATCCCGGAACTCCGCTATCTGGTCGATGATTGCCCGCTGGCGCGCATTACTCAGGCGGACCTGTCCCATCCCAGCCGCTGGTTGCTCAATGTCGGGACAATTGAGCTGGATTCCGGTTGCCTGGCCAAATTACCGCAGACAGAAGCGTCTCCGGTAGCACCCAAAACGCTGGCTGAATGGCAATCGATGCTGCCCAATACCTGGATTAACATCGACAAACTTATTCTCTCTCCCTGGCAGGAATGGCAGGGGAAACTGTCGCTTTCGCTAACGCCCTCTACTCAGCAACTGCGCTACCAGGGGGAAAAGGTTAAATTCCAGGGGCGGCTGCACGGGCAAAATCTCACGGTAAATGAGCTGGATGTCGCTGCATTTGAAGGGCAACCGCCGGTAAAACTGGTCGGTGAATTTACCATGCCGCTGGTTCCTGATGGGTTACCGGTGAGCGGTCATGCCGTTGCGACGCTGAACTTGCCGCAGGAGCCTACGCTTGTGGACGCCGAACTGGAGTGGCAAGAAAACAGCGGACAACTGATCGTCATGGCGCGCGATAGTGCCGATCCGCTGCTCGATCTTCCGTGGGAAATAACCCGCCAGCAGTTGACTATCAGCGACGGTCGCTGGAACTGGCCTTATCAGGGATTCCCGCTAAGCGGGCGGCTGGGCATGAAAGTTGAAAACTGGCAGGCCGGGCTGGAAAACGCGGTGGTGAGCGGGCGTCTGAACATTCTGACGCAAGGCGATGCCGGTAAAGGAAACGCTGTTTTAACGCTGGGGCCGGGTAAGCTGGGTATCGATAACAACGAGATGCCGTTACAGCTGATCGGCGAAGCGAAACAGGGCGATCTGATCTTCTACGCGAAATTACCCGCCAAACTCACCGGTAGCCTGAACGATCCGCAACTGGCGTTTGAGCCAGGGGCGCTGTTGCGTTCGCGGGGGCGGGTAATTGATTCGCTGGATATTGACGAGATTCGTTGGCCGCTGGCGGGCGTAAAGGTAACACAACGCGGTGTGGATGGTCGTCTACAGGCTATTTTGCGTGCGCATGAAAACCAGATGGGGGGCTTTGAACTGCACCTGGATGGTCTGGCAAATGATTTTCTTCCTGATGCTGGTCGTTGGCAATGGCGCTACTGGGGCGAAGGCAGCTTTACGCCGATGCATGCCCGCTGGGACGTGGCGGGTAAGGGAGAGTGGCATGACAACACGCTGAAGCTCTTTGATCTCTCCACCGGATTTGACCACTTGCAATACGGCACCATGACGGTGGAAAACCCACGCCTGGTAATGGACGAACCGATCGTATGGGTACGGGACGCGACCAAACCGACGTTTAGCGGCGTACTGTCACTGGACGCAGGAAAAACCGTCTTCACCGGCGGAAGCGTCTTACCTCCCTCAACGCTAAAGTTCAGCGTGGAAGGCAGCGACCCGACGATTTTCCAGTTCAAGGGCCAGCTTCACGCGGGTGCGATTGGCCCCGTACAGCTAAATGGCCGTTGGGACGGGATCCGTCTGCGCGGACAGGCCTGGTGGCCAAAACAATCACTCACCGTGTTCCAGCCGCTGCTCCCGCCTGACTGGAAAATGAAACTGCGTGAAGGTGATCTCTATGCGCAGGTCGCATTCTCGGCCGCGCCGGAACAGGGCTTTGAAGCGGGCGGTCATGGGGTATTAAAAGGCGGTAGCGCCTGGATGCCTGATAACCAAATTAATGGCGTCGATTTTATCTTACCGTTTCGGTTTAGCGAAGGTGCATGGCAGTTGGGTACGCGTGGTCCTGTTTCACTGCGTATTGCGGAAATCGTGAATCAGGTGACGGCGAAAAATATTACTGCCGATCTACAGGGAGCGTACCCCTGGAGTGAAGGCAATCCGTTATTGCTGAGCGATGTCAGCGCCGAACTGCTGGGAGGCAAAGTCATCATGCGGCAACTGCGGATGCCACAGCACGACCCGGCCTTATTACGGGTGCAGAATATCTCCTCCAGCGAGCTTATTAGCGCGGTTAACCCCAAGCAGTTCGCTATGTCGGGTCCGGTCAGCGGCGCGTTGCCATTATGGTTGGATAACGAAAAGTGGATCATCAAAGACGGCTGGTTAACCAACCCAGGTCCGATGACGCTGCGTATTGATAAAGACACGGCGGATGCCGTCGTTAAAGATAATATGGCGGCTGGCGCGGCAATTAACTGGCTGCGCTATATGGAAATAACCCATTCCTGGACGAAAATAAACCTGGATAACCTGGGTGTCTTAACGATGCAGGCAACCGTTACTGGCAATAGCCGGGTAGATGGCAAAGTGGGGACGGTTAATTTGAATTACACCCACGAGGAAAACGTCTTTACGCTATGGCGCAGTTTGCGTTTTGGCGACAATTTACAGGCATGGTTTGAGCAAAATGCAACGCTGCCGGAAACCCATTGCCTGGAAGGCAAGGAATGTGAGGAACAACAATGAAAACGATAGCCGCCATGCTGGGGTTGCTGGCTTCATCTCTGGTGGTAGGTTGTACCCCGAGAATCGAAGTGGCTGCGCCAAAAGAGCCGATCACGATTAATATGAACGTCAAAATCGAACATGAGATTCATATCAAAGTTGATAAAGACGTCGAGAGCTTATTGAAATCGCGCAGCGATCTGTTCTGAGGTAATGATGAAAAAACAGCTTGCAGCGATCCTGGTGGCGCTGAGTTTTATCACCAGCAATGCATGGGCGTTGACCCTGAATGAAGCCAGAACTCAGGGGCGAGTGGGGGAAACACTCAATGGTTATCTGGTGGCATTACAAACCGATGCTGAAACGCAGGCGCTGGTGAGTGAGATTAATAAGGCGCGAAGCGCCAGTTATCAGCAACTGGCTGAGAGCAATAATATTCCGCCAGAGGAAGTGGCAAAAATGGCCGGACAAAAGTTAGTCGCTCGCGCTAAACCGGGGGAGTACGTGCAAGGTATTAATGGTAAGTGGTTGAGGAAAGAATAATCATTTCTGAACGCCACTGGGGGAATGGTATTACAAGTGGAGGATCCTTCCGGATTATTCATCGACATCGCAATAGTTGCCACACGGCATCAAACGGATGTTGATATAGTTCAACACCGGTCGCGTCGTGGAGTGAAATCATGTGGCTTCTCAAATGGTATGTCTGGAATCGTTGGGTATTCAAGCTGTTAAGCCGGGATGTCGCGGAGCCGGAACAATTTTTACTTCATTGCTGGGAAGAAAATCTGGCGAAGTGCAGGGAGTATGCCACCATCTGGCGTGATATTAATCGCATTCACGGCAAGCAGGTACATGTGCGGGCAAAGAAGTAAGTACCGAGAATCCCTCCCACCGGATGGTGAGAGGGTGAATTATCAGGCAGCAACCACGCTGTCGATAGCGGCTTTCGCATCGGACTGGGCTTTAGATGCCACTTCCGGGCCGTAAGCGATACCTTCAGCAAAGACCACGTTCACGTCGGTGATACCGATAAAGCCCAGGAACACGTTCAGATACGGTGTGATCAGGTCAGTCGGCGTATCTTTATGAATACCCCCACGGCTGGTCAGCACCACTGCGCGTTTACCGGTCACCAGACCTTCCGGACCTTTCTCGGTGTAGCGGAAGGTCACGCCGGCACGGGCAATCAGGTCAAAGTAGTTTTTCAACTGCGTCGGAATGTTGAAGTTATACATCGGCGCGGCGATAACAATCACATCATGCGCTTTCAGTTCAGCGATCAATTCGTCAGACAGCGCCAGCGCTTCTTGCTGACGCGGCGTCAGTGGCGCATCGCTTGGGCGCAGCGCACCCACCAGTTCGCCATCCAGTACCGGAACCGGGTTTGCAGCCAGGTCGCGGACGGTGATTTCATCAGCAGAGTGCTTTTCACGCCACTGTTCAACAAAATAATCAGACAACTGACCAGACTGAGAGTACCCTGCCAGAATACTGGATTTAAGAACTAATACCTTGCTCATGGGTGTTTCCTTTTATGTGTTTGAAGGGGTAGTGCCCCGTTGCTTGTTGACACTTTATTCACAATCCTGTCGCAGTGATAGCGCAATATATCGAATCCTATGTTCGAAATTATTGAACAACACATGAAAAGCCCCGATGTGGTACTCTATATCTATCATCTAAAAGAGATTTAACCCGGCAGATCGCTGCCTTTTAACGCTATGACAGAACAACCAAAATTAACCTTCAACATGTTGCAGCAACAGCTGGACTCGCTGATGCTGCGTGACAGACAGCGTTTTACCCGCCGTTTGCACGGCGTGAAGAAGGTTAAAAATCCTGATGCACAACAGGCCATTTACCAGGAGATGGCAAAAGAGATCGACCAGGCAGCCGGTAAAGTTGTGCTGCGTGAAGCGGCGCGTCCGGTCATCAGCTACCCGGAAAACCTGCCTGTCAGCCAGAAAAAACAGGATATTCTGGAAGCCATTCGCGACCATCAGGTGGTGATTGTGGCTGGTGAGACCGGTTCAGGTAAAACCACCCAGTTGCCGAAAATCTGTATGGAGCTAGGGCGCGGGGTGAAAGGGCTGATCGGCCATACTCAACCGCGTCGTCTGGCGGCGCGTACCGTGGCGAATCGTATTGCGGAAGAGCTGCAAACCGAGCCGGGCGGCTGTATCGGCTATAAGGTCCGTTTTAGCGATCATGTTAGTGACAACACCATGGTTAAGCTGATGACGGACGGTATCCTGCTGGCGGAAATCCAGCAGGATCGGCTGCTAATGCAGTACGACACCATCATCATCGATGAAGCGCATGAACGCAGCCTGAATATTGATTTTCTGCTTGGCTACCTGAAAGAACTCCTGCCGCGTCGTCCGGATCTAAAAATTATCATCACTTCGGCGACCATTGACCCGGAACGCTTTTCTAAGCATTTCAACAATGCGCCGATTATCGAAGTCTCTGGTCGCACCTATCCGGTGGAAGTTCGCTATCGCCCGATTGTTGAAGACGCAGATGACACCGAGCGTGACCAGTTGCAGGCAATTTTTGATGCCGTAGATGAGTTAGGCCGTGAAAGTCAGGGCGACATACTGATCTTCATGAGCGGCGAGCGCGAAATCCGCGATACCGCTGATGCCCTGAATAAGCTGGATTTGCGTCACACCGAAGTGCTGCCACTGTATGCACGTCTCTCCAATAGCGAGCAGAACCGTGTGTTCCAGTCGCACAGCGGTCGTCGTATTGTGCTGGCCACCAACGTGGCGGAAACCTCGTTGACCGTACCGGGCATCAAGTATGTCATTGATCCTGGCACCGCGCGTATCAGTCGCTACAGCTATCGCACGAAAGTCCAGCGTTTGCCGATTGAACCGGTGTCGCAGGCCTCTGCCAACCAGCGTAAAGGCCGATGCGGTCGCGTTTCGGAAGGGATCTGTATTCGTCTGTATTCTGAGGACGACTTCCTGTCGCGTCCGGAGTTTACCGATCCGGAGATCCTGCGTACCAACCTGGCGTCCGTTATTTTGCAGATGACCGCGCTGGGGCTGGGGGATATCGCGGCGTTCCCGTTTGTTGAAGCGCCGGATAAACGCAATATTCAGGACGGGGTGCGCCTGCTCGAAGAGCTGGGTGCGATAACCACCGATGAACAGGCAACCGCTTACAAATTAACGCCGTTGGGCCGCCAGCTGTCGCAACTTCCGGTGGATCCGCGTCTGGCGCGTATGGTGCTGGAAGCGCAAAAACATGGCTGTGTGCGTGAGGCGATGATCATCACCTCGGCGCTGTCCATTCAGGATCCGCGCGAGCGTCCAATGGACAAGCAGCAAGCTTCCGACGAGAAGCATCGCCGCTTCCATGACAAGGAGTCTGATTTCCTGGCGTTTGTGAACTTATGGAATTACCTCGGCGAGCAGCAAAAAGCGTTGTCGTCAAACCAGTTCCGCCGTCAGTGTAAAGTCGACTTTCTTAATTATCTGCGCGTACGTGAATGGCAGGATATCTACACACAACTGCGCCAGGTGGTAAAAGAGTTGGGCATTCCGGTCAACAGCGAACCCGCTGAATATCGGGAGATCCACGTCGCATTGTTGACCGGTTTACTGTCCCATATTGGGATGAAAGATGCCGATAAGCAGGAATTTACCGGTGCGCGTAACGCCCGTTTCTCGATCTTCCCGGGTTCCGGTTTGTTCAAAAAACCGCCGAAATGGACGATGGTGGCGGAGCTGGTGGAAACCAGCCGCCTGTGGGGACGTATTGCCGCGCGTATCGATCCCGAGTGGGTGGAGCCAGTTGCGCAGCATCTGATCAAACGTTCATACAGCGAACCGCACTGGGAACGCGCGCAGGGCGCGGTCATGGCGACAGAAAAGGTCACCGTCTACGGCTTACCGATTGTTGCTGCCCGTAAGGTGAACTACAGCCAGATCGATCCGGCGCTGTCACGTGAACTGTTCATTCGTCATGCGCTGGTGGAGGGGGACTGGCAAACGCGCCATGCTTTCTTCCGTGACAACCTGAAGCTGCGGGCGGAGGTGGAAGAGTTAGAACATAAATCGCGCCGTCGCGACATCCTGGTTGATGATGAAACGCTGTTTGAGTTTTACGACCAGCGTATTAGCCATGATGTGATTTCTGCTCGCCACTTTGATAGCTGGTGGAAGAAAGTTTCCCGCGAGACCCCGGATCTGCTCAACTTTGAAAAGAGCATGCTTATCAAAGAGGGCGCGGAAAAAATCAGTAAGCTGGATTATCCGAACTTCTGGCACCAGGGCAATCTCAAACTGCGTTTGAGCTACCAGTTCGAACCGGGAGCCGATGCGGACGGTGTGACCGTGCATATTCCGCTCCCACTGCTCAATCAGATCGAAGAGAGCGGTTTTGAATGGCAGATTCCTGGCCTGCGCCGCGAGCTGGTGATCGCCCTGATTAAGTCGTTGCCGAAACCGGTACGACGTAACTTTGTTCCTGCTCCGAACTATGCTGAGGCATTTTTAGGCCGCGTGACGCCGCTGGAACTGCCGCTGCTGGACGCGCTGGAACGTGAACTGCGCCGGATGACCGGCGTCACCGTTGACCGCGATGACTGGCATTGGGATCAGGTACCCGATCACCTAAAAATCACCTTCCGGGTGGTGGATGACAAGAACAAGAAGCTACAGGAAGGACGCTCGCTACAGGATCTGAAAGACGCCTTGAAGGGTAAGGTTCAGGAAACGCTGTCCGCGGTGGCGGATGACGGTATCGAACAGAGCGGATTGCATATCTGGAGCTTCGGACAGCTTCCGGAAAGTTACGAGCAAAAGCGCGGTAACTATAAGGTAAAAGCGTGGCCAGCGCTGGTCGATGAGCGTGACAGCGTCGCCATCAAATTGTTTGATAATCCGCTGGAGCAGCAACAGGCTATGTGGTGCGGCTTACGCCGCCTGTTGCTGTTGAACATTCCTTCACCGATCAAATACTTACACGAGAAGTTGCCTAACAAAGCCAAGCTGGGGTTGTATTTTAACCCGTATGGCAAAGTGTTGGAGTTGATTGACGACTGTATCTCCTGCGGTGTGGATCGGTTGATCGACGCCCATGGTGGTCCCGTGTGGACGGAAGAGGGCTTTGCGGCGTTGCATGAGAAGGTGCGGGCTGAACTGAACGATACGGTGGTGGATATCGCGAAGCAGGTCGAACAGATCCTCACCGCGGTGTTTAATATCAATAAGCGTCTGAAAGGGCGTGTGGATATGACCATGGCGTTAGGGCTTTCAGATATCAAAGCGCAAATGAGCGGGCTGGTGTACCGCGGATTTGTCACTGGTAATGGTTTCAAACGCCTGGGCGATACGTTGCGTTATTTGCAGGCTATTGAAAAGCGTCTGGAAAAACTGGCCATCGATCCGCACCGTGACCGTGCACAGATGCTGAAAGTGGATAGTGTGCAGCAGGCCTGGCAGCAATGGTTCAATAAACTACCGCCTGCGCGCCGTGAAGATGACGACGTCAAAGAGATCCGCTGGATGATAGAAGAGCTGCGCGTCAGCTACTTTGCCCAGCAGCTTGGTACGCCGTACCCTATTTCAGATAAACGTATTCTGCAGGCGATGGATCAGATCACGGGATAACGCCGCGCTGAACCACCGGCCGGACAAGGCGTAACCGCCATCCGGCCTCTGTACCCGGTAAAGAATAAACACCAGGAGTCATGAATATGAGTCAGTTTCCGACGCTCTCCGCGACCACGCTGGCGGCGATCAATACTGTAGGGCAATGGCTGGCGCAGAGCGATTTTACGGGGGACATCACGGTTCAGTCAGATTGCGTAATTCTGGCGGGGAACGCGGTGATCCCGACCATCGATGCTGCCTGTCGGATCGCGAAAGACCAACAGGTTCCCTTATTGATTAGTGGGGGCATCGGCCATTCCACGCGCTTTCTGTATGACGCGATTGCCCGACATCCTCGCTACAATATCATTCGAACCACCGGACGTGCGGAAGCGGCGATCCTTGCCGATATCGCTCACCAGTTCTGGCACATTCCGGGGGAGAAGATTTGGGTGGAAGACCAGTCAACAAACTGCGGTGAGAATGCCCGATTTAGCTGTGCGTTACTGAGCCAGGCGACAGAAAGCATGCATACCGTCATTGTGGTACAGGATCCGACCATGCAACGCCGAACGATGGCCACCTTTCAGCGCGTAACCCGCGATGAGCCGCATGCGCCGCGCTGGTTGGGTTTCCCGGGATTCGTCCCGGAGTTGGTCCAACAGCGCGACGGCGTGGACTTTGCGCCGACGGCCGAAGGGCTATGGTCAGTGGATCGCTATCTTTCGCTCATTACCGGAGAGTTGCCGCGTCTGCGGGACGATGTTAATGGCTATGGTCCCTGTGGCCGCGATTTTATCGTGCATGTGGATATTCCCGGTAACGTTGAGGCAGCCTGGCAGCAACTGAAAAGCGATACCGCGTTGTCAGACTTACTGGAGAGCCGCTCTCTGTGATCCCCGCTGCCCGTTTGTAAGCGTTTTGCTGCAAACGGGCATAAATCCCGCCCGTTTTTTCCTTTCATCAGCGCGTTGCCAGACGCTTTTATGAAGCCGCTCACAGAACAGTCACTGTAGTGATAATTCGTCAGGCATGATTGATATTAATTAACAATAGTTTTACTTGTTAAAAACAAATCAATCACAGGAGAAGCGCATGTCAGTACCCGTACAACATCCTATGTATATCGATGGGCAGTTTGTGACCTGGCACGATGACGCCTGGATTGATGTCGTCAATCCGGCCACGGAAGAGGTTATCTCACGTATTCCGGATGGACGTGCCGAAGATGCGCGTAAAGCGATAGACGCCGCCGAGCGTGCTCAGCCTGAATGGGAAGCGCTGCCTGCCATTGAACGGGCGAACTGGCTACGCAAAATATCTGCGGGTATCCGTCAACGCGCCAGCGAAATCAGCGCATTGATAGTGGCTGAAGGCGGGAAAATACAGCAACTGGCCGACGTTGAAGTCGCATTTACCGCCGATTATATCGATTACATGGCCGAGTGGGCACGCCGTTATGAAGGCGAGATCCTGCAAAGCGATCGCCCGGGCGAGAATATCCTGCTGTTTAAGCGCGCTCTGGGCGTGACAACGGGCATTCTGCCGTGGAATTTTCCGTTCTTCCTGATTGCTCGCAAACTGGCCCCCGCGCTGCTGACGGGCAATACCATTGTCATTAAACCGAGTGAGTTTACGCCCAACAACGCCATCGCTTTTGCCAAAATTATTGATGATATTGGCTTGCCTCGCGGGGTATTTAATCTGGTCCTGGGACGCGGTGAAACGGTCGGCCAGGAACTGGCCGGAAACCCGAAAGTGGCAATGGTCAGCATGACCGGTAGCGTCGGAGCGGGCGAGAAAATTATGGCTGCAGCGGCCAAAAACATCACTAAAGTCTGCCTGGAACTGGGGGGCAAAGCCCCAGCTATCGTGATGGATGATGCTGACCTTGAGCTGGCCGTGAAGGCAATTGTTGACTCACGGGTGATCAATACCGGGCAGGTATGCAACTGCGCCGAACGCGTGTACGTCCAGAAAGGTATTTATGACCAGTTCGTTAATCGTCTGGGTGAAGCGATGAAAGCCGTACAGTTCGGCAATCCGGCTGAGCGCAATGACATTGCGATGGGACCGTTGATTAACGCCGCTGCGCTGGAACGAGTGGAGCAGAAAGTTGCGCGAGCGGTGCAGGAGGGGGCCAGAGTAGTGCTGGGCGGTAAGGCGGTAGAAGGCAAAGGCTATTACTATCCGCCGACATTACTGTTGGATGTGCGTCAGGAGATGGCGATTATGCACGAGGAGACCTTTGGTCCGGTGCTGCCGGTGGTGGCGTTTAATACGCTGGAAGAGGCACTGACAATGGCCAACGACAGCGACTACGGGCTGACTTCATCAATTTACACGCAAAATCTGAACACCGCGATGAAGGCGATTAAGGGGCTGAAGTTTGGCGAAACCTATATTAACCGTGAAAACTTCGAGGCAATGCAGGGTTTCCACGCGGGGTGGCGCAAATCCGGGATTGGCGGGGCAGACGGTAAACACGGCCTGAATGAATATCTGCAAACGCAGGTGGTTTATCTGCAGTCCTAAGCTTTTAGCCGGGTGAGTTTGTACGTCACCCGGCGTAATTTTTACACTTTGTCGGCTATCCCGTTCATTCGACCTCCACCACAACGTCAGAGCTTGATAAATTTATCCAGCGTGCGAATAAGTTGGGTCACAAAGCCGTACTCGTTATCGTACCAGGCGACGGTTTTTACCAGTTGCAGATCGCCCACTTCGGTAATCTCGGTTTGTGTCGCATCAAATACTGAACCGAAATGTGAGCCAATCACATCTGACGAGACAATCTCCTCGTCGGTATAGCCAAATGACTCATTATTCAGCGTGGCTTTTTTCAGCGCGTTATTAACCTCTTCAGCGGTGACCTTTTTACCCAATACCGACACCAG
Organism: Citrobacter sp. wls708; assembly: GCF_005281255.1. NCBI lineage: Bacteria > Pseudomonadati > Pseudomonadota > Gammaproteobacteria > Enterobacterales > Enterobacteriaceae > Citrobacter > Citrobacter sp. wls708. The sequence goes on from NZ_SZXE01000033.1 coordinate 119,902, forward strand.
TTCCGTGACGGATCCGGTTTTCACCGGTACGCGCTGGGCGTGGCCTTTTAATTTTCCGCTCAATGCCGGAATCACCAGGCCAATCGCTTTCGCCGCACCGGTGGTATGGGGAATGATGTTCTCCGCCGCCGCCCGCGAGGCGCGCAGATCTTTTCCGCGAGGGCCATCTACCAGCGATTGTGTCCCCGTGTAGGCATGGATGGTTGTCATAGTGCCCAGTTGAATACCGAAGTTGTCATGCAGGGCTTTCGCCATCGGCGCCAGGCAGTTAGTGGTGCACGATGCGACAGAGATAATTCGATCGTTCGCATCCATCGTGTCGTCGTTCACGTTAAAAACAATGGTTTTCATATCCCCGGCAGGGGCGGATATCAGGACTTTTTGGGCGCCTGCGTCCAGGTGGGCGTTGGCTTTTTCTGTTGAGGTGTAAAAACCGGTGCATTCGATGATGATCTCTGCGCCAGTGGCTTTCCACGGAATATTTTTGGCCTCTTTTTCTGCATAAACAGCGATTCTTTTACCGTCGACAATCAGCGCGTCTTCGGTAAAGTCGATACTCCAGGGAAATGGACCGTAATTTGAGTCGTGTTTTAACAGATAGGCGAGAATTTTGGGCGAGGTCAGGTCATTAATGGCGACGACCTCCACCCTGCTTTTGACCTCCAGTAGTCGACGCAATACCAGACGACCGATACGACCAAAGCCGTTAATGCCAATTTTACTCATGGTTTTCTCCTGTCAGGATGAGGCGGTACGACATATTTTCCCTACCAGGCATAGTCCAGTCAGGCATCCGGGGCAATAGCTGTTTTTGCGCTTAAACGTAACTGACTGATAATGGATGAACAAAAATTAATGAATTTTTAACAAAAGCCCGTTATGTTGACGCATTATTGTTTTTATTCAGGAAGTGTTATGGGGAATAAGTATTCTGGCCTGCAAATTGGTATTCACTGGCTGGTTTTTTTGTTGGTCATTGTGGCCTACAGCGCCATGGAGTTTCGCGGATTTTTCCCGCGTAGCTATCGTCCCTTGTTCAACATGGTGCACGTATCCTGTGGCATCACGATTTTAACGCTGATGGTGGCGCGTCTGCTGGTCAGGCTGAAATATCCGGCGCCGCCGATTGTGCCAAAACCGAAACCGATGATGACCGGAATGGCGCATCTGGGGCATCTGGTCATCTATCTGTTGTTTATTGCGTTGCCGATTATTGGTCTGGTGATGATGTACAACCGGGGCAATCCGTGGATGGCATTTGGCATCGTCATGCCATATGCGGCAAAAGCCAACGTTGATCTCGTGGAGATGCTGAAGTCCTGGCACGTGACGCTGGCAAACCTGGGCTATTTTGTTATTGGTTTGCATGCCGCAGCCGCCCTGATGCATCACTACTTCTGGAAGGATAATACGCTGCTGCGCATGATGCCGCGTAAGCGTTCCTGACGTAAAGCCCCGCAAGCGCGCAATGTCGTTCAGGTTGAACATGTGATTCTTGATCAGCGTTCCGTTCACCTCAGCCGTATCACTTTTCTAAAGCACAGATACCCGTGAACGTGCA
>NZ_SZXE01000013.1:0-2007 GCF_005281255.1 Citrobacter sp. wls708
ATAAGGCGGTTACGCCGCCATCCGGCAAACAGGCATAAAAAACCCCGCCGGAGCAGGGTTTTGTCTTACACAGATTACCGATTAGTGACGCGCGCGTACAATCTGGTATTTGCGGGTCAGATACTCGACCGGAACGCTCCAGATGTGCACCAGACGCGAGAACGGGAACAGCAGGAACAGCGTCATACCCAACACCAAGTGCATGCGGAAGATAAACGCCACGCCATCCAGATATTCAGACGCGCCGCCGTGGAAGGTCACCACCGTTTGCGCCCAGTTCACCAGTTTCATCATCTCGCTACCGTCCATATGCTGAGCGGAGAACGGAATGGTCAGCAGGCCAAGGGCGCACTGGATAACCAGAATGGACAGCACCAGAATATCCGCACCAGTGGTGGTGGCCCGCACGCGTGGGCTGAACAGACGACGTTTCAGCAGCAGCACGCCGCCGACCAGACACATCACGCCTGAGGCGCCGCCCGCAAACATAGCCATCTTTTGTTTCACTTCCAGCGGTAGCCACGCTTCGTACATCCAGTGCGGCGTCAACATGCCCAGAAAGTGCCCGGCAAAAATGCCCAGGATCCCGATATGAAACAGGTTTGACGCCAGGTTCATCCCTTTGCGATCCAGCATCTGGCTGGACGCCGCGCGCCATGTATATTGTCCATAGTCATAACGCAGCCAACTGCCGATCAGAAAGACAGAACCCGCGATGTACGGATAGATGTCAAAGAAGAACGTATTCAGGAAGTGCATTATTGCTGTCCTCCGGTGGTGATATTCAGATACTGCGGCGCAACGGCCCCGGCAAAACGACGCTGGTGAGCGGAGATTTCCGACTCTCCGCACCCCTGATCGGCGAAGAATTTCACCTGCTCTTCTTCCCAGACCGCATCAAGCGCTTGTGGTGTATCATCACGCGCTTCATCCGCAATTTTTTCAGCCACTTTGTCGCTGTCGATAACGGTATTCGCCAGTTTTAGCAGCAGATCAAACAGCACCGCATAACGGCTGTCACGCTGTTGCAAGCGAGCGCTGAGCAAAGCCAGAATCGGCGCGATATCCTGTAAACCACCTAACGCTTCGCTTTTCGGCAACTGCGCAAGGTATTCCAGATACAGCGGCAGATGATCGGGAAGTTCACGGCTGTCGAGCTGCAAACCGTGCTGTTCATACTGTGCCATCAGGTCAACCATCGCCTGACCGCGATCGCGGGACTCCCCGTGGACATGTTCAAACAGCAGCAGCGATGTGGCGCGGCCCCGGTCAAACAGTTCGCTGTAAGCGGCCTGTACATCCAGCATGTCCTGCGCGGTTAAATCGCGCAGGAAAACGCCCAGGGTCTGGGCATCCTCTTTATCCAGGTTCTCAGATGACGCGAGTGCATCGAAAAGCTCCTGCTGATGCTGCCATAAGGCAGCATCCGGGTACTCGAGCAGACGCGAAACAATGACGAGTTCAATCATTGGTGCGGCTCCGTTTTGCTGGTCACATCAACAGCGTCGATGCGGCGGCTGTTGAACAGATTGAATTTGGTATCAGAACCGTGGCAACCATCGCCGAAGGTAAAGCCACAACCGCTTTTCTCCGGGAATGCCTCACGCGCCAGTTCACGATGGCTGCTTGGCACCACGAAACGATCTTCGTAATTAGCAATCGCCAGGTAACGATACATTTCCTGTGCCTGCGCTTCGCTTAATCCCACCTCTTCCAGCGCACGGGTATCAACTTTTCCGTCAACAGTTTCCGCACGTTTGTAGTGACGCATTGCCAGCATACGTTTCAGCGCCAACAGTACCGGCTGAGTGTCGCCAGCGGTCAACAGGTTCGCCAGGTACTGAACCGGGATACGCAGACTGTCTACATCCGGCAGAATGCCGTTGCTGCCAAGCTCGCCCGCATCGGCGGCAGATTGAATCGGTGACAAAGGCGGCACGTACCAGACCATCGGCAGCGTGCGGTATTCCGGATGCAGCGGCAGCGCCAGCTTCCAGTCCATTGCCA
>NZ_SZXE01000014.1:0-7604 GCF_005281255.1 Citrobacter sp. wls708
CTGTGGGTGCTACTGATGAGCGGCTGGACCTTTGCCGTGGCGGCGCTTAGCCGCAACATTCCCCTGGAAGCATCTTCCCGCGTGCTGGCGGTGATGGGGATGATCTCCTTCTGCTTCCTGGTGTTCATCCTGCTGACCTCGAACCCGTTTGTTCGCACGCTGCCGGACTTTCCGATTGAGGGCCGCGATCTGAATCCGATGCTGCAGGATATTGGACTGATTTTTCATCCACCGATGCTGTACATGGGGTACGTGGGTTTTTCCGTCGCCTTTGCTTTTGCCATCGCCTCGTTAATGACCGGACGTCTGGACAGCGCCTGGGCGCGCTGGTCGCGTCCGTGGACGCTGGCGGCGTGGAGCTTCCTGACGGTGGGCATCGTATTGGGTTCTGCCTGGGCATACTACGAGCTGGGCTGGGGCGGTTGGTGGTTCTGGGATCCGGTCGAAAACGCCTCGCTGATGCCGTGGCTGGCCGGCACGGCGCTGATTCACTCACTGTCAGTAACGGAGAAGCGGGGTAGCTTCAAATCCTGGACCGTGCTGCTGGCAATCCTCGCCTTCTCGCTCTGCCTGCTCGGCACCTTCCTGGTGCGTTCCGGGGTGCTCATCTCTGTACACTCATTCGCCTCTGATCCGACGCGCGGCCTGTTTATTTTGGCGCTGCTGGTGATCACCATCGGCGGCTCGCTGCTGTTGTTTGCCATTAAAGGCGGGAAGGTGCGCTCTCGGGTACGCCATGAGCTGTGGTCGCGTGAGTCGCTGCTGCTGGGGAATAACGTCCTGCTGATCGCCGCGATGTTGGTGGTGCTGTTGGGCACACTACTGCCGCTGATTCATAAATTATTGGGGCTGGGTAGTATCTCAATTGGTGAACCATTCTTTAATTCGCTGTTTATCGTGCTGATGATTCCCTTCTCGCTACTGTTGGGGATTGGGCCGCTGGTGCGCTGGCGGCGCGATGAATTGCATAAGCTGCGTAAGCGGCTGCTGGTTGCGGCGCTGGTGTCGATTGTGCTGGCCGTGGTGCTGCCGTGGCTGATACAGGACCGTATTAAGGCGATGACCGTGCTTGGTCTGCTGATGTCGCTGTGGGCGTTGGTTCTGACAGTGATGGAGGTAGTGGAACGCGCTACCGATCGCCATACCTTCTGGCGCGGGCTAACTCGCCTGGGGCGCAGCCACTGGGGGATGGTGGCTGGGCATGTCGGGCTGGTGGTTACGGTGATTGGCATCGCCTTTAGCCAGAACTATAGCATTGAGCGCGATGTGCGTATGAAGCCGGGCGATAGCGTCGATATTCATCAATATCACTTTGTCTTCCGCGACGTTCAGGACATTACAGGTCCGAACTATTTTGGTGGTGAAGCGGTGATTGACGTCTCGCAGGACGGGCGGCATATCAGCATGCTGCGGGCAGAAAAACGCGTCTACAGCAGCAGCCGGATGGAGATGACCGAGGCCGCCATCGACGGCGGGTTGGTGCGTGATCTGTATGCCGCGCTGGGTGAAGAACTGGATGACGGCAGTTGGGCGGTGCGCCTGTATTACAAACCGTTTGTTCGCTGGATCTGGTTTGGCGGAATGTTAATGGCGCTTGGTGGCGTATTGTGCATTCTGGACCCGCGCTACCGCTTACGTAAATCGCTGCCGGAGAACGCACAATGAACCGCAAAGTCCTTTATCTGCCGCTGGTTATCTTTCTGGTTCTGGTGGCGGCGCTGATGTGGCAACTGCTGCGCAATAGCGACGGCGATGACCCGACGGCGCTGGAGTCGGCGCTGGTTGGCAAACCGCTCCCCGCGTTTCATCTGACGTCGCTGGAGAAGCCTGACGTGATGCTGGACGCGTCCAGTATTATCAACGGTAAGCCGGTGCTGCTTAACGTCTGGGCGACCTGGTGTCCAACTTGCCGCGCGGAGCACCAATACCTGCGTTCCCTCGCGGCGCAGGGTATTCGCATTGTGGGCATTAACTATAAAGACGATCGCCAGAAGGCGCTGGACTGGCTGCAGGAGCTGGGTAATCCGTACGCGCAGGGGGTGTTTGATGGTGACGGTATGCTGGGATTGGATCTCGGTGTCTACGGTGCGCCGGAAACCTTTCTTATCGACGGCAAAGGCATTATTCGCTACCGCCATGCAGGCGATCTGAACGAACAGGTATGGCAGCAGGAAATCCTGCCGTTGTGGAATAAATACAGTCGGGAGGGCAGCGCGTGAGATTTTTGCTAATGACGTTGCTGACGGCGCTGCTATCGTTTCAGGCGCTGGCGGCGATTGACACTTATCCGTTTAAAAATGAGGCTCAGGAGCAACAGTTCCGCCAACTGACCGCGCAACTGCGCTGCCCGAAATGCCAAAACAACAGTATTGCCGACTCCAATTCGATGATTGCCGCCGATATGCGTAAAAAAGTCTGGCAACTGATGGAGGAGGGGCAAAGCAATCAGCAAATTACCGATTATATGGTGGCGCGCTACGGTAACTTCGTCACCTATGAGCCGCCGGTAACGTTGGCGACGCTGATCCTCTGGCTGCTGCCCGCCTGTTTTGTACTGGGCGGCGCGCTGGTCATTTTCCGTTTAAGCCGTCGCCCGCGGGCAGCGCGGGAAACGGAACTTAGTCCGCATGAGCAGGCGCGTTTGCAAGCGCTTCTCGATGAAAACAAAAGGACCCTGAAATGATCGTCGCTTTTCTTATCATGATGATTTTACTGCTGGGGACGGCGGCACTGCTGTTTATTCCTTGGTCAGGCAGACAGCGCGTTGATCGTAATACGATGAATCATATGATTTTTCGTGCGCGTCTTCAGGAGCTTGATGAAGACATTTCTCCGGTAAATGCGGCTCAGCAACAGCAGTTGGTTGACGATTTACGCTTGAATTTATTGGAAGATTTGCCTGAGTCGCCAAAAACGGATAACAAAAATAGTAGCTATTGGGTGTATATTCTCGGGGTTATTATACTAACCTCTTTATGCGTAGGGGTATTCGTCCGAACGAGTTACGTCCCCCGTGTAATTGAGTGGCAGCAGGTCGTGCAGCAGACGCCGCAACTGATGCAGCGCGTGATGGATCCCCAGGGGAAACCGCTGTCGGAAGAAGAGCTGTTTCGCCTGGCGCTGGGGCTACGTACTCGTCTGCAGCAATATCCGGCAGACCAGCTAAGCTGGACGATGCTCGGTAGGCTACAACTGGTGCTGAATAACCCCGGGGCTGCGTTACAGGCATTTGATAAAGCGCGACAGTTGGCGCCGGGAAATGCGGATGCGCAACTGGGCTATACCGAAGCATTGCTGCACTCTACGGATCCGAATGATAGCCGTGAAGCCCAGCAGTTGCTTGATACGTTGCTTAAAAATAACCATAACGATGTAAGGGTACTCAGCCTTGTGGCGTTTAACGCCTTTGAGCATCAACAATATGATAAAGCGATAGCAGCATGGCAACTGATGCTGAAACTGTTACCGCCGGACGATAGCCAACGAGAGATCATTATTCGTAGTATCGACCGCGCGAAAAAAGAACAAATCGCTACACTGAAATAATCAAAATATATCAACATTTGCGCGAAGGTTTGTTCGATTTGCAATGTGATACCACGCTGAAATTATCGGCTAATCAACCTCTGATGATTAGCCCGCAGAATCAAACTTCCATAAGCATTGTTGGAGTAGAAGATGACGGTAATCGCTATAAATATTTTTATATAGCGATTGTCATGTGGCAAGGACTATTGCGTCTTTATTTTAGGAAAAGGGTTAAATAATAAGATGAGAAAACTTTCACTGGAACGTTCAGGTAGGCGAAAAATTATATTTATCGCCCTGCTGGTTGGGATCATTATTGGTGTCGTGCTGCTGGCGGGTACGGCAACTATCATGCATAAAACCAGCGACACTGAATTCTGCGTGTCGTGTCATACCATGCAACAACCTCTGGCGGAATATCAGGGCAGTGTGCATTTCCAGAACAATAAAGGTATTCGCGCCGAGTGTGCCGATTGCCACGTTCCCCACCAACCGATCGATTATATGCTGACCAAAATTGGCGCCCTGAAAGATGTCTGGGGTGAAATGACCGGCAAAATCGATACCCCAGAAAAATACGAGGCGCATAAGCTCGCGATGGCCCAGAGCGTCTGGGATGGGTTGAAGAAGAACGACTCGGCAACCTGTCGTTCCTGCCACGACTACAAAGCGATGGATATACTGGCGCAAACGCCTGAAGCCCGTAAGCAGCACCCGGTGGCGATCAAAGAGGGCCAAACCTGTATCGATTGTCATAAAGGCGTCGCACACATTCTACCGAACATGAGTGGCCTGGCGGCAGCAGGGGCGAGCGAACTGGCGAATGCGGCAGCGAAAACGCCGGCAACGGCGACCACGTTGTACACCATTCAAACCCAACCGTTCTGGCTTAGTGAGAAAACAACCGATCATAACGACGGTAACCTGATGGCTTCCACCGAAGTGCAGGTAGTGAAACGTGACGGTGATATGGTACTGGCTGACGTCAAAGGTTGGCAGCAGGATGGCGTCACCGAGGCGTTCTACGCCGCGCGTGGTAAACGCATCATGAGCGCCCTGCTGGGTGAGGAAGCGCGTAAAGCGTTGAAAGTGAACAGCACGGTAACCGATGAAGAGACGAAACAGGTCTGGCATGAAGTCGATCTGCAGGTCTGGCTGCCGGCGAAAAGTCTGATTGGCGATCAACAAAAAATCTGGAGCTACGCCTCCGAACTCATGGCTAACAACTGTACCGGTTGCCACGGTCTTACCGAGTTGAATCGCTTTAACGCCAACCAGTGGATTGGGGTGGTTAAAGGCATGTCCGGTCGTACGTCGCTGACGCAGGAACAGGTTCGTCTTCTGACTCAGTACGTACAAAAACACGCGAGCGACATGCCTGCAGCAGCCGATCAGGATAAAAAATAAGGAGCCATGATGAAAAAGAATAATGACCATGACATGGCGCAGCAGAGCCAGGAAGCAGCTATGAATCTGACTCGTCGCCGTTTTCTGGCTGGTGCCGGAGCTTTAATGGCGGCGCCGCTGCTGGCGGGAATGTGGCCACGCTCGGCGCTGGCCGAAGCGATAAGCCAGGCGCTGCCGCAGTTTGTGGCGTTACGCCAGGCGGAAAGCGGCATTCTGACCGGTGCCCACTGGGGCGCGTTTGAAGCGATTGTCCGCGATGGCAAAATGGTTGACGTTCGTCCGGTGAAAGACGATCCGTATCCGAACGAACTGATTACCATGGCACCTTATCAGGTGTATGCCGAAAACCGCATCAAGTACCCGATGGTGCGTAAAAGCTGGCTGGAAGGCGGCGCGAAAGACTGTAAACCAGAGCTGCGTGGCCGCGATGAGTGGGTGCGCGTGAGCTGGGATAAGGCGCTGCATCTGGTGGCCGGTGAAATCAGCCGTCTGCAGAAAGAGCACGGACCGTCCTCTATCTATGCGGGCTCTTATGGCTGGAAAAGCGTGGGGATGTTCCACAACCCAAGAACGCTACTGCAGCGCATGATGAACCTGGCGGGCGGTTTTGTCGGCTACTCCGGCGACTACTCGACCGGTGCCGCACAGGTAATTATGCCGCATGTAGTGGGCTCTGTTGAGGTTTACGAGCAACAGACCGCATGGCCGAACGTCATTGAAAACACCGAGCTGGTGGTGATGATTGGCTGTAACCCTATGATCACGCTTAAAAACAGCTGGAACCTGCCGGATCACGTCAGCCAGACTGGTTTTGAAGCGCTGAAGAAAAAAGGCACCCGGATGATCTGTATCGATCCGGTGCACAGCGACAGCGCCCGCATGCTGGGTGCCGAGTGGATTGGCCCGCACAGCTATACCGACTGCGCGCTGATGGCGGGGATTGCCCATACGCTGTTGGTGGAAAAACTGCATAACGCTGACTTCCTGAAAACCTATACCGTCGGCTTCGATAAGTTTGAAGCGTATCTGACCGGTCAGGACGACGGTATTGTGAAAGACGCCAATTGGGCGGCGGACATCAGCGGTGTTGACGCCGAGGTGATCAAACAGCTGGCGCGCGATATGGCAAAACACCGCACCATGATCATGGGCGGCTGGGGCATTCAGCGCCAACATCACGGCGAGCAGGCGCACTGGATGATGGTGACCCTGGCGTCGATGCTGGGGCAGATTGGTCTGCCTGGCGGCGGCTTCGGCTTTAGCTATCACTACTCTTCCGGCGGTAGTCCGACCGCGCGCGGCGGCATTCTCGCCGGGATCTCGGCGGGTAGCCCAACCTCTCCGGCGGCAAAAGACATTACACCGTTCCCGGTAGCGCGTATTGCCGATGCGCTGGCGAACCCTGGCAAGACCATTGATTATAACGGCACGAAAGTGACCTACCCGGATATTAAAATGGTCTACGTGGCGGGGGGGAATACCTTCCACCAACATCAGGATACCAATAACCTGGTCAAAGCCTGGCAGAACCCGGAGACCGTGGTCGTCAACGAACCTTACTGGACGGCAACGGCGAAACATGCCGATATCGTGCTGCCGGTTACCACGACCTATGAACGTAACGATTTGGACATGGGCGGCGACTACTCGCAGCTCTACGTCTTCCCGCTACGTCAGTGTGTGCCGCCGCAGCATGAAGCGAAAAATGACTTTGACGTCTTTGCCGGTATTGCCGAAATCCTCGGCGTACACGACGCCTTTACCGAAGGTAAAGATGAGATGTTATGGTTAAAAGGCATGTATGACGACATGAAAGCTCAGGCGCGTAACGCACGCGTGGCGCTGCCGCCGTTTGATATGTTCTGGGCGTCCAACAACTATATCCGCTTCCCGATTCCGGAAGAGAATAAACAGTGGGTACGCTTTGCTGATTTCCGCGAGAACCCGCTGCTTAATCCACTGGGTACCCCGTCCGGCAAAATCGAAATCTATTCTGATGCCATTGCCAAAATGGGCTACGAGGACTGTAAAGCGATCCCGACCTGGATGCCGCCTCACGAGTGGTATCGCGGGCCGGAAGCAGCGAAATACCCGCTGTCGCTGAATACCGGTCACCCGATTAACCGTCTACACTCTCAGCTCGACAACACGCCGCTACGTAAGAAGTATGCAGTAGCCGACCGTGAGGCTATCTGGATCCATCCGAAGGATGCCAGCGCACGTGGCATTAGTGCGGGCGATCTGGTTCGTGCCTTTAACGATCGCGGGCAGATCCTGGTTGGGGCAGTGATTACCGATAACGTCCGTGAAGGGGTGGTGCGGATCAGCGAAGGGGCGTGGTTTGACCCGGCCGATCCGTCACAGCCTGGTTCGCTGTGCAAGAACGGTAACGTCAACTGCCTGACCTTTGACGTCGGTTCCTCCAGCCTGGCGCAGGGGAACTGCGGGCAGATGTCACAGTTGCAGATCGAGAAATATACCGGACCGGTGCTGCAAAACACCGCGCATAATGTGCCAGTAGGCGCATAATCGACAGCCGGTTATAACGAACGGCCCCTCTTGCCAGTGGTGAGAGGGGCCGTTTCTTTTAATCCTCACTACACCAGCAGTCGAACCCCGGTCGGGGCTTCTTATCCCCCAGCAGGCGTGCAATATGCGAAAAAAAAGCC
>NZ_SZXE01000019.1:0-8732 GCF_005281255.1 Citrobacter sp. wls708
GAACGCCCTTTACACGTTCACAGGAATCGGTGTTTCAGAGAAACGATGTACATGAGGTGAACGGAATCCTTTCCCTGAAATAGCATGTTCATTACCTTCGCGAATACAGGTTGATGCTTTCTGATATAGAGGCGTTAACTTAATGACATTGACGCATGTGGGGGGCTTTTATTACCTACGCTGCAAGCTCGCTATAACCATTACCTGCCTAACCTTTTACATTCAGTCATCATTCTCAAAACATTCTGCTTGAGTTTTTCTTTCCTGTAATGATAATCACTATCACTGTAATTTACTTTTCTTTGCATCAATTGACTGAGAATAACGTTTAAGGGTTCTTCGCATGTTTGTTCCATTTCTAATTATGTTGCGCGAAGGGTTAGAGGCCGCGCTGATTGTCAGCCTGATTGCCAGCTACCTGAAACGGACTCAGCGTGGTCGTTGGATTGGTGTGATGTGGATTGGTGTTCTGCTGGCGGCGGGGTTATGCCTGGCGTTAGGGATTTTCATCAACGAAACCACCGGGGAATTTCCGCAAAAAGAGCAGGAGCTGTTCGAAGGCATCGTGGCGGTCATTGCTGTGGTGATCCTCACCTGGATGGTGTTCTGGATGCGTAAAGTTTCACGTAACGTCAAAGTCCAGCTTGAACAGGCTGTCGATAACGCGTTACAGCGCGGCAACCATCACGGCTGGGCACTGGTGATGATGGTCTTTTTTGCCGTCGCCCGCGAGGGGCTGGAGTCGGTGTTCTTCCTGCTGGCGGCGTTTCAGCAGGATGTCGGCATCTGGCCGCCGCTGGGCGCGATGCTGGGGCTGGCCACCGCGGTGGTACTGGGTTACCTGATTTACCTCGGCGGTATTCGTCTCAATCTCGGGGCATTCTTCAAGTGGACCAGTCTGTTCATTTTGCTGGTGGCCGCCGGACTCGCTGCTGGGGCTATCCGCGCCTTCCACGAAGCCGGGTTATGGAATCATTTTCAGGATGTGGCGTTTGACATCAGCAGCATACTTTCGACGCACTCGCTGTTTGGCACGTTGATGGAAGGAATCTTCGGCTATCAGGAGGCGCCAAGCGTGAGTGAAGTGGCTGTCTGGTTTATCTACCTGATTCCGGCATTCATTATTTTTGCGCTACCGCCGCGTTCAGGCACTACGGCATCGCGTACCGCACCTTAAAAACAACGCGATGCGGAATACTTTTTAGTTACAACATACTTATTCAAAGGACCAGGTTATGACGTTTCATTTTCGCCGTAGTGCGCTGCAGTTGGGTATTGCCACGCTGTTTGCATCCGTTTTTTCTGCACAAGCCGCCGATATTCCGCAGGTGAAAGTCACGGTTAACGATAAACAGTGTGAGCCGATGACGATCACGGTTAACGCCGGGAAAACGCAGTTCATCATCCAGAACCACAGCCAGAAAGCGCTGGAGTGGGAGATCCTCAAAGGCGTTATGGTGGTTGAAGAGCGCGAAAACATTGCGCCGGGCTTTAGCCAGAAAATGACGGCCAACCTGCAGCCTGGCGAATATGATATGACCTGTGGTTTGTTGACCAACCCGAAAGGCAAACTGATTGTAAAAGGAAGCGCTACAGCGGATGCCGCGCACAGTGATGCTCTGTTGAGTCTGGGCGGCGCGATTACCGAGTACAAAGCCTACGTGACGGCAGAAACCGCGCAACTGGTAGCGGGTACCAAAGCCTTCACCGATGCGATTAAAGCCGGCGATGTGGAAAAAGCAAAATCCTTGTATGCACCAACGCGTCAGCACTACGAGCGTATTGAACCGATTGCCGAACTGTTCTCCGATCTCGATGGCAGCATTGATGCGCGGGAAGATGATTACGAACAAAAAGCTGCCGATCCAAAATTTACCGGTTTCCACCGTCTGGAAAAAGCGCTGTTCGGTGACAATACCACCAAAGGTATGGGCAAGTATGCCGACCAGTTAAACCACGATGTCCTTGACCTGCAAACGCGTATTAGCGAGCTGGCCTTCCCACCGTCTAAAGTGGTAGGTGGCGCGGCAGGGCTGATCGAAGAAGTCGCAGCCAGCAAAATCAGTGGGGAAGAAGATCGCTACAGCCATACCGATCTGTGGGATTTCCAGGCCAACGTTGATGGCGCGCAGAAAATTGTCGATCTCCTGCGTCCTCAGTTACAAAAATCCAATGCTGAACTGTTAGCGAAGGTGGATGCGAACTTCAAAAAAGTCGATACCATTCTGAGCAAGTACCGTACCAAAGACGGTTTTGAAACCTATGACAAACTGACCGATGCCGATCGCAATGCGCTGAAAGGGCCAATCACGACGCTGGCGGAAGACTTGTCACAATTACGCGGTGTTCTGGGTCTGGATTAAGCACTATGCAGCAAGATAATGAAAACGGCGTGAGCGAACCTTCACGCCGACGTTTGTTGAAAGGGATGGGCGCTTTGGGTGGCGCGCTGGCGTTGGCCGGCGGATGCCCGGTTGCCCATGCGCAAAAACCGCAAAGCGCGCCGGGAACGTTGTCTCCTGATGCGCGCAGTGAAGTGCAGCCGTTTTATGGCCAACATCAGGCGGGGATCCTGACGCCGCAGCAGGCATCCATGATGCTGGTGGCGTTCGATGTTCTCGCCAGCGATAAGGCCGATCTTGAACGTCTGTTCCGGTTGCTAACCCGTCGTTTTGCGTTTCTGACTACCGGTGGGCCTGCGCCGGATACGCCGAATCCGCGGTTACCGCCGATGGATTCCGGTATCCTTGGCGCATACATCGCACCAGACAATTTGACGATCACGTTGTCGGTCGGATCCTCGCTGTTTGACGAGCGCTATGGTCTGACACCGCAGATGCCGAAAAAGCTGCAAAAAATGACGCGCTTCCCGAATGATTCTCTGGATGCAGCGCTGTGCCATGGCGATCTGCTGTTGCAGATTTGCGCCAACACACAGGACACCGTCATCCACGCGCTGCGCGATATCATCAAACATACGCCCGATCTGCTCAGCGTTCGCTGGAAACGTGAAGGATTTATTTCCGATCACGCCGCGCGCAGTAAAGGGAAAGAGACCCCGGTCAACTTGCTTGGCTTTAAGGACGGTACCGCGAACCCGGACGCTACAGATGCGATGCTGATGCAAAACGTGGTGTGGGTTACGGACGGGCAGGGCGAACCTGCGTGGGCGCAAGGCGGCAGCTATCAGGCCGTGCGGCTCATTCAGTTCCGCGTGGAGTTTTGGGATCGCACGCCGCTGAAAGAACAGCAAACGATTTTTGGTCGCGATAAACACACCGGTGCGCCGCTGGGTATGCAGCATGAGCACGATGTGCCTGACTATGCCAGCGATCCAGAAGGTGAGGTGATTGCGCTCGACAGCCATATCCGTCTGGCAAACCCGCGTACGAAGGAGACCGAGTCCAGCCTGATGATGCGTCGCGGTTATAGTTATTCGCTCGGCGTGACCAATTCCGGTCAACTTGATATGGGACTGTTGTTCGTCTGCTATCAGCACGATCTGGAAAAAGGTTTTCTGACGGTGCAGAAACGCCTGAACGGTGAAGCGCTTGAGGAGTATGTCAAACCAATTGGTGGCGGTTACTTCTTTGCGTTGCCGGGTGTCAAAACCGCAGATCATTATCTCGGACAGAGTCTGCTCGAAGCTTGATATCTATGCCCCGCAGCGCGGCGGGGCTTTTACTGACATCTTCATGAATGAACGAATTATTTTTTATGATCGGTCTGTGAATGAAATAATTTTGTCATCTTTCTGCAAGAGACTGTCTGTAGCGACAAGTCAAAATCAAGTTAATGGCAAGTAAAAATATTGTTGCATTAGCGAAAGATTATGATGTACTTATAAGTAACAGCGGTAGTTCCCGGCGGTGATAGTTGTTCACTATGGAGATCGCGAATGGAAAAGTCCTGTACTGGACACGTTTTTCACAGTAACAGCAGTACCTTACGCGGACGTTTCTCTTCCGGTAGCCACTTCGTCACCGCTAAATCTCTCCCCCTTTCACTTTTTATCCTTGTAACTGACGCCCTGTACGGTGCGCGTAGCCGTGGGTGGCGTCTTATCCAAAAGCAAGCAATGGCTTACAAGGAAGCCAACCCTCAGATGTTCGTGCGCATAATCGTGCCGCCAACGGCGCGTGTGATGTATACCTACAACTCAAGGTGCTATCCATGGGAAGACAAAAAGCAGTGATCAAAGCTCGTCGCGAAGCAAAACGGGTGCTGAGGCGGGACTCGCGTAGCCATAAGCAACGTGAAGATGAATCGGTCACCTCGCTTGTGCAGATGGGCGGCGTAGAAGCGATCGGAATGGCGCGTGATAGTCGCGATGCCACGCCAATCACGGCGCGAAATGAGGCTCAGGCGCACTACCTGAATGCTATCGAGAGTAAACAGCTGATCTTCGCCACCGGTGAAGCCGGGTGTGGTAAAACCTGGATCAGCGCGGCAAAAGCAGCAGAGGCGCTGATCCACAAAGATGTGGACAGGATTATTGTAACCCGTCCGGTTCTGCAAGCTGATGAAGATCTCGGCTTCTTACCTGGAGATGTTTCCGAGAAGTTCGCTCCCTATTTCCGCCCGGTGTATGACGTGCTGGTGAAACGTCTGGGAGCCTCCTTTATGCAATATTGCCTGCGACCTGAGATTGGTAAGGTGGAAATCGCGCCGTTCGCCTATATGCGTGGACGAACATTTGAAAATGCCGTGGTCATTCTTGACGAGGCTCAGAATGTTACTGCTGCGCAAATGAAGATGTTTTTGACTCGCCTCGGGGAAAATGTGACGGTGATTGTGAATGGGGATGTAACCCAGTGCGATCTACCCGCCCACGTTCGCTCAGGGCTAAGCGATGCGCTGGCCCGTTTCGAAGAAGATGAAATGGTTGGGATCGTTCGTTTCAATAAAGATGATTGCGTTCGCTCGGCGCTCTGTCAGCGAACGCTCAACGCTTACAACTGATGAGTACGCCGTCTTCAAGGCCCGGGAAACCGGGCTTTGTTTTTGCGGTATTACAGAATATCTTTTAAGGCGGCAGCCGTCATGGTCGCTTCAAATGGGATCAACTCAACTTTCGCGACGCCAGCCTGCTGGAAGGGATCCTGACTCAGATAGTGTTCTAATTTCTCAGCGTCATCACATTTTGCCAATATCACACCACCGGAACGTGGAATTTTGCGGCCTGATGCCAGGAATAAACCTTCCGCATAGCCTTTTTGCAGCCAATCCACGTGGGCAGGAAGTAGGCTATCGACGTCTTTCAACGGTTTTATATAGGTTAAAACAACAACATAAATAACACACATTTTATTGTCCCTGCTTTTTGAAAGTGTATTAACGTAGCATATAACCAGGGAGAGAAAAGATTAATATCAGCACTGTCCTTCCTAAGTTTTAATATTAAAAATGCATATGCAGCATTTATGTCTGTTAATTGTACACTTGTAGGGTGCGGATGGGTTGGTATGGTTGATGGCTGGCGAAAAAATGGCGGCTATCGCTTAATTGGCGAGTTATTATTAATAATCATGAAACATTCGTGATGAGATAAATATTACGATAATGTTCCAGATCATGAGCGTTTTATATTTTTTAACATATTTGGCAAACTGAAACGCATACTTTCGCTATACTGTAGATCCTTGAATACGCTGCGCTCCCGAACTGGATCCGCCTTCTAATGCTTGAATTAAAAAATATTGCGTGCCTGCGGGATGAACGTCTACTCTTTTGCCGCCTATCATGTTCTATTCAGCCCGGCGAAGTTGTCCAAATATCGGGGCCTAATGGGGCAGGAAAAACCTCTTTATTACAGCTACTAACCGGATTATCAACGCCGAGCGAAGGGCAGATTTTGTGGCAGGGAAAACCGCTGCATCGGATGCGTGATGACTGGCATCGTCAACTGTTGTGGCTTGGCCATCAGGTTGGCGTAAAAGGGGGGCTGACGGCGGAGGAAAATTTGCGTTTTTATCACCCGCAGGCGTCGCTTGAGATGCGCTGGCAAGCGCTGGAGCAGGTCGGACTGGTCGGTTTTGAAGATGTGGCTGTGGCTCAGCTTTCTGCCGGGCAGCAGCGGCGCGTAGCGCTGGCCAGGCTGTGGCTCAGCCGCGCAATGTTCTGGATTTTAGATGAACCTTTTACTGCGCTGGACGTGGCTGGCGTGCAAAAACTGACCACACGACTGGAGCAGCATGTCGTCCATGGCGGCGCAGTTATTCTGACAACCCATCAACCTTTACGGCCTCTCTGCGTCCCGTTGCGCACGATTACGCTCAATGAGTATGAGGCGGCTGTGGCATGATCACGCAGATTTTCTGGCGCGACCTGCGGCTTGCCTTTCGTAACTGTGCCGAAATTATCAACCCGCTGTGGTTTTTCTTGATTATCGTCACGCTGTTTCCACTCAGTATTGGCCCGGAGCCGCAGTTGCTGCGGCAAATTGCCCCCGGCATCGTCTGGGTAGCGGCGCTACTCTCCTCGCTGCTGGCAATGGATCGGCTGTTTCGTGATGACTGGCTGGACGGTTCGTTGCAGCAGATGATGCTAATGCCAGTCCCGCTTTCGCTGGTGGTGCTGGTGAAAGTCGCCGCGCACTGGGTGGTTTCCGGGCTACCGCTGTTAATCATTTCGCCGCTTATCGCCACGCTGTTCGGCCTCTCCGTCGCGGAGTGGCAAGTGCTGGCGCTTACGCTATTGTTGGGTACGCCCACGCTCAGTTTTATTGGCGCGATTGGCGTCGGGCTGACCGTCGGATTGCGGCGCGGCGGCGTATTGCTCAGCCTGCTGGTGCTGCCGCTGATGATCCCTTTATTAATTTTTGCAACCGCCGCCGTGGGCGCGGCGCAGATGCTGCTGCCGGTTGACGGCTATCTGGCGATTCTCGGGGCCTTCCTGGCAGGAAGCGCCACCTTAAGTCCGTTCGCCACTGCGGCAGCGTTACGAATCAGCGTGCAATAACTTCCGTCATCTCCGGGAATATGAGGCAAAGAAAAAATGTGGAAAGCGTTACACCAACTCGCCATTCCAGAGCGGTTGTATAAGGTCTGCGGGCGATTTATTCCGGCAATGGCACTCCTGAGCGCGCTGTTTCTGGTGGTGGGCTGCATCTGGGGCTTTGTCTACGCCCCAGCGGATTATCAGCAGGGCGAAAGCTATCGCATCATGTATCTGCATGTGCCCGCGGCTATCTGGTCGATGGGGATTTATGGCTCGATGGCGGTGACCGCCTTTGTGGGCCTGATTTGGCAAATGAAAATGGCGGACAACGCGGTGATTGCGATGGCGCTTCCCGGCGCTGTCTATACTTTCATCGCGCTGGTCACCGGTTCGGCCTGGGGCAAACCAATGTGGGGAACCTGGTGGGTGTGGGATGCGCGTCTGACCTCCGAGCTGGTGCTGCTGTTCTTATATGTCGGCGTGATTGGCTTGTATCACGCCTTTGACGACCGCCGCCTGGCCGGGCGCGCCGCCGGGATCCTCGTTCTGGTCGGGGTTGTCAATTTGCCGATTATTCATTTTTCCGTTGAATGGTGGAACACCCTGCATCAGGGGTCGACCAATATGCAGAAAACCATCGATCCATCTATGCGTATGCCGTTGCGTTTAACGATTTTCGGCTTCTTATTCCTTTTTATTACTCTGACATTAATGCGTATGCGTAATTTGATTCTGCTGCAGGAACGTCGTCGCCCATGGGTGGCGCAGCTGGTTTCCGGGCGCAAGAGCGAGGTTAATTCATGACCAGCGCTTTCCACTCCTGGAGTGATTTCTGGCAGATGGGCGGCTACGCCTTTTATGTCTGGCTGGCGGTTGCCGTGACGGCGCTCTCGCTGCTGGTTGTGGTCTGGCATGCCTGCTGGCAGCGCAGGGCGCTGCTGGCTGACGTACAGCGTCAAATGGCGCGCGAGCGCCGGATGCTGGCGGCGCGTAAAAAAGGAGAGGCGTTGTGAATCCGCGGCGTAAGGTACGACTCTGGCTTGCCTGTAGCGTGTTGGGAGGACTGGCGCTGACGGTCGGACTGGTGATGTATGCGCTCAGCGCCAATATCGATCTCTTCTATACGCCTGGGGAAATCATTTACGGCAAGCGGGAAAATGGCCAGAAGCCGGAACCGGGACAGCGCCTGCGCATTGGCGGCATGGTGATGCCCGGCAGCGTGAAGCGTGACGATAAAACGCTGGACGTGACCTTTAAGCTCTACGATGCGCGCGGCGTGGTAGAAGTGAGCTATACGGGGATCCTGCCAGCGCTGTTCAGAGAAGGGCAGGGAGTGGTGGCACAAGGAACACTGCAAGACGGTACCCATATTCGCGCCAAAGAGGTGCTGGCGAAACATGATGAAAACTATACCCCTCCGGAGATTAAAGAGGCGATGGATGAAAATCATCACCCTGCCGGGAATCAACAAGGAGCCGCGCAATGATCCCTGAAATTGGGCATTTTCTGCTGTGCCTGGCGCTGGGTATTTCCTGCCTGCTCGGGCTGTATCCGACCTGGGGCGCGATGCGCCAGGATAGGCGGATGATGGCGCTGGCGAAACCGCTGTCGTTCGCCATGTTTGCGGCGATCCTCGGGTCATTCCTGATACTGGTTTATGCTTTTGTGGTGAATGATTTCACCGTTCAGTATGTCGCCAGCAACTCGAATACGCTGCTGCCGGTATGGTATCGCGTGGCGGCTACCTGGGGGGCGCACGAAGGGTCGCTGCTGCTGTGGGTGCTACTGATGAG
>NZ_SZXE01000012.1:0-9394 GCF_005281255.1 Citrobacter sp. wls708
ATTCTAACCAACTGAACTACCACTCCGCGTTGTGTTCCGCTCGGGAACGAAGCGAATATTACGGATTGCCTCGCGCCTCGTCAACGCTTTTTCTCACGTTTTTAATCGTTTGCTGCAAAAATCACCCGAATGGTCGTTTCTGCACTGTAATTGGGTCATTTACGCCCGCCAGAGACAACTTCCACCCTTCTTCTGCACCAGGTCAAGGCGCGATTCATGGGCCGCTAACTCCTCATCAGTGGCGAAAACAACGCGTAGTTTACTGGACTGCCGAACAATGCGCTGGATCCCCGTGTCATTTTGCTGCTGGCTGTCACCTTCCATCGAGAACGCCATCGTGGTCTGCCCACCGGTCATCATCAGATAAACGTCGGCCAGAATCTGGGCATCGAGCAATGCGCCGTGCAGGGTTCGTTTACTGTTGTCTATTTCATAGCGCGAGCATAACGCATCAAGGCTGTTTCGCTTGCCAGGAAACATTTTCCTTGCCAGCGCCAGGCTATCGGTTATTTTGCAAAATTCGTTGGTTTTCGGAATATCACGATTGAGCTTAGAAAACTCATAATCCATAAAGCCGATATCAAACGATGCGTTATGGATGACCAGCTCCGCGCCGCGAATGTAGTCGAGAAACTCATCGGCCACCTCGGCAAACGTAGGCTTATCGAGCAGGAATTCGTCTGCGATGCCGTGTACGCCAAACGCTTCCGGATCCACCAGCCGATCCGGCTTCAGGTAAACGTGGAAGTTATTACCGGTCAGGCGGCGGTTCACCACTTCGACCGCACCGATCTCAATGATCTTGTGGCCTTCGTAGTGGGCGCCAATCTGGTTCATACCGGTGGTTTCGGTATCAAGGACTACCTGTCGTGTAATTCCAGTGCTCATAACGGTCATTTATGTCAGACTTATCGTTTGATTTCGATTTGCTAAAACAGGAAGTCTACCAGAGATGCTTAAACAGGTAGAAATTTTCACCGATGGTTCTTGCCTGGGAAATCCAGGGCCAGGTGGTTACGGGGCAATTTTACGCTATCGCGGGCGCGAAAAAACCTTTAGTGAAGGGTACAACCTCACAACCAATAATCGCATGGAGTTGATGGCGGCAATCGTTGCGCTGGAAGCCCTGAAAGAACAGTGTGAAGTGATACTCAGCACCGACAGCCAGTATGTGCGCCAGGGCATTACACAATGGATCCACAACTGGAAGAAGCGCGGCTGGAAAACGGCAGATAAAAAACCGGTAAAGAACGTCGATCTGTGGAAACGTCTGGATGCCGCGCTGGGTCCGCATCAAATCAAATGGGAATGGGTTAAAGGCCATGCGGGCCATCCGGAAAACGAACGCTGTGATGAGCTTGCGCGCGCCGCGGCAATGAGTCCCACTCAGGATGATATCGGGTATCAGGCCGAGTCTTAAGCGTCCGGCTTGCGGTATTGCCGGGTAGCGCCAACGGCCTGGCGGATAGGCGTTTTGCTTTTATTTTGTTTCATTGGGTTGAGCGTAAGTGGGATGGTTCGCTTACGTGCGACCACCAGTTGCAAACATCCCAGGGCAGGAATATGGGCGCTTAACATTTTCCCGCCTTTCTTGTTCCAGGGCAGAACATGAAAGCGGCTGTAGTGCAGCACTTCAAAATTTAGCAAAGAGAGCCAGTCCAGTTGACGCATGAGGGTAAACATCCGGCTGTTGTAAGGCGGGGTCTTGCGCAATACCGGCACCAGTTTACGCAGTCCCATCAGGCTTACCGGATTAAACCCGCTCAGAATCAACCAGCCGTCATCAATTAGCACACGATCGGCTTCGCGCAGTAACCGATGCGGATCGTCGCACCACGGTAACGTATGGGCCAACAAACAGACATCCACCGATTTGTCGGCAAAGGGCAGATGTAAAGGATCGGCCGTTACCTGCATGGGAGAACCCAGCAAAGAAACATTTACCTGATGAGAAACCGCGCACGCTTCAGAATCGATTTCTGCGCTTAAATTACCAATTTTAAGCAGATGAAAACCGTACATTTTTGCGAACCACGGGTTAAGCTGATGCTCCAGCGCCTCACGATAGTATTCGCCCCAGGGTAAATCATCCCAGCTCACGGGCGCTACGACAGTTTGAGGGATCCTTGCCGGTTTCATCATAACCTTCCGTTTCGCATTGAGAGGTAAGATATGAATCTTAACAGTATTCCTGCATTTCAGGACAATTACATCTGGGTCCTGTCAAATAATGACCAACATTGTCTGATTGTTGACCCGGGAGAAGCCGCCCCAGTTCTGCAAGCCATTGCAGAACATAACTGGGTGCCAGAGGCCATTCTGCTGACCCACCATCATCAGGATCACGTTGGCGGCGTGAAAGAACTCCTGCAACACTTCCCACAAATAGTGGTATACGGACCGGCTGAAACGCAAGATAAGGGAACGACGCACATAGTCGAAGATGGCGATATTGCTCTCGTATTGGGGCATGAATTTAAGGTAATTGCTACGCCGGGTCACACTTTAGGACATATCTGTTACTTTAGTCACCCTTACCTGTTTTGTGGCGACACGCTCTTTTCTGGTGGTTGCGGTCGGCTTTTCGAAGGTACTGCAACACAGATGTATCAATCACTTAAAAAGATCAGCGCACTTCCTGATGATACTTTGATTTGTTGCGCGCATGAGTACACATTAGCAAATATGAAGTTTGCTTTAAGCATCCTCCCGCACGATTCGTTCATAAATGAATATTATCGTAAAGTTAATGAGTTACGCGTAAAAAAACAAATGACACTACCCGTAATTCTGAAAAATGAGCGGCGAAATAATATTTTTTTGCGAACTGAAGATATTGATTTAATTAATGAAATAAACAAAGAAACAATATTGCAACAACCTGAAGAGCGTTTTGCCTGGTTAAGGTCAAAGAAAGATACGTTCTGACAATTCCGGGTTGCCTTTTGAAAACTTCGCCGTTATGATCGGTCGTCTTTTAAGCAACTATTGACACACACATGAAGGCAAAAGCGATATTACTCGCCTCTGTCCTGCTTGTTGGGTGCCAGAATACTGGTAACGTCCAACAGCACGCACAGAGCCTTTCTGCAGCTGGTCAAGGGGAAGCAGGAAAGTTTACAAGTCAGGCGCGATGGATGGACGATGGAACATCTATCGCTGCTGATCAAGATTTGTGGGCTTTCATTGGTGACGAGCTAAAGATGGGAATTCCGGAAAACAGCCGGATTCGCGAACAGAAACAGAAGTATTTACGCAATAAGAGCTATCTCCACGATGTAACTTTACGGGCAGAGCCGTATATGTACTGGATAGCCGGGCAGGTTAAGAAACGTAACATGCCAATGGAACTGGTATTACTACCCATAGTGGAGAGCGCTTTTGATCCTCACGCAACGTCTGGCGCCAATGCCGCAGGTATTTGGCAGATCATTCCGAGCACGGGGCGCAATTATGGTTTAAAGCAGACCCGCAATTATGATGCACGTCGCGACATTGTGGCTTCCACCACTGCCGCGCTCGACATGATGCAGCGTCTGAACAAGATGTTTGATGGCGACTGGCTGCTGACCATTGCTGCTTATAATAGCGGTGAAGGTCGCGTGATGAAGGCGATCAAAACGAACAAAGCGCGTGGTAAATCCACCGACTTCTGGTCGTTACCGTTGCCTCAGGAAACGAAGCTGTATGTGCCCAAAATGCTGGCTTTGAGCGATATTCTCAAAAACAGCAAGCGCTATGGCGTGCGTCTGCCTACAACAGACGAAAGCCGCGCATTGGCACGTGTTCGCTTGAATAGCCCGGTTGAGATGGCTCAGGTTGCCGATATGGCGGGTATATCCGTCAGCAAGCTGAAGACCTTCAATGCAGGCGTGAAAGGCTCCACGTTGGGTGCCAGCGGTCCGCAATATGTGATGGTGCCAAAGAAGCATGCAGAAAAGCTGCGTGAGTCTCTGGCTTCAGGCGAAATTGCAGCCGTGCAGTCAACGCTGCTCGCGGATAACACGCCGCTGAACAGCCGTAGCTACAAAGTTCGCTCTGGCGATACGCTTTCTGGCGTTGCTTCACGTCTTGGCGTGAGCACAAAAGACCTGAAACAGTGGAACAATCTGCGTGGTTCTTCCCTGAAAGTAGGCCAAAGCCTGACGGTAGGCGCTGGAACCAGCGCGCAGCGCCTGGCTAATAACAGCGATAGCATCACCTATCGTGTGCGTAAGGGCGACTCGCTGTCGAGCATTGCCAAACGTCACGGGGTTAACATCAAAGATGTGATGCGCTGGAATAGCGACACGGACAACCTGCAGCCTGGCGATCAGCTAACGTTGTTTGTGAAAAACAACGGTATGCCGGACTCCTGATAATATTGTAGAAATGAAGGCACTGGTTTCCCCCCAGTGCCTTTTTTATTTATCCTGCTTTATGCGCCTCTACCATTATCGTGTCGCTGGTAAACGACCCCTCTTCCTGTAATGCAAAGTAGGTCTTCACGTCAGCAGATGCACTCTGTTGGTATAAACGAATCGCTTCGGTCAACGCCGCAGGCGTACGCATCCGCGCAACCCACGAACTGAACTCCAGCGGCAAGCGGTCAGTTAACAAGGTGTCAGCAATGAGATTCGCGTCATTGATTAAAGACAGCCACTCCCCGCTGGAATAATTGCGTACGTGCGAGGTATCACGCAACGCTTCCACGGTTTGTAACCAGATATCACGTACAGGGTGACCCGGCGACATCACATCCATCACGATCAGTACGCCGCCGGGCTTCAGGACGCGGTTCACCTCCCGCAGCGCGCGCCCGACATCATGCCAGTGATGCGCGGAATAGCGGCTAATCACCACATCAAACGCGTTATCTTCAAATGGCAGGCTTTCGGCATAACCCTGGCGCGTGGAGAGGTTTTCCAGCCCCCTGTCTTTTGCCGCCTCCGCCACCACTTCAAGCATTTGTGAAGATAAATCATAAGCTACGACCTGCCTGACGTGTTGCGCAGCTACAAAACTGGCATGCCCTGCTCCGCATCCCATATCCAGTAACCGGGCTTGCGGAAATGCTGACAATCTTGCGGACAGGCGTTGCAAATCGCGGCCAGAGGCATGCACCGCACTGGTCAAATAGGCATTAGCCTGAGAGCCAAACTGTTTTTCGACGTTGTCATGATGGGAGCGTGTTGTCATTGTGTTGTCCTTCGGTTGTTGTTTAATAAGAAGGGCAGCACCACTACAGGTCTGCCCTACGGCAGACCTGACACACCGTTATTGTTCAGGTTTGCCGGGACTGAATTCAACGAGTAGCGGATTGTGATCGGATGCGCGGGTGACCAGCACAGAGGCTTCACTCACGTTCAAACCACGATAGAACACAAAATCGAGAGGGCGACCAAACGCGCGTCGGCGTTGATCGTCGGTAAAGCGCACCTGGCGCAGCGACATTTCGCGCGCAAAGCGGTACAGCGCATTCATCCGTCGACGGCTCCAGGCATTAAAATCACCCGCCATGATCACCGGACCGCTGTGATGGGCAATCTGATCGCCAATAGGAAGTAACTGCTTACTATAAACATCAACGCCGAGGCTGAAATTTACCGCGTGGATATTCACCACCATCAATAAACGCGTATCTGGCAATGGGTAAACCGTCACCAATGCCGATTTCGCCAGCCGTAAAATAGGCTCACGCTCGCGCAATGGACAGCAGTAAACAGGATGGGCGGCAGAGAGCGTCATGACGCCAGAGGGGTGCTGAGGCAGCACAAAGGCGGGTACCTGGTCGGCAGCGAGATAGTTAGCGGTCGCAAACTGCACCAGTTCAGGCGTGGTTTGCGCTTCCTGCAATAACACCAGATGCGCATCTTTGCCAAAATTTTTCAGCACCGACTGCCATTCTGCACGCTGCTGCTTAAAAATATTCCATACCAGCACGCGAATGCGATCTTCACTGCTTAACGGAGCACCTGCGGGTAATGCCTGGCCAATATGCGCAAACGACCCTGGCGGTAAAATCCGCTCAACGGGCTGTCCGGCAACATAACGCATGGCATAGGTGTTTTTTCGCACTTTAGACTTTCAAACCTCTGTAACGTCAACCAGTCCGCAGCCGGACTGGTTCTTCTGTTATAGGGATTTTAGCACTCACTTTCAACGAACAATTGCAGTTTGTTTTGTAAGTGGGCGCTTACATCAATGATTTACCCCAGAGCAATGCGTACAGGTTTATCAAGGCGACCGCTGACGCCCATCAGTAAGAAAGCCACCAGAACAATGAGGGCACCAATCCACGGCGTCTGCGCCAAACCGTAATGCTCCACCGTTTGCCCGCCAATCACTGAACCCAATGCAATACCAATGTTAAACGCTGCAATGTTGAGTCCCGATGCCACATCTACCGCATTAGGCGTGAATTGTTCGGCTTTCTGAACAACGTAGACCTGCAAACCCGGTACGTTGCCAAAGGCAAAGATCCCCATCACCAGAATAGTGGCCAGTGCGGCGTACTGAGTGGATGCGGTCACCTGGAAGACCATCAGCAGAACAAACAGTGCGGCGAATATAAATTTCAGCGCAGGAACGGCACCATGCTTATCTGCCAGTTTGCCGCCCCAGATATTGCCGATAGCCACAGATACGCCATAGCCCAGCAAGATCCAGCTTACTGCTGCCGGGGAGAATCCTGCCAGATCCTGCATCATCGGCGCCAGGAAGGTGAATGCCGTGAATACACCGCCATAGCCCAGCGCCGTAACGGCGTAAATCAGCAACAGACGAGGATGGGTCAGCACTTTCACCTGGTCACGAATGCTGGCGGCCGCCCGACCGGGAATGTTGGCCGGGATCAGCAGTTGGCTACTAATCAGCGCAATCACGCCTAACATTGATACCGCAAGAAAAGTTTCGCGCCAGCCAAAATGCTGACCGATGAATGTCCCCAGCGGCACGCCCGTAACCAGCGCCACCGTTAAGCCGCCAAACATAATGGCGATCGCGGAAGCCGCTTTCTCTTTCGGCACCAGACTTGTCGCGATGGTAGAGCCAATTGAGAAGAACACACCGTGCGCCAGCCCCGTCAGCAGACGGGCGACGATTAATGTCATATAGCCCGGTGCCTGCCATGCCAGCAAATTCCCGGCCGTAAACAAGACCATCAGCGCGACCAGTAACTGTTTACGCGGTAAGCGTCCGGTCAGAGCAGTCAGCAGCGGCGCGCCAATAGCCACGCCCAGCGCATAGATTGAAACCAACATTCCGGCGGAAGGTAACGAGATCGCCAGTTGTTGAGCAATGGTCGGCACCAGGCCGACAATCACAAACTCAGTCGTGCCAATAGCGAAGGCACTTATTGTCAGTGCAAATAAAGCGAGAGGCATAAATAACTCCATAACATCAGTAATCAGATGACACGCAGTATGCCTGGATGTTTTAATGACAAAAATATTCAAAATATCAATTTAATTTTGCTTCAGGTGCAAAAATGAAAGCAACCTCCGAAGAACTTGCAATTTTTGTCGCTGTCGTGGAAAGCGGCAGCTTCAGCCGGGCGGCAGAGCAGCTTGGACAGGCCAATTCCGCTGTCAGCCGGGCAGTTAAAAAGCTGGAGATGAAGCTCGGCGTCAGTCTGCTTAATCGTACGACCCGACAGCTGAGCCTGACTGAAGAAGGTGAGCGATACTTCAGGCGTGTGCAGCAGATACTGCAAGAAATGGCTGCAGCAGAAACGGAAATCATGGAATCACGTAATACCCCACGCGGCTTACTGCGTATCGATGCGGCAACGCCGGTAATGCTGCATTTCCTGATGCCGCTGATTAAACCGTTCCGTGAGCGGTATCCCGAGATGACGTTGTCTCTTGTCTCCTCAGAAACGTTCATCAATCTTATTGAACGAAAAGTGGATGTTGCGATACGCGCAGGCACGTTGACTGATTCAAGTCTGCGCGCACGTCCGTTATTTACCAGCTACCGCAAGATTATCGCTTCACCTGACTATATTGCCCGTTTTGGCATGCCAGAGAGCGTTGAAGAGTTAAAACGGCACCTGTGTCTGGGGTTTTCTGAACCCATCTCGCTCAACACCTGGCCAATAGCCTGTAGCGATGGGCAGCTCCATGAGGTCGAATGTGGGATTTCTTCCAACAGCGGGGAAACGTTAAAACAGCTTTGCCTGAGCGGTAACGGCATTGCATGTCTTTCAGATTATATGATTGACAAAGAGATCGAGCAGGGAGAACTGGTGGAACTGCTGGTCGATAAGCGTCTGCCGGTAGAAATGCCTTTCAGCGCAGTTTACTACAGCGATCGTGCCGTCAGTACACGTATCCGGGCATTTATCGACTTCTTAAGTGAACATATAAAAACAGCTCCCGAAGGAGCTGTGAAAGAGGGTTAAAGGGTACAAAGGGTCAGGCAATTAATCCCACTCAGGGGCCAGACCTTCCGGGCTAACCAGGCGATCGTTGCAATCCAGTGCCGCGATCGCTGCTCTATCTTCGGCATCCAGATGCAGTTCCAGTGCCAGTAGGTTACTTGCCAGGTTTTCACGCTTGGTGGAAGAAGGGATTACTGAGTAACCTTCTCCCATTGCCCATGCCAGGATAACCTGTGCCGAAGTCGCATTATGTTTTGCGGCGATGCGCGCAATCACCTCATCTTTCAGCGCTTTACCATAAGCCAGCGTCATGTAAGAGGTGATGTGGATACCGTGCGCTTTCGCCCAGCCAACCACCCGACGGCTCTGCAGATACGGAGACAGTTCAATCTGGTTAGTGGCGATGTTCTCCACGCCCACTGTAGCAATGGCTTTTTCCATCAGCGGAATGGTGAAGTTTGAAATGCCAATTTCGCGAGTCAGCCCTTGTTCTTTAGCTTCAAGCAATGCCTGCATAAATTCTTCGACAGAGACGGCGTCACCCGGAGATGGCCAGTGGATTAGCGTCAGATCGACATAATCCGTACGAAGTTTTTTCAGGCTCTCTTTCAGGCTTGGGATCAGCTTGTCTTTGCTAAGGTTTTCAATCCAGATCTTGGTGGTGATATACAGCTCGCTACGTGGTACGCCGCTCTCTGCAATCGCCTGGCCAACAGCCGCTTCATTATCATAGATTTGCGCAGTGTCGACAGCACGGTAGCCCAGCTCTAGCGCCGTTTTAACAGAAGCGATAACCACGTCGTCTTTCAGGCGAAAAGTACCTAAACCGAATGCAGGGATAGTCATGAAATTCCTCTTTTTAATCACAATGTTCGTTTACGGAGAGGATTATGAACTTCAGCGCTTTATAGAAAAAGAATGAAAAATGCAGAGGATTTTTGCGAATTTAGCAATAATTAAATCGCAGGCAAAGAAAAAGCCCTGAGCGTTAGCTCAGGGCTCTTAATAAGTGGCGGAACGGACGGGACTCGA
>NZ_SZXE01000021.1:0-13778 GCF_005281255.1 Citrobacter sp. wls708
TGCACGTTCACGGGTATCTGTGCTTTAGAGAAGTGATACGGCTGAGGTGAACGGAATCCTGATCACGAATCACATGTTCACCATACATACTTAATTGAACGGTATTGCGCCGTCAGGCGGCTTTTTTACGCCTTCAAAAGGGACTGGCGTTTTCGGCATGCACCCACTGTTCGCTGACAGGATGCCTGAAACGCAATGCGCTGGCATGCAGCATCAGTCGCGGGGTGAGTTCAGTGCCTGGCAGCAAACGCCCACCATACAAATCGCACCCCAAAATAGGATGTCCCAACTGCTGACAGTGGATCCGGAGTTGATGGGTACGCCCGGTTTCAGGCGTCAGTTGTACCCGCGTTAAGGGGAGTAATCCCCCGTCCTTCTGGCGCTGGAGAAAACGCTCAACAACCTGATAGCGCGAACGCGCGGGCTTGCCGTTAACGGCGCAAATCGTCATCAGCGGAAACCGCGCCGGATCTTTGCTAATCGCTGCGTCGATAACCCCTGCATTGTTTTCCAAATGCCCGCATAACAGCGCGCTGTATACCTTCGTCACCATGCGCTGACTAAACTGCTGGCACAGCGCGGCGTTAATACCCTTGTTACGTGCCACCACCATCAGCCCGGAGGTGCCGAAATCAAGCCGATGGACCAACGTGCAACCGGGATAAATCTGTACCAGCCGGTGATGTACCGAATCGAGATTCTGCGGATTTTTCCCCGACAAGCTAAGCAGCCCTGTGGGTTTATTGATAAGCACCAGATGCTCGTCCTGATAGAGAATCTCTATCTGGTCATGACAAGTCGGGGCAATAAAGGTATCAAGGATTGTAGACATCAGACGGCCAGGATGGAATGTGGTCACGGATGATAACGAATTTTCACTGCACTGGCGAATCGACCCGCGTAACTAATGGCAATCATTACATGGTAGAGTGGAGGTTATCCCGAGTGCAAAGAGAGGGTTACACAGTGCAACAAATCGATTTTTATATGGTAGACGCCTTTAGCACCACGACGTTTGCAGGTAATGCCGCCGCTGTATGTCCCCTCACGGACTGGCTGCCCGATGAAACATTATTAAAAATGGCGCAGCAGCATAACCAGTCGGAAACCGCTTTCTTTGTCGCCAATGATAATGGCTTTGAGCTACGTTGGTTTACCACGCAGGGAGAAATTAATCTCTGTGGGCATGCCACGCTTGCCGCGGCGCATGTGATTTTCGAACATCTGGATTACCCGGACACGACGATCCATTTTGCCACCCGATTTGTAGGTCCGCTGATGGTCACACGCAGCGGTGAATGGCTGACGCTTGATTTTCCTGCCTGGCAAAGCGAGCCTGTCGTACCGCCCGCCTTACTGCTGGAAGCGTTAGGCATCGCAGAATATAAAGAAGTTCGCGTGGGGCGCGATTACATGGTGGTGTTGGAGGATCAGCACCAGGTCGAGGCTGTACGTCCGAATATCCACGCCATGGTTCCACTAGGCAAAATGGTTTGTATTACCGCGCCTGGCGACGGGGAATATGATTTTGTCAGCCGTTTCTTCTGCCCGGGCGAGGCCGTCGCAGAAGATCCCGTCACGGGTTCGGCGCATAGCATGCTCATTCCTTACTGGGCCGCAAAACTGAATAAAACAGAAATGTTGGCGCGTCAGGTATCTGAACGCGGGGGAGATTTACGCTGTCAATTGGCGGACTCTCGCGTTTATATTGGCGGGCAGGCAACAACTTACCTGACGGGTAAAGTGCTGCTACGCTAACCCTCTTATCCGTTACACAACCCAATCCAGGGAGGATATATGTCGAACAAACTGGTGCAGATTCACTTTAATTTTCATGGTCCGTTTGGCGCCAAGATGTCGCAACAACTTGTCGAACTGGCCGAATCCATCAATCAGGAGCCGGGCTTTATCTGGAAAATCTGGACCGAGAACGAAGCCAATCATGAAGCTGGCGGCATCTATCTGTTTCAGGATCAAGACTCCGCACAGGCTTATATCAAAAAACATACTGCCCGCCTGAAACATCTGGGTGTGGAAGAAGTGTTTTTCAAAATCTTCGATATCAATGAGCCATTGAGTAAGATTAACCACGGTCATATTGGCTAACGTTATTGGCTTAAACGCCCCGTTCTGGGGCGATACCTCCTCCCCCAGTTTTTCCCTCACTCATATCCCAACATCCGCTATATAGCGTGTGTCACGTTTGTTTTAGTTCACAAAATCAACGCCCATGAAAACTATCACTAGCCGACCGGAGCATGAAGGCGTATAAATAATACAAACAGTATTATTTTATACAAATTGAATTACCAAAAACACAGGAGATCGCTTATGTCCCCAGACATTACGCTCAATGCTTCACCAGGAAGTTTCCCCCCGGCGGGTCATTACTCGCACAGTACAACGGCAGGTGGTTTTGTGTTCATTTCCGGGCAACTGCCAGTCACCCTGGATGGCGAAAAAAAAGCCGATGCGTCTTTTGAAGAACAAACCAGACTGGCCTTACAAAATGTCGATGCCTGTCTGGCTGGTGCTGGAGTCTCGCGGCAACATCTGGTTTCAGTGCGTGTCTATGTGACGGATATCAACCAGTGGCCGACATTTAACAGGATCTATGGTGAGTGGATCGGTGATTTTCGCCCTGCCCGTGCTGTCGCTGGCGTTGCCGAACTTCATTACGGTTTTGCCGTAGAAATCGAAGCGATTGCTTTGGCCCCACAGGCCTGATTTTAAACTGTATACAGGTGAATAAAAATGACTGATATGACACTGCCTGATTATAACGATATTGTCGCTGCGGCAGAGCGCATCGCAAATTATGCCAACAAAACGCCGGTAATGACGTCCCGCACGGTTAATGAAGAATTTGGCGCTGAAGTCTTCTTTAAATGCGAAAACTTCCAGAGAATGGGCGCGTTCAAATTTCGCGGCGCTATGAATGCGCTACGCCAGTTCACGCCACAACAACGGGCTGCGGGCGTCGTGACCTTTTCTTCGGGGAATCATGCGCAAGCCATAGCCTTGTCGGCAAAATTATTGGGGATTCCGGCGACAATTATCATGCCGCATGATGCCCCGGCTGCCAAAGTTGCCGCGACCAAAGGGTATGGCGGAAATGTAGTGATTTACGATCGCTATACTGAAGACAGAGAAAAAATTGGTCAGGACCTGGCTGAGAAACAAGGGCTGACGCTGATCCCTCCTTACGATCATCCGCACGTTATTGCGGGCCAGGGCACCGCAACGAAAGAGTTGATTGAGGAAGTGGGACCGTTAGACGTCCTTTTCGTATGTCTGGGTGGCGGCGGCCTGCTATCCGGTTCCGCACTGGCAGCGAGGCATCTTTCCCCTGACTGTGTGGTCTATGGCGTAGAACCTGAGGCAGGCAATGACGGTCAGCAGTCGTTTCGCAGCGGCAACATTGTTCATATTGATACACCGAAAACCATAGCCGATGGCGCTCAGACTCAACACCTTGGGCAGTATACGTTTGCGATTATTCAGCAAAACGTGAACGATATTCTGACTGTCTCAGATACTGAATTAGTCACCGCGATGAAATTTATCGCAGAACGAATGAAAATCGTCGTAGAGCCAACTGGCTGTCTGGGTTTTGCCGCCGCCAGAGCACGTAAATCTGAACTTCAGGGTAAGAAAATCGGCATTATTATCAGCGGTGGAAACGTGGACATCAGCCGCTATGGTGAATTGCTGGCTGGATGATAAGCAAGGTATCTGCCATGCAGATACCTTATTCCTGTCTGTACATTCCCGTCTGGAAAAGCGAGCCCTGCTCACTGTAAACTGCTCATCATCGTGGCAAAAGGCACCACTGCAGGAGACTGGCATGCCAAAAACCGACAATAACTCGCTTCTCAGCCAACTTGATACTATCGCCAGAGGGTTAAGCGAGACCTTTTCTCCCTTTTGTGAAGTGGTTGTTCACGACCTCAAAAAACCTGAACATGCCATTTTGGCCATCCATAATAATCTTTCCGGACGTAAACCAGGCCAACCAGCAACAGAACTGGGTCTGGCGCGCATAGCATCACCAGACTTTCCCAGCATCATCGCCAACTACAGCAATCAGTTTGCTGATGGTCGTCCGGTAAAAAGCACTTCCATTGGTATCAAGGATGAGGACGGTAAATACGTCGCGGCGCTGTGCCTTAATGTTGATATGACGTTGTTTCGGGGTATACAGAGCGCGCTTGCACAATTTACTGAAACCGAAGACTCCCCCATAAAAGAACATATCGATCCCGGTAGTAATGAAGTTATTCGCCAGCGTATTGATGACTTTGCCGCTAAACGCGCGACCACGGCGCGCGCGCTCAAACCTGAAGACCGTAAGTTATTGATTCAACAACTCCGTAAAGAAGGTTTGCTGAACGTACGAAAATCAATGGATACCGTCGCGCAGCATTTAGGCGTGTCGCGAGCCACCGCTTACCTGTATGCGCGCCAGTCGGCACACATGCGCGATTAAGCTGATTCAGACAGGCATAACTGCCTCAACTTGCCTGTCAATCATTGCTGGCACGCAGCAAGCCCACTTACGGGGCTGCTTTACAGCCAGAAATTATCATCCAACGAAAAAACGTCACCTTATGACTGCAAAAAATAAACCTTGGCATTCGTAGGTATTTATTTGCGCTGACTGAATTGATAGCTTATTTTTATACAGACGGGGTAAATTTTAGCGGTACTTTAAATGACAGCATCAGCCTTACTTAATCAATGCATAAAATGGCCCCACACTAACCCACTGATTTCATTAAGTTAAAAAACAAAAAGGCGTACTGTAAAATAATGTCCATACAGTATATATAAATAGCATAATATCTAAATTATAATCTTTTTACATCCGGAAGTCAGGTGAGGTCAGAATGCGGTTATTTGTCATGTTGTTAAGCTTGGTCGTCTCCACACAGCTCTGGGCGGGTGAACTTTCCAAACCTACGGGCAAAGTCCTTTTAACCGTGTCCGGTAATATAGAAAATACAAATGAAGACGGGAAAGCCACTTTTGATACCGCCAGCCTCGAGAAACTGGGCATGGTAAGTTTTCAAACCACTTCTCCCTGGTATAATGGACGCACGACTTTTACGGGTATTCCACTACAAAAGCTCATGGATTTTGTTGGGGCGAAAGGTACGGTTGTAAAAGTTACTGCGCTCAATGACTACACCACCGTTATCCCTCTCAATGATTTCAAGAAGTACAATGTCATTCTTGCTTTAAAAATCAACGGAAAATATATGCAAATCCGTGATAAAGGGCCGTTATTCATTGTGTATCCCTATGACAGCATATCTGAACTGAATAATCAGATTTATTACTCAAGGTCAGCATGGCAGGTCAGTAGAATGGATATTGAGTAAGCGTTCAGAGGAACATCATGAACAGAATACTGGCTGGCATCATATTTTTTCTTTTTATATCTACTGGGTATATTTCCTTCCTGGTGCATGAAAGGCAGCAAGAGTTACAGAAATTAACGCATTACACCGATTCATGGTCCGCTGCGCAAATGGTATCGCAATATTACCGATTCGAATCATTGCTTGGTCTTTACACTATCGATGAAACGACGGGCCTCGATGAGGTACGCCTGCGCCTCGACATTATGCTTAGCCAGAGTGATTTGATAAAAGAAGGTGATTTAGGGCACTATATAGCGAGCAATCAGGCGCACAGTGAACTGGCGTTAAAACTTGAAAATACGCTTAACTATCTGGACGTTAACCTCGAGAAAATGAACCGTTCAGAACTCCAGGCATACCTGAAAAAAATGCATACGCTGGATTCGCAACTTGGCCGCCTTTCATCCGGTGCGTTAAATAAGGATGTTAACTCGATCAATAACGCCAACCTTAAAATTCAAACGCTGTACTATATTTACTCGGCAACCTCTGTTCTGCTGATCATACTGAGTGCGATACTGGGTGTACTGATATTCTTTCAGAACAGAAATATTCTGCGAGCGCATCTTCAGGTAAAGAGTCTCGCTGAAGAACTTCAGAGTTCTAAAGAAAAGTTGCAAATCCAGAATGCAAAACTGGAATATGACGTCTACCATGACTCGCTTACTGATATGAATAACCGCCAATTCTTCTGGGGGAATTTAAATCAAACAATCGAGATGGCAGAAAAAAACAACGATTCCGTGACTGTGATGCTGTTTGATTTAGACCGATTCAAAGAGGTAAATGATACCTATGGTCATGATGCCGGTGATATTTTATTACGCCAGATATCGGACCGTCTGATTTCAATGAGCCACACTTCAGATACGCTGTATCGCTTAGGTGGAGATGAGTTTGCGTTTCTCTCAAGTGGTCTGACAGAGAGCCAGGCCGTTTCGCGCGCCCAAAAGATATGCGATTTTATCAGCCAACCCTACACGATTTATAACACAATTATAAACATAACTACCTGTGTTGGGATTGTTATATCAGAAACAGAACGCCGCTCCGATTATCTTTATAAATTTGCAGATCTGGCCCTGTATGAAGCCAAAAATGAAGGTTCAGGTAAGATAAAAGTCTTCCGGCAATGGATGTTAGAAAAGCTGCAAGAAAGCAGAACGCTTGAGCATGATATGGCGATGGCCATAGTGAATAAAGAATTCGTGGTTTATTATCAGCCTATTGTGGATTCTTTCAGCCGGGAAATTTACAGCTATGAAGCCCTTATTCGTTGGGTTCACCCTCTAAAGGGCCTCCTGTCGCCGGATAGCTTTATTCCTGTTGCGGAAAAAACAGGCATGATTAACGAGATGGGAAAATTTGTGCTGGAAATTGCCTGTACGGAAGCGGCTTCCTGGACGATTCCGGCCAAAATTTCAGTCAATGTCTCGCCGGTACAGCTAAGCAGCAAAGCCTTTGCCGGAATAGTGCTGACTATTCTGAAAGAAACAGGACTCCCCGCTCAACGCCTTGAACTGGAGGTCACTGAATCCTCCATCTTTACTGAGAGTAATACACCGATGAATACGCTGAATAAACTCAGGGCGCTGGGCGTGAAAATCTCCATCGATGATTTTGGTACCGGGTATTCTTCTCTTTCCCGGTTGAGCCGGCTGGCCTTCGATAAAATAAAAATAGATAAGTCCTTTGTACATTCACTGTCTACCCAGGACGATGCCCTTAATATTATCAAACTCATTACAGGCATGGCGAAATCCCTTAATATGAAGGCTGTTGCAGAAGGCGTTGAAACGCAAGAACAACTGGAAAAACTTCAGGCACTGGGCTGTGATTTCGCACAAGGATATCTGTTTGGTAAACCTCAACCGGGAATTGATGGGAAAATCAGACACGGCTAAATCTGAACGGATATCCCTGGCCGCTAAAGTGGGGCAACAACACTGTTGCCCCACTTTAAATATTTCATACGCTTAGAGATAATTGTCTCTACCAATAAGGCGTCCAGCACTGGCGCACACGAGTTAACGCTTCAAGATAAAAATAGTCTCCCCAGGAACAACATTCATCAACACCTTTACCAGCTGGCATATGATAAACCGAGTGCATCAGTAACCCTTCACATTCCGATTCATTTGTAGAGAGATAGCGCTTAGTCAGCGATTGCACAATCCGCAAAGCCACTTCTTCATACTGCATCCTACCCGCATCTGTCGCCGGTAATGCTTTCGCCAACTCCAGCAGACCACAGGCAGCGATGGCTGCTGCGGAACTATCGCGCACGGCATCTGTGTTATTCAAAGCCAGATCCCAGTGACAAATTGAGTCCTCAGGCAGGCGGTTAATAAAGTAATGACTCAGGCTGCGGGTCAGGCTGACGAACTCAGATTTCCCCGTATACAGATAGCTAAGCATGAATCCATAAATCCCCCACGCCTGACCACGTGCCCAGCATGAGCTATCGCTGTGTCCCTGGTGCGTATTGCCAAACCGCGGCTCACCTGTCACAACATCCATATAGTAGGTGTGATACGTCGATGCATCGGGCCGTACGATATATTTCGCAGCCTGCATGGCATGGGATAAGGCCGCGTCAGCAAAGACCCGATTCCCCGTCTGCTCGCTTGCCCAATAGAGCAGTGGAAGGTTCATATTACAGTCTATAATCATTCGTCCCTGCTGCTCTGGATCTGTCAGATCTCCCCATGCCTGGATAATACCTGCTGTTGGGTTATAGCGTTGCATCATCATTTCAGCCGCATGCAGAGCGATATCGCGTGCGGCTGCGTTACCTGTCAGTTGCCATGCGTTTACACACGACAATGAATAAAGAAAGCCGAGGTCATGGGTATCTGTTTCAATACGGTTAACCAGACGATGAGCGAATGAAGTAATGAATCGCTCAGCAGCCTGACGGTATTTGCTATCACCGGTCATCTCCCACAATAGCCAAAGCTGCCCTGTCCAGAAACTGTTTGTCCATTGGTTATTTTCAGCGGGTTGCCATTTCCCTCCTTCACAGGCCTCATTGGGAAATTTATTGCCAAGAGCATATAACGTTCGATCAATTCGTGACGAAATATACGGTATTGCATTATCTAACTCTTTTTTCAATGCCTGACGGTCAACTGGGGCTGCGTCTGACACGCGCAGGGGTTCAGTAACGACATTGGCCGTTTTATTAGCAATCATAAATTATCCTGTTATTACTATTTCGATGTTTTAATAGTCTGAGAACGCAACATATCAGCGCGCGGCGCTAATATCTTGTTTCCCGCATGGCTACAAGAAAGCGTGAAAGCGGAAATTAGCGTGAACAGCAGTGCACAAACACCCATAATTAAAAAGGTTTGTGCAAAACCTATTTTATCGTATAAATACCCCGCTGGTGGCGCCACGACAACAGAACCGACATATACCATTGCCTGATAACCCAGCAAATACATGGTGGCGTTAACGCGTTTATGAAAGTGTTCGGCGATATATTTAAATACAGAAATTAGCAGTAACGCTATTTCCACACCGTAAAATGGTTTAATAATTGAAATCATAATTGGGTCGACGGTTAAACCAGAAAGAATCAGACGAAGCCCCACGACTAGCCCGCACAGCAGCAACCCCTTCTTGGCACCATAATAGTTAACCAGCGTGGGAATAAACATCATCATCAGGAATTCAATTCCAGCCTGGAGCGTCCCCAGGTAACCATACCAGGCATTGCCCTGCTCTTTGGTGGCAAAGAAAGAAACAAAGTAACGAGGAAATTGCTGTTCTGCTACAAACATCATCCACGCGACACCTGCGACATACAGACTAAACATCCAGAATTTACGGTTCTGCATCAGCGCAATGACATCGGCAAAGACAATTTTATTTTCTGAGATAACCGAGTTATTTCGTAACTGCTCATCACCAATTTTCAGGCTCAACAACACCACCAGCATGACTACGGATGTGGTACTGCTCAGTATAAAGTTAGCGATTGGAGTATAGTTGAATAATACGCCGGAAACCGAAGCCGCCAGCGCCCAGCCGAGCGATCCCCACATTCGGATACGGCCAAACTCCAGGCCGTAAAGGCGACTGAAACGATCGGCATAGGATTCAGCGGCTGCCACTCCCGCATACCATCCCAGGCTTAAATAGAATGCACCAATAATAATGCCGAACATCGTATGACTCAGCAATAAAGGCTTATAAATAACCACAAAAAACGGTGCCATTAATGCCGAAGTGGCGCAGACAAAATAGAGAAGCCATTTGCTCATGCCTATTTTATCCATGATGTAACCATATACTGGTTTCATAACCACGGCAAACACACCATTAACCGCGAATACTGTACCAATTGTTACGCTATCAAGACCAACTTTTTGACTCAGCCATAATGCATATAAGCCGAAGCTGGATGACCAGGTAAAGAAATAGAGAAAAATAAAGCTGCTCATTTTGAGCTGCGCTAAGCGAGTCGGGGCAATCGCGTTCATGATGCGGCTCCAGCATTATCTCGACAATGATAAGTATAAATAAAAAAACCGAAGGTTTAATTGCAATCATAATCCACTACCTCTTATGAAGTATTTATAGACTCAAGGTTTCAGCCGACAACCAGGTGCTGACGGACGGAGATTAGTCTTTTTGTTTCCTACGGCAGCGTGAGCATGTTCACAAAAACAGTTCGATTTTTAAGTTTGATTAGATTTTTGGACCGATATTCAGCAATATCTTTAATATATAGCAGTAAAACTTAATTCTGTTGTCATGGTAAAAAATGAACGATCCACAAAAACTAGAAAGAATTGCGATGGGGAATGAAGTGATTTCTTTTCAGCGTCCAATGGGCGCGAGTGTTCATTATTACCATTGGCATCAATGCATTGAGTTTTTATATATTTCAAAAGGTTACGGGATAGTCGTCGTTGATAAACAACACTATACAGCGAAGCCGGGCAGACTATTTATTTTCCCACCGTTTCGCTTGCATAAGGTACAGGTTGATGTTGCACCGAACAACCCGTCTTATCGTACGGCTATGCATATTGAGCACAACGAAATAATCAGTGCCTTGCAGATGTTTCCCCGCCACCAGGCTCAATTTGCAGCACTCTCTGGTACCCATGCTCCGGCACAAATTCACGATCTCAGTGAACATGCGGACTATATTGCCTATATCCTCGATCGGTTTGAATCACTTAAGGGCAACGGGTATCAATCAGCTAGCGATGTTGCTTTTCTGGTAATGCAACTTCTGGACTTTCTTCCCCTGCAACCGCAGAGTGTGGTGCATCAACAGCAGACCGTGGCGGCCCGCATTATGCAGTGGGTAGAAGAGCATTATCAGCAAAAGTTTTCACTTGATGAATTAGCCGCAGATGTTGGCTTTTCACGCAGCTATACCTCGCGGATTTTCCGTCAACAAACCGGTGGCGGGATCCAGGAATATATACTGACCCGCAGGATTAAAAAAAGCTGTGATTTATTGCGCTACTCATCGCTGAACGTGACAGAGATTGCCGAGCATGTGGGTTTTACGGAAATGACCTATTTCATTACCTGTTTTAAAAAAATGATGGGACAATCTCCTTTACAGTACCGCAAACAATACGAGGATAAAACGGGTCACGACACGGCGTAAAGAACACCATTCTTATCGGTTCGACGGACAACGGTATTCTCTCCTCTCTGAGCTTACGTGAGTCGGTATCCGCAAGTATTGAGCAGAGATCTTCAGCAAAAGTTGGTAAATCCTCAGAACGGTTCTATAGTCGGGACTGCTTCTCATTACAGGATTCACCGATGCGATTTAACGGACTGACCAAAGGTTTCTTCATTTTCATACTTGCCCTCGTTACCTGGGCGTTCTTCGACGTGCTGTCCCCCTACTTTTCCGCCATTTTGTGGGCCGCGATCTTAACGACTATTTTTAACCCGGTAAAAAACAGGTTGCGCAGCGCACTTGGCGAACGCAACGGGCTGGCATCGTTAATAACCATCGCCATTATCTGTTTAATTGTCTTTATCCCACTCATGGTGATCCTGTCATCGCTGGCCATTGAACTCAATGTGGTTTACAACAAACTGCAACAAAACGACACGCAGTTTCCCGAAGTCGTCACCTCTATTCTTTCGTATCTTCCTGGCTGGGCGCGAGGATTCCTCGCAGAACACAATCTGGATAATGTTGCAGAAATCCAGAAAAAGCTGTCCGACATTGTGTTGCAAGGCGGCCAGTACCTTGCGGGCAGCGCGTTCCTGATCGGTAAAGGGACATTCGGCTTTGCCATCAGCTTTGGCATCATGCTGTATCTGCTGTTTTTCTTGTTAAAAGATGGACCTTATCTGGTACGCCAGATTCTGGACTCATTACCACTTTCTGATTTTGCCAAACAGCATTTGTTCGCCAAATTTGTCGGTGTAACGCGCGCAACCGTCAAGGGCACAGCAGTTGTGGCTTTAGTTCAGGGGATTCTTGGCGGAATCGCGTTTGCGATTGTGGATATCGACGGCAGCGTTCTGTGGGGCGCATTAATGGCGTTTCTCTCTCTGGTGCCTGCCGTCGGCTCGGCAATCGTCTGGGTACCCGCAGCCATATTCCTCTTCGCTACGCACCAACTTTGGCAAGGGCTGTTTATCGTCGGGTTCTTCGTGATTATCGTCGGTCTGGTGGACAACATCCTGCGCCCGCTTTTGGTAGGAAAAGACACCAAAATGCCGGACTACCTGATTCTGATAACCACCCTCGGCGGGATGGAGATTTACGGCATTAACGGGTTTGTGATTGGCCCGCTGATCGCCGCGCTGTTCATTACCTGCTGGAACCTGTTTTCCGGGCGCGATCATGCCGGTAACGTGGAAGGTATCGACGAAGCCTTTATGGAAGAAGGAAAAAATCCTCCAGATTTATGATGTCAGGACGATAACAGAAGGCGGCCCAGAGCCGCCTTTTTTATTTTCACGCAAAATCATACGTTTCCTATAATTTCAATCATGCTAATTGATTAATCGTCGCAGAAGGAACTAATCAGTGCGAATAGCCACAATCACCAACTGGGCCTACAGCGCGACGGTATGCCTGACCATCGCCTCCGGCGTTGTCATGCTGATGGCGTCCAACGCCGATAACACCGAACGCCAGGTGGTGGAACAACGTTATAAATTTGACCAACTGACCGAAGAAGTGGAACTCGACGCCTGGTCGCTGTCTGATATGGCGCGTCTCTACGTGGTCAGTAAAGACCCTGATGCTTTGAACAACTATCGTCAGAAAGAGGCGTCACTGAAAGCCGTTGAGCATCGCCTGGCAGCGTTGAAAGATGCCGGAGCGACAGGTGAAGAACTGGCGCTATTGCATGAAGGATTGCAGATTGTTGATGCTCTGCAGGACGAACAAACTGCAGCGCTGGCCAGCGTCGCGCGGGGAGAACACACACAAGCGATTGCCCTGCTCTTCAGCAAAACCTATGAACAGGAACTGGAGCGGGCACAGGACCGGATAGACCATTTCCGCCAGTTGCTCGACAACCGTGTACTCAATGCCATTGAAGATGCCACTCAGGCGTCACGTACACTGCGCACAGCCTCTGAAGTGATGGTCGGTCTTACGGCGCTGCTATTTTTGTTCGTTCTTGGGTTTATATTGAAGCGCCGTGTGTTGCGCCCGGTGGTGCGTTTGAGCGATGTAGTTAACCGTCTGGCATCGCAAGATTATGCTGTCGAGACACCCAGCTTTAACCAGATCGATGAAATTGGCGATATGGCCCAGGCGATCCGGATTTTTCGCGAGAACGGGCTGGCCCGTCAGCGGCTGGAGAAAGAGAGAGACGCCGACTGGGGGATCCGCGAACTACTGGCGCGCATGACGCAGCGTCTGCAGGGGTGCGAAAGTTTTGCCGATGTTATTAATGTGGCGGAACTGTTCGCGCCGAATATTGCTCCAGGTATCGCCGGCCGACTGTACATACTGGATCGGGAGCCCTGGCAGATGCGCTGCGTTGCGCAGTGGCTCTCACCAGAGGGTAAAGCCGATGCGTTTCACCCGGACGAATGCTGGGCGGTACGCCGCGGCCAGAGCCATCCACCGGTACAAGACGAACCGGATATCGCCTGCTACCATCTGCCAGAATCGTGCCAGCGGCATACCTTATGCGTGCCGCTGATTGCCCAGGGTGAAGCCATCGGCCTGCTCTCATTCCAGAATCTCAGCGAGGATTCCACCTCATCTCGCGCCTACCTGGAACTGATGGCAGAAGCACTCGGTCTGGCATTAGCCAACCAACGCCTGCGCGATGCGTTGCTGGAGAAAGCGCTGTACGACCCCCTAACCGGCCTGCGCAATCGTCATCATCTTGA